>NZ_CP095053.1:2581653-3221371 GCF_022921095.1 Hymenobacter aerilatus
CCCAGGCTCTCGACCAGCTTAGCGCCGCCGCTACGGCCGTGGCCGATCTGAAACAGGAAGCTGAACTCGCTTAAGGATACCGCATGACCCGCTCCGACATTCGTATTGGTTTATTTGGGTTTGGCGTGGTAGGCCAGGGCCTGCACACGGTGCTGGAACGCACGCCTGGCCTGCGCGCCCGCATCGGCCGCATTGGGGTGAAGGACCGCACCAAGCAGCGTAGCCTACCCGCCGAGCTGTTTACGTTTGACCGCAACGCCCTGCTGGATGATGCGTCGCTGAACGTGATTGTGGAGCTGATTGATGATGCCGACGAAGCCTACTACATCGTGACCGAAGCCCTGCGCCGGGGCAAAGCCGTGGTGACAGCCAACAAGAAGATGCTGGCCGAGCACCTTCCCGAACTCATTGAGTTGCAGCGCCAGACCGGTACGCCCCTACTTTACGAGGCAGCCGCCTGTGCCAGCCTACCCGTGATTCGGAACCTGGAAGAGTACTACGACACCGACCTGTTGGAGGCAGTGGAGGGCATCATCAATGGCTCTACCAACTACATCCTCACGGCCATGCACCGTGACGCTATTTCCTTTGCCGAAGCGCTTAGCAAGGCGCAGGCACTGGGCTTCGCGGAGAGCAACCCGGCCCTGGACGTAGAGGGCCTCGATGCCCGCAACAAGCTGGTGCTGCTGCTCACGCACGCCTTCGGTCTGGTGACCTCGCCCCAGGAAATCCTGGCCGTGGGCATCGACCGGCTAAGCAACCTGGCCTCCGACTACGCCCGCGAAAAAGGGCTGGCGCTCAAGCTCATTGCCGAAGCCCGCCGCCTACCCGACGGCAATGTGGCCGCCGCCGTGCTGCCTACCCTAGTGCGCCCCGAGCACGAGCTGGCACGGGTGCAGGATGAGTACAATGGCCTCATCACCCAGAGCGGCTTCACCGACCGACAGTTTTTCCTAGGCCGCGGCGCAGGGGCCGTACCTACTGCTTCGGCCGTGCTCAGCGACTTGTCGGCACTTACTTACGGCTACCGCTACGAGTACAAGAAGATCAGCCAGAATACCGACTCGGCCCTGACGCCCGAGGCCGCCGAGGTAGATGTGCTGGTGACATTCACTGACGAGTACGCGCCTCAGGAAACTGATTTCACGCGGGTGCACGAAACGTTCCACTCGGCTACGCGTGGGCACTACCTCACCGGCACCATCGGGCTGGCGCAGCTGGCACAGGCCGAGTGGTTGCAGCTGCCGGGCATTTGTGTAGTGCGCCTCCCTACCCCACTTCGGGCTGCCGCCAATGCTCAGCTTGCTGATACTCAGCTCGCCGGAGCCGAGGCTGTTTTCGCGGAGTAACTAATTATCACCCAAAAAAGCTCGACCGCTAGCAGGGATATTTTCTCTGCTAGCGGTCGAGCTTTTTTGGGTGATGGATAGCCTTTTGCGGGCATTCCTGCGTAGCAGAAACTCAACTGTTCATCTGCTACGTTTTTATGGAATTTGCTGATAAGAATATTCTTCTAGTAGGAGCTTCCTCGGGTATTGGCTTGGCTACGGCCCGCTTGCTGCACGGCATGAAGGCCAACCTATACACGGCATCGCGGCACGAGTCGGCGGAGTTGGCTGAGTTGGGTACCACATTCCTACCCCTCGACGTAACCGCACCCTTTGCTCCTACCGCTTTCGATGCCCTACCCGACACGTTGCACGGCGTGGCGTACTGCCCCGGCAGCATCCGGCTGCGTCCGTTTGAGCGCATTGCGCCGGCCGATTTCCGACAGGATTTCGAGCTAAATGTGCTGGGTGCTGTGCAGGTGGTGCAGGCGGTAGTGAAGCGGCTGAAAAAAGCCAATGGCGCTTCCATCGTGCTGTTTAGTACAGTGGCCGCCGAAACGGGCATGAGCTTCCATACCAGCGTGGCCACGGTGAAGGCTGCCGTAGAAGGCCTCACCCGCGCCCTAGCCGCCGAGTATGCCGGCGCTGGTATTCGCGTGAACTGCATTGCGCCCTCCCTCACCGATACGCCCCTAGCTGCTACCCTCCTCAATACCCCCGAGAAAGCCGAGGCCAGTGCCAAGCGCCACCCCTTGCAACGGGTAGGACAGCCTCAGGACATGGCCTACATGGCGTCTTTTCTTCTCTCCGACCACAGCAGCTTCATCACCGGCCAAGTACTACCTGTAGATGGTGGTATGAGCCGGTTGAAGTAGCGCGGGCCTAGATGGTCCCTGTCATCCTGAGCCTGCGAAGGACCTTCTACCAATTGAACGACCATCGTAACGACAACTCGTTCAATTGGCAGAAGGTCCTTCGCAGGCTCAGGATGACAGATTTCTTTCAGTCCCATGAGAAACCCACCCGTATGAAACTCACGATATTCTGGCACCGGCGCGATTTGCGCATCACCGACAACACCGGCTTGGCGGCGGCGCTGCAAGGGGAGGCGCCGGTAGTGCCGTTGTTCATCTTCGACCGCGACATTCTGGATAAGCTACCTAGCAAGCAAGATGCCCGCGTCACGTTTATATATGATGCAGTGGAGCAGCTGGCCCAGGAAACCGGAGGCGCCAGTGGCACTATGCTGGTATGCTATGGCAAGCCAGAGGAGGTATTCGAACAGTTGCTGAAGGACTACGACCTGGCCGCTGTGCACACCAACGAGGACTACGAGCCCTACGCTCGCCAGCGCGACGAGGCCATAGCCAAGCTCCTAAAACAGAAAAACGTGCCCTTCACAGCGCACAAAGACCAGGTAATTTTTGCCAAGGACGAGGTGCTGACTAAATCGGGCACGGCGGCCAAGGTATACGGCGCTTATAATAAGGCTTGGCGGGCGGCCCTGCAGGACGACAGCTTTCAGGAACGCCCGTCGCGGCAACTGTTTACTAAGAAGAACCTACACCGTATAGATCAAGCTCCGGCTCGCCCTACCCTGGCAGATATGGGATTTGAGCGGTATGAGCAGCCCGTAACCCCCGCTCAACTACTCAATAAAAACGACGTAGAGCACTACGACAAAACCCGCAACCGCCTCGCCGACGACCATGGTACTACCCACCGCTCGGTGCACCTGCGCCACGGCACCCTCAGCGTGCGGCAGCTCATGAGCCAGGCCCAGGAGCTGAACGACAAATTGCTGGACGAGTTGATTTGGCGCGACTACTTTATGATGCTGCTCTGGCACTTCCCCGAAACCGCTGAGGAAAGCTACGACAAGCCGTTTCGGCGCATTGAGTGGCGCAACAACCAAGAGGAGTTTGCGGCGTGGTGCGAGGGGCGCACGGGTTTCCCGCTGGTAGATGCCGGCATGCGCCAGCTCAACCAAACCGGCTGGATGCACAACCGCGCCCGCATCACCACGGCCAGCTTTCTGATTAAAGATTTGCTGATTGACTGGAAATGGGGCGAGCAATATTTTGCCGACAAGCTCATCGATTACGACATGAGCAACAACATCGGCAACTGGCAGTGGACGGCCGGCACCGGCGTGGTGTCGGCTCCCTGGTTTCGCATCTTCAGCCCCGAGAGTCAGCTCCAGAAATACGACCCCAAGCTGGAGTACGTGAAGGCCTGGATTCCGGAGTTTGGCACCGACGCCTACCCCCAGCCGATAGTCGACCACAAGGAGGCGCGCCAGCGTGCGTTGGATGCCTTTCGCGCCGCCCGTAAATAGGCTTTTTGCGGCAACTTAAACCCTTGCTCAACGGTTATACTCTCATGGAAAAGGAAGCTATCAAACTCGCTTATCTCGACTACGTGCTGCGCAAAGGCCAGCCGCCGGTTTCGGTCTACAAGCTCATGCACAAGTTGGGCAGCACTGAAGCCGAGTTCTACCAGCACTATGCCACCTTTGCGGCCATCGACCGCGAGATTTGGGCTGACTTTGGACGCGATGCTCGTGCTCGTGCCGCCGAGGAACCGGTATGGGAGCAATACGGCGCCCGCGAAAAGCTGCTGGGTTTCTACTACACCTTGCTGGAAATTTTGAAACAAAACCGCAGTTACGCGCTGTGGTCGTTGCGCTATTCACTTTCCAAAATGCCGGGCATGACGCCGCGTATTCTGGACGATTTCCGCCAGGGTTTCGAGCAGTTTGTGGCCGATATCCTGCGCGATGGTCGTCGCACTGAGGAAGTGGCCTCTCGCCCCATGATTCAGGAGAAATACCCACGTGCTTTCTGGCAGCAGATGCTATTTGTGCTGGGCTTTTTCGCTAAAGACGACTCTCTGGGTTTCGAGCGCACCGATGCTGCTATCGAAAAAGCTGTTACGCTGAGCTTTGACTTGGTAGGCCGCAACACACTGGACTCAGCCGTGGATTTTGTGCGGTTTCTGGTGCAGAGCCGTTAGGATTGCGCTTTCCCGAAGGACTGTCCTGCTGAACAGAGTCGAAGCCTCTCGCGTGCTGATGCTAGATAATATCCAACGTCAGCACGCGAGAGGCTTCGACTCTGTTCAGCAGGATGGTCTGCAATATTATTCCACCCCATGCCAGATTCCCCTAAGCCGCTCGTTTCCCTACCCACCACCAAGGTTGCCCGTGCTGCCCGTTTCGCCAAAACCGGTTTGAATGTGGGCGCTAACTACGTGAAGCATTATGCCAAGCGGGCGGTGGGCGCCGAAAGCACTACCGCCGACCTGCACCAGGCCAATGCCGAGGAACTGTACGGCGCGCTAAGCGAAATGAAAGGCTCGGTGCTGAAGGTGGCGCAAATGCTGGCGATGGAGAAGAATATCCTACCGACAGCCTACTCCGAGCAGTTTGCCCAGGCCCAGTACCAAACGCCGCCGTTGTCGGGGCCGCTGATTGTGAAGGCGTTTCGCGACGCATTTGGCAAGTCGCCTTTCGACTTGTTTGATACGTTTGACTTGAATGCCCGGCAGGCAGCCAGCATCGGGCAAGTGCACTTTGCTGAAAAGGAGGACAAAGCCTTAGCAGTGAAGGTGCAATACCCCGGCGTGGCCGACAGTATCCGCTCCGATATTCGGATGGTGAAGCCCGTGGCTTTGCGCGTACTAGGGCTAGACGAGACGCAGATGCGGCCTTATCTGGAGGAAGTGGAAACCCGCCTGCTGGAGGAAACCGACTATCAGTTGGAACTGCGCCGCGGACAGGAAATTGCGGCTCAGTGTGGGCACATTCCGCATCTGCGTTTTCCGGCCTACTACCCTACCCTCTCGGCCGCCCGCATTCTTACGATGGACTGGCTGCCGGGCCAACACCTCAAGGAATTCTTGGCAACCAACCCCACTCAGGCTGTGCGCAACCAGTTGGGTCAGGCCCTATGGGACTTCTATGCCTTTCAGATGCACACGTTGCGCCAGGTGCACGCCGACCCGCACCCCGGCAACTTCCTGCTCGATGCCACCAACGGTGGCACACTAGGCGTGCTGGATTTTGGCTGCGTGAAGAATATTCCGGCCGATTTCTACCAGTTGTTTTTCGCTCTGCTCGACCCCGCCGTACTAGCCGACGACGCCCGCCTTGCGGAGTTGCTTACCCAATTGGAAGTCCTTCGGCCTGATGATGCCCCTACCCTACGTGACCTGTACCTGCGCACACTGCGCATTTCGCTGGAGCTGGTGGCGCGGCCTTTTCACCAGCCGGTGTTCAACTTCGGTGACCCAGCGTACATGCAAGCTGTGTATGCCCTCGGCGACGACCTGATGCAGGAGCCTGAGTTGCGGAAGCAGCGCGAGCCACGCGGCTCCCGGCACTTCATCTACGTCAATCGCACCTATGTAGGGCTCTACGCTTTACTAGCTGAGCTGGGCGCTGAGGTAAAAACCAGCTAGGGGCGCGTTGTACGCGCCTGTCGTACAATGGCAGCACCTCATCTTTCTCCCCTCCAACCCTCTTATTTCATGAAAAAACTTCTAACTCTCTGCCTGCTGCTGTTAGTCACTCTCCCATTTGCTTCGGCTCAAATGACGATGAGTTGCTGCGCCAAACCCGCTGCCGCCACCGAAGCTTTTGCCATGCTCGCCAATGATGACGCCTTCGTGGGCGGCCACGATGCCCCCCTACCCTATACCTACCAGGGCGCTGGCAACATGGTTTCCTACCCTACCCCCGATGGCAAAACGGCGAAAGCCTTTATGCTTAAAAGCACTACTCCTTCCACTAAGTATCTTTTCGTGATTCATGAGTGGTGGGGCCTGAATGACTACATCAAGCGCGAGGCAGCGGGCTTTGCGCGGGAGCTGCCCGGCGTCAACATCGTTGCCCTCGACCTCTACGATGGGCAGATAGCCACCGCACCCGCCGAGGCCGGCAAGATCATGCAGAGCGTGCAAACCAGCCGGGCCGAGGCCATTATTAAAGGTGCTATGCAATACGCTGGTTCTAAGGCGCAGATTGCTAGCATTGGTTGGTGCTTCGGCGGAGGCTGGTCGCTGCAAACGGCGCTGCTGGCCGGCAAGCAGGCCGTAGGCTGCGTGATGTACTATGGCATGCCGGAAAAAGACGTAGCCCGCCTAAAAACGCTGAACACCGATGTGCTGGGCATCTTTGCGCTTCAGGACAAGTCGATTTCACCCACTGTAGTGGCCCAGTTCCAGAAAGACATGGCCGCCGCCGGTAAAAAGCTGACGGTGAAAAACTACGACGCTGTGCACGCCTTTGCCAACCCCAGCAACCCCAACTACAACAAAACCTACGCCGACGAAGCCCACGAGTTGGCCGTGGCGTATTTGAAAAAAAGCTTCAAGTTGAAGTAGTATAGTTAGAAAGGCACAGACGCGCAAAGCCCTGTCATTCTGCGCTGGCGAAGAACCTGCTCACACTAGAACAAGACGTTGCTACATCAATCGTTCAAGTGTGAGCAGATCCTTCGCCAGGCAGAATGACAGGGCTTTTTCTCTGACAACTACCTCCCCCCTACCGCACCGCCAATTGCCAGTTGCTGGCCAGCAAGGCCGCCAAATCGGCTACGCTTTCGGTTAGCTGCTCCCAAGAATTGAGCGCAAAGTATTGGTCCTGATAGTGCGCCTCAGAATAGGGCGTGTGCAGCACCGTAGCCAGATCAAACGGGTGGCGCACATCGGTGCTGTTCAACCAGTGGTGAATTTCACCCGCTGACGACAGCAAACCCGCTCCGTAGATGCGTGTGCTGCCGCCTTCCGTCACAAGCCCAAACTGTACGGTGAAGCCGTAGAGCCGCTCCAGTTTTTGCAGTGCTACTGTATCGTGCAAATGCTGACCAGCTACCCTACCCAAAAAGTGCAGAAAATCGGCGAAGGCGTGATCCATTAATAGGGGCAAGTGGCCAAAGGCGCAGTGGAATAAGTCAGGCTCCTCGATGAAATCGAATTGCTGCATAGACCGAATCCAGGTGGTAACCGGGAATTTGCGGTCGGCGAGCAGACCGAAGAAGGTAGCGTCATCCAGCTCACCATCTACGGGCGCAATTTCCCAACCAGTACGCCGCCGTAGTCGCTCATTTACTTCCTCAAATCGAGGAATACCAGTACGCTGAAAACCAATCTGTTGCAGACCTTGCACGAATGCCGTGGCCGCACGTTTGTGTAGCAGCGCCGTTTGACGGTCAAACAAAACCTTCCAGACCAGTTGGTCCTGGGTAGTGTAGTGATGGTAGTGTTGCGTATCCATAGCTTTTGACATAAAAAAAGCCCGGCCTCCGGGTGGAGTCGGGCTTTCGTGGTTTACAGCGTTGTACGTCATGGTTTAGCTTCCGTACTGGCAATACCGCCCGACTCCGTCCTCCGCGGGACGAATATTCAGCATGGCAAAGCACTTGACGGATTGTTGTTGCATGACAAAACAAATATAGAGAATATTTTGAATTTGATACTTTCGTTTAAAAAAAATATCAAAAAAGTGTCGTAAAATATAAAAAATCATTACATAATATTAGTTTTTGATGATATTATTATAACTAAAGGGCGCTTATCTTATCAATTAAGCAACAACCCGTTCAGCTTTACCGATTCTTTATGTCTCCGTCAAATCCTAGCTCCATGGCAGCTATTCCAGCTCCTGCCGCAGGGCATATACCCGGCGCAGGTTGCGGATCAGGCGCGCCGACTCAGCAAAGTTCAGCGTCTGTGCGCCGTCGGAAGCGGCTTGCTCAGGCTTCTCGTGGGCTTCGTAGATGATACCATCGGCGCCGGCCATCACGCCGGCCAGGGCCATATCAGCTACGTAGTCGCGGATACCGATACCATGCGAAGGGTCGACGATGACGGGTAGGTGGGTCTTTTCTTTTAAAATAGGTACGGCGTTCAGGTCCAAGGTGTTGCGCGAGGCTGTTTCGAACGTGCGGATGCCTCGCTCACAGAGAATCAGCTTTTCGTTGCCACCTGAGAAAACGTATTCGGCCGATGACAGCAATTCCTCGATGGTGCCGGAGATACCCCGCTTAATCATCACGGGCTTATCCACACTACCTAGTGCATCGAGCAGGTTGAAATTCTGGGTGTTGCGGGCACCTACCTGAAATACGTCCACGTAGTCGTGCATCTCCTCTACCTGCGACACCTGCATTACTTCGGTCACGATTTTGATACCTCGCTCCCGCGCCAGCTGGTGAAACAGCTTCAGCCCATCCATACCCAGCCCCCGGAATGAGTAGGGCGAGGAACGCGGCTTGAACACGCCGCCGCGCATGATGCGCACGTCATTCTCAACCAAGTGCTGCATAATGCTTTCCATCTGCGCCTCGCTCTCGATGCTGCATGGACCGGCTGCCAGCGTGAGGGTGCCTTCACCGATGCGCACACCGTCGCCCAGGTCGAGGACGGTAGGGCGCACGCGCCATTTGCGCGACACCAGTTTGTAGTCGTCCGACACACGGTGGATGTCTACAATGCCGGGTAGCTGGCCAACACTGCGAATGTCAAAATCGGCCTTACCGATGCCAATGAGGTAGTGCGCACGCTGCGTAGTCACCTCCGTGACTTTGTAGTTCACCGCTTTGATGCGGTTGATGATGGCTTCCCGGTTTTCGGGAGAAATGGCGGGTTCTAGTTGAATGAGCATGAGGTAGCTTTTTGTCATCCTGAGCTTGCGCAGGACCTTCTCACGCGTGAACGACAAGCGTCACAACGATTCGTTCTCGCGTGAGAAGGCCCTGCGCAAGCTCAGGATGACAGTACTTTAGGGTAGCTATTAAATCAATTCAGTACCGATTGTACAAATTGGCGGGCGGCGGCGGGGGCGTCTTCAGCACCATCCATTGCCTTGATCAGAGCTGAGCCGATGATGGCGCCTTCGGCATGCTGGCAGGCGCGGTCGAAGGATTGCTTGTCGCCGATGCCGAAGCCAATCAGACGCGGATTGCGCAAGTTCATACCCTCGATGCGTTGGAAGTAGGCTTCCTGCGCGTTGGCGTCTTGGCCGGTTTGACTGCCCGTAGTGCCAGGACCCGATACGAGGTAGAGAAAGGAATCCGTCAGCTCGTCGATGCGGTGGATGCGCTCGGGCGCAGTTTGGGGCGTGATGAGGAATACCGGCCGCAGATTGTAGCGGCGAAAGGTTTCCTGGTATTCCTCCACGTAATCGTCGAGGGGTAGGTCGGGTAGGATCACACCATCCACACCGGCTTCGGCGGCTTCGCGGCAGAAGTTCTCTACCCCAAACTGCATCACCGGATTGAGGTAGCCCATCAGCAGAATGGGCGCGTCGGGCACACGCTGACGCACGCCCTGCAGCTGACGAAACAGCACGCGCATGTTCATCCCGTTTTGCAGGGCCACCGTGCCGCTGTGCTGTATCACCGGCCCATCAGCCAGCGGATCGGAAAACGGCATTCCGATTTCCACGAGGTCGGCACCAGCCTGGGTGACAGCTTCAATGAGTGGCACCGTGGAGTCGAGTGTAGGGTAACCGGCCGTGAAGTAGATGTTGAGCAGGTTTTTCTTTTTCTGCTCGAAGGTAGATTTGATACGGTCTTTCATGAAAATTATCGTTTGTCATCCTGAGCTTGCGAAGGATCTTCTCACACCAGAACAACTTGAATGGAGTTACTATCTCGCGTAATAAGGTCCTTCGCAAGCTCAGGATGACAAACGTTTTATTTCGACGTGGTCAGTTTTTCGGCGTATTTCAGGTAGGTTTCCAGGTCTTTGTCGCCACGGCCGGAGAGGTTGATGACCACCACATCATCCGGGCCGGCGCCAAGTTGGTCGAGCGCGGCTAGGGCGTGGGCGGTTTCGAGGGCTGGAATGATACCTTCGAGGCGGCTCAGCTCGGCCACGGCGCGCAGGGCGTCGTCGTCGGTGATGGCAATGAAGCGCGCCCTACCCGAGTCGCCAAGGTAGGCATGCAGAGGGCCGATGCCGGGGTAGTCGAGACCCGCAGACAGAGAATACGGCTCGGTAATCTGGCCGTCTTCGTCCTGCATCAGCAATGTGCGCGAGCCGTGGATGATGCCTGGCTTGCCTAGCACTGAGGTAGCCGCCGAATGGCCGGAGTGCACCCCATGACCAGCCGCTTCTACCGCTACCAACTGCACGGTCGGCTCATCGAGGAAGTGATAGAAAGCGCCGGCTGCGTTGGAGCCACCGCCCACGCAAGCCACCACATGGGTAGGCAGTTCGGAATCGGTTTTTTCCAGCAGTTGCTTACGCATTTCCTCGCTGATAACGGCTTGTAAGCGGGCTACCAGATCTGGATATGGGTGCGGACCTACCACCGAGCCGATGATATAGTGTGTATCCACGGGGTTGCTGATCCAGTCGCGAATAGCCTCGTTAGTGGCATCTTTCAGGGTTTTACTGCCACTGGTGGCGGGGCGCACCTCGGCGCCTAGCAGGCGCATGCGGTATACGTTAGGCTTCTGCCGCTCCATGTCGATTTCGCCCATGTACACAATGCACTCCAGGCCCATAAGGGCGCACACCGTGGCCGTGGCCACACCGTGCTGGCCGGCACCGGTTTCGGCAATGATGCGCTTTTTGCCCAGACGCTGCGCCAGCAAAATCTGCCCTACCGTGTTGTTCACCTTGTGGGCGCCGGTGTGGCACAGGTCTTCGCGCTTCAGGTAAATGCGCGTGTTGTACTTCGCCGATAGCCGCTTGGCCTCAAACAACGGGGTAGGCCGCCCCACGTAGTCGCGCAACAGCTGTTGGTATTCCTGCTGAAAGCTAGGGTCGGCCAGAATATCCAGGTATTGGGTGCGCAGCTCCTCCACATTGGGGTAGAGCATTTCGGGAATGAAAGCGCCACCAAACTGGCCATAATAGCCGCGGGCATTGGGCGCAAAAGCAGAAGTAGCCATAAGGTAAGAACCAAGAGCGCACCAGGTGCGCCGGGTGGTGGTTGAGATGGTAGAAGAAAGGTGCCGCTAAGTGCTTGAGATATTACTGCCGGGCCGGAGCCGCTGAAACAGCTGCCGCAGCTTACCCACGTCCTTTTCGCCGGGTGCCAGCTCGAAGCGGCTGTTTAGGTCGATGCCGAAGAGACCAGGTAGGCGCAGCGTTTGCAATTCCTGTGCGTGGGCTAGATCGAGTCCGCCAGCCAGAAAATAGGGTACGCTCAACGGATACTTCGCCAGCAGTTGCCAATTGAACGTAGTGCCGTTACCCCCTAGCTCCGGGCCTTTGGTATCGAACAAGAAGTAATTGCAGCAGTTCACGTAAGGTGCAGCTTGTGCGAAGTCAAACTCCTCACCTACCGAGAAAGCCTTGATAACAAGAATGCTCACGGAACGCAACTCGGCGCATTGCGCGGGCGACTCCTGCCCGTGCAACTGCACCAGATCGAGGCCGTATTCTGCCACCCGCTGCCGAATAATATCCGTGGTTTCGTTTACAAATACGCCTACCTTCAAAACAGAAGAGGGTAGCTTGTTGAGCGTTTTTACGCTGAGCGTTGGCACAGCACAGCGCGGCGACTTGGCGTAGAAGATGAACCCCATGAAGTCTACGCCCAGGTTGGCTACTTCTCGGATGTTGGCGTCGGAGCGCATGCCGCACACCTTAATGCGCAGGCCAGGACTATTAGCAGACGACAACGGATACGTAGCGAGTGGGGTAGGAAACATACGGCTTCAACAAGACTTAAAGAATAACAGCCGGTTCTGTGGCACGCAGCTCCTGCACCAAGGCCGCGCAGGCCTTCTCGGGCCGGCTGTGGCGCATGAAGGCCTCGCCCATCAAAAAACCGCGGTAGCCTACGCTACGCAGGTAAGTGATGTCAGCGGCGGAGGTGAGGCCGCTTTCGGTTACTTTCACAAACTCCGCCGGAATCTGCTCGGCCAGGGTCACGGAGGTTTCCAGGCTTACCGAAAAGTCGTGCAGATTGCGGTTGTTGACGCCTACCAGGCTCACGGCTTCGGGGTGCAGCGTGCGGGCGAGTTCCTCGGCGTTGTGCACTTCCAATAGCACTTCAAGGCCCAGCGAGCGGGCGAACTGGCCCAGGCGCGCTACCTCATCAGCTGAAAGTACAGCGGCAATCAGCAGTATCACATCAGCCCCCATGCTCTTGGCTTCGATGATCTGGTACTCGTCAATCACGAAATCCTTGCGCAGGATGGGGCAGAAATTGTAGCGCCGCGCAATGGTCAGGTCCTCAGTTTTCCCGCCGAAAAACTCCGTATCCGTCAGCACCGACAAGGCCGAAGCGCCCGCCTGCATGTAGCCCAGAGTAGTACGCTCCACGGGGGCATATTGGTTGATAAACCCCTTGCTGGGCGACTTGCGCTTGAACTCGGCAATGATGCCGCTCAGGTCGTCGCGGAGCAGGTAGCGGCGCAGGCTGAGTGGTTGCGCGTCCATATATAAGCTGCGCTCCAGCAGCTTGGTGGGCACCAGCTCGCGGCGCTCGGCTACCTCGTGGCGCTTGTGGGTGATGATTTTGTCGAGAATAGTTTCAGTTGACATCGTGCCTGTGAAGTTTCCCACCGTAATGCGCCGAAGAAACGCTGTGGCGGGCGGTGGGCGTTCAAACAAAGTGAAATTAAGCAGCCAGTAAGCGGCGCAGCGCCTCGCGGGCCCGCCCCGAATCCAGGGATTCTTGCGCAGCGCCTAGGGCTTGCGCAAAGGTAAAATCCGTTTCGCGACCCTGAATGGCCAAGGCTGCGTTGGCCGTCACCACGTCGCGCTGGGCGGGCGTGGCCCTACCCTCCAGCACATCCAGAAACAGCTGGGCCGACTCCTCCACCGTGCGCCCACCGGCCAGGCTCGCGGGTGTAGTAGCCGCCAAACCCAAGTCGGGGGCCGATACCACTCGCTCGCCAGTGCTGGTGGCTACTTTGGCCGCACCGGTCAGCGAGAGTTCATCGTAGCCATCCAGGGCATGAATCACGGTGTAGCGCGTGTGAGTTTGCTGGAAAAGATACTGGTAGAGGCGTAGCAGCTCCAGACTGAACGTGCCCGCTACCTGGTAGCGTGGCCGCGCCGGATTCACCAACGGCCCCAGAATATTGAAGAACGTACGTACGCCTAGCTCCCGCCGAATAGGACCGGCATGGCGCATGGCCGGATGAAACGCCGCCGCGTGTAGAAAGCAAATGTTGGCACGTTCCAGCTGGCGCTTCAGCACGTCGTTGCCTACCCCAAAGTTTATTCCCAGGCTCCCCAACACGTCTGCCGATCCACACACCGACGACACGCCAATGTTGCCATGCTTGGCCACCGGATAGCCTGCGCCCGCTACCACAAAGCACGCCAGGGTGCTGATGTTGAGCGTGTCCTTGCCGTCGCCGCCCGTGCCCACGATGTCTACCACATCGTGCGTGCCCAATTCTGGGTCACGGGAGAGTTCAAGTAGGGCGTCGCGGAAGCCCGCCAGTTCCGGCACTGTAATGGGCCGCATCCGATACACAGTCATGAAGGCCGCCATTTCCGATGCATTGGCGCCACCTTGCCCGATTTGCGTCATGGCTTCGCGGGCTTCGGCGTGCGTTAGGGTTTGCTGGTCGAATAAGGTATTGAGAAGGTGTTTCACGTGGGAGGGAATTTTCTAGGTAGGATGAGCTCTGTCTGTTGAAGGGAAATGTACTCTGGAGTCTATCCTTCCAACCAATTTTTCAGCATCTCCTTGCCATACTCGGTCAGGATAGACTCAGGGTGGAATTGCACGCCGCGCACGTCGTATTCGCGGTGGCGGAAAGCCAGCACCTGGCCCTGCGCATCAATGGCCGTCACTTCCAACTCGGCGGGTATTGAGTCGGGCTGCACCACCCAGGAGTGGTAGCGCCCTACCTTGAACTGCGTGGGTAGGCCAGAAAACAGCCGATCGTTGCCGGTGATGATGTCGGCATCCGTAGCTATGCCGTGCAGCACAGCCGGCAGGTTGTAGAGCGTGCCGCCGAAACTCTCGGCTATGCCTTGGTGGCCCAAGCACACCCCCAGCATGCGCTTGGTAGGCGCATAGCGCCGGATTACCTCCGGCATCAGGCCCGCGTCGGCCGGCACACCGGGTCCGGGCGAGAGCATGATGGCATCGTACTGCTCTACCTCCTCCAGCGTCAGCTTATCATTGCGGATGACGGTGGTTTGGTCGCCGTAGCCCAGCTCGCGCAGTAGCTGCACCAAGTTGTAGGTAAAGGAATCGTAGTTGTCGAGAACAAGAATTTTCATCAGACTAAAAAGCTAAAGCTGTTCTGAGATTTACATTTTCCTACCCTACACCTGCTCGGCCTCTTTCAGGGCTTTGCGCAGGGCAGCCAGCTTATGGTGCACCTCGTTGAGTTCAGAGTTGATATCGGAAGCCGCTACTACCCCAGCACCAGCTTGGAAGTAGAGTTGGTTGTCGGTGCTGAGGAAAGAGCGAATCATGATGGCGTGGTTGAAGTCGCCATTGAAGCCCAGATGGCCCAGGCAGCCGCCGTAATAGCCGCGGGCTGTCGGTTCTAGCTTGTCAATAAGTTGCATGGCGCTGTGCTTGGGCGCCCCCGAAAGCGTACCGGCCGGAAACGTATCGGCCACTACCTGCAAGGGGTTGGTGCCGGGTAGCAGTTGGGCCGTCACCTCGCTCACTAAGTGAATCACGTGGGAGTAGAACTGAATTTCGCGGAATACCTTTACCGCTACTTGGTCGCCGTGGCGGGCCAAGTCGTTGCGGGCCAAATCTACCAGCATCACGTGCTCGGCATTTTCCTTGGGGTCCTGGGCCAGGCGCTCGGCAGCAGCGGCGTCTTCGGCATCGTGACCAGTGCGACGGAAAGTACCAGCAATGGGGTAGAGACTGGCTTTGCTGCCTTTAATAAGGAGTTGCGTTTCGGGCGAGGAGCCGAAGATCTTGAAGTTGCCGTAGTCGAAGTAGAACAGGTAGGGCGAGGGATTGATGGAGCGCAGCGCCCGGTACACGTTGAACTCATCGCCGGTAAAGCCCTGCTGAAAACGGCGGCTCAGCACAATCTGAAACACATCGCCGCGCAGGCAGTGCTGCTGGCCTTGGGCCAGCACCCGCAGAAACTCCTCGTCGGTCTGGTTGGTCAGCACCTCGCCCTGCGTTTGAAACTGAAACTCCGGCAAGGAAGGGTTGCGAATGAGGTTCACCAGTCGCTTCAAGCCGTCTTCGTCTACCGCGTCGCCTTCCAACGTGTGTTCAAACACGTATAGTTCGTTGCGGAAATGGTTAAGCGCAATAACATAGCGGTAGGTGCCATACAGCATCTCCGGAATGTCGCCGGCCGCTTGCTTGGCTGCATTCAGGTCGAGGTCCTCGAAATGCTGCACCGCCTCGTAGCCCAAGTAGCCAAACAGACCACCCGTGATAAAGTCGAAGTCGTTTTCCTCCGTCTGAAAGCTCTGCGCAAACTCCTGTAGTCGGGCTAGTGCCGCGCGGGGCTCGGTTAGGGTTTCAGTAGCGACGGTGCCATCCGGGAAGGTCTGCTTCACCACCCCGCGCTGCACCTCAAAACGAGCTAGCGGGTCGCAGGCCAGATAGCTAAAGGCGTTTTGCTGACCATGGTAGTCGGAGCTTTCCAGCAGCAGGCAGTTGTCGTATCGGTCGCGCAGGCGCAGGTATAGGCCCACGGGCGTTACGGTATCGGCCAGCACCCGTAGGTGGCGAGACTTAAGCGTGAAATGCGGCATTCGGAAAAGCGTAGCGAGGTTGGAGGTAGAGAAGGGCTGAAAAACAGAAAGCCCGGCGGTCGGCCGGGCTTTCTGTTCAAGTATGCGGAGTATACTTTACCGCACGCACAGGGTATCCCGTCCGGAGTTTCGGAGAGGCCACCACCAGGCTTGCAGGCAAAGTTGCGTTGTCATCAGTTTAAAGCAATGTCGTTTTTATCGACGCGCCACAAAGGTAAGCAGCCGACTTTACGGCGCAAGTATTTTTTTGGTTTCCGCTGATTTTCCGAAGAACAGCCATTGATATGCGGCCGGAAACTCCCGCCGCCAGAAACCTTCGTTGTGCTGACCATCGGGGCGCACTACGAAGCGCAGGTTGGCAGAGCGTACACCAGCTTGGTGCAACTGGTCGCGCAGCTGCGTCATGTAGGGTACCATGGTTTCGCTTTCCTGCTGCCCAGCTACCAAGTAGAGCCGGGTAGGGCGCCCCGACCGGGCGCGTTGCACAAAACGGTCCAGCGAATCCTTCGCAAACCAGAGCGCCGGCGAAAACACCCCTACCCTGCCATACACATCTGGGTAACGCAGGGTAGCATACAGCGCAATGAGCGCCCCCATACTGCTGCCCCCAATGCCCGTGTGGCGTCGGCCAGGCCGAGTACGGTAGTGCTGGTCGATATACGGCTTAAGCGTTTCGGTGAGAAAGGCTGCGTACTCCCTACCCTCCCCGCCACCGTACTGCGAGTTGCGCCAGGGCGAGTACTCATCCAAGCGCTTGTCGCCGCCATTATCTATAGCCACTACAATGGTAGCGCGTTTTTCCTGGTTCAAGGCTTCATCTACGCCCCACTCGCCGCTGAAACTGGTTGCCTCGTCGAATATATTCTGACCATCCTGCAAGTAGAGCACCGGGTAGCGGCGGTGACTAGTGGTGTAGCTGGGCGGCAAATACACCCACACCCGGCGCGTGCGATGCAACTGAGGCATTGTCATTTCTAACGTGGAAACGGTAGGAGCAGCTGTGTGCTGCTTCTGAGCCTGCACTGGTTCGGAAAGACACAAAACCGCCAGACCCACAATAGTGGCCACCAGCTTAGAGGGTGCACCTTGCCAATAAAAACAATTGTTTACAATCTTTTTTTGTCTTTGCATTTGTAAGGTAGGCAGCTTCATTTGCGAGGTAGGACGCCTCATTTAGGCTGTACTTTTCTCTTATAACCCTTTCGTATTTAAGGTGCTACCCCAAAACTACCCAAACGTTTGCGGTAGTCAGCATTCCAAAGCCTATCTCATAGGCTATTCAAATGGTTGGGTACAGCTATGAGACACCTATTACACAATTGTGTTTATAGGTTTTATCATAGTACCTTCGCGTTTACATTCAATTTTGGTTGAAAAATCACTGCTTTAGTAGCCATAGCATGTAATTTTTCGTAGCTGCCGAAATCGTTTGCAAAATCGGCTAAGCCGACACTTAAATTCCCAACCCCCTAATCATTTTTCAATGAAACACCCTTACCTGGTGAAACTACTGTTTCTCCTGCTATTTGTGTGCGCTGGTTTCACCGGTGCATTCGCCCAAACCGGCTCTGTGAGCGGCCGTGTGCTGGACGAACAGAAACAGGGCTTGCCCGGCGTAACCGTTGTGATAGAAGGCACTTCCCTTGGTAACTCCACCAATGCCGATGGTACCTACTCTATTCAGAATGTGCCCACCGGTCCGCAAACGCTGGTTATTTCCTTTGTAGGATATAATACGCAGCGTCAGACGGTTACGGTAGCCGCCGGCCAAAATTCGGCTGTGCCAGCTGTTACTATTGGCGAAAATACGACCCTGCTGAATGAAGCAGTGGTAGTGGGTTATGGTACGCAGCGCAAAGAAGACGTAACGGGGGCTATTACGACTGTTTCAGCCAAAGACTTTGTGAAAGGCCAAGTAACTAACCCCGAACAGCTCATCCAGGGCAAAACGGCCGGTGTACAGATTACGACCGGCGGCGGCTCACCGGGTGCGGCAACCACGATTCGTATCCGTGGCGGCTCCTCGCTTAATGCCAGCAACGACCCGCTGATTGTAATTGACGGTGTGCCGGTAGACAATAGCGGCGTAAGTGGCGCTTCCAATGCCCTCAGCCTTATCAACCCCAATGATATTGAAACCTTTACCGTACTAAAGGACGCTTCTGCCACAGCTATTTATGGTTCACGTGCTTCCAATGGTGTTATTCTGATTACCACTAAAAAAGGTGTATCAGGCGAAAAACTAACGGTTAATTTCAGTTCACAGGCTTCCCTGTCGCACCGCTACAACGCCGTGCCTGTACTGTCTGCTGACGAATTCCGCAGTACGGTACAACGCGTTGCCCCCGAGAAAGCTGCTTTGTTAGGTAATGCTAACACCAACTGGCAGGATGAGGTGTTCCGGACAGCTCAGACGTACGACAATAATGTGAGCATAACTGGGGCCGTGGGCAAACTACCATTCCGTGCTTCCTATGGTAACCTCTCGCAGCAGGGTATTTTGATTACGAATCGGCTTATTCGTAATACAGCTTCACTGAGCCTCAATCCAGTACTGCTAGATAATCATCTGCGTGTCAACGTGAATGTGAAGGGCTCTTGGATTGATAACAACTTCGCAGATAACGGGGCTATTGGCTCAGCCGCCGCCTTCGACCCCACCCAGCCTGTGGTTAGCCCTACTGGCAATGCCTTCGGCAATTATTTTGAATATCTCCAGGGCAATGGCACACCCCAGCAAAACGTACCCCGCAACCCAGTAGCGCAGCTTTTGCTACGCCGCGACCGTAGCTCTGTGAAACGCAGCATCGGTAATGCCCAGCTCGATTACAGCTTCCATTTCCTGCCTGATCTGCACGCTAACGTGAACCTGGGTTACGACATCACGCGTAGCAATGGCTCTAATTTTATAGATGCTCGCTCGGCCGGCGCCTATTCCAATACACCCCTAGACGCCTCAAACAGAACGTCGCGCGGTGGTTCGTTCAATCAGTACTCGCAAAACCGTGACAATAAGCTGCTGGAAGCTTACTTAAACTATAGCAAGCAGTTTGGCAGCAATAATCGTCTGGAAGTGCTAGGCGGTTACTCGTATCAGGACTTCATCAGAGACGAGCCTGCCTACCCTACTTTCTTGGCCGATGGCTCCCTGTTTAAGCTAGCTGCCATACCAGTTCGGACGCAGTACACTATCATCTCTTTCTACGGCCGGGCGAACCTTACGCTTAACGACCGGTATGTGTTTACAGGCACACTGCGCGATGATGCGTCCTCGCGCTTCCCGGAGAACAATCGCCACGCCGTATTTCCAGCTGCTTCGGTGGCCTGGCGTCTGAAAGAGGAAAACTTCTTTAAAGACATGACTACCTTCTCCGACCTGAAGCTACGGGCCGGTTATGGTATCACAGGGCAGCAAGATGTGGCCGGCGTTGCTGGCGATTATCCCTACCTCCAGCGTTACGTAATCAACACTCCCACAGCTCAGTATCAACTAGGCAACTCCTTCTTCACGCCCTATTCGCCCCAAGGGTTCAATCGCAACCTCAAATGGGAGCAGACCACTACCTACAACGCAGGTCTGGACTTTGGCTTCTTGGAGGGTAAGTTGAATGGCTCGGTGGATGTGTACTACCGCAAAACCAAAGATCTGCTGGCTCAGGTACCGGTTGCACTGGGTACTAACTTCACCAACTTGCTGGTATCCAACGTAGGCACACTCGAAAACCGCGGGGTGGAGTTGAACCTGAACGCTACCCCCGTAGAAGGCGAACACTGGACCTGGACGTTGAATGCTAACGGTACCTATAACAAAAATCGCATCACCTCACTCGGCACGCAGGTACCTGGTTTCCAAGGCCTCGAAACGAATAACGGCGGCAGCATTTCGGGTGGCACAGGCACTACCATCGGCATTTACAGCGTAGGTGCTCCTTCATCAGCCTTCTATACTTATAAGCAGGTATATGGCCCAGATGGCCGGCCGCTGAATGGCGTGTACGTGGACTTAGACGGTGACGGAACCATCACAGCTCGTGACCGGTATGTAGGCAAGCAGTTTGCACCTAAGGTTATTCTGGGCTTTAGCTCCAACGTAAGCTACGACCGACTCAACTTGGCTTTCACGTTGCGTAGTAACTTGGGCAACTATGTGTACAACAATATCAACTCAAACGCAGGCAACTACCAAGGCATCAACGGTTCGAACAACTTCGTGTCTAACGTGACGGAGGATGCCAACTATACCCAGTTTCCCAACATTGCTCAGACCCGCTTCTCTTCGGATTATTACATCCAGAACGGTTCGTTTCTGCGCATGGAAAACATTACGTTGGGCTATAATGCAGGCACGCTGGGCGGCGGTGAAACGTTGCGCCTCACAGCAGCTGTTCAGAACGTGTTCCTGAGCACTAAATACAAAGGCTTAGACCCGGAAATTTCCAACGGGATTGATAACAATGTGTATCCCCGCCCGCGCACATACACACTTGGCCTGAACTTAACTTTCTAGCTTTCTGCTTTCAATTATAGTATGAAAAAGAATATTCTCCGCCACGTTTCGGCGCTGGCGCTGGTCTCCTCTTCGGTGCTCACGATAACGTCGTGCACGGATGATCTGGACCGTTTGCCTAAATATGACCTTACCTCAGAAGCTGTGTACAAAGATGCGGCTGGCTATAAGTCGGTGTTAGCTAAAGTGTATGGTGGCTTCGCCCTCACCGGGTCGCAGGGACCAAACGGTAACGGTGATGTGAAAGGTATCGACGAAGGTACCTCTGACTACATACGGCAGTATTGGAGTGCCCAGGAGTTGACCACGGATGAAGCAGTAGTGAACTGGGGTGACCCAAACATTCAGGACTGGCACCTGATGAACTGGACACCCACTGGCCTACTGGTGCAAGGACTATACAGCCGCATTCTGTACGAAGTAACCCTGTGCAATAATTTCTTACTGGAGTCGACGGATGCCAAGTTGAGCAGCCGAGGCATCAATGAGACGGATGCCGCTACTATCCGTGCATACCGCGCTGAAGTGCGTTTCTTACGTGCCTTGGCCTATTACCATGCCCTGGATCTTTATGGCAATGTGCCATTTGTTACTGAAGAAAATGAGATTGGGGGAACTACTCCTCCTACTCAAACTACACGTCCTGAGCTATTTGCCTTTATTGAACGGGAGCTACAAGCTATTGACGCCGATTTGCCTGCTCCTCGCCAGAATGAGTACGCTCGCGCTGACAAAGCCGCCGCGTGGATGCTGCTAGCCAAGCTTTACCTTAATGCTGAGGTATACACCAAAACGGCCCGCTATGCAGATTGCGCCACTAATGCGAAGAAAGTAATAGATGCCGGTTACACCCTTACGCCACAGTACCGAAACCTGTTCCGCACAGATAATAACACAAGCCGGGAAATTATCTTTCCCATTGCCTATGATGGCCGCCGCACGCAGAGCTATGGGGGTACTACCTTCCTAGTTCATGGACCTGTGGCCAGCACTTCCGACCGAAATTGGAATCCTGCCAGCTACGGCATCGATGGGGGTTGGGGTGGTTTGCGCACTACGTCGGCCTTCTATCGTCAGTTTCCAGATACCGCGGCTGATAATCGTGCTAAGTTCGTAACGGGTGGGCAGACCTTGGAAATCAACTCACTTATTGATTTTTACCAAGGCTACGTACCTATTAAGTTCAAAAACGTTAGCTCTACGGGTGCTCCCGGCTCTGATCTTGTTTTTGCAGATACGGACTTCCCTATGTTCCGTCTAGCCGATGCCTACCTGATGTATGCTGAAGCAGCCGTACGTGGTGGTGGCGACCGAAACCTGGCTTTGGAATACGTGAACCGAGTGCGTACGCGGGCCTACAAAAATACTCCGGCCGGCAACATTACTTCTTCGGAACTAACGCTGGACTTTCTGTTGAACGAACGCTCCCGCGAACTGTATTGGGAAGCAACTCGTCGCACAGACCTTATTCGCTATAATCGTTTCACTACGCGCGACTACCTGTGGCCGTGGAAGGGTGGTGTGAAGGAAGGGACTGCCGTACAGGACTACCGCAATCTATTCCCAATACCAGTATCTGACCTAAGCGTAAACCGAAACTTGGTACAGAACCCAGGTTACTAACTTACATGGCTGCCAAGCAATGCTATGTTGTTTGGCAGCCTGTATCGTCTCTTTTTCTACAGTATAATTCCCCGCACAATGAAAACTTGGTTTACCAAAATATTGGGAGTAGGCGCGGTTGCTTTACTCCTCACCGCGTGTGAGAAGGAGGATGAAAAAACGGTGATTCATCCGAGCGGTGGGCCTACCCTTACAGCCTCTTCTACAGCCTTGGGCACGCTCTCCATGGATAACGCAGCCAAAGAAGCCGTTACGTTCAATTGGACTGCTCCTAACTACGGCTATGCTGCGGCAGTCACTTATACGCTACAACTCGATGTAAAGGGTAATAACTTCAAATCACCTAGTGAGTTTACTACCACTTCTTCCAGCCGTACACTCACAGTATCGGAGTTGAATAGTGCATTGCTGGCCTTGGGTATTGCACCGGGCTCGGCAGGTCAGTTGGATGTACGCGTTAAGTCAGACGTAGGCAGTAACACTGCCTATGCACAACTTTCCAGCGTCACCTCTTTAACAGCAACTCCTTACCTATCTGTTATTGCGTACCCATCGCTGTACGTACCTGGTGACTATCAGGGTTGGGCACCTGATAAAGCGCCTAGAGTTGCATCTCCTACCAATAATGGCACCTACGAGGGGTATATTAACTTTGCTAGCGCTAGTCCTTTCAAATTCACAAGCACGCCTAGCTGGGCCAACACGAACTACGGTCTTGTGGGTACAGTCACTACAAACGCAACTACTAAAGTTACCTCAAGCTCCTTATCAACAGATGGAGGCGCTGGTAACCTTTCTGTCCCAACAGCAGGCTACTACCGTATTGTGGTGGATATTCCGAACCTAACTTGGACGGCTACACCTACTACTTGGGCAGCTATTGGCTCTGCTACCCCCGGCGGGTGGGATAACCAAACTCCTTTGACCTATAACGCTACTACAGGTACGTGGTCGGCTGTAATGACTCTAAGTGCTAATGGCGAGCTTAAATTCAGAGCGAACAATGGCTGGGATATCAACTACGGTGACAACAAAGCAGACGGGGTTCTCGACTTTAATGCTGACAATATCAAAGGTCCCGCAGCAGCTGGCAGCTATTTGGTCACGCTTGATTTAAGCCAGGGCGCGGGTAATTACACCTACTCTATCCGAAAGAATTAATCTTCTTTTCCCGCTTACAAGAAAGGCTCCTGATACTACTCAGGAGCCTTTTTTAATGGAGCTAATCGTCGGCGCACCTATTGTGCGTAGTGTGGTTACTCTACTTTATTACTAAGTATATACTGGTAAATTTTGCTTCTCAGTCAGTAGATTACTTATCCCAGTAGAGCCATTTAAACGGCTCTATCTTTCGCCCTTTGATTGTTGCGTTGCTCCTATCCCGCTTCACTGCAGCTGCACCGACTCGATGTCTACGTGCCGGGCAGCCGGTGCTGCGGGGAGGATAATCTGCAACACCTCGGCGTCGGCCAGCTGTAGCGTCGGGAGCTGCGTAGCAGGCTGAAAGGTTAAGGGCAGGAAGCTGGGGTAGGGTCGCGGACTTAGCAGCAGCGGCGCGGGCCGGAAGTCGGCTAATGGCACGCGCAGGATTTGCCGATCGGGACCCATGGTGATTGTAGCGGCGTAGGCAGCAGCATCCTTGGTTACTAGCACTACTTGCAGTGTGGTACCAGCTTGGCTAGCAGAACCTGTCAGTAGTAACTCCTTGCTGCGACTCGTAGCCTGGTGGCGGCCTTGCACCTTATCACCAAAATACGCTCGCAGGCACACAGCCGGACCGTCAGTTACTGCAGTAGCGCCAGTTTGAGGTATGCCAAGCAGGCGCAACGCCAGAGCACCCGTGGCGGGCGTAGTCACGTAGTCGGCATAACTACCCTCGCTGATGCGTCCTATTTCTACCTGGTCATGGTCGGTGGCGGCAGTGAACAAAGGGATGGGCGTAGCGGCCGGCACAATAGGTACTTCCCAATGCTCTGCATGTGCATAGTCCCAATTGAGCGGTGAGCCCGCAAAATTACCTGGGAAGGTAGTTGTCTTACTTCCCTGCTTTATAACCACCCAGTACCGCAACAGGCCCGGATACAGCAGCTCGGCCGGTACCGTAGTCTCAAATGAAGGGTAGGAGCCACGCCGCATGGGTAGGGTTTGGGTACGACCGTAGTAGTGTTGCGCCACCAGCAGCACACTATCGGTGGGGGCCAGCCCTACCACCTTGGCCGCGAGACGCAGCTGTTGCCCAGCCGATACCTGGGGGTAGGCTTCGTGTACCACTTGCAGGCCAGCAACGGTAGGCGTAGGGGCCACAAACTCACCTAGCCGCAACGTACCTACCCGCGTTTGGCCAGTCCAGGCAGTGGTTTTCTGCTCTGGAGCTGCCAACAGGTATACGCCCGGCCGCACAGCCACCTGTCCGTCGGTAGCCTCTGCCTGGGATGTGTTGCCTTCGTTGAGGCCGCGCATGGAGAACTGCGGCCCTAAATCGGCTAGTGAAATGCGTACGGGATGTGTGTTCCACTCGATACGCGTAACGATGCGTTGGAGTGAGGCTTGTGCGAAGGGGTCAGCTACTTGCACCGCATCGGGCATCACCTCCAGGCGCCATATGCCCGGCGCCAGCTGGTCGAGGAAGTAGGCCCCGGTGCCCTCGTAGCGCACTACTGGCGACGAACCTACCCCGGCCACATGCCGCAGCGCAGTGGGCTTTTGAGGTTGTATATGCGTGGTGCTGGTGTAGTAAAAGGCCTCAGGCATGTTCATCTCGCTGAGCTGCTCGCGGTAGCTGATACGAAACGCTCCAAAGGTGGAGTCGGCGGGGTAGGCGGCTTGTTGCTGCCCACGCTTCACCTGCCGGAACACCTGCCCGGCAATCAACAGGCTCAGGGCTTTCGCGGGGTGTAAGCTAGATTGAGGTAATGCGTCTGGTACTCGGTGTTGGCGTAAGCAATGGCCAAGGGGTCGTAGGCAAACTGCGTAGCCCACTGAAAACCCGCTGCCCGAAAGCTGCGAGCCATGGCGGGGTACATCACGGGCTGCAAAACATCCGCCGACTCAAACTCATATACCATCTTAGCCTTCGACTTGAACCGCGGATCCTGGCGGTAGGGAATCGGGTATTGGTCGACGTAGGGTAGGAAGTTGCCGCGCAGGGTGTGGCCTCCTACCAAGCCCTCGGGGTACCATTGGTACGTGAGGCCATCCACTTTTGCATTAAGAATAGCTTCATGCACCTGCGGGTTTTCAGCTATGTTATAGAACACTGGTTTGCGGCAGCCAGTGTTGCGAATGGCGGCGGCCATGCGGTCGGCAAAGGCCGTTACCTGCGCAGCCGGCTCGCGGTAGCGCGGCTCGTTGCACACCTCAAAGGCAATAATATCAGGGTCCTGACGGTTGAGCTGCTTGGTATACGTGTTGCGGTGGTTGAGAAACTGCGTGAGGTAGCGCTCCTGCGCCGCCACAGCTCGCGGGTTGGTGTAGGCCTGCACCTTGTCGTAGATAGACGAAAAGCCCGTCATGGCCGAGTCGCGCTCGGGGTAGCCGTTGCCCCAATAAGCAATGGGCGTCAAGATGATTTTGATACCGCGCTCTTTAAGACGGGCCACCAGAAAATCGAGCAGGCGTAAGTGCTCATTTTCCAGCAGGTTGCCTACCGTATCGGTAATTTCTACGTCCCATACGTGCACTCGAAACGCATCGACGCCCAACCGGGACAGGTGGTACACATCCTGCTCAATAGCCTGCTCTAGCGATACACCCAACCGCCGATGGGCACGGTAAGAATAGGCAAATGGTGTAGTGTAGTTAACGCCGAAAAGCGCTACTTCCTGCCTGCCTTTCTGCCACCGTAGCACGCCCTGCTTGTCTACATAAACACCGCCCTGCGAAGAAGTGCGTTGAGCCTGGGCGGTAGGCATTTGCACCAGAAAAAACGAGAAGAGAAGATAAAGAAAAGATTTATCCATCGGGGAAAATGATTACACATGCTGCTCAGTGCCTGCCGTACGAGCCCGAAACGTATGACGGCACCTTCCTGAAAGTAAAACCCCGGCAAGTTAATGCAAACGTTTGTCTAACTCTGAGCGCCTACCAACTTACTTGGTTGCGGATAGTCACTGTGTTTCCGTCGGCTTTTACCTTTGCTCATTTGTAGTTTCGTACTCTTTCGAGGATAATCTATTCTGTTGGTCTTTCACTTTTTTCTTGCTCCATATCCTTGCCTTTCAGTAACATCCTGACAAACGACTTTCAACTACCGAAAACTTTTCCGTGCTTCGCTATTCTGCGCTACGTGGTAAGTACACACCCTACCCCGGGATGCTGCGTATTTCTTCTTTTTACTTTCTTCTACCCTACCCATGATCATCATCGCTGACGGCGGCTCCACTAAAACCAACTGGTGCCTAATCGACAATGCAGGCACACGCATTTATTTCAACACCGAAGGCTACAACCCTTACTTCATCAACACCCAGGGAATCATTGAGTCGCTCGAAAAAAGCCTGCCCGATAACCTGGACCTGCCGGCCATCAGTGAGGTGTATTATTACGGTGCCGGGTGTTCTACCCCGGAGAAGGTAGAAACCGTAGCTGCGGCCATGCGCCACGTGTTTAAGCAGTCGGAAGTGTATGTGGGCCACGATCTGCTGGCGGCAGCCCGTGCGCTGCTGGGCCTGGAAAAGGGCTTTGCCGCTATTTTGGGTACGGGCACCAACACCGCCCTCTACGATGGCAAAGACGTAACGCTGAACATTGACTCTCTAGGCTATTTCCTGGGCGACGAAGGTTCAGGCTCGTTCATTGGCAAGCGCCTGTTGCGCGATTACATGCGCGGCTACCTACCCGATGGCCTCCAAGAGGCCTTCAAACAGCAGTACGAACTCGACAACGAAGAAATCTTCGACCGTCTCTACAACCAGCCCCTCCCCAACCGCTTCCTGGCCAGCTTCGCTAAGTTTGCCTACGACCACAACAACGTGAGCTACTGCCGCGACATCGTACTGGAAGGCTTCAACACGTTCTTCGACAACTTGGTGGTGCACTACCCCAACTATCAGGAATACACCTTCAACTGCATCGGCTCGGTGGGCTATAACTTCCGCGATGCCCTCACGCAGGCGGCCAAAAACCACGGCATGGAAGTCGGCAAAATCATCCGCTCCCCTATTGATGACCTAGTAACGTACCACACGGTACTCGCCAAGAAATAGCCTATATGCGTTAAGCATGACGCACAGCTAAAACAAAGAAGGCGGCTCCACTGGAGCCGCCTTCTTTGTTTTAGCTGTGCGTCAACCTAGTGCTGCACTACCAGGCGCGTGGTTTGCTGCTGCGTGCCGGCTTGCAGGCGCACGAAGTAGATACCGTTGGCCAGGTTGGCTACAGGCAGGGCTAGCTCGTGGGCACCGCTGGTCTGGCGGCCTGCTACGGGTACCGTGCGCACGGTGGCGCCCAGCATGTTTTGCACCGTCACGGTGACGGTAGGCACGGCGGCGCTTAGCTCGTAGTAGAGCGTGGCGGCGCCACCCGTGGGATTGGGCGAGGCCAGCAGCTTGAGGCCGCTTACTGCCTGCGCACTCTTCACAGGCAGCACCGAGTTGGCGGGCTTGGTAATAGGCTTGCTGGTATACACGAAGTACTCGCCGGGTTGCAATGTGATGGTCGCATTGGCATCGGCCACATTCATCGGCGTGCTGGTAAGGTAGTTATACCACGTACCAGTTTGCTGAAACTTGGGGTTGATGGTGGTGGCTGTCACGCCGAAGTTGCCGAGCACCGTCACGCTCAGGTCATTGTTGGATAGGTGAATGGCCTTGGCCTGCCCGGTTAGCTCCTGCGAAAAGGCGGTAGGCGCCGTAAATACCGGCTGTTTTTTCAACGCAATCAGGGCGCGGTAGGTGTCATAGAGGTGGCGACGGTCGGCCTGGCGGTAGTACTCCCAGCGGATGGGCTTGTTGCCGGTGCGGCCGTTTTCGTTGATGCTTACCTCGTACCCCACCTCACCGAACTGCCAAATCAAGCGTGGACCAGGCACCGTGAAGAAGAAGGCAGCCGCCATCTCGTTGCGCTTCAAAGCCGTAGCCAGATCTTTCACGCTGTACGTTCCGTTGCTGTTGCCGTAGCTTAGGTTTTCGAACATCAAGCGCTCCTCATCGTGGCTTTCCATATAGGTCACGAGGTTGGGCTCCATCCAATCGCGCTGCCGGTAATAGCCCCAGTTGAAGTCCCATCCGTCGCTGTAACCTAGTGCGGCTTGCTTGTAGTTGTAGTGCAGATTACCCCACAGCATCAGTCCAATAGCTGATAGCGCCTTCTCCTCGTCATTGCTACCCAAATGCTCCAAAATGGGGTAGGCAGTGGCACTTACGCTAGCTATGTAGTCGTGGTAGTCCTTCCAGATGGCTACGCGTGAGGCATCATATTGACCCCAGGCGTCGTACGTAGCGCCGTTTTCGGCTGTGCCTACATCGCGTTGTGTGAAGCCTTTCGAAAGGTCGAAGCGGTAGCCGTCGATATGGTATTCCTCCAACCAAAACTGCATCACGCGCTTGCTGAAATAGCGTGTGTAGGCGCTTTCGTGGTTGAAATCGTAGCCTACGTTGGCGGGGTGCTTGGCCGTTTGGTTGAACCACGGGCTGTTCGCGGCGGGCTTATTCCCATCAAAATACAGCTGCACCATCGGCGACTGGCCGAAGGAGTGGTTGAGCACCATGTCTAGCACCACGGCAATGCCGCGGCGGTGACACTCGTCAACCAACTTTTTAAGGTCGTTTTTGGTGCCGTAGTATTTGTCGGGGGCGAAGTAGAACGAGGGGTTGTACCCCCAGCTTTCGTTGCCCTCAAACTCGTTGATGGGCATCAGCTCCAGCACGTTCACGCCCAGGCGCTGGAGGTAGGCCAGCGAGTCGGTCACCGTTTTATAGTCGTGGCGGGCCACAAAGTCGCGCACGAGCAACTCGTATATCACCATGTTGGTGCGGGCCGGGCGCTGGAAGTTGGTCGTAGTCCAGGTATAGGGTGTCTGGTTGGTTTGCAGCACCGATACAATGCCGGTGGTCTTGCCTGTCGGGTAGGCTTTCAGGTTGGGGTAGGTCACGGCCGGGATGTACTGGTCGTTGTTGGGGTCCAGCACTTTCTCGGTGTAGGGGTCGGCGATGCGCAGGCTGCCGTCTACCAAGTACTGGTAGGCGTATTCCTGGCCCGGCGTGAGGCCCTCAATCTGTACCCACCAGCGGCCATTCTCGGCATCGTTGGCATCGGTGCGTTTCATTAGGGTAGCGGCCGTGGGCTGCCAGTTGTTGAATTCGCCAATTACGTACACGCTTTGCTTGCCGGGCGCCGTGAGACTCAGAACAACAGAAGTACCGCCGTTCAGGTAGGTCACCCCATCCTTCTTCGCGCCGGTAGGTAGGGCAGCCGTGGTGATGGTAGGCTGCACAAGTAGTAGGCGCTGATCCGTAACGGTAGTAGTGCCGTTGGTGGCCGTGAGCATCAGCGTATTAATACCGGGCTGCGTGACAGCCACCGTAGCCGACAGCGAGGTAGCGTTGGCCTGCTGCGCCACCTGCGTGCCGTTGAGCGTGAGCGTGAGGGTAGCCGCCGCCGAGGCCGTAGCCGTCACGGCTACCGAGCCGCCGCTCACCAGCACCGGATTGTTGTTGCTCGTGGCCGGCGACGTGATACTGGCCTGCAAAGCCGTAGTCTGCGACACGTCTACGAAAATATCCGTGTTGCCAGCGCCTTTACCTTCGGGTGTGCCATTGGCCCCGCGAAACACCATAGCCAGTTGCCGCACGATTTCGCCCGAACCCTTCAGGCCAGGATAGTAGTCTTCGGGCACGAAGGTGATGCTGTAGCGATGGTTGCCCAGTGCCGTCATCTTTTCAGCCGCAATGGGCGTACCGAAGCCGTTGGTATTCTTCACGTGCTTCCAGTCGCTGGGCGTGGTGCTCAGGTTGGTGATGACGCCAGTGTAGATGTATACGTCGCCGGTGTAGTTGGCCATGCCGGCGTTGCCTTTAGTGGCATCAAAGGTGAGCGTTACCTGCTCCGTTGCGCGGAAGAAGGTAGGCGTAGCCGTTACCACCTGCGCCCAGGCGGCGGGGGCGCCGCTCAGCACAGCCAGCAAAAGCCAGAGGAGTCGAAGTGTTTTCATTCAGACGTTAAAAAAGTGGGAATTTGAAAAGAAAGACGGCAGCAGACCCAAGCAAAAAACGCTGTTTTCCGGCTCCGTAATCGTTTGCATAGTAAAGGTACGCATTGTCTTTTCCCAGTATCAAATTGCACCCGGGTTTTGTGCGTAGTTTTGCATTTTGCTATTGCCTGCTCTGCCGTAATGCCACTTTTCCGCTCTGTTTGCTACCCTTTTACGTGCTGGAGTACCCTGCTGCTACTGTTGAGCCTACCTCACCTGCCAGTACAAGCACAGGTGGTTGCCGGGTTGCGCACGCAGCCCTATCGTTCTGCTTTTTCTTACACGGCGCCTACCCCCGTTCCGCAGCTTACCCTACCCGATTCAGTGCGGCAAGCCCGCCTTAACCGCCGCCTACCCCTGTTGGCCGGTGGACTGGTCGTTACTTACGCGGGCCTTACTTATGGCCTCAGCAAAGCCTGGTACACGGGCGAGCGGAGCAGCTTTCATTGGTTCAATGATTTTCCGGAGTGGAAGCAGATGGACAAAGCCGGCCATTTCTGGGGGGCCTTTCACGAGAGTCGGGGTGCCGTGGACATGTTGCGCTGGGCGGGTCTTGACGACCGTAAGGCTATCTGGTACGGCGGCTTTGTGGGATTCTTACTGCAAAGCCCTATCGAAATTCTTGATGGCCACGACCCTAAGTACGGCGCCTCGGCCACCGATCTGGCGGCTAATTTCCTGGGCTCGGTGGGGCTGATTGGGCAGCAGCTGGCCTGGAATGAGGTGCGCATTATGCCTAAAGTATCCTTCCGAACCACGCGCTACGCGCCCATGCGCCCCAACGTACTGGGCCGCTCATTTGCCGAGCGTCTGTTGAAAGACTACAACGGCCAGACCTATTGGCTGGCCGTAGATGTAGGTGCCTTTATGCCTGCCACCTCGCGCTGGCCCCGCTGGCTACAGCCGGCAGTGGGCTACGGTGCCCAGCAAATGGTCTACAACGATGCCAACGCCAACGCCGCCCTGGGCCTGCGCGCCTACCGCCAATACTACCTTTCCCTCGACGTAGACCTCCGCCATATTCCTACCCGCAGCAAACTATTGCGCCGCGTGTTCTACGTAGCCAGCATTTTCCACCTGCCCGCGCCGGCTCTGGAATACAGCAACCGGCGCGGCCTGGTGTTGCACGGGCTGTATCATTAGGTCCGACTGACGGATTCCCTTGGAGTTTCCGGATTTCGCGGATTTTGTGGCTGCTCGCTACGCCAACCAACCTGGCGCTACAAGCAAAGGCTGCTACGTTCTACTTTTCTCGTCTGTCTACGCCAACGCCGCGGCACACCTTCTCGACCGCCGTATTTGCTACGTTTTACTTTTCTCGTCTGGCTCCCCCTCTCCTTTTCGGAGAGGGGGCCGGGGGTGAGGCGCACCGTTGAACGCACCACCTAGCCAACAACTCACAACGCACCAAGCAACGCTGCCACCGTTTGGCCGTTACTTTTGTTGTATTCTGAAATTGAACCCACCCCCTCATAAACGAAATGCAAGTAGGAGATAGAGTGCGGCTGCTGACCGGCCGCGAAGAAGGTATTGTTACCCGCCTGCTCGACAACGATCTGGTAGAAGTAGCCATTGATAATGATTTCACGATTCCGGTGCTGCGCCGGGAGGTGGTGGTAGTGGCTGCCGAGGAGCAGAAAGCCTTCGGGCAAACGGCGGCAGCCGTGGCCAACGAGCGCAAAGCCGCTAGCACCGGCGCTGCCCGCGCCGCGCAGGCCGCTGGCGAAAAACCCGCACCGACTGCGGCTGCGGCCAAGAAAGGCAGCAGCCCTACCCCACCACCCGCGAAGATTGCGAAGGGACTATACTTGGCTTTGGTGCACCAGTCGCCAGAGCTGCTAGCCGTGCACGTCATCAACAACACCGACGCCGATGCGCTCTACACCTATGGCGAGGAGCGCTCCGATGGCACCTACCGCGGCCTGGCCTCCGATAAGCTAGGCCCCAAAGCCGCCAGCAAGCCCCTGGGTCACTGGCACCTAAAGGATTTCGACAAGTGGCCGGCCGTACTGGTGCAGCTTCTCCCCCACCAGCTCAACGGCACCACAGCCTACGAGCTGCTGAGCAAGCGTACTCAGTTTAAAGCAGCTACCTTTTATAAAAGCCGTCAGCAAGCGCCAGTGCTCCAGAAGGAGGCCTATCTCTTCCAGCTCGACGAGAAACCCGCCGCGCCCCTTGCGCCCCCTACCCCCGAGAAGCTGGCCGAGACCCTAAAGGCCCAGCTTTCCGGCGATGCGCCCGCCAAGCCCGCTGCCGTGGCTCCCGCCCCTGAGCCCGTGAAGGCCATTGTGGCCCCGCCGCACGAGCTAGATCTGCACATTGAAGCCTTGCGCCCCGAGGGCGCTGAAGGTCTCAGCAACACAGCCATGCTCAAACTTCAAATGGATACGTTTGAGGATGCCCTGTCGCGGGCGTTGGCCACCAACATGCACGAAATCGTGTTTATCCACGGCGCTGGCAATGGCACACTGCGCAAGGAAATTCACAAGCACTTGAGCCGAAATAAGGACATCAAGTTTTTTGAGGATGCCCGCAAGGAAAAGTTTGGTTACGGTGCTACGTTGGTGCGGCTGAAGTAAGCGGCAACTGATGGTTGGCTAGCGAAACACGTCTGTCATCCTGAGCAGCGCGAAGGACCTTCTCACGTGTGAACGATACTCGTAACAACGACTCGTTTATACGTGAGAAGGTCCTTCCCGCTGCTCAGGATGACAGACGCTTTGGTTAATGCCTCATACATCTGAAACAGCTAGGCGCGCTTATTGCGTACTCCATATCATGTTTCGCACCCCTTCTCTCGCTTCTCTTCTGGTGCTTGGCTCCTTTGCGGTGCAGGCCCAGCAGCCCCTACCCATCCCGCGCAACCTAGCCGACACCTACGCCAAAGGCACCCGCGCTGAAAGCGGCCTGCCTGGCCCTAACTATTGGCAGAACACCGCTGATTATACTATTAAGGTCAATTTCAATCCAACTACGCGCCTGTTAAAAGGCACCGTAGATATTGCCTACCAGAACAACAGCCCCGACTCGTTGCGGCAGTTGGTATTCAAGCTTTACCCTAACATTTACCAGAAAGGCGCGCCCCGCGACTCGCGCTTTTCCCCCGCCGACCTCACCGACGGCGTGCAGATTGAGCAGCTGACCATCAACGGCCAGGTCACCGACGAAAGCCAGCGCCGCATCGATGCCACCAACATGACGGTGCCCGTGCGCCAGGCCATTGGCCCCAAGCAAACGGCCCGCGTGACGGTAGCCTATTCCTACACCCTCAACAAAGGCTCGCACCAGCGCACTGGCGAAGTAGAGCCTGGGGCGGCCTTTGTGGCCTATTTCTTCCCGCGCATCGCGGTGTACGACGACATCGACGGCTGGAACCGCATTCCGTACACCGGCTCGGCGGAGCTCTACAACGACTTCTGCAACTTCAAGGCAGACATCACCGTGCCCAAGGATTTCGTGGTGTGGGCCACCGGCACGCTCACCAACACCCAGCAGGTATTGCAGAAGAAATACGCGCAGCGCCTGCAAGATGCGGAGCGGAAAGACGACATCATCACGATTATCAGCGCTGCCGAGGCCAAACGCAAGGGCATCACGGCAAACAACGCGCAGAATACCTGGCACTTTGAGGCCCAGGACGTGGTAGATTTCGTGTTTGCTACCTCCGACCATTATGCCTGGCAGGCCAGCAGCTTAGTGGTAGACCCCGCCACCAAGCGCCGCACCCGCGTAGATGCCGCCTACAATCCCAAGCATAAGGATTTTGAGGAGGTAGTACATTTTGCCCGCCGCACAGTGGAGGCCATGAGCTACACGTTTCCGAAGTGGCCCTTCCCCTACCCTCACGAAACCGTATTCGACGGCCTCGACCAGATGGAGTACCCCATGATGGTGAACGACAATCCCACCAAAACCCGCGAGGACGCCATCACCCTCACCGACCACGAGATCTTCCACACGATGTTCCCATTCTACATGGGCACCAACGAAACCAAGTACGGCTGGATGGACGAGGGTTGGGCCACCATCGGCGAGTGGATCATCTCCCCCCTCATCGACCCCAAGGTAGTGGACGAATACGGTGTGGCCCCCTACGCCCGCTCTGCCCACACCGAGCAGGATATGCCCATCGTCACGCTCACCACGCAGCAGTCGGGCGTGCCGTTCTACCTCAACTCCTACCCCAAGCCGGCGCTGGGCTACCTCTACGTGAAGGATATGCTTGGCGACGAGTTATTCACGAAAGCGCTACACACCTACATTCGCAACTGGCACGGCAAGCACCCCATGCCCTACGATTTCTTCAACTCGATGAACGCCGGGGCGGGCCAAAACATGAACTGGTTCTGGCAGCGCTGGTTTTTCGACAGCGGCTATCCTGACCTGGCCATCCAAACCGTGACCAAGCAAGCTACCGGCTACCAGGTTGTTGTAGCCGCCAAAGGCACCAAGCCCGTTCCTGTAGACCTCACCGTAACCTTCACAGACGGCACCACCACCAAATTGCACCGCTCCGTAGCCGCATGGCAGTCCGGCAATACCTCCGTCACGCTGGATATCCCTACCAACAAAACGGCCAAGCGCATGGTGCTGGGTAGCACCTACGTGCCGGATAGCTTTCCGAAGGATAATGTGTGGGAGGGTAGGTAGATTATGGGTATCTTACTAATGCTTGCGCTGCTATTAGCTACTATTGCTTGGTGTCGAGCTATGTTGGCGATAGTTATTACCTCTTCTCAAACAAGTCTAAAAGTAATATTCATCAGAATTTTCTTAGCTATTACGCTGATAATTTGGCCGATAATAATGTGGAGTACTACACGCAGTATATATACTTTCGGTCCGCCGTTCATCTATATGCTCTTTTCAGTTTTTGTCCCCTGCACTGTAGGTGAAATCCTATTAAGCTCTAAGACTAGAAGACCTAGAGGAAACCGTTTTTTCGTAGCACATTCACTATTTTTAGCAGTAAGTGTGGTCTTCCCTTTCATACTTACTTACTATTTCATAATGCCTGAAAGTATGAGTATACACGTCCTCCTAGGTTTAGAACCTTATCATTAAAAAAGGCCGCCGCAACCCACGTTGCGGCGGCCTTTTTATGTAATAGCACATCTATTCTACAAATGCGCAATCGGATCGGCGTTGCCGTCGGGGTCGTTTTTCACGGTGCCGCTGGTAGTGAAGCTCTTACCTCGTAGCAGCAGCACACCGGCCATGTGCGGGCTAGCCATAGAGGTGCCGCTGATGGTGTTGTACCCACCACCTAGCCAGGTAGACTGAATATTCACACCAGGCATGCAGTAGTCCACCGGTGGGTTGCCGAAGTTGGAGAAGGAAGCCCAGCTGTCGGAGCTGTTCATGGCCGAGATGGTGTAGATGTTGGGTCCATTCACGCGGGCGGGCGAGTGATTGTTAGCGTTGTCGGTTTCGTTGCCGGCGGCCAAGGCAAACAGTACCCCACCTTGCGAGGCGCGTAGCACGGCATCGTCCAGGGCCTGCGATACGCCGCCACCCAGGCTCATGTTGGCCACGTCGCCAGCTTTGCCGTTGGCCGCTACGTAGTCGACGCCGGCAATAACGCCGGAGTTGGAGCCGCTCCCGCGCGAGTCGAGCACACGCACTGCCACCACTGAGGCACCTGCTGCTACCCCTACCACCCCAATATTATTGTTGCGGGCCGCAATAGTGCCCGCCACGTGCGTGCCGTGGCCGTTGCCATCATCAGGCGACGTATAGCCTTTGCCGCTGGTGAGGAATGAGCGGCTGCGCGTGACGTCTACATTTAGGTCGGGGTGGTCTAGGTCAATGCCGGAATCAATTACCCAAGCTGTTTTACCGGTACCATCGCCGTAGCCTACCCGTGCAATGCCATAGGGAATGGTTTGGGCAGCTGGCGCAGTGCCTCCACCGCCTGGTTTACCCAGCGAAATCACTTGATCTTGCTCTATATACGCCACGCTGGCATCCATACGTAGCGCCGCAGCCTCGGCGGCCGTCAGCTTAGCCGAAAAGCCTTTCAACACGTGACCGTAGGCGTGGCCCACCGCTTGCTCGTTCAACCCACGCGCTTTCAGCAAACCATAGGCTTTGGCTTTCACTTTCCGCACTTTGCCTTCGTAGTTGTCGGCTGAAGTGGTAGCTACGGCATCCTCTTTCAACACCACAATGTATTGCCCGGGCAACACATCATCGGCTGATTTTGCATCGTTTGTCACGGTGGCTACTACCGGGTCCGAGGGCATTGCCATTTCGTCGGAGCAAGAAGACAAAGCCGCGGAGCCAGCCATTACTGTAGCTATTACTGCCCAAGAGGACAGACGCAAGTGATGTACTTTTTTCTGCATGATACTGAAACTTGGAGGAAAGGAAGGAATGAAAATAAGCGATGCACTTCCCACTCAAGTCATAATCAGAAATCGATTACGAACCGAATGGTCTCATCAAACTATCCCTTTTATTAATTTTTTCATATCATATTGCAGAAAATAATTCTGCTCTTATATTCAATAACCACTCTATTACTTTTGCACTTTAGCACGTTGGCTGCTTTCCTAGCAGCGTTGCGCTATCTTTGCATCCGTAATGAGTTGCTCCACCGCGGCGCCAGACGTAAGAATGGCGACGAGGAAAGTCCGGGCAACACAGAGCACCCTGCTTCCTAACGGGAAGGACTGGGAAGCGTAAAGCAACCCAGGACAGCCAGTGCCACAGAAAACTACCGCCGTTTTGGTAGGGTGTGGGGGTAAGAGGGTGGGAGTGCAAGAGGGTTTTCCCTCCTACCCTCTTACCCCCACACCCTCCTACCCTAACAAAAAGGTAAGGGTGAAAAGGTGCGGTAAGAGCGCACCAGCGGCCGGGTGACCGTGTCGGCTGGGTAAACCTCAGGGGTTGAAAGACCAAATAAGCGGACACGCCCCGGCCCTCGGGCCGAGGCACCGGGCGGCTCGTCCGGCGTCCGTGGGTAGGTTGATGGAGCCTTTCCGCGAGGACTGGCCTAGATAAATGGTGGAGGCGCGGCAACGCGTACAAAACCCGGCTTACAGACTCATTACCCACAACAAAAAGCCGCCGCAACTCTTGTTGCGGCGGCTTTTTTGCTTCCTACCCTCACAAGAGAGTAGAAACACCTCTACTTCTTCTTTGCAGCGCGGGCAGTTTTCACTTCTGCGGCCTGCACGGCACTGGCTTTATTGCCGAAGCTATTGCGCACGTAGGTAAGCACGTCGGCAATCTGCTGATCGGTCAGGAAGTCGTGGGCGGGCATCGCATTTTGGTAGGATTCGCCGTCGATATCTTGGTCTTCCATACCGTTGAGCAGCACGTTGATGAGGCGGGTTTTATCGCCCAGTACGTAGCTCGTCTTCGTAAGGGGCGGATTCATGTTCTGCACGCCGCCACCATCGGCCATGTGGCAGGTCAGGCAGTTTTGCGTGTACACTTTCTTGCCCGATGCCAATACCACCCCCGACACGGCAGCGGTGCCCGGCTTTGAGGTAGGCGTAGCAGGCTTCTTCTGGGCTAAAGCGGGTAGGGAAAGCAGCGCAAAAGCAACAATCAGGAAGGGAGACTTCATTATTTTTTGTTGTAAACGATACGGTAGATGGTGCCCTTCACGTCGTCAGAGACGTAGAGCGAGCCGTCGGGACCCTGAGCCAGGCCACAGGGGCGGTGGTCGGCACGGCCAGAAGCAGCTTTTTCAGGCGAGCCGGCAAAGTTGTCGGCAAACACTTCCCAGTTGCCACTGGGCTTGCCATTCTTGAAGGGCTGAAACACAACGAAATAACCTTTTTGCGGCTCAGGAGCACGGTTCCAGGAGCCGTGGAATGCAATGAACGCACCGTTCTTATATTTCTCCGGGAACATGGAGCCCGTGTAGAACAGCAGGCCGTTGGGGGCCATGTGCGCAGGGTAGGCCGCGGCCGGATTGATATACTTATCGTCCACGGTTTTCTTGCCGTCGCCGCCGTACTCGGGCGCCATCATCTTCTTGCTTATTTCCTGGTTGTAGTAGATGTAGGGCCAGCCGGCGTTATCACCTTTATTGAGGGCATACATGCACTCCGCTGGAAACTGCGCCGACTCTTTCTCGGTGTACTTATCCGGGAATAGCGTATGCAACTGGTCGCGGCCGTGCTGCATCACAAATAGCTGGTTGTCTTGTTGGTTCCAGTCCAGCCCTACTACGTTGCGAAGCCCCGTGGCGTAGCGCGTACCGTCGCCGTATTTCTGATTCAGCTTGTTGGCCTTGAACTGCCAGATGCCACCTGCCGAGTCCAGCACCGGGCAATTGGGCATACCCATGGAGCCGGGGCGCCGGTCGCGCTCCTGGCAGGAGTTAGAGAAAGCACCCACGTTCACGTAGATGTTGCCGTTGTTGTCGAGCACCACCGATTTGCTTTCGTGCTGGCGGCGGTTGATCAGGCCCGTCACGATTTTTTCGGGCTGGGTAGGGTTGGTCACTTCACCTTTGCTGTCGAGCTTGTAGCGGTACACGTCTTCGTCGGAAGAGGCGTATAGGTAACCGTCTTTGCTGTACATGCCCGTACCGCCGTAGCCGCCGAAGCCGCCCGTAACGGTAGCTTTGCCGGCACTACTGGGGCGCAGCACCAGAATGCCTTTGCCGTCTTTCACGCGGTTTAGCTTTACGTATACTACGCCCTGGGGCGTGACGGTAAGGTGGCGGGCCCGGCCACCGGTTTCGGCAGCTACCAGGGCGCTGAAGCCGGTAGGCAGTTTTAGCCCGGCATTATCGGCATCGGGTACTACCCGGTCGGGTGTGGTTAGCGCGTATAGCGCAAGGCTACCAACCACGGCGGCGGAGGGTAGCAAGAAACGAGTCAAGGTGTTTTTCATGGAATGGGTCGGTGAGTTTGCCAAGTAACGCGGGCGGCGGACGACGGTTGCTTTTACCGGCTTCGGGATAGGGGTAACGCGTCTAGGCATCCGCAGTCAGCATCGGTTGCAAGCTGCCGATTATTTCGGTGAGTTATATGCAAACTATACCTGCGCGAACGTTCGTATACAAAGCAGCAGTTCCAGCCAACCGCTACCCACCGGCTTTGGTTTCTGATACGAAGCCGCTACACGGCTGACCGCTGCTTTTTGCTACCTTCGCTCCCTATACGCATCACTCGCTCTCTTATTCGTTTCATGCCCCGTATTCTCATCATCGACGACGAAAAAGCCATTCGGAATACTCTAAAAGAGATTTTGGAGTACGAGAGCTATAAAGTCGACCAGGCCGAGGACGGCCCTACTGGCCTCGATATGCTTATCAAAGATAAGTACGACGTGGTGCTCTGCGACATCAAAATGCCCAAGATGGATGGCATCGAGGTGCTGGAGCGCGCCCAGATCGTGGCTCCCGACGCGGCCTTTATTATGATTTCGGCCCACGGCAACATCGATACGGCTGTGGATGCCACCAAAAAAGGCGCCTACGACTTCTTACAAAAGCCACCAGACCTCAACCGCCTGCTCATCACCGTGCGCAACGCCTTGGACCGCACCAAGCTGGTAGCTGAAACCAAGACGCTGAAGAAGAAAGTCGCCAAGAACTCGCAGATGGTAGGCACCTCACCGGCTCTTGAGACGGTGCGCCGGGCCATTGAGAAGGTAGCTCCTACCGATGCCCGCGTGCTCATCACGGGGCCCAACGGTGCCGGCAAGGAAATGGTGGCCCGCCAACTGCACGAACTAAGCGGCCGCAACAGTGGTCCCATGATTGAGGTAAACTGTGCCGCCATTCCTTCGGAGCTTATCGAAAGCGAGCTATTTGGCCACGAAAAAGGTTCGTTTACCTCGGCTGTAAAGCAGCGCATCGGCAAGTTTGAGCAGGCCGACGGCGGCACGCTGTTCCTCGACGAAATCGGGGACATGAGCCTCTCGGCGCAGGCCAAGGTGCTGCGGGCTTTGCAGGAAAACAAGATAACGCGGGTAGGCGGCGAAAAGGAAATTTCGGTGAATGTGCGTGTGCTAGCGGCTACTAACAAGAACCTGTTGCAGGAAATTGCCGACCGCAACTTCCGCGAAGACTTGTACCACCGCCTCTCCGTCATTCTCATTCAGGTGCCACCGCTCAACGACCGGCGCGAGGATATCCCGGCCCTCATCACCAAGTTCTTGGCCGACATTGCAGGCGACTACGGCAACAAGCCCAAGAAGGTAGATCCCGCCGCTATGAAGTACCTGCAAAACCTCGACTGGCGCGGCAATATCCGCGAGTTGCGCAACGTGGTAGAGCGCTTGGTGATTATGAGCGACGATACCATTTCCGAGAGCGACGCTAAAGCGTTTGCGGGGAAGTAAGTGGGTTACTAGTTAGTCAGAGCAAAAAAGCGTTTGTCATCCTGAGCGCAGCGAAGGACCTTATGACCGTAGAACGATAAGCGTACCAACGACTCGTTCCAAGGTGATAAGGTCCTTCGCTGCGCTCAGGATGACAAACGCTTTTTTGCTCTGACTAACTAGTAACTATCTAATAACTTACGCCATTTGATTGCACCCGCGCACGTCAGAATTATCCATCCTACCTAGTACCTCAAATGAGCCATCGGGGTGCATACGCGCTAAGTCTTTGGTTTCGATAAAAGCGCAGCTGTCCACGTTGGCGAGGTCGATGACGTTGAGGGCGCCGTCGGGGCGGTCCGTGCTGACGGAGAACGGGTCGCTAGGGTCGCGCAGGAGCACCCGCAGTTGGGCAGGCGCGTGGAAACGACCGTCGCCGAAGCTATAGGCCTGGCTCAGGAGTTCCGTCATACCGTACTCAGAGTGAATGCCAACGGGACCGAAGGCCTGTTGCAGCTCCTCGTGTAGTTCTTCGCGGATCATCTCGCGACGCCTACCCTTCATGCCGCCGGTTTCTAGTACGGTGAGGTTTTGCAGTTCGGGCGCCGGGCCGTATTCGGCAGCCAGGTCCAGCAGGGCGTAGCTCACGCCGAAGAGCATGATGCGGCGGCTTGGGTCGCGCTTTGCCTCGGCCAGGGTAGCCAATAGAGCGGCGTGGTCGCGCAGAAAGAACGCCTCGTGCTTCTGCCCGGAGCGGCGGGCAAAGTCGTCAATCATGGCCACCAGCGACGAATTGCCCTGCTCCAGATAGGAAGGCAGCAAGGCCAGAAACGTCCAGCTAGTAAGTGAGCCGTAGAACTTCTCGAAGATAAGGGTAGCATTGTCGCGGTAGAGTTGCGGGTCGCGGAGCTGGTGGCGGCTGCGCTGCTGCAGGGTGGTGCCGCTGCTCAGGAACAGCTCCTGCCCTACCCACGTCTGTGGCTCGGTGCGTACATCGTGCGTCTTGAAGAACTCGATGGGTAGAAAGGGAATATCGGTGAGGCGTTGCACGGTCTGCGGGTCGCGGCCCAGTTGGGCGAGGTAGGCGGCGTAGGGCGGACAGTGCACGGCCTGGTAGCGGAACAGGGTAAGAGCGGTTTCTTCTGCTTGCTCCACCGTGAGTTGGGGTAGGGCACGCAGGTAGGTTTGCCGGAAACTCATTAGTACATATTGGGGTTAGAATCGTACAACAAACAAACGCCCGCTTCGTTGGGAAATGTGTACCTTGTTGCCGTCTGAAACGTCTTTTTCGGGTCTTTCTTTATCGCCTTTTATGCTCACTACTCGTACGCTTGCACTGGGTGCTTCCTTCCTGCTGATTGGTGCCGGCGTGTCGTCGTGCCTCACCCCGCCCGACTATCCGGACACGCCTAGTATTGAGTTTAAAAGCATTACAGCCACGCGGGCCGAGCAAAATGGTACGCCGTACGATGCCGTGCGAGTTACGATTTCCTTTCGGGATGGCGACGGCGACCTGGGTCTGAATAATGGGGAAACCAGTCCGCCTTATAGTGAAACGAACAGCGACGGTACTAAGAATAAGTTTTACAACAACTACTTTTTCCAGCCCCAGATTTTACGGGGCGATACGTACGTTGACTACAACTTGGCTTTCCCTTACGACAGCCGTTTTCCCCGCATCACCTCCGACGACCGCAAAGAGCCGAAGCGCGGTACGCTGAATTTCGATCTGCAAGTCTTCGACAGCACCTTCCCAACCGGTTCCAAAATCCGCTTCAAAGTATCCATTGCAGACCGCGCCCTGAACATGAGCAACGAGGTGGTGACGGATCCAATTACAGCAAAATAGAAGTAACTCGTACAACGCCTGGCCAGCAGCAAACTCCCGCTGGTCTTTCCCAGTCCGATGCCTTTTGGTGTCGGACTGTTTGTTTTTTATCCTATGCGATGCAAATGGAACAGGAAAGCACCGGCCCGGCTCTATAAGAGCCGGGCCGGTGCTTTTGCCCTAGTAAATAGCCGGAAACTGCTTGGGGTTGGTTTCGTGCAGCAGCTCATATACTGTATCGAATACGTCTTCGGCGTTGGGCTTGCTGAAGTAGTCGCCGTCGGAGCCGTAGGGTGGGCGGTGGGCCTGGGCCGAGAGGCAGCGTGGCTGCGCATCGAGGTGGCGGTAGGCCTGCTGCTGGTCCAGCACCTGCTGCATCATGTAGGCTGTAGCACCGCCGGGTACGTCTTCGTCGGCAAACACTACGCGGCTGGTTTTGCGCAGGCTGTCGGCGATGATGTGCTGGGTGTCGAAGGGTAGCAACGTCTGCACGTCAATCACCTCCACCGAAATGCCTACCTCGGCTAGTTGCTGGGCTGCGTCCAGTACAATGCGGCACATGGAACCATAAGTCACCACCGTCACATCGATACCTTCGCGCAGCACCTCAGGCACACCCAGGGGTAGGGTAAACTCACCCACGTTAGTTGGAACCTGCTCTTTGAGGCGGTAGCCGTTCAGGCATTCAATCACAAGAGCCGGCTCGTCGGAGCGTAGCAGTGTGTTGTAGAAGCCCGCCGCCTGCGTCATGTTGCGCGGCACCAATAGCTTCATCCCGCGAATGGAACCCAGCACCATCTGAATAGGCGAGCCGGAGTGCCAGATACCTTCTAGCCGGTGTCCGCGCGTGCGTACAATCAGGGGCGCTTTCTGCCCGCCCTTAGTGCGGTATTGCAGGCTGGCAAGGTCGTCGGAGAGAATCTGGATGGCGTAGAGCAGATAGTCGAGGTACTGCACTTCGGCAATAGGCCGTAGGCCGCGCAAGGCCGCACCAATGCCCTGCCCCACAATAGTGCACTCCCGAATGCCAGTGTCCGTCACGCGCAACTCGCCAAACTTGGCCTGCAAGCCCGCAAAGGCCTGGTTTACGTCGCCGATGCGGCCTACATCTTCGCCAATGGCGAAGATGGTAGGGTCGCGGCGAAAGTTGGCCTCAAAACACGCCTGCAGCACCTCGCGGCCGTCTACGGGCGGAGCGTTGCGGGCAAACTCGGCGGGCACTTCTTCAATATTGGTGGTGGCATGCTCGCTCTGGCTGTGCAGGTAGGAGTTGTAGCGGTCGGCGTTGTCGGCTTCGGCTTGCTCCAGCCAGTTCAGCAGGTCGCGGCGGGCGGCACTGCGCTGGCCGCGCACCTGGCGCAGCACCCGGCGCACCGTACGCATAATATCGGCCCGAATAGGCGCGGGGTTGAATTGCAGCCCCGATACCAGTTCGCGCAACTGGTCTTCGGTATTGGTTTCAAGCAGCAGGGCATCAAGCAGCTTCACTGCCTCATCGCGCTCCTGCTTGATGGGGCTGAAGAAGGCGTTCCAGGAGGCAGTACGGGCCTGCTTCACGGTTTCTTTGGCTTCTGCTTCTATGCGGTCCAGCTCGGCTACGGTGGCGTGACCTTCTACCAGCAGCCACTCGCGCATCTTGCGCAGGCAGTCGTGCTCTTCTTCCCAGCTCAGGCGCTCCCGGCTCTTGTACCGCTCGTGCGAGCCGCTGGTGCTGTGGCCCTGGGGCTGCGTCACCTCCGTTACGTGGATGAGCACGGGCACGTGCTGGGTGCGGCACACTTCGGCAGCGCGCTGGTAGGTGTCAATAAGGGCGGGGTAGTCCCAGCCTTTCACTACAAAAATCTCGAAGCCGTCCTGCCCCTCGCCTTCGCGCTGAAAGCCAGCCAAAATAGCCGAAATGCTTTGCTTGGTGGTCTGATACTCGGCTGGCACCGAAATACCATAGTGGTCGTCCCATACCGACATCAGCATAGGAATCTGCAACACACCGGCCGCGTTGATGGCCTCAAAAAACACCCCCTCGGAGGTACTCGCGTTGCCGATGGTACCGAATGCTACCTCGTTGCCTTGGGTGGAAAGCTCCGTGAACTGGTGCAGCTCGGGGTTCTGCCGAAACAGCTTGGAAGCGTAAGCCAGCCCTACCAGACGCGGCATCTGGCCTGCCGTGGGCGAAATATCAGCTGAGGAGTTTTTGCTGGTCGCTAGGTTCCGGAACTGGCCATCCTCGTCGAGCAGGCGGGTGCCGAAGTGTCCGCCCATGCTGCGGCCGGCCGAAGCGGGGTCGGCTTCCGCGTCGGGGTTGGCGTAGAGCTGCGCAAAGTATTGCTGCAAGGTCAGCTCACCGATGGCCAACATAAAGGTCTGGTCGCGGTAGTAGCCGGCACGCCAGTCGCCGGGCCGGAAAGCACGGGCCATGGCCAGCTGGGGCAGCTCCTTGCCATCCCCGAAAATGCCAAACTTGGCTTTACCCATAAACACTTCCTTGCGGCCAGCCAACGAGGCCTGTCGACTTTCCCACCCCAGGCGGTAATCGTGCAGCAAGTCTTCCCGGCGCAGAGCAGTTGCGGTGAGCAGGTCGGCAGTTTCAGGAGTAGTAGACATAGAAAAGCAGAAAAAGAACAGAAGTACGGGTGGGAATATAGGAGGGAGTAGATGTAGGCCAATGCGGCACACAAAAGTACGGAAAATGCCGGGGCAGGAGAATGCGCCCCCTTACCGCCCGTTTCGTTGCTGTGCCGGTCAGCTAGTACGTATCTTTGCCGGAACTGACTGCTGCCGGTTTAAGTTACGCTCTCTGAGAGACTTTTGCGCCGCGAGAATTTTTCTTTTACCACTTATCTGCTACTTATGCCTGTTCCTTTACGCTTCGTGGCCAGCTTGCTGCTGTGCCTAGCTGGCCTCGCCACGACGGTCCACGCCCAGGGCATCATCACCTTTCAGGAGGAACTATATGATTTTGGGAAGGTGCCCGAGGGCACGGTGGCCACGCACGAGTTCAAGTTCAAGAACACCGGCAACCAACCCGTGGTGATTGGCAACGTGCAAGCTAGCTGCGGTTGCACCACGCCGGAGTGGACGCGCACGCCCATCCTACCCGGCAAGATGGGCGTGGTGAAGGCTATGTATAGCAGTGCCGGGCGGCCGGGCGTATTCAACAAGACCATCACTGTTACTACCAACACCAACGCGCCCAGCACAGTACTCACCATAAAAGGCACGGTGCTGAACAAGGAAGAAATTCGCAAGTCGCTTACGCCGGCCGAACTGGCGGCTGCGCCGAAGGCCGTGGTGGCCCAGCCGGTGCACAACTTTGGCCGCATCGAGGCCGGCCAGCAGCCGGTGGCCCGCTTCGTGGTGCAAAACACGGGTAAGCAGGATCTTGTGTTCAGTGGTATTTCGTCGGGCTGCTACTGCATTGGGTTCAAAACGCCACCGGGTCCTATCAAGCCCGGCCAAAGCGGCACCCTAGACATCATCTACACCCAGCGCAAGCTTGGCGCGATGGTTGACGAAGCCACCCTCACCAGCAACGACCCACGTAGCGACCTGAAGCTGACGCTGAAAGCCGAGGTAGTGAAAAGTCTGAACGCTGCCAGCCTAGTGAAAGAAAGCGACGTGAGCGTTCCGTTTAAGTAGTGATGTTTAGAGGGCAAGCTATGAGTTTGACGTTCTAATGAAGTGAGTGCCGAGTAGTGCACAGGCCGCTTTATATAGAACGTCACCCTTCACAACTTCACCACTGCTGTATATTTGCATTTCCATTTCCCATTTCTCTTATTTTTTCTTTTCTGCCATGTTAATCGGCGTTCCGAAAGAGATTAAAAACAATGAAAACCGCGTGGGTCTGACGCCCGCCGGCGTTGCCGAGTTGCGCAAGCACGGCCATACGGTGTACGTGCAGGCCACGGCTGGTCTGGGCAGCGGCTTTCAGGACGCCGAGTACCAGCAGGCAGGCGCCGAACTACTCCCAACCATTGAGGACGTGTACGCCACGGCCGAAATGATTATCAAGGTGAAGGAGCCGATTCAGCAAGAGTATGCGCTGATCAAGGAAGGTCAATTGCTGTTCACCTACTTCCACTTTGCCAGCAGCGAGGAGCTGACCCATGCTATGCTGGAGCGTAAAGCCGTGTGCTTGGCCTACGAAACTGTGGAGTTGCCCTCGCGCGCCCTACCCCTGCTGATTCCGATGAGCGAGGTGGCTGGCCGCATGGCCCCCCAGGAAGGCGCCAAGTACTTGGAGAAGCCGCTGAAAGGCCGCGGTATCCTGCTGGGCGGCGTGCCCGGCGTGAAGCCCGCGCACGTGCTAGTATTGGGCGGTGGCATTGTGGGTACGCAAGCAGCTAAGATTGCCGCTGGTTTGGGCGCGCAGGTGACCATCATGGACATCAGCCTGAACCGTCTGCGTGAGCTGGATGACATCATGCCCAAAAACGTGTCGACGGTGTACTCGAACGAGTACAACATCCGCGAGGCTATCAAAACCGCTGACCTCATTGTGGGCGCTGTGCTAATTCCGGGTGCCAAAGCACCCCACCTCATCACCCGCGACATGCTGAAGGACATGAAGCCCGGCACCGTACTCGTCGACGTGGCTGTGGACCAAGGTGGCTGCATCGAAACCTGCCGCCCCACTACGCACGAAGACCCTACCTTCATTATTGATGAGGTGGTGCACTACTGCGTGGCCAACATGCCTGGCGCAGTGCCCTACACCTCTACCCTAGCCCTCACCAACGCTACCCTACCCTACGCCGTGAAGCTGGCGAACCAGGGCTGGCGCGTGGCTTGTTTGCTCAACGAAGACCTGCAGAAAGGTCTGAACGTGGTGAATGGCGAAGTGGTATACAAAGGCGTAGCCGATGCTTGGGGCCTACCCCTGGCCAGCGTTGAATCGGTGCTGAAGCCTATGCCGACGCCCGTTGCGTAAGCTGCTTTTGACATAGTAGCATTATTGAATACTAGAACGTCATTTCGAACAGCGGGAGAAATCTCGCGTGCTGACGCCAGGTGGTAATCACCGGAGCACGCAAGATTTCTCCCGCTGGTCGAAATGACGTTCTCTTTTGCTTGTCTTTCAACATGAAAGGAGTTATTTACCAAGGCGAGCCGGTGTCGGACGCCGCTACGTTTGCCCGCCTACCCCTGGCGTTGCAGAACTACCTGTTGCAGTGCAACGGCCTGCTGGCCTATCAGGGCGGCCTGCACCTGCGCGGCTGCTGCCAAGCGCCTGCGTGGCACTCGCTACGCCATGCCTGGGAAGGCGAAACTGCGTTATCGGCTCGCTACCAGAAAGTGCGTCCCACCGATATACCGTTTGCCGAGGATTACGCCGGCAACCAGTTCCTGCTGCGTGGCGAAGAAGTGGTGTTTCTGGACGCTGAAACTGGCGAAATTGCCTACCTCCAGGTTGACTTCGAGAAGTTTATTGCGGGCGTAGAGAAGTTTCCGCAGCAGGCGCTGGGGCTTGAACTATTGATTTCCTACCTGAAAGGCGGCGGGCACCTGCGCCCCGGCGAGCTGCTGAGCATACAGCCGCCGCAGTGCGTGGAGGCGCCCAACCAGCAACGCACGCTACGCCCCCAGCCCACCGCTGAGCGCCTAGCGTTTCTGGCTGACTTCTACCGCCAGATCCGCAACCTCCCCGATGGGCAGGCCCTGCGCATTTCGCCTTCCTCTGACCAATAGCCGCGCCTATGCCTATGCTTGCCTTCCGGCTGTTGCTGCGCCGATTTTCGCTGCTGCTGGCGGTGTATCTGCTGCTGCGCCTGGGCTTTTACTGGGCCAACCACACCACGTTTGAGGAGGCCACGACCGGACAGGTGCTGCTGGCCTTCTGGCACGGCTTCCGGTTCGATATAGCGGCGCTGCTCTTGCTGAACCTGCCGTGGGTGGTGCTATCGGCAGTGCCGGCGTATGGGCGCGGGTGGCAAAGGCTGCTGCGCGTACTATTCGTGGTGCTGAACACGCTGGGCATTGCGCTTAATATCATTGACGCTGAGTATTTTAAGTTTATTGGTCGGCGTACTTCCAACGAGCTAACCACCATTGGTGACGACGTGCGCCGGCAAGCGGGGCAGTTGGTGGGGCAGTATTGGTATTTGCTGCTGCCGCTGCTGGCACTGCTGGCCTTGCTGTGGTGGCTGTACCCGCTGCCTACTCAGCGCGCCGTGCAGGATGAGCGGACGCGTGGGCGTACTCGGCGCCCAGCTGCCCACTATGGCAGCTGGGCGGCACAGCTGGTGCTGCTGGCCGGGTTGGTAGTGCTGGGCATCCGGGGTGGGTTACAGCTAAAGCCGCTGCGCACCGGCGCGGCCTTTGTGCAGCAGCCAGCCGTGCTGGGCCACTTAGCACTCAACAGCACCTTCACCTTCATCAAAAGCCTGGGCTATCAGAGCATCGACCATCGGCAGTACTTCGCCTCCGATGCTGCGCTACGGCAGGCGCTGGCGGCACGGTCCCTGCCGGCCCCTACCCTCCCCCCACGCCCCGACAACGTGGTGGTACTCTTGCTAGAGAGCTTTGCCTCAGAGTATGTGGGGGCCGAAAACAACGGCCGCGGCTACACGCCATTTTTCGATTCGCTGGCCACGCAGGGGCTGTTTTTTCGGGAGCATTACGCTAATGGCCGACGCTCTATTGAGGCCTTACCGGCCACGCTGGCGGGGCTGCCGTCGCTCCTGGAAAGCCCGTTTATTACCTCCAACTTCCAGACGGATGAGATGCATGGCCTGGGCGAAATCCTGGCGCGGCAGGGCTATAGCACCAGCATGTACCATGGCGCCCAGAATGGCACCATGGGCTTCAACACGTTTGCCGGGGCCGCCGGTATGCAACGCTATTTAGGACTGGAAGAATACCCCGGCGCCACCCAAAGCCCCAATTTCGACGGCCATTGGGGTATTTTTGATGAGCCCTACCTGCAGTATTTTGCCCGGCAACTAGGGCAGCAACGGCAGCCGTTTTTCAGCTTGCTGTTCACGCTCAGCTCGCACGAGCCGTTTGGGCTGCCAGCGGGGTATGAGAAGCGTTTTCCGAAAGGCACTTTGCCTATTCATCGCACCATTGCCTACACCGATTTCGCGCTACGGCAGTTCTTCAAAACGGCGGCCCGGCAGCCGTGGTACCGCAATACGCTGTTTGTGCTGCTAGCCGACCACACTTCCCAATCGGACCGGCCAGGCTACCGCAATACGCTGGGCGCCTACAAAACGCCGCTGCTGCTGTTCCATCCCAGCCACGCCCTACCCCCGGCCGACGTACACCGCATCACCCAGCAAGCCGACGTGCCCGTCACCGTGCTCGACTATCTGCAACGCGGCGCTAGCGCCCCACTCCTGCCCTTCGGCTACTCCGTATTCGACCAAGGCACTACAGGCCGCGCCATGTTCCTGAGCGGTGGCAGCTACTTCTTGGTTCACACTGATTTTGTGACCGAGCTAACCACCGATAACCAGGTGCGCCTCTATCCTTACCGTACCCACTTCATCCCAGCCACGCCCCTAGCGAATCCCGACCCGCAGAAGCTACGGCAGTATGGGGATGAATTAAAAGCGTGCGTGCAGTTTTACGTGAATGGCTTGGTAGATAATACGTTGTATAAGTAATAGCTAGAAGTCGTTCTGACTGGGCGCCTCACCCCTTGGCCCCCTTTCCGAAAAAGGAGAGGAGGAGCCAGCCGACAAGGTTTTATCTAGTGTGATATAAAGAAAAGCCCCCACCAGCTTACGCCGGTGGGGGCTTTTTGCCTGTCTATACAGGCAGATGCGCTTAGCGACGTACGAGCTTCACTTGCTGCACACCGTTGGCGGTGGTCAGGCGGGCCAGGTAGACGCCGGCGGGTAGGCCAGCAGGTTGCCAAGTTACGTGCACTGGTTGGCCTGCATTGGCTTTGCCAGTGGGTAGTTGCTGCACTAGGCGGCCACTCACGTCGTAGATGGCCAGCGTATAGGCCTGGTCCTGATCCAGCGTGAAGGTCAGCTGCGTTTCATCAGAGAAGGGGTTGGGGTAGCTGCGCAGTGCCACGGCGGCGCTTGCACTACCCTCTTCAGCCACTGTTAGTGCAGTGCTGGTAGCCGAGGCAGCCAGGGCGCCGGCTGGCTCGGTGCCGTATACCAGTTGGCCTTGCAGGTACACCGTCACGCGGGCATTTTCCAGTATGGCGTTGCCTTTAGCCTGGTAGGAGTAGTCGTTGGTGTGCTGGAAAGCCGACCAATCCTGTTTGTATAGGCGGTACTGAATGTTACCGGTGCTGCTGAGCGGCGCAAACGTGCCCAGCGCCGCGCTGAAGCGCACTTCAGCATAGGTTTGGGTGCCCGAACGGCCCGTCACAAGCCGCACGTTGTTGTTGCCTAGTTGGGCATAGTCTACGGCTGAGAGCAGGGCAGCCGTGCCCTCGGGGCTCAGCCAGTAGCGCACCGTCAAGTCCTGGTAGGCGGCGGGGGTATTGCCCTCGTTGCGCACTTGCAGGGTCGTGCTGATGGTGTTTGTGGTAGTCGAAGACGACGTGTTTTGCACGTACACACGCAGGTTGCGGGTAGCAGCTACCGGAGCCGGCTCCACGCCCCCTACCAACTGCCCATTGCGGTACACCGTGATGCGTGCATTCTTGGTATAAGCGCTGTTGTTGGCGTAGGAATAATCATCGGCTTCGTTAAAGTTAGTCCAGTCCTGCTTGTAGAAGCGGGCCTGAATGGGGCCGGAGCTGGCACCGGCCGCCAGGTTGCCCGCCGCAGCCGAGAAGCTATACTCCATGTAGCCAAACGCACCCTGACGCGGCTCGGTGAGCGGTACGTAACGCAACTGTACACTGCCAGTGCCCAGCTGAGCGTAATCTACAGCACCTTGCATGGCGGCGTAGTTTTCCGCCGTCAGCCAGTAGCGCACCGTGAGTTGCTGGTAGGGAATGGCCGTGCTGCTTTCATTACGCAGTTGCAGGTAGGGCTTGATGGCGTTGTTGGTAAGCTGGCGGTCGGCATCCAGGTGCAGCACGCTCAGACTAGCGGCCGTGGCCTGCACCGTTACGGCAAACGTCTCGCTCACCGTTCCGCAGCTGTTGGTGGCTGTAGCCGTTACGGTAGTAGTGCCTACGGGGAAGGTGTAAGGTGAGGTAATGGCCGTTGCGGTGCCGTTGCGCACAATGCTATAAGTCAGCACTGGAGCAGGACTACCCGTGGCCGTAGCCGCAAATGCTACAGAGGCACCCGTCTGGCCATAGGCCGCCGATACAGGGGCCACGGTAGGCACGGTTACGACGGGCGGCGTATTCACAATAACGGTAGCAGTACCCGTGGGCGTGAGGCCGGTGCAATTAGCATCTGATACGGCCGTGAGGCGGTAGGTGGTGGTAGCGGCGGGTTGCACCGTCAGCAGGTAGTTGCCTTCGGCATTCACCTGGTCGGCCGTTACAGTCAGGGTAGTGGCGCTGCCGCCCTCGGGCTGGTAGCTTACGGTCCAGGGTGCTGCGCCGGTCAGGTGCACGGTCAGCGTGGTCGACTCGCCTGCGCATACGGTGGCAGTGCCGGCAAGGGTAGCCGTGGGTAGAGCACGCACCGTTACGGCCTGCGTGTAGGTGTTAGTGCACGTGCCCTGCGTAATCGTCAGCGTAGTCTGGTAGGTGCCGGCCGCGGCATAGGTGTGCGTGAAAGCCCCTTTGGTGGTATAGTCGGTTTTGCCGTCGCCATCCACATCCCAGGCAAAGGTGGCGTTGTCTTCTACTACTGTGGAAGTGCTGGTGAAGGCCGTGGCCGTGCCCACGCACACAGTGGTAGCCGCAAAGGTCGGCTGCGGCGTTTCGCAGGTAGTACCCGTCTGCACGGTGCGGTAGGTAGTTCCCACCCGGATGCCGTCGATGACCAGTGCTGGCGAGCTGGAACCCTGGCGTAGGGCCAGCGTGCCAATATCAGACGGTGAGGAAGTACCGGCTTCGCTGACACTAATGTTGGCAGTGGCCGGCTCGGCGTCGGCAGCCGGATTGATGAACAGCTGGCTCACATTGCCGCTTTCATCGAACATGTATTTCACCACCAGCTGGTAGGTCGTGTTCAGCTCATACTCCGTAGTGGTATAGGTAGGCGCGCCGCTGCCGCTGATGCCGAACTGTAGCTTGCCCGTACCCGACCGGCGCACAAACACCCGCGGCCGGAAGGCAGAGCCTAAGTTAGCGGGACCCAGGTGCAGGAAATAGTCACCGGTTGTAGTGGCGTTGCTCACGTTCACCAAGAACGACGCGTACACCGGCGTGCGGGCATACACCGGCGCAAACTGCCGATTCACATCCTCGCCGCTGCCCGTCAGGGCCGTGGCGTTGCCGATGTTGCTGGCGTCGTAGCCGGGGTAGCTCAGGCTGGGCGTCACCACGGTGAGGGAGCGGGAGCCTGCACCGCTGTGGGCCGTCCAGTTGTTGGCGGTCAGCAGCGTACCGACTGGGTATTCAAAGTTTTCTACCAGCAACAGCTGCGCCGGAGCGGCCGGTGTGGTTTGCTCCAAGGTAGCGGGTGCAGTGGTCAGGTAGTTTTCGGCGAAGGGCGTGCCATTGTCGTTGAATGCTACGGCGGCAAACGCGTACGACGTGGCCGGGCGCAGGCCGGTTACTAGCACGCTATCGGCGTTGCCGCTATATACTACGTAGTTGCCGGTGCCTACCTGGCTACCCTGCCCAAAGGCCGCATTGGCGGTGTAGGTGGTAGCATCGGTGGGCAGCGCATCTACAGTGCTACCCTGGCGCACCAGCACTAGGCGCTTGGCACCATTGCCGCCCGTTAGGCGCAGCTGCACCGAGGTGCTGGTTACCTGCGTGGCCACGAGCGTGGGCTGCGTGGTAGGCTCGGTAGCCAGTGCTACGGCGGCAGTTGTGAAGGCAAACTCCTCGCCGTAGGCTGTGCTCACAGCCGTAGTGGCATAGGCGCGCACGTAGTAGGTAGTGCCAGGCAGCAGGTCGCGGAGCACGCTTGTGAAGGTGCTGGCTTCGGTGCTGTCCACTGTGCTGTTGGTGCCCAGGGTAGGGTTCACCTCCGTACCCCACACCACACCACGGGCCGTTACGGAGCTGCCGCCGTCGTTGGCGATGGTGCCGCCAGTAGTGGCAGTGGTAGTCGTGATGGCCGCTACGGCCGTGGTGCTCAGCGTGGCCGGGTATACAGGCGCCGTGCCGGTGCCGCTTATTGCCACGGCCTGTGCCGGCTGGCCAGTGCTGGTTACGGGGATAGAGGTCTGATACGCTTGCGCCGCCGTGGGGGCAAAACGCACATCAATGGTGGTATTGCCCACCGTGCCACCGGCAGGAGCCAGCGAAATGGTGCAGCAAGCAAATGGATTGCTACCCGTGCGAATCTCAACGCCCGCCGGGGGCGTGAGCAGGATGGGACTCGTGAGGCCACTGCCACTCACCGTAAACGACTGGCCCGCCGAAGCGCCGCCCGCTACCACGCTGCCGAAATCGGTTAGGGTAGTAGCCGACACGGTTAGCTGGGGCTGTGGGGCTGTTAAGGTGATGGTGATGGGGGCGCTAGTGCCGGTTACATTGCCGCAGTCGGTAGTGGCCTGGGCCACTATATAATAGGTGCCCGCGCCAGGGAAATCGGAGCCGCTTACGCGGTAGGTAGCCGTGGTGGCATCGCCAAGAGGCGTGAACGGACCGGCTGGGCTGGTGCCGTACAGCCAGTTGACGGTAGAAGGCGCAGCAGCCGTGGCCGTCAGCAGCGTACCGGTGCCCGTAGTAGCCAGCGTTTGGCTGCCTGCGGGCGTTACTGTTACAGTGTTGGTAGCCGGGGCCAGGGTCACCGTCAGGTCGGTGCCGTTGTTGGTGCCGAGCGTAGCCGGAGCGTCGCTCACCACCCGAATGCGGTAGCCGGTGCCGCTAGGCGTGCCGGCTGGCAGCACCGCCGAGATGGGCGAGCTGCTACCCGTGCCGATGATGTTGGCAGTGGTATTCGTCGGGAATACGCCATTGGCATTCGACAGCTGCGCCTTAAACGAGCCACTGAACGTGCCCGTAGCGGTGAAAGGCACCTCAAACGCGGCGCTGCTGGCGCTGGCGGTCAGGCAGTAGGACCCAGCATAGGCCGAAGGCGTGGTGCTGATGCTAGCTGTGGGTGTAGGGGTAGTACCGCCAGCCAGGGTAGGCGTCAGTACCAAATCATCCAGACCAATACCTTGGGCATTGGAGCTACCCCCTACCCCCAGGTAGGTCCAGCGCAGGTAGTAGGTAGCGTTGGCGGGCAGGTTGAGGCCCGTGAGCGTCAGCTGCTTAGTTTCCGAAACAGGTGGGTAGTGGTAGGCGTTGGTGCCGGCCGGCAGGCTCACAGTGGCGGATTGCGCTTCCCAGGTCACGCCATCAGCACTTACAAAAAACTGCCACTCAAATGCGCGAGTGTTGGTGCGGTATTTCTCCACCGCAAACTCTACCCCCAGATCCTGAATGGTGGTACCAGACGTATTTTGCACGGCCAGCAGCACGTGGCGCGGCGCCGTGTAGGTGCCACTGGCCAAGAAGCCAATGGCGCGGTCCGACGACGAAGCTGCTGCCCCGAAATTGTAAGTTCCGCCCGAAGTGAAGTTGTTGCCGTTGGCGGCCTGCGTGAAGGCCGTGTAGTTGTTGGCGCTGGTGTAGGTAGGCGCAGCTTCGGCCGAGAATGTGAAGCCAGCCGGTAGCACGCCAGCCGCCGTGGTGCCCAGGCTGTTGAAATCAACCGTGGTAGCGGTACCGGCGAGAGGCAGCTGGGCCTGCGCCGGCAGAGCTAGGCTGCCCAGCGCTGTGGCCGCCACCAGCGTGCGGAGGCGCCCCAGCAGGTGCTGCGCAGGTCGCCGAAAAGAGGAAAGGGTAAAACGTGTATCCATAGAAAAGCGGCCGGGCCGCAACAAATCGTAAGAAATAGAGGATTAGTTGGTGGGGCCGTTGTCTACTTTCGCTTCCACCACGGCCTGCACCTCCAGGGGTAGGGCTGAGAGCAGATCCAAGCCCGTGGCGGCCTCAATGGCATCCACGGACGTGCGGTAGTCGCCCCACTGCTCGCTGATGGAGTTGGTATTGGGCGTATCGATGGCAATGATGCGGGTAGCGGCCGTGATGCGAGCCACGTCGTTATCGCCCACTGGCAAAATCACAATCACCTTCCACACGCGGTTAGGCACCGTCACGCGACCCTGGTCGACGGTATTCGTAACGCCACCGTTGCTGCCCGTGCCGCCTACCCCGTAGCTGCCCATTATCACATACACCTCGTTATCAGGCAAAAACGTGCGAGTATAATTCTCCAGGTTGGCCCATGTTTTCTGGTTGTTGTTGGGCGCCTGCGGAATCATGTTTGTCATCAGGAACGTGGCCGAGTTGTTTTCGCGCGTCGAAGTGCGGTCGGCCGAAGGGCAGTTGTGGCCTCGGTCAAAACCCGAGCCCGTGTAGCTGCTCGACTGCACCTGGTACCAGCCATCGGGCAGGCTAGTGTCGTTGCGGAAGTTATCCTGCCGACCCACACTACCGCGGTCTGAGGCATCGAGGTGCCAGCTCACCCAGTTGGGCGTGCCCCGGTCGCGGCTATACGACACGGCGTACTGTGGCTTGTCGAGCAGGTAGTTATTGGGGTAGCTGGGGTCGGCCGTGGCCCCGCTGGGGTTACCCAGCGCCAGGTGCGAGTTGTCTTCCGACGGCGCCGTAACGCCGAAGGGCGTCACCGCAAAATCGTCGATGTTTAGCCGCGCCGCGCCGCCCGAGGTTTTGCGAATCTCAAACTTAACCGCGCCCGGAATATTCACCGTAAACGCCGCGGCCTGTAAGGTGCTAGTGGTGGTGAATACCGTGCCGCCTACCTTGGTCCACTTGTCGCAGTTGCAGGCGGTTTGGGGCTGGGCCCACAGTTCCCAGCTGCTGCTGGCATCGGTACCGTAGAGCGCGTGTTGCACCGTAACGGTAGCGGCCCCGTTGGACAGGAAAAACTGCATGGTGAGGCGCCCGGCCTGTTGCAGGCGGATGGCCTGCGCGCCATTTTTATGGTCGGCCTCAGAGGTTCCCGTTACAGCATCGGTGAGCAGCCAGGCACCCGAGGGAAATGTTACTTCTCCGGCTAGGTACGCGGGTTTCGTGCCCGTATCGAAGGTTTCTTGCGTCGCGCCCGTGGGTGCGGGCGTGGTTTGCCCCAGCACATGCGATGTGGGTAGGGCAAAGTAAGACAAGAGGAGCAGCCTCGAAAGGCGGTTTCCCCAGCGTAAAAGTGTTGGCATGAAGTAGATAAAAGGGTCCAAAACAGCCTCCTACTGGTAGGGGCACAATACAGCGCACAAAGCTACGATGCGCAGTAGGATCCTATCATCACCAAATTGTTAAATATTGAAATTATGTACAAATGATTACTTATATAATAATATTTATACAACCTACTTCAATAATAGCTTATCAGCTGTTCCTTTTTAACTGGTTCACTTTAGATGGCACGCTAATAAATTTCATATTACTTATATCCTATAACATCATAAAGCATCCATTCACGCATTTTCTTACTAATTAATTATTTTACTAATCTCGCTTATACCTCCGCTTCCACCTGACAAGATAAATTGCACTCTACCTCTCCCTTTCAACTAAACGCCGATAGGCCTACTCTATTTCCTCGCTTTCCCCTAAAAAGCTATTACCCTACGGATTCCATCCTGTTTGTATCGCCCACCAGGTTTTTGATATGGGAGTTGATTCTAGTGTTTGCACCGTCATACTGTGCGGAAATGCCACATACGCTGTATTGATTAAAGAAAAACGATACATTAGAATACATTCTCACGCAGACTTCCTACAGGATGCTAGAGTTCAAAGAGACGCAAAAAATGACTCAGTGGTGGTTGTGGCTCCTATTAGCGGGGGTTGTTGGAATTTGGGTTTGGGGCATTACGCAACAAATTATTCTGGGCCATCCTTTTGGCAACCATCCTATGTCGAATACGGGGTTGCTAGTATCCGCCATCTTCCCTCTAGCTATTGTTGCCTTTTTTTACTCTCTCACCCTCACCACCACCGTCAATGCGCAAGGAATCCGGCTGCACTACGCACCACTGACTAGTACGCAGCTGATTTGGGATGACATTCGAGAGGCTGAGGTTGTCCGCTACCGGTTTGTAGGATACGGCATCAGAGCCTCCCCAACCTACGGCATGGTATACAATGCAAAAGGCAACACCGGCTTATTAATTCATAAAAAGAACGGAGAGAAGTTTTTACTTGGCACGCAGCAGCCCGAACGCCTCATGCAAACAGTAAATCATTTTATTTCAATCGATTATACTAGCCCCAAAGTATCAACTCCTAGTGTCTGATGCGGACCAATTTCTGCCAAGTCAGGAGAAAAAAGCACTGCCTTTGATCCGCTTGTGCGTTGACCGGTCCAGCGTCTGCGTCAGGCCGACCAGCGGATTAGCGCAGTGCCACTGGCCGCGCCCGGAGCAGCCACCACCCAATGCTTCCTACCACTATTGTGCTGATGAGCAGCTTCCACAATCCTTGCACAGCCGTGGGGGTTTCGGAGGTGCTGGTGAAGGTATGAATAGGCTCGCCGGCGTAGTCGGCGTGGGTGAAGGGCGTTTTGTTGAACAGGAAGGGGTAGTAGTAGGCCCGCAATGCATCGTGGTAGCGCACCACACTCTGCTGAAAGGCCAGGTGGGTAGGCAGGTCGGAGCCAGCCAGGGCGTTGAGGCTGGTTTGTACATTGACAGCCGGTGACAGCCAGTTAAGTTGTTCTACCAACTCGTAGCGCTGGCGCAGACCAGAGGTATAGGCAGCAGCCAGGGGCTGCACCGATTGGTCGCCGAGGTGCTGGAAGGCGTAGTACCAGCGCCACACGAAGCGCTCCTTGATGGTCGTTGTATCGCGCCACTGGGGGTAGAGCGCAAAAAAGCGGTTCATGGTTTCGGCCTTGGGCTTGTCCCAGCCGCCGTGGATTTCCTCGCGCTGCTTCACCGTTAGCTCGATACCCTGGGGTACGGGGCGCTTCGCAGCTACGTACACGTTCAGCAGACCGGGTACCAGCACCAATAGCAGAAGCCATAGCCCCACCATCGCCACCGCATTGAAAGCCGACGGCCGCTGCCACGCCGTGACCACCAGCGCTACCCCAAACCAGAACAGGCAGTACAGCGTCACCAAAGCCAGCCACAGCCCTACCCGAGCATCGAGCGGCACCTGCGCCCACCCCATTGCCACCGCCGACAGCAACCACGCCAGCCCAAGCACCAGCCCAAGCCGAAACGTGAGCTTGGCCCCTACCACCACGCCAGCCGACACTGGCTGCGCCAGTAGCAACGGCAGAATTCCCTGCTCCCGCTCGCTCGACAACAGATTAAAACACAAGGCAATAATCAGCAGCGGAAATAAATAGACCAGCACAAAGGCCAAGTCGAAGTTACCGCTGAGCATTTTGGTGGGATTTACGTTTTCGGCGGCGTAGAGCTGGCCTTGCAGGCCCAGCAGCCGCAGCTTCACGTAGGAGGGGTTCACGTCGCGCTGACCCAACGAGAGGCTCGCCCAAGGTAGCGGGTGGTGCACGGCGAAGGTGGTGTGATAGTAGCCAATGTTGCCGGCGTCTTCGGGTTCCGGGAACTTGGCTTTCAACTCCTCCACGTTGTGGCGGGCCAGGGTAGGCAGCTCGGCCAAGTGCTGGCGCTGCCGGTTTATTTCGGTGGTGCCGTAGTAGATGCCGTAGAGCCCCACCAGCAGCACCAAGCCCGTGAGGACCACAAGGCCTTTGGCGGCCCTGAAGTGCCGCCATTCGTACTGTACTAAAATCCAAAAAATCTTCATCAGCCTATACCACAGGAGTTTTGTCAATTACTTTCAGGCCAAGCCAGCTCAGCCCCACAGCCCACAGCAGCAAGGCCAGCGCGGGCAGCAACAGGTAGCCTAGCGCCCAGCCCACAGGCGGCGCCTGGTAGGCGAAGGTGGGAATGGCCTGCCAGGTAGCAGCATCTAGCTTGCGCTCTTTGTCGCCGTAGCCCATGCTGGCCTGCAAGCCGTTGAGGCGTTGCACTAGCTGATAGCGGTAGTCCTCGGCGGCCTGCTGGAAGTGCACATAATGGGCAAAATCGGAGCCGGCTAGGCCCATCGACAGCGGCCGGATGGCCTGGTAAGGGTTTAGCAGCCCAACCCAGTTGGAAATGGCGTTTTGGCGCTCGTAGGTGCCGGTAAGGTCGGCGAAGTGCTGTTGGTATACCTTGCTGGTATAAGCCTCGCTCTCGGCCATTGCCAGACCGCCCACACTCACGGGTAGTTTTTCTTCAGAATCGACGCCGTACTGTTTCAGCAGGTTGGCTTTGAGGGCGGCCGTGCGTTGGTCCTGCGGGTCGTGGCCGTTGATGCCCTTTTGCGCCGCTTCGTGCACGTCGGCGTCCATTTGGGCTTTGGTGACGGTGGGGAACAGGGTAGCACCCAAGTTGGCCGTGGCCTTGGGTAGGATGATGCAGCCCAGCATCCAGCAGCCCAGCAGCAGCACCAGCGCCGAGCGTCCGTGCCGCTGCCGCGCCGACACCACCACTGCGCCTACTATCCACAGGAAGAAATACACCGCGTAGCTCACCACAAAAAGGGCCAGCCGCACCCACACATCGGCGTTGTGGACAAACGTTTCTTCTCCAAACAACAGCCACGCGGCCAGCGCCAATGCTGGCCCTACCACCAGCACCACAGCGCGGCCATAGCCCGCAATCTTCCCCCACGCCACTCGCCGCAGCGGCACGCCCTGACTTACAAGTAACTTGAGCGTGCCGGTTTCGTGCTCCTCTGTGAAAGCGCTGAAACACAGAAAAATAATGAGCAACGGTACCAGCACTTGCAGCACAAACGCCACCGTCAGCTCCCCAAACCGAATGAGCGAACCCGACTGCTGAGCCTGACTGAAGTTGACGCTGTTCTGCTGGTGGGCCTCCAAGTACACCGACGCGCCGGTGAATGAGTCCAGCCCCGCATCCAAAAAGCTCAGACCCGAACGCGGCCGGAAGGCAAACGAGCCGTAGTGTGCTACCCGGTGCGGGTGGCGGTTGGGCTGGTGGTGAAACTGGTCGTTGACGGTTTGCTGGGCTACCATGCGTTCCTGTTGCAAGGTGCGGTAACTGGCCCGTCCTACCAGCGTGGCCGCCAGCAGCAGCGCCAGCAGCAACACGCTCAGCACCACAAAGCGCCGGTCGCGCAGGGTACTCACGAATTCTTTTTGGGCAATGCTCTGTATCATGGGCTATTGCATATAGGTGAGGTAAAGCTGCTCCAGCTCGTTGGCATTCAGCGTGGCGGTGGGGCGCACATCTACTAGCTCGCCCTCGCGCATAATGCCTACCCGTGTGCCTACCTCCTTGGCCCGGAAGATGTCGTGAGTGGCCATAAACACGGCCGTGCCTTGCTGGCTCAACTGGCGCAACAGCTCCGAAAACTCGTTGCTGGCTTTAGGGTCGAGGCCAGAGGTCGGCTCATCGAGCAGCAGCACCTTGGCGTGCTTGGCCACGGCAATGGCAATGCCTACCTTCTGGCGCATGCCTTTGGAGTAGGTGCCCACGCGGCGTTGCACGGCCTCGGCCGGCAGCCCGGCCTGGGCCAGGTAGGCCAGCAACTCGCTTTCCTTGTAAGAAAAACCCGCTAAGCTGCTGAACAGCGACAGATTCTCTAGCCCCGTGAGGTGTGGGTAGAGCATCACATTCTCAGGAATGTACGCTAAGTATTGCTTGATTTTGAGCGGGTTGGCCGCCACCTCCAGCCCGTTGAGGTAGGCCGCCCCGGCCGTAGGCTCAATGAACCCCAGAAACAGGTTGATGGTCGTGCTCTTGCCAGCGCCATTCTGGCCCAGCAGACAGAACACTTCGCCCGCTTCAATCTGTAGATTCAGTCCGCGCAACGCCAGCTTATCGGGGTATTGCTTGCGCAGGTCTTTGGCTTCGAGGATGTAGGTCATAAGGTTGGTTTATGTTTTAGAGCTAGAAGCTAGAACTAGCTCCCCTCCTTTTTTAAGGAGGGGTCGGGGGCGGTAAAGGTCGTCTGGACGATGCTAGAGCTAGTTTTTAGTTGTCGTTCAATGGGTTTTACCATCCCCTACCCCCTCCTTAAAAAAGGAGGGGAGCTAGTTCTAGCTTCTGACTTCTCAACTTTTAGCTTCTAAAAAGTATACCCCAGCGTGGCCATGAAATTGCGGGGAGCACCGGGGCTGGCGCGGAAAAAGTCGTAGCCACCCACGAAGTAGTACTTGTCAAACACGTTGTTGAGGTTGACGTGGAAGTTGAAGCGGTTGATGGTGTAGAACAGTGCCACATCGGCCACGGTGTAGCTGGGCCAGTGTGCCCAGTATTTCGCGCCGGTGCCTACTGCTTCCACCTGATTTTCGCTGCGGCGGTTGCCTACGTAGTTGCCCCCTACCCCTATCCCGAAGCCGCGCAAGGTTGGCGTAGTGAAAACATACTTGGCCCACAAGCCGCCCATGTGCTTGGGTGCATTGGCGAGCGGCTGACCGTCTTCGGCCAGCAAATCAGCATCCAGCACTTCCGTGTGGTTGAAGGCGTAATTCAGGTTCAGACTGAAGTTCGGCAGGATGTTGCCGGTTAGCTCTACCTCCGCGCCGCGCGAGCGGGCTATACCGTTTTGGCGGTACACCTGCCCGCCCTCGGCCGTGAGGCCGTTAGTGGCTACCAGTTGGTTACGCTTCTCAATCTGATATACCGCCACCGTTCCAAACAGCGCCTTATCGAAGAACTCACCCTTCAAGCCAGTTTCAAGCTGGTAGCTAGTTTCGGGGCTAAAAGCCGAAGTACGGCCGTAGCGCTCCGGAAAGCGGATATACTCGGGCTTAAGCGGCCGGAAACCCGAGCTGTAGCTGGCGAAGTAGTTCAGGTTGTCGAGCAGGGAGTACGTAAGGCCGGCGCGGGGTAGCAAGCGGCGCTGCGGAATGGTGGTAGAACCGTCGCCGTAGTCGCGCTCGTCGGCGAACAGCTCGTAGCGCACACCCAGCAGCACGCCCAGGCGCGGCGTCACTTCCAACTGGTCCTGCGCATAGATACCCACCGTATGGTACACCGAGTTGATGTAATCGACAAAGAACTGCGGCAAGGGCCGGCGGATGTATTTTGTTGGGTCTTGAATTTCGTACAGCGGGTTCTTCAAATCGAAGGTCAGCGGAGTGGCTACGCCGTTCACCAGCTTTTGCCGGGCCTCAAACATGGTGCTCTGCTTGTCGGTGTTGAAGCGGATATAATCGGCCCCGACTACTACTTTATGAGCAATTGGGCCGGTGTTGCGGTTCAGCGAGAAGTAGGTTGAAAGGTTTTTGGTGTATTCCTCGGCGCGGCGGTCGAAGTAGCGCAGGTTCACGACAGTGTTAGCGGGCGCGTCGGCGAAGCTGTTTAGGGTGCGGTGCTCGCTCAGGTTCTCGTTATAGGTAAAATCGAGGTAGGACGCGCTCAGCGTCAGCCAGTCCGTGAATTTGTGCGTGAGCGAGGCGTTCAAGTAGTAGGTGTTGGTGCGGAAGTAGTCGCTGGGCTGGCTCAACGTTAAAGAACGCGATGTCGCATACAAGTCGTTGGCCCGGATGGGTAGGCCCCGGTCAAGGTAGCCGTCGATGTGGGTGTACACCAGCTCGGCGTTCAACGTGGTTTTGTCCGATACCAGGAAGGTCACCGTAGGCGCAATCATCAACGATTTGGTGTCGTTCACGTCGCGGAAGGTGTTGGTCTTTTCGTAGCCTGCGTTGAAGCGGTAAAGCACGTTTTTCTGCTCGTTGAGTGGGCCCGTGAAGTCGGCCGTGGCGCGGGTAGTATTGAAGCTACCCGTAGAAAACGTGACGGCCTTGCGCGCTTCGGCCAGCGGCTTCTTGGTTACCATGTTGATAGTGCCACCGGGGTTGATATCGCCAAATAGGGCCGCGCCGGGGCCTTTCAGCACCTCTATCCGCTCCAGGTTTACTGTGAGCGGCGCCTGCGTGAAGGAGTTGCCGTAGCTGAATCCCGAGCGCAGCCCGTTCAGCAGCCGAAAGCCGCTTTCGTAGCCATTGCGGAAGCCTCGTACGGTAAAGTCGTCGTAGTGCGAGTATTGCGCCACACCGGCTACGTTGCGCACCACATCCGTAAGGCGGAACACCTGCCGGTCCTCCATCAGCTCTTTGGTCACGGTGCTAATGGACTGCGGCACGTCGATGAGTGCCGTGGCTGTACGCGTGCCCACAAAGCTGTAGTCGCTTTTGTAGGTAGTCTCCTTGCGGCCCAGCACTTCCACTTCCTGCAAAGCGTTGGAGCTGGCCGTTAGCCGTATCTCCACGGTAGCCTGGGGTGCCTCAGCCGTGAGCAGCACCGTGCGGCGTGCCTCGCTGAAATTGAGGCTGCGCGTAACCAGCGTAATTTGCTCCAATGGGAGCTGATCGAGCATAAAGCGGCCCTGCGCATCGGTAAGAGCGGCAAAGCGTCCGGTGGTTTCTACCACCGATACCCCCTCGAGAGGGCGGCCATCGTTGTTGAGGATACGGCCCGTAATCTGCCCTTGCTGGGCAAAGGAAAACAACGGCATCAGCCAAAAAAAGGCGAATAAAAGGTGTCGCATGAGGGTGCTGAAAAACCTGTGGCGTACGCCCAGGTTAGCCACGTGAGGGTGGCGGTTGGAGGGGAACGAAGAATGGGGTGGTTTGCAGGCGTTGCGAAATCAGGCAACAGCTAGCGTGTGAAGGCTTTACCAAAGCGCACGGCTGGCAGCCACTATAGGCAAACTACGGACGGTGCACACCACGCGTACCATATGGCATAGGCTGCTGGCCCACGGCACGGTGTAGCTATGTTGCAACCGACAAATAATGCTGCGACCAACGCAGCGGCTACAAAGCGCTTCGCAACGAAAGCAGTGCGCTCAACAGAAAAGTGCTGTGGAAAGGCTACCCTACAGGTGGGCCGCGTAGGGCCGGGCAATACCAGCTATAGCTTACCCGATGCACAACGGTCTGAGGCTGGTAGCGAGGGTAGAGCAGCACATGCCAAGGCGCTGGCATAGTTAGCGCCGCCGCGAACTGGAAGGGCGTATCATAAAATTGCTCTACCGCGCAATGCTGGTGCTGAGGTGTGAGCAAAGCTTTGTTGCTGCCCTGGCTTGCCGGCGTTTGGGTAGGCCCAACGGTGGTATGCTTGGTATGCCCGTGCGCGTGCAAGCTCAGCATAGCCGACTCCGGCGTCAGGATACGCCCGAGCAACAGCAGCAGCCACCAGGCTACCAATTGATGACGGCAAGCTCGTACTAAAAGCAACGCACAAAGGCTAGGTGAAACGCAAAGGTAGGCAGGGTTTTACTAATGCAACTGTGTTGCGACATAAATTATTTCCTCTCTATCTCTGTGCACACATCCCCTCTTTCTTTGCGTTAGCCTTCGAACTCGATGCTCCTACCCTACCGTCCCGTACGGTGGCACCTCACTCAGCCGCTTGTTGGTACGGTTTTCAAAGTCGACGCGCCAGCAGTAGTGCTCCAAGCCATTGGTGAGTAGCAGCAGCGGTGCCCCAATGGTTTGGTTGTAGGTAGCAGCCTGCATGGCTACAGCCGCTGTGATGGGCACGGAGGGCGCTTTGCATTCTACCAATAGCAGCGGCCGGCCGTGAGCGTCGTAGGCGCAGAGGTCGGTGCGCTTGCGGCGCTGATTGTAGGCGTGGCCCCGCTCTAGGGAGAGCAGGCCCAGCGGGTAGCCCAGGTGACCGGTGAGATAGTGCACTACGTGCTGGCGCACCCATTCCTCGGGCGTTAGGACTACGTGCTTGCGGCGTAGCACGTCCCAGATTAGGATATTTCCGCCTGAATTTGTAACTTTGTAGTCGAAAGGCGGCAGGTTTAAGGCTTGCATCACCTCCAAAGGTACGGCCCAGAACTTCGGTTCCCGCTTTTTCGCTCCGTGCCGTCGTATCCTGACTTTTCAGGAACCGACGGCTTTTTTGTACCCGGACACATGGTTGTATGGCTATATGCTTGAATGGTTGTTTTCACAGCCAGCCACTTCGCCACACCCTGCATCTATGGAATAAACAAGGGCGGTATGCTGAGTGTAGTCGAAGCCTACCACTGAGTTTAAAAACTATCAATCAATAACTTAAACATAAAATCATCTTATGAAAACAAAAGCTGACATTGTAGAAAACTGGCTACCGCGCTACACGGGCGTACCCCTGAAGGACTTTGGACAGTACATCCTACTCACCAACTTCCTAAACTACGTGCACATGTTTGCCGAGCAGTTTGGGGTAGAGGTGCAGGGTCTCGACAAACCCATGCAAACGGCCACCGCCGACGGTATCACCATCATCAACTTCGGGATGGGCTCGCCGATGGCGGCTACCGTAATGGATTTGCTCTCAGCCGTGAAGCCAAAAGCAGCCTTGTTCCTCGGCAAGTGCGGCGGTTTGAAAAGCAAAACCAAGCTCGGTGACCTGATCCTACCCATCGCGGCCATTCGGGGCGAGGGTACTTCCGACGACTACTTGCCCGCCGAGATTCCCGCCCTACCCTCCTTCCGGTTGCAGCGCGCGGTGTCGTCGATGATCAAGAAGTACGAGAAGGACTACTGGACCGGCACCGTGTACACCACTAACCGCCGCGTGTGGGAGCACGACACGGCCTTTAAAGACTACCTGCGCCAGATTCGGGCCATGGCGGTGGATATGGAAACGGCCACCATCTTCACGGTGGGCTTCGTAAACGAGATTCCACACGGCGCGCTGCTACTGGTGAGCGACAACCCCATGACGCCCGACGGCGTGAAAACCTCGGAAAGCGACAAGAAAGTAACCGCTGATTTCGTGACTACGCACCTACAAATCGGCATTGAGTCGCTGCTGGAACTGCGCAACTCCGGCGAATCGGTGAAGCACATGCGCTTCGAGTAGGGAATCCTGCTCTGCGCTTTCGGCCCTGCCCCACCCGGCAGGGCTTTTTTTGTGAATCACAGTTATCTGTCATCCTGAGCTTGCGAAGGACCTTCTCACGCAAGAACAAGACGTTGTTACTTCTGTCGCTGGCACGTACAAAGACCCTTCGCAAGCTCAGGATGACAGATAAGGTAGTGATGACAAATAGGCATTGTACCTTTCGATTCCTTTTCTACCTACCTCTATGACCCGACGCCTACTACCGCTTCTCTTCCTGCTTCCGTTCCTGGGTTGCCAGTCTACCACCCGCCAGCAAGCCGATCTGCTGGTGTACAACGCCAGCGTATACACGGTCGACTCTGCCTTCAGCAAAGCCCAAGCGTTTGTGGTGCGAGATGGCAAATTTGTGGCGGTGGGCACGACCAATGATTTGCGTGCAAAGTATCAGGCGAAGAAAGAGGTAGATGCCGATGGCCAGTTTATCTACCCTGGTTTCTACGATGCACACTGCCACTTCTACCGCTACGCCCTGGGCCTGCGCTCGGCCGACTTGGTAGGCACTAACTCGTGGGCCGAAGTGGTCGGCCGCCTGACGAAGCATCATCAGCAGCAGTCCGATGCCACTTGGCTCACGGGCCGTGGCTGGGACCAGAACGATTGGCCTACTAAGCAGTTCCCCACCAAAGACACCCTGGATGCGCTGTTTCCCAGCACGCCCGTGTTTATCACCCGTGTGGATGGGCACGCTGCCCTGGCCAACCAAGCGGCACTGAACCTGGCCGGCATCACGCCCAACACGCCTATCAGCGGCGGCGTGATTGGTCGCGATAGGCAGGGCAAGCTCACGGGCTTGCTGGTAGATAACGCCGTGAAACTGGTATCGGCTCGCATTTCGGACCCTACCCCTAACGAGGCCGAGGAAGCATTGCTGCAAGCCCAGGAAAACTGCGTGGCCGTGGGCCTCACCAGCCTCGCCGACGCCGGCCTCGACCGCCAGGACATTGAGCGCATGGCGGCCTTGCAAAAGCTAGGTAAGCTGAAGCTGCGCCTCTACGCCATGCTCAACCCTACCCCCGAAAACAAGGCCTACTACTTGCCCAAAGGCCCGGTATTTCAAGACCGCCTGACTATCTGCTCCTTCAAGGTATACGCCGATGGGGCGCTGGGCTCGCGCGGGGCTAGTCTGCTGGCGCCCTACACCGACCACCCTGAGGAAACCGGCTTTCTGCTCCAACACCCTGAGTACTACCGCGACCTGGCGAAAGAACTGGCTGCTACCAAGTTTCAGATGAACACCCACGCCATCGGCGACTCCAGCAACCGCCTGCTGCTAGATATTTATGGCGCTGCCCTCCAGGGCCAAACCGACCGGCGCTGGCGCATTGAGCACGCTCAGGTGGTAAGCCGAGCCGATATTCCGAAGTTTGGTCAGTACCATATTGTGCCCTCCGTGCAGCCTACCCACGCCACCTCCGATATGTATTGGGCCGGCGAGCGACTGGGCCAGCAGCGCCTCGAAACCGCCTATGCCTACCAGGATTTGCTGAAGCAATACGGCCAGGTAGCGCTGGGCAGCGATTTTCCGGTAGAGGACATCAACCCGCTCTACGGCTTTCATGCGGCCGTAGCCCGGCAGGATGCGAAGAACTACCCCACTGGCGGCTTCCAGATGAGCAACGCCCTAAGCCGCCCCGATGCCCTGCGCGGCATGACCACCTGGGCCGCCCACGCTGCTTTCGAGGACAAGCAAAAAGGCCAGATCAAGCCCGGCATGGTCGCCGATTTTGTGGTGCTAAACACCGATTTGCTGCAAGCCCCCACCGAGAAATTGCGCGGCGCCAAAGTGCAGCAAACCTGGATTGCCGGGGAGAAAGTGTTTTCAATGAAAAAATAAGTGGCTCTACTTGTAACGCAAAGCGGCCGTTCAACTTAAGCTGAACGGCCGCTTTGCGTTACAAGTAGTACGATGATGGCGCGGGGCTGTGCCCCGTGTCTACTAGCTTGGTAGGCCTCTGGCCTACACGTCTGCACGACAGCTTATGTACTTAGCTCCTTATGGCGCGGACGACAGCAGGCCAGAGGCCTGCGCATAATTAGCACGGGGCACAGCCCCGCGCTATTACTGGGCCATCACTAGCAGTATTACTGCTCGTCGGCGCTGGGGCCATAGAGGCCAGGTATTGGTATATCAAGCAGGCGCAGGTACACGGTGAGCTGGCCGCGGTGATGAATGCTGTGGTTGAGGCCCATCAGGCGGATGGCGGTGGCTTTGGGCCAGTCGAACAAGGTATGCTCGCCGCGGTGCAGGCGGAAACTGTCGGTCAGTTGTTCGTCGTCGGTGGCTTGCAGGGCTTGGCGCAGGGTAGCGCTGTACTCGTCGAAGCGCGCCAGCAATTCCTCTTGGCTGGTGGGCGTGGGGCCGGGCTTGGGGCCATTAGGGTCGAGAAAGTCCCGGGAGGCGTGCTGCACGAATAGCTGCTTGAACGCCAGCAGGTTCACGACGTGCGTGGCCAGTTGCCAGAGCGTCATGCTCTTGGGGTGTGGGCGGTAGTCGGCCTGGTCATGGGGTACGCGTTCTAGTACTCGGCGGGTGCTCGCCAGTTCGTGGTCCAGTTCGCTCAGGATATTCTGCTGGACGGAGGAGGTATGCATACGTGGTGGTAAAAAGTGAAAGCAGATTAATTAAACCTAAAACTCGTAAAAAGTTATGGGTTGGGACCTAGCGGACCTTATCCTACTAGGCGCCTTTGCATCCGTTTTCGGCTGTTTAGTGCGCTTTTGCTGCACAGGACGGGCCAGGAGAGTAGGCCGCATTGCGGGCCGTAGCTTGTCGGCTCAGAAGCCAGAATGGGCCTGCACTTGTCGATTTTTTGATAGTATGCGGCCCGAAACGCTCTATTCTTTCTTTTCCTGCTTGCATGAAACTGATCCGCTACGGCCAGCCCGGCCACGAAAAACCCGGCATTCTGCTCCACGACCAGCCCTACGACGTGTCGGCGTTTGGCGAGGACTACAATGAGGCATTCTTTGCTAACAACGGCTTACAACGCCTTGCCGAGTTTGTACAGGCACACGAAGGCCAGCTCACGCCCCTCGCCGATGGTGAGCGGCTAGGCCCACCAGTGGCCCGGCCATCTAAAATCCTGTGCATCGGCCTCAACTACGCCGACCACGCCAAGGAAACTGGCGCCATGCCTCCGCCCGAGCCGGTGCTGTTCATGAAATCAACCACCTCCTACATCGGCCCGCACGACGACATCATCATCCCCAAAAACTCGGTAAAAACCGACTGGGAAGTGGAGCTTGCCGTGGTGATTGGCAAGCGCGCTTCTTACGTGGAAGAGGCCGACGCGGCCGACTACATTGCCGGCTACACCCTGCACAACGACGTGTCGGAGCGGGAGTTTCAGCTGGAGCGCAGCGGCACCTGGGACAAGGGCAAAGGCTGCGACACCTTCGCGCCGGTAGGCCCGTTTCTGGCTACCCCCGACGAGGTAGGCGACGTGGACAATCTGCGTTTGTGGTTGTCGGTGAACGGCAAAATGATGCAGGACGGCACCACGGCCAACCTCATTTTCAAGATTCCCTTCCTGATTTCCTACCTCAGCCAGTTTATGACCCTGCTGCCCGGCGACATCATCTCCACCGGCACGCCAGCCGGGGTAGGGCTGGGCTTCAACCCGCCCGTGTACCTCAAGCCCGGCGACGTGGTGGAGTTAGGTATCGACGGCCTGGGCACGTCCCGTCAGCAGGTGAAAGCATATGGCCAGAATTGACGCCCACCAGCATTTCTGGCACTTCGACGCCGTGCGCGACGCCTGGATAACGTCCGACATGGGCGCCATCCGGCGCGACTTCCTACCCTCCGATCTGGAACCGCTGCTCCAACAGCACAACCTGGATGGCTGCGTGGCGGTGCAGGCCAGCCAGAGCGAAGACGAAACCGATTGGCTGCTGACGCTGGCCGAGGAGCACGCCTTCATTCGGGGCGTGGTGGGCTGGGTGGATTTGCAAGCCGACAACGTGGCCGAGCGGCTAGCGCACTACGCGCAATTCGAGAAGCTGAAAGGCTTTCGGCACGTGTTGCAGGGCGAGGCCGACCGCGCCCTAATGCTGCAACCTGCGTTTCGGCGCGGACTGGCGGCGTTGTTCGACGCAGGCTTCACCTACGATCTACTGATTTTACCCGACCAGCTTGGCTACGCCGCCGAGCTGGCCGAGGCCTTCTCTACCCAGTCCTTCGTGGTCGACCACCTGGCTAAGCCTCTCATCAAGGCTGGCGAGCTGGAGCCCTGGGCCACCGACATCCGGGCGCTGGCCGCGCACGAAAACGTGCTGTGCAAAGTGTCGGGTATGGTGACGGAGGCCGACTGGTTCCGCTGGCAGCCCCAGGACTTCCATCCCTACCTTGATGTAGTGTTCGAAGCTTTTGGGCCGGAGCGGCTCCTGTTTGGCTCCGACTGGCCGGTGTGCAACGTGGCCGGCGGCTACGCCCGCATGGTAGAGCTGGTTGAAGACTACCTCCGCACTTTTTCGGCAGCCGAGCAAGCCCAGTTTTGGGGCGAAAATGCCACCGCTTTCTACCGTCTCTAATTTCCCACCATGGATTTACAACTTCAAAATCAGGTTATTATCGTCAGCGGCGGGGCCAAGGGCATCGGCGAGGGCATTGTGCGAGTGCTGGCCGCGGAGGGGGCCATTCCGGTTATCATCGGGCGCAACGCGGCGGATAACGAGCGGGTGGTAGCCGACGTAACCGCCGCGGGCGGGCGGGCGGGTCAGGTAGCCGCCGAGCTATCAGATCCTGCCGAGTGCGCCCGCGCCGTGCAAGCCGTGGTGGAACAGTTTGGCCGCGTAGATGGTCTCGTCAACAATGCCGGCGTGAACGACGGCGTGAGCCTGGAACACGGTACGTATGAGCTGTTTATGCGCAGCCTGCACCGCAACATGGTGCACTACTATCTGCTGGCCCACCACGCATTGCCGGAGCTGAAGAAGTCGAAAGGTGCTATTGTAAACATCACTTCTAAAACCGCCGAAACGGGCCAGGGCAACACCTCGGCCTACGCCGCGGCCAACGGCGGCCGCAATGCCCTCACCCGCGAGTGGGCGGTGGAATTGCTGAAATACGGCATCCGGGTGAATGCTCTGGTGGTGGCCGAGTGCTGGACGCCCGCCTACGAAACCTGGATTCAAACCCTACCCAATCCCGAGGAAAAGCTCCACGAAATCACCAGCAAGATTCCGCTGGAAAATCGCATGACTACGGCTGAGGAAATTGCCAACACCACCGCCTTCCTACTGTCGCCGCGTAGCAGCCACACCACCGGCCAGATTGTGCACGTGGATGGCGGCTACGTGCACCTCGACCGCGCCCTCGCCAACGCCTAAATGCTGATGTATAGATGGCGCGGGGCTGTGCCCCGTGTCTACTATAGTGGCAGGCCTCTGGCCTGCCGTCGTCTGCGCCACCAGGAGTATTGTTCTAGCGGTACAGGACAGAGGCCTGTGCCTAGTAGACACGGGGCACAGCCCCGCACCATCTTCACCTATCTATAGCTTGCCGCTGTATCATCCTACGTACTACCCGTGAATACACTTGTTTGCTCCGCGCCTACCCAACTCGCCTACGAGCATCGCCCCGCCCCTACTCTGCGCCCGGGCTATGCCCTGCTGCGCATCCGTCGTATTGGCATCTGCGGCACCGATCTGCACGCGTTTGAGGGCACGCAACCCTTCTTTTCCTACCCCCGCGTGCTGGGCCACGAGTTGGCCGGCGAAATAGTAGACCCCGGCGACGCCACCGATTTTCGGGTCGGCGAAGCGGTTACGTTCATTCCCTACTTCGGCTGCGGCACATGCATTGCCTGCCGGCGCGGCCTACCCAATTGCTGCGTGCAAATGCAAGTATGCGGCGTGCACCTCGATGGTGGCATGACGGAGCTGCTAGCCGTACCCGCCGCCGCGCTGGTGCACGGCAATGGCCTCAGCTTCGATGAGTTAGCCTTGGTGGAGCCGCTGGCTATTGGAGCGCACGGCGTGCGCCGGGCCGGAGTGCAGCCCGGCGAGTTTGTGCTAGTGGTGGGCGCCGGCCCCATTGGGTTGGGCGTGATGGAGTTTGCCCGCATTGCTGGTGCGCACGTTATTGCCCTCGACCTCAACGAGCAGCGCCTAGACTTTTGTCGTACCGCCCTCGGCGTGGCGCACACCATCAACGCCGCCGATGCAGACGTGGCCGAGCAACTGCGCCACATCACCCACGGCGATATGCCCACGGTGGTGATTGATGCTACGGGCAGCCAGCGGGCCATCAATAATGCGTTTCAGTACCTGGCCCACGGCGGGCGTTTTGTGCTGGTAGGGTTGCAGAAAGGCGACATCAGCTTTTCGCACCCCGAGTTTCACAAGCGTGAAGCCACGCTCATGAGCAGTCGCAACGCCACCCGCGCCGATTTTGAACACGTGCTGCACGCCATGCACCAGGGGTTGGTGAAGCCTGCCACCTACATCACCCACCGCGTGCCTTTTGGGCAGGCCAAGGACGTATTTGCCAGCTGGCTCGACCCCAGCACGGGCGTCATCAAGGCCATGATAGAAGCCGGGTAGGCCGTTGGGCTTGGTACCATCTTGGGTTGATGTGGCGCCGCCTGGATGCTACCTGTGCTAACATCCTACAACAACATGCTAACGGGTAGGACAAGCGCCATAGCCAGGAATTTAACTTTGTAGAGGCTGTGCAAGAGGCCCATTTTAGCAGTTTCGGAGCGGTATACGCAGCTTGCGCCATGGCGGTGCGGACACGTATTCCGACTCTGAAACCGCTTTTGGGTACGTCTGGCCCGAGCCATTTTCTGCGCGCCGTGGAGGCTGAGTTCCTACCCGGCCACTCGTCGCGCATTAGTATGACCTGATTTGCCAGCCCCTGACTAGCGTACATGATGCGGTTTCCTTTTTCCTTCTATAACGGCCGCTCATTTTTCCCTACCCTTCTTTGCTGCTGTTTTCTACAGCTTCATGCCGTGGCCGTTGTGGCTCAACGCCTGACGGTTTCTCAACTGCACTGCAATGACCAGTCGGCTCCGCAGGGCATACAAAGCCGCACGCCGGCCCTAAGTTGGGAGTTGGCTTCCGACCAGCGCAATACCACCCAAACGGCCTACCGCATCCTCGTAGCCGACAGCGAGAAAAGCCTCGCCAAAAACGTCGGCAACGTGTGGGATTCGCAGAAAACCACCTCGCCGGCTTCCATTCAGGTACGCTACGCCGGCCGGCCCCTGGAACCCAATAAAACCTACTACTGGAAAGTAAAAACCTGGGACAACCACGGCCAGGAGTCGGGGTGGTCGGCGGGGGCAGCGTGGCATACGGGCCTATTTGCGGCCTCGGACTGGCAAGGCGCGCAGTGGATTGGCTACGAAAAACTGCCCGAACAGCACGTGAACGTGCTGCCTGTAGACGGCAAAAAAGATACGTACAACGACAACAACGTGCTGCCGTTGCTGCGCAAGGAGTTTGCGGCTCGCAAAAAGGTGAAGTCAGCCACGCTGTTTATCAGTGGGTTGGGACAGTTTGAAGCTGTGCTGAACGGTCAGAAAGTCGGCAGCCACTTCCTCGACCCCGGCTGGACCAAGTACGATCAACAGGCTCAATACGTGACCTTCGACGTGACCAAGCAGGTGCGCAAAAGCTCGAATGCCCTGGGTGTGCTGCTTGGCAATGGCTTCTACTACGTGCCGCCCGTGAAGGGTCGTTTCCGTAAGCTGAAAGTAGCTTTCGGCTACCCCAAGCTGATTTGTCGACTGGCTGTTGAATACAAGGACGGCTCCCGGCAGGATATCGTCAGCGACCAATCCTGGAAAACCGCGCCCGGCCCCATCACCTTCAGCAGCATCTACGGCGGCGAGGATTATAACGCTACTCTAGAACAACCCGGCTGGGCTACCCCCGGTTTCAACGACAACAGCTGGAAAGCGGCCCTACCCGTAGCTGGTCCGCCGGAGTTGCTGGCCCAGCAGCAGGAGCCGTTGCAGGTGTTCGACACCTTTCAACCCCAGCGGGTTACGCAGCCCACGCCCGGCCAATGGGTGTACGACTTCGGCCAGAACGTCTCCGGCATTGTGGAGCTGCAAGTACGCGGCCACCGCGGCGATACGGTGCGCATTGCTCCCGCCGAGTTGCTGGCCGCCGACGGCACCGCCACGCAGAAAAACAGCGGCCGGCCCTACTACTTCACTTACATCTTGAAGGGCGACGGGGTGGAAACCTGGCGGCCGCGGTTCAGCTACTACGGTTTCCGCTACGCGCAGGTAACAGGCGGCGTACCCAAGGGCGAAGCCAACTCCAATGGTCGGCCGGAAATTATAAGCCTGACCAGCTTGCATACCCGCAACGCCGCGCCCCGCGTGGGCGAGTTTTCGTGTTCGAATGACCTATTCAACCGAACCAATACACTGATTGACTGGGCCATCAAGAGCAACCTAGCCAGCGTGTTCACCGACTGCCCTCACCGCGAAAAGCTGGGCTGGCTGGAGGAAACCCACCTGATGGGCGCTTCTATGCGCTACAACTACGACATTGCCACACTCTGCCGTAAAACCATTCAGGACATGCAGGCCTCGCAACTGCCGAGCGGCCTGGTGCCGGAAATTGCGCCCGAGTATGTGAAGTTTGAGTGGGGCGGCGACATTTTCCGCGACTCGCCGGAGTGGGGCAGCGCCAGTGTGCTGCTGCCCTGGTATGTGTATCAGTGGTACGGCGACCAGCAGGTTTTGCGCGACGCCTACCCCATGATGCAGCGCTACGTGGCCTACCTCGGCACGCAGGCCAAAGACCACATCAACAGCAAAGGCCTGGGCGACTGGTACGACCTAGGCCCTAAGCCGCCGGGAACTTCTCAGCAAACGCCCATGGGCGTAACCGGCACGGCCATGTACTACCACGACCTTACCATTCTGGCCCAGATAGCCCGCCTCCTCGGCAAAACCACCGAGGCCACCAGCTACGAGCAGTTGGCTGGCGAAGTACGGAAAGCATTCAACCAGAAGTTCTTCAACCCCAGCACCAAGCAATACGCCACCGGCAGCCAGGCTGCCAACGCCATGGCCGTGTATATGGGCTTGGTGGAGGGAAAAGATAAAGTCGCGGTAGTTGAAAACCTGGTGCGCGACATCCAGAGCCGCGACAACGCCCTCACGGCCGGCGACATCGGTTACCGCTACGTGCTGCGCGTACTGGAAGACGCCGGCCGTTCCGACGTCATTTTCACTATGAACAACCGCTCCGACGTGCCCGGCTACGGCTACCAGCTCGCCCAGGGCGCCACAGCCCTGACGGAATCGTGGGCGGCCCTACCCACGGTTTCCAACAACCACTTGATGCTGGGGCACTTGATGGAATGGTTTTATGGCGGCTTAGCTGGCATCCGGCCGGCCGAGGGGTCTGTGGCCTTCAACAAGATTGACATTCGGCCCGAGCCAGTGGGCGACGTCACTAGCGCGAAGGCCAGCTACCATTCGCCCTACGGGTTGATTGCCGATGAGTGGAAAAAAACGGCCGCCGGCTTTGAGCTGACGGCTACCATTCCAGCCAACACCACCGCTACCGTGTACCTGCCCGCTACGGCGGCTTCTACTATTACCGAAAGCGGTCAGCCGCTGGCGCAGCGTCCGGAGCTGAAGATACTGGGCGTGGCCGATGGTCGGGCGCGAGTAGGGGTAGGGTCGGGCACGTACCGCTTCCTAGTCAGCACGCCGCCTACCAGCTCCAACTAACTCCGTCCCTACCCCTCGCATCCATATGAAACTGAAACATACCTGCTTACTACTCGCCGGGCTGCTGAGCCAGACGTTTGCTCAGGCGCAATCGAAGCCGAAGGAAGTGTCTGCTGATGTGATGCAGAAGGTGTACGAGGAGGTGAAGACGCCTTACAAGTACGGCCTAGTGCTCGTCACCGACGACAACCAGAAGAAAATGGATTGCCCGAGCGTGTTCCGCAAGGGCAATAAGTGGTACATGACCTACATCATCTACGACGGCCGTGGCTACGAAACCTGGCTGGCGCAGAGCAAGGACCTGCTGAAGTGGGAAAACAAGGGCAAGATCATGGCCTTCACCGACACCACTGATTGGGACACCAACCAGAAGGCCGGCTACGTAGCGTTGCAGGAGTACAAGTGGGGCGGTAATTACAAGTGGCAGCCCTACCAGAGCAAGTACTGGATGTCGTATTTCGGCGGCAAGTCGCGCGGCTACGAGAAGGGCCTGCTGTCCATCGGTATGGCCTACACTGAGAAGGACCCCACCACCGTGCACCCATGGCAACGCCTACCCCAGCCCGTGCTGCGCCCAGACGATGCCGACGTGCGCTGGTGGGAAAACCACACCATCTACAAAAGCTCGGTTATCTGGGATAAATCGAAGCTGACCGGCCACCCCTTTGTGATGTACTACAACGCCAACGGCGACTCGCTGGACACCAAGCGCGGTGCTGAGCGCATCGGCATGGCCGTGTCGGATGACATGGTGCACTGGCAGCGCTACCTGCGCAACCCCGTGCTGAACCACCACAAAGGCATCACCGGCGACGCCTACATTCAGCAGCTGGATGGAGTTGACAAAGGCCTGTATGTGATGTTCTACTTCGGTGCCTTCTACCCCGGCGTAACGGGGGCCGTGAACCGCTTCGCCTGCTCCTACGACCTCGTTAACTGGACCGACTGGAGCGGCAAGAACCTGGTAGAGCCCTCCGAGCCCTACGACGAACTGTTTGCGCACAAGTCATTTGTAGTGAAGCACAAGGGCGTGGTGTACCACTACTACTGCGCCGTGAATAAGCCCGACCAGCGCGGCATTGCCGTGGCTACCTCGAAGGACCTGGGCAAGAGCACGGTGAACTTCATCGCGCCGCCAGTGAAGAAGAAAAAGGAGGCAAAGTAGCCCGAACGGTTCGCCTCACCCCCCGGTCCCCTCTCCGAAAAGGGAGAGGGGGAGCCGAACGAAACAGGATAGATAGAATACCAAGCACAACACAAAACTGCCAAACGCTGCTCGCGCCGCCGGGGCTCCCCCTCTCCCTTTTCGGAGAGGGGACCGGGGGGTGAGGCGCCCACCAGAACAACCAACTCATGCGCTTCCTTTCCTTCCTACTACTACTCCTTCTCACCCTCCAAGCCGCCGCGAAGCCACGGCTGGAGCCGCGCCAGGTAGTGGAGTTCAACAAAGGCTGGAAGTTCTACCTCGGCGACGAAACGCAGGCCAAAGACGCGGGCTTCAATGATGCCAACTGGCGCCCGCTCACGCTGCCGCACGACTGGAGTATCGAAGGTAAGTTCGACGAGAAAAACCCGGCTAAGCCGGAAGGCGGTGGGCTGCCTACCGGCATAGGCTGGTACCGCAAGTCATTCACGTTGCCGGCTGTGAAGGACCGAAAGGTCTACATCGAGTTCGACGGGGTGTACCAGAACAGCGAGGTTTGGCTGAACGGCCAACTGCTCGGCAAGCGCCCCAACGGCTACATCTCTTTTCGCTACGACCTGACGCCGCACCTGCGGCCTGCTGGCCAGCCCAACGTGCTGGCTGTGCGCGTTGATAACTCGGCGCAGCCGAACTCGCGCTGGTACACCGGTTCGGGTATTTACCGGAACGTGCGGCTGGTAATGACCAACAAGGTAGCCGTTGACCACTGGGGTACCTTCGTGACGACACCACAGGTGAGCCAGGATGCCGCCACTATTGATGTGAAAACCACTATTCGTAACACGGCGGGCACGCGGCGGCCGGTGCGGGTGGAAACGGTGGTGCTCGATGCTAAGGGTAGCCCGGTAGCGCAACAGGTATCGGATAAGGTGAAGCTGACGGACTCGACTACGCTGATAGCGCAGACCATCAGCCTGAAACAGCCGCAGCTGTGGTCGGTGAAGCAGCCCTACCTGTACCGCGTGCAGACGCGCATTCTCGATGGCAAGAAAGCTGTCGATGAATACGAAACGCCACTGGGCATCCGCTATATAAACTTCGACGTGCAGAAGGGCCTCTCGCTGAACGGCGAGCCGATGCGCATACTGGGCGTCAACCAGCACCACGACTTGGGGGCCTTGGGTGCGGCCTTCAACGTGCGGGCCGCCGAGCGCCAGCTGCAGATGCTGCGCGACATGGGTTGCAACGCCATTCGCATGTCGCACAACCCGCCCGCGCCGGAGCTGCTGGACCTCTGCGACCGAATGGGCTTTCTGGTGATGGACGAAGCCTTCGACCAGTGGCAGAAGAAGAAGAACGGCAAGGACTACCACCTCGACTTCCCGAAGTGGCACCGCCGCGACCTGGAAGACATGGTGCGCCGCGACCGGAACCATCCGTCGGTGTTTATGTGGAGCATCGGCAATGAAATTCGGGAGCAGTTCGACAGCACCGGCACGCGCCTTACCAAGGAGCTGACCGCCACCGTGAAGCGTCTCGACACTACCCGCCCCGTAACCTCGGCGCTGACGGAGCAGGAACCCGACAAGAATTACATGTCGCAGGCGGGCGTGCTCGACGTGCTGAGCTTCAACTACAAGCACGAAGGCTACCCCGAGCTACCCAAGCGTTTCCCCGGCCAGATCTTCTTAGCTACCGAAACCGCCGCGGCCTTCGAAACCCGCGGCCACTACGATCTGCCGTCAGATAGCGTCCGCATCTGGCCGAAGGATGGCAAAACCAAGCTCACCAACGGCAACCCCGACTTCACGGCCTCGTCGTACGACAATGCCCGGCCGTATTGGGGCTCCACGCACGAACCGGCCTGGCGGGCTATCAAGCAGAACAAGCACATGACCGGTACATTCATCTGGTCGGGCTTCGACTACCTCGGCGAGCCACTGCCCTACCCCTGGCCGGCGCGCAGTTCCTACTTCGGCATTATTGATTTGGCCGGTTTCCCGAAGGATGCCTACTACCTCTACCAGAGCGAGTGGACCGACAAACCCGTGCTGCACCTACTGCCGCACTGGAACTGGCGCCCCGGCCAAACTGTGGACGTGTGGGCCTACTACAGCCAGGCCGACGAAGTGGAGCTGTTGCTCAACGGCAAGTCGCTGGGCATACGCAAGAAGCAGCCCGACGACCTGCACGTGATGTGGCGCGTGCCCTACGCGCCCGGTACGCTGCAGGCCATTTCGCGCAAAGGCGGCAAAACCGTCCTCACGCGCACCATCAAAACCGCCGGCCAAGCCGCCAAAATAGAGCTGGTGGCTGACCGCGGCAGCATTCAGGCCGACGGCAAGGACCTGTCGTTCGTGACGGTGCGGGTGCTCGATGCGCAAGGTAATCTGGTGCCCGATGCCGCTAACCAGGTGAAATTCAACCTAGGCGGCCCCGGCCTGATTGCCGGCGTCGACAACGGCTACCAGGCCAGCCTGGAACCCTTTAAAGCCGATACGCGCAAGGCGTACAACGGTATGTGCTTGGCCATTGTCCAAAGCACTGAGCAGACTGGCACCATCACGCTTCAGGCTACTGCCGAAGGCTTGGCGCCCGCCAGCATCACCATCAAGAGCGGCAGCACGTCCGCCGCTTCGCTTTCCAAGAGTGCGGAAGCTACCACCGCCGCAAGCACTTCCAGCAAATGAGTAACCCGCAGCAAACAATGAGTCCGCAAAACATAGCACCTCACGGTATCCAAGCTAATCGTCAGGCTCCCTCTCTTCCTGAGAGGGGGCCGGGGGGTGAGGTCCGCCGGGGTGTGAGGCGCGCCGTCTGCGCGGCCCTGCTGCTGTTACCTAGCTTGCTGCACGCGCAGGAAGCCAGTGTGTATTTCTTCCCCGGCGTCTCGAATCCGCCGCGCATCTACCCCAACGAAGCTGACGGCTATCAAATCCCGCAAATCACGGAGTTGAATCGCGACCCCGCCCGTGCCACGGCCTACTCCTTCCCTACTGAACAAGGCGCCCTAGCCGGCGACCGGGAGAAATCGACGCGGCTGATGTCGCTGAACGGCAACTGGGACTTCAGCTTCGCCGTGAAGCCGGCCGATGCGCCCAAGGACTTCTACAAAAGCCGCGTGAGTGGCTGGAAGCAGCTGGCTGTGCCCGCTAACTGGGAGATGAACGGCTACGACCTGCCCATCTACAAAAGCGCAAAGTACCCGTTCCGGCCCGTCAACCCACCCTTCGTGCCGCAGGATTACAACGGGGTGGGCTCCTACCAGCGCAGCTTCACCGTGCCCGCCGGCTGGCAGAACATGAACGTGACCCTGCACTTCGGTGGGGTTAGCTCGGCGTTTAAGGTGTGGGTCAATGGCAAATTTTTGGGCTACGGCGAGGATAGCTGCCTACCCTCGGAGTTCAACGTGACGCCCTACCTGCAGGCGGGCGAAAACGTGGTGTCGGTACAGGTAATGCGCTGGTGCGACGGCTCCTACCTCGAAGACCAGGACCACTGGCGCACCAGCGGCATTCACCGCGAGGTGCTGCTGCTGGCCGAGCCTAAGATGCGCATTGCCGATTTTCACTGGCAGGCCAAGCTGGACAAGCAGTACAAGGACGCCGTGCTGAGCATACGTCCGCGCCTGGAAAACCTGACCGGCAACAACGACATCAGCGGCTACCAGCTGAAGGCCCAGCTCTACGACAAAGCGAGCAAGCCGGTGCTGGATAAGGCACTGCAAATCACCGCCGATGGGGTCATCAACGAGCGTTACCCGCGCCTCGACAATGCGAAGTTTGGCCTGCTCGAAACGACTGTTCAGAACCCGCTGAAGTGGAGCGACGAAGCGCCGAACCTCTACACGCTGGTGCTCACGCTGACCGACAAAACCGGCGCGGTGCTGGAAAGCAAGAGCTGTAAGGTAGGCTTCCGCAGCATCGAGTTTGACAAGCAGACGAGCAAGCTGCTGATCAACGGTAAGCTGACCTACCTCTACGGCGTGAACCGCCACGACCACCACCCGACCAAGGGCATGGCCATTTCGCGGGAGGATATCCGCAAAGATGTTGAGACGCTTAAGCGGTTCAATTTCAACTGCATCCGCACCAGCCACTACCCCAACGACCCGTACTTCTACGACCTCTGCGACGAATACGGCATTCTGGTAATGGACGAGGCCAACCTGGAAACGCACGGCTTGGGTTCGAAGCTGAGCAACGACCCGGCCTGGACCACCTCCTACCAGGAGCGCAGCATGCGCATGGCTTTGCGCGACAAAAACCACCCTAGCGTCATCTTCTGGAGCCTGGGCAATGAGTCGGGGCGCGGGCCGAACCACGCGGCTATGGCGGCCTGGCTGCACGATTTCGACATCACGCGGCCCATTCACTACGAGCCCGCGCAGGGCGACCATCACGCCGAGGACTACATCGATCCGTCGAACCCGAATTACCCGAAAAACCACGCCTACCGCATTCAGGTACCGCGCGACCAGCCCTACGTGGACATGATCAGCCGCATGTACCCTGGCTTGTTTACCGCGGAGCTGCTGGCGAATCAGCAAAACGGCGACAACCGCCCCATCTTCTTCTGCGAGTACTCCCACTCCATGGGCAACGCTACCGGCAACATGAAGGAGTTCTGGGACATCTGGCGTAGCACTAAGCGCGTCATCGGCGGCTGCATTTGGGAGTACCGCGACCAGGGCCTGCTGAAGCGCGACTCCACCGGCACGGCCTACTACGCCTACGGCGGCGACTTCCAGGAGAAGTACTACGACGATTTCACCATCAAGGGCATTGTCGATTCGGAAGGCAATCCGAAGGCGGCGATTTACGAGTGCAAGCGCGTGAATCAGCCGATTGAAAGTGAGTTGGTTGACGCCGGCAAGTCGCTGTTGAAAATCACGAACCGCCACGCACTGAAGTCGGTAGCCGATTACGTAGCTACCCTGACGGTGCGCGAGGACGGCCGCGTGGTTAGCACCAAGCTGCTGCCGCGCATTCGTTTGGCCGCTGGCCGCGACACTACTATCAGCCTAAAGCCCTACCTGCCGAAGCTGAAATCAGGTGCGGAATACCTGGCAAACATTTCGTTTACGCTGCCGGAGCAGGCCGTTTGGGCCGCCAAAGGCCACGAAGTAGCCAGCAATCAGTTTGCCCTGACTGGCGTTGCGGCTCCTACCAAACCCGCCAAGAGCTTCCCGGCCGTAGCCGTGCGCGACGACGCCAAGGCTTACACGCTCAGCGGCAAAAACTTCCAGGTAATTATCGACAAAGCCACGGGCGCGCTGACCTCCTACAGCCAGCGCGGTGCCGAGCAGCTAGCCGCTCCGCTCCTACCCCACTTTACCCGCCCGCTCACCGACAACGACCGCCGCGGCTGGAAAGCCGATAAGAAGCTGAAGGAGTGGTACACCGCCGAGCCGAAGCTAGAAAACCTGACGCTTGACAAGGCGCAAGCCGGCACAGCCAGCCTCACGAGTACCTACAGCCTCATCGACGGCAACACGAAGGTGCGCGTAACCTACACCGTGAACGGCGACGGCGTGCTGAAAGTAGACTACGCCCTTACGCCGGCCGCCGGCCTGCCGAACATCCCGAAAGTGGGCATGCAGTGCGGCATCCGGCGCAGCTACGACCAGCTGAGCTACTACGGCCGCGGCCCCTGGGAAAACTACATCGACCGCCGCTACGGCATCGACGCGGGCATCTACACGCAACCACTGCCGGGCGCGGCCGAGTCCTACGTAGTGCCGCAGGAATTCGGCTACCGCACCGATATCCGCTGGATGCAGCTCACCGACAAGCAGAACACCGGCCTGCTGGTAGTGGCTGATTCGCTGCTGAGCATGAGCGCGCTGCCATTCACGGAAAAGAACATCCAAACGGCCCGCCACACCAATAAGCTCAAGGACGCCGGCTTCATCACGCTGAACATCGACCTTGCGCAAATGGGCGTGGGCGGCAACACCAGTTGGGATGCCCAGGCCGCCCCCATCGACAAGTACCAGATTCCGTCCAAGCCTTACCAATACAGCTTCTACCTGTTGCCCGTTAGCGGCAAGAAGGCTGATGTATCGGCGCTGGCCAGAAGTATCCGGTTCAACACTCCAACGACCAAAACTGCACCGCAAACCACGCCGACCGGAGCAACCGGTTCCCTACGCTAACCCCATACACTAGGCTCCCTGCATCTGGCTCCCCCTCTCCTTTTCATGTCGCGTATCAAGCGAGGTAGGGGGCCGGAGGGTGAGGCGCACGACAGGCGCAACGTCAGCGGTAGAGATGCTTCGACAAGCTCAGCATGACGTCCTAAATAGCTTCGAATACAACTCCATTCAATGCCAACCGAACACATTCACCTCAAAGGAATTACCTGGAACCACAGCCGGGGCTACGTGCCGATGACGGCCACTGCACAACGCTTTTCGGAGCTGAACCCTAACGTATCGATTATGTGGGAGAAACGCTCGTTGCAGCAGTTCGCTGATGAGTCGATTCAGCAGCTGGCCGAGCGGTTCGACCTGCTGGTTATCGACCACCCCTGGGCGGGTTTCGCGGCCCGTACCGGTTCCATTCTACCGCTTGATAAGCACCTGCCGGCCGAGTTCATGGCCGATCAGCAGCAGAACACCGTCGGGCATTCCTTTGAGAGCTACTCGTTCAACGGCCACCAATGGGCGCTGCCCATCGACGCCGCTACGCCCGTAGCCGCCAGCCGCCCCGACCTACTGGAGCAGCACGGCCTCTCGGTGCCGCAGACGTTCGACGACCTGCTGGCCCTGGCCGACCGTAGCCTGGTAGCCTTCGCGCTGATTCCCATCGACACATTGATGAGCTTCTACATGTTCTGCTGCTCGCTGGGCGAAGACCCGTGCCAGCGCGAGGACGAGGTAGTAAGCGAAGCGGTGGGCGTGCAGGCGCTGCAGATGTTCCGACAGCTCGCCAGCAAAGTCGATCCGGCGTGCTTCCACCGCAACCCCATTCAGGTGTACGAGGCCATGACGCAGACCGACGAGTTGGCCTACTGCCCGTTTGCCTACGGCTACTCCAACTACGCTCGCCGCGGCTACGCCCGCCGGCTGCTGCACTTCCACGACCTCGTGAGCCTGACGCCCGGCGGCACACCCATGCGTAGCACCCTGGGCGGCACGGGCCTGGCTATTTCGGCCAAGTGCCAGCACGTAGCCGAAGCCGTGCGCTACGCCGAATTCGTAGCCTCTCCGGCTTGCCAGCAGACGCTATTCTTCGACAACGGCGGCCAGCCCGGCCACCTCAGCGCCTGGCAGGACGAGCACACCAACCAACAGTCGCACGACTACTTCGCCGCTACCCTCCCAACGTTGCAACGCGCTTTCCTGCGCCCGCGCTACCACGGCCACATGTTCTTCCAGGACCACGCCGGCGAACCAGTGCGCCAGTACCTCATGAACGGCGGCGACGAACGTGCGCTGCTGCGCGAGCTGAACGAATTGTACGTGAAATCCAGAGCTGTAGAGTTAGTATGACACGGCCGTTAGAAGGGTTGCTGGTTGTCGAGTTCTGCCAATTTCTGGCCGGGCCTTCCGCAGGTTTGCGCCTGGCCGACCTGGGCGCCCGCGTCATTAAAATTGAGCGGCCGGGTGCGGGCGAATCGGGCCGGCAGATTGCCATCAAGAACCTGTTCGTTGATGGTTCCAGCCTGGTTTTTCACACCATCAACCGCAACAAAGAGTCGTACGCCGCTGACTTAAAAAACCCGGAGGACCTAGCCCGCGTGAAGCTGCTGCTGGCCCAGGCCGACATCATGACGCACAACTTCCGGCCGGGCATCATGGAGAAGATCGGGCTGGATTACGACTCGGTGCGCGCTCTGAACCCGCGCATCGTGTACGGCGTGGTGACGGGCTACGGGTCGGTTGGCCCTTGGGCCAGCAAGCCGGGCCAGGACTTGCTGATTCAGTCGCTATCCGGCCTGGCCTACCTCTCGGGCACGCAAGGCGATGGGCCGGTGCCGTTCGGCATTGCCGTGGCCGACATCATCTGCGGCTCGCACTTCGCGCAAGGTTTGCTGGCGGCGCTGCTCAAGCGGAACAAAACCAAGCAGAGCGTGCTGGTGGAAGTCAGCCTGCTCGAATCGGTGCTTGACCTGCAATTTGAGCTGCTGACCACGCACCTGAACGACGGCGGCCAACTGCCCCAGCGCGGCGCAGCCCGCGGCACTGCTCATGCCTACCTTAGCGCCCCCTACGGCGTGTATCAGACCCAGGACGGCTACCTGGCCCTGGCCATGGGCAACCTGCCGCAAATCGACGCTACGCTTGGCTGCGGCATTCTGGATAAGTGCCCGAACGCAGATTCCTGGTTTGCGCAGCGCGACGAAATAGCAGCTCTGCTGGCGGCAGCACTCCGCGAGAAACCGACCCAACATTGGCTGTCGGTGCTGGAGCCGCAGGGCATCTGGTGCGGCGAGGTACTGAACTACCAGCAGGCCACCAGCAGCCCCGGCTTTCAGGCCCTAGGTATGCGGCAACTGGTGGAACTGCCCGACGGCCAGCAGCTGCCTACCACTCGCTGCCCCATCCGCATCGATGGGCAGAAGCTGTACTCGCCCAAAGCCGCGCCCCGGCCTGGTCAGCACACCGAGGTTATTAATGAGGAGTTTAAACTGACCTCACCTCCTAGCGCCCTCTCCAAAGAGGGGGAACTAGACTCTAGTTCTAAAATCGGGGAGGCCAGAGCTGGGCAAGCTAAGTTAGAAGTTAGCTCCCCCTCTCTTGTGGAGAAGGAACTAGGGGGCGAGTCCCCGCTCAAGGGCCTCTTGGTCGTTGATTTCAGCCAGTTCCTCTCCGGCCCTTCCGCTAGTTTGCGGCTAGCCGACCTGGGCGCCCGCGTTATCAAGATTGAGCGGCCCGAAACGGGCGACATCTGCCGGCACCTGTATACCTCGAACGTTATCATGAACGGCGAGTCGTCGGTGTTTCACGCCATCAACCGCAACAAGGAAAGCTTCGCGGCAGACCTAAAAAACGAGCTGGACCAGGAGCAGGTATGGGCGCTGGTGCGGCAGGCCGATGTGGTGATGCACAACTACCGCCCCGGCGTGATGGAGCGCCTCGGTTTCGACTACGCCAGCGTGAAAGCGCAGAACCCCGGCGTCGTGTACGGCGAAATTTCGGGCTACGGCACCGAAGGCCCGTGGCGCGACAAGCCCGGTCAGGACCTGCTGCTGCAATCAGCTTCGGGCCTGACGTGGCTGAGCGGCAACGCCAGTAGTGGCCCCGTGCCCATGGGGTTGTCTATCGTGGATATGCTGGCGGGCGCCCACCTCGCGCAGGGTTTGCTGGCTTGTTTGGTGCGGCGCAGCATTAGCGGCCCAGGCACCAACTCAGGCGGCTTGGTGCAGGTGAGCATGCTGGAATCGGCCTTCGATTTCCAGTTCGAAACCATTACCACCTTCTTCAACGACGGTGGCGTGCTGCCCGAGCGTACGCAGCATAACAACGCCCACGCCTACCTCGGCGCACCCTACGGCATCTATCAGACGCACAACGGCTACCTGGCCCTGGCTATGGGCTCGATTCCGGTGCTGGGCAAGCTGCTGGGCTGCCCCGAGCTGCTAAACTATCCTGAGCCCGCGCAGGCCTTCGCGCAACGCGACGAAATCAAGGACATTCTGGCCCGGCACCTGCTCACCGACACTACCGAAGCCTGGTTGGCTATTCTGGAGCCCGCCGACATTTGGTGCGCCAACGTGCTGAGCTGGGACAAGCTGCTGCAGCACGAGGGTTTCCGGGTGCTGAACATGGTGCAGGAAGTGCAGATGTCGGACGGCTACACCTACCAGACCACCCGCTGCCCTATTCGGCTGGATGGGGAGCTGCTGAGGGCCACGAAAGGCTCTCCCAAGCTCGGCGAAGACAACGCGGCGCTGCTACAGGAATTCATGGACCTGAAAACCTTTCGTCATGACGCCTGAGCAGCCGGTTTTCCGCATTGCGGTGCGCAAATTTGGTCCGTTTGAAAGTGCCATGCAGAAGCTGTGGGACGGCTACTGCCAGCACTCCGGCTGTCAGCTGGCCGTCGAGATGGTGCCCATGGACCTGCACCCGCTGCACCAAAGCCTGCTCACCAACGAAGGCCTGCTACGCGGGGCTTGGGACGTGGCCCACATCAACACCGATTGGCTGCTGGAAGCCCACACCGCCGGCGCCCTCGAAAACCTGACGCCCTACCTGCAAGCCGACCCGCCCGCCGGTTTTCCGAAGGGGTGGAGCTCGTCGCTGCTAGGGATGCAGCAGTACGGCGACGCGGTAGTGGGCCTACCCTTCCACGACGGCCCCGAGTGTCTTATCTTCCGCAAAGACCTGTTTGATAGCCCGGTTGAGCAGGAAAACTTTCAGCGCCAGCACGGCCGCCCCTTGGAGCCGCCTACTACCTGGGCCGAGCTGCAAACCGTAGCGCAGTTCTTCCACCGCCCCGCCGAAAACCTGTACGGCCTAGTAGCTGCCGGCTACCCCGACGGCCACAACACAGTATTCGATTTTTGTCTGCAACTCTGGACCCGCGGCGGGCAGCTGCTCGACGAACAAGGCCGCGTCGTTATCGACTCGGAAGCGGCGCGGGAAGGCCTTTCCTACTACCGCCAGTTGCTGCAAGACCAAGCGGCCATTCACCCACAGTCCATGCAGTACGAATCGGTGCAGGCGGGGCAGGCCTTTGCGCGGGGAGAAGCGGCCCTGATGATTAACTGGTTTGGCTTCGCGGCGGTGTGCGATGTGGACGAGGCTTGTCCGGTGCGCAGCAAGGTGGACATTACCAGCATTCCGCGCGGCGAAGGCTTGCAAGGTCGTTCGGCTTCGCTGAACGTGTATTGGCTGTATGCCATCGGCGCAGGTAGCAAGCACAAAGACGTAGCTTACGACTTCATGCGCTACGCTACCCGGCCCGAAAACGATAAGCTGCTGACGCTGGAAGGTGGCATCGGCTGCCGTATTTCTACCTGGCACGACGCCGAAATAAACGCCCTGGTGCCCTACTACCACAAGCTGGAAATGCTGCACCAGCAGGCCGAGAGCTTGCCGCAGAAAGCCAATTGGGCGCAGATAGCCACTATCATCGACGAGGTGGTGCTACAGGCCATCAACTCCGACACGCCCACGGCCGAGCTGCTGGCCGCCGGGCAACGCAACATCAATCTGCTCGACCATGTTTTCTGCTCGACCATGTTTAAGATCAACGATATCGAGGTTCCCTATCTGCCGGTGCTGCCCGAAAAGCCGCTGCCCATCGTCATCATCGGGGCGGGCGGCATTGTGCACGACGCGCATTTGCCGGCCTACCGCAAGGCGGGCTTCGAGGTAGTCGGCATCACGAATCGCACCCGCGCCCGCGCCGAAAAGCTGGCCGCCGAGTGGGGCATTCCGCACGTGTACGACTCGGTAGCCGAGGCCGTAGCCCACGCGCCCGCCGATGCCGTGTACGACATCACCATCATGCCCGAGCAGTTTGTGGCCACCTTGGAGCAGCTGCCGGACGGCTGCGGCGTGCTGATTCAGAAGCCCATGGGCGACTACTTCTGGCAGACCCAGGAGATTCTGGAAGTGTGCCGCCGCAAGAAGCTGGCCGCTGCTATTAACTGCCAGCTGCGGTTTGCGCCCTACGTGAGTGCCGCCCGCGAGATGATTCGGCAAGGCCTCATCGGTGAGCTGTACGACATGGAAGTGCGCGTGACGCTGGAAACGCCCTGGGAGCTGTTTCCGCACGTGATGGTGCACCCGCGCCTGGAAATTCAGTACCACAGCATCCACTACATCGACCTGCTTCGCTCCTTCCTGGGCGAGCCAAGTAGCGTGATGGCCAAAACGCTACGGCACCCAGCCAAGGCGCTGTCGTCGTCGCGCTCCACGATTTTGTTTGACTACGGCGACACCATGCACGCCGTCATCAACACCAACCACGACCACTCCTTCGGTCCCGAAAACCAGGAAAGCTTCATCAAGTGGGAAGGCACGAAAGGCGCCATTAAAGCCCGCATGGGCCTGCTGATGAACTACCCTCACGGCGTGCCCGATAAGTTTGAGTACTGCCTGATGCGCGAAGGTGAAACGCCTACCTGGCACACCGTAGAGCTGGAAGGCTCCTGGTTCCCCGATGCGTTTATGGGCACCATGGGCAGCCTGATGCGCTACAAGCAAGGAGAAATCGACGTGCTGCCGACCAGTGTGGAGGACGTTATCAAGACCATGGCGGTGGTAGAAGCGGCTTATGCGTCCAGTGATGCTGGCAAGGCCTCACCCCCCGGCCCCCGAAGAAATGCTTGATGCGCATTTCCCCATAGAGAGGGGGGCCAGACGATTCAGCGCAGCCACTTTGGCTACTGCCTCCGCCGCTGCTACCGCGAAGCAGTAGACCGCAGGACACTTCCCAAATCCTAATAAAGCACCTTACCGACTTAACCACTCAACATCCCCCCAGCTACCGAGCAGTAGCAGCCATGCAGGCGCTAGCCGAAATGGATACGCTGCTGTCGTCTGGCTCCTCCTCTCCACGATGCCGAGCATCAAGCGAGGTAGGGGGCCGGGGGGTAAGGCCCCTCCTATGTACTTCAAATCCACCTTCTTCGAGGACTATACCCTGAGCGACAAACGCGTGACGCTCGGCCGCACCATCACCGAAACCGACTTCGTGGTGCATGCCGGCCACACCGGCGACTTCTTCCCACACCACCTCGATGCTGAGTGGTGCAAAACGCAGCCCTTCGGCCAACGCATTGCCCACGGCACCATGATTTTCGCCATCGGCATTGGCCTAACGGCTTCAGAAATCAACCCCGAAGCCTTTTCAAAGGGCTACGACCGGCTGCGGTTCGTGAAACCGGTGCACATCGGCGACACCATCCACTCGGAAGTTACTATTTCGGCCAAAGAGGAAGGCAAGAAGCCCGGCTTCGGCACCGTTACCGAGCACGTGGAAGTCATCAACCAGCACGGCGAAGTAGTGCTGGCCTGTGACCACCTGCTCGTTGTGAAACTTAGAAACTAGATAGTAGAACGTAGAGCTTAGAAGGCAGAAAATTCTACGTTTTATAGAATGCGCTTATAGCTTACACCAAGCTAAATCTCATTTTCTAAGCCCTGATTTTTGCTTTCTAAGCTCTACACTACACCCGCTAAGTTCTAAGCTCTACCTTCTAAGCTCTAACACCCCCACCACATGGCCCTACCCACCACCGCGCCCGTGCCAGCCGCTACCGGCGCCGCACAACAGCGCACCTATCTGCTGCCGTTTATTCTGGTTGTTTGCCTATTCTTCTTGTGGGGCATGGCGCACAATCTGGATTCCATTCTGATTCCGCACTTGAAAAAGGCGTGTCAGCTCAACAACCGGCAGTCGACGCTGGTGGATACGGCCGTGTTTCTGGCGTATTTTCTGATGGCTATTCCGGCCGGGGTGCTGCTTAAAAAACTGGGGTATAAGTTCAGCATTATTATAGGGTTGCTGGCGTTTGCGGGGGGCGCGTTCCTGTTTCTCCCGGCCGCCGATGCCCGCTCCTACGGCTTGTTTCTGACGGCCCTGTTCATCATCGGCTGCGGGCTGACCATCCTGGAAACGGCTGCCAACCCTTATGCTACCGTGCTGGGCCCGCCCGAATCGGCCACGAGTCGGCTGAACCTGGCAGCGTCGTTCAACGGGCTGGCGGCGCTGGTAGCGCCCATTATCGGCACCAACCTGATTTTGTCAGGCAAGGAATACACGCCCGAGCAGCTGGCCGCCATGACTGACGCGGCCCGCACGGCTTACCTGAACGCCGAAGCAGCAGCCGTGAAGACGCCCTACCTCGTGCTGGGCTGCATTCTGGTGGCGGTGGCGGTGCTGTTCTACTTCTCGTCTTTGCCCGAAATCAAGGCCTCTGAAAGCGAGCCGTCGCAGGGCGGTTTCTTCGCCGTGCTAAAGCACCGGCACCTGACCTGGGCTGTGGTAGCGCAATTTTTTTACGTGGGCGCGCAGGTGTGCGTCACCAGCTTTTTCATCCGGATGGCCAAGCAGGGCGGCGGCCTCGATGAGAAAACTGCTGGCTACTACCTCGGGCTGTATGGGCTACTATTCATGGGTGGCCGCTTCATTGGTACGGCCTTGCTGAAGTACGTTTCCTCCCAACGGCTGCTCTCCATCTACGCCGTGGCGGCCGTGGCGCTGTGTGCCGTGGCGGTATTCGGCGACGGCGCCTACGTGATTTACGCGCTGGGCGGGCTGGGCTTCTTCATGAGCATCATGTTCCCCACGATTTTCGCCCTGGGCATTGCCGGCCTCGGCGACGACACCAAGCAGGGTTCCTCCTGGCTGGTGATGTCCATTGTGGGCGGCGCCATCCTACCCTACCTCATGGGCACCGTCATTGATTTGCAAGGCGACAATACCCAGGCCGGCTACGTGGTGCCGCTGGCGTGCTTTCTGGTGGTGCTGCTCTTTGGGCAATATGGGTATCGGGTGCGGGGAAGGGTGGTGTAGCACCCCACCCCCCGGCCCCCTCCCCTCCGGGAGAGGGGGAGCCTGACATCAGCTTACAGCAAACTATCAAATAAGAAAATACAGAAATACTCAACAGTAACATCCGCGCCGCCGTGGCTCCCCCTCTCCCGGAGGGGAGGGGGCCGGGGGGTGGGGTCTACGATAGAACATGAACAACCGCTTGCTCCCCAAGGCCCTCCTAACGCTGGCGCTGCCGCTCCTCGGCGGGCTACCCGTTTCGGTGCGCGCCCAGCAAGCGCCTACCCCCAACCTCGAAACCCTCTTCCAAAACCCACCCGAAGCGGCCCGCCCATGGGTGTTCTGGTACTGGATGAATGGTGCCGTAACGCCTGAAGGCATCACGGCCGACCTGGCCGCTATGAAGGAAGCCGGCATCGGCGGGGCCTACCTCATGCCGATCAAGGACGTGGAGAATCCGCCGGCCATTACGCCGCCGGCCCGGCAACTCTCGCCGCAGTGGTGGAAGATGGTGAAGCACGCCATGACGGAAGCCGACCGCCTGGGCCTGAAGCTGGCTATGCACGTCAGCGACGGGTTTGCGCTGGCCGGCGGCCCCTGGATTACGCCGGAGCTTTCTATGCAAAAGCTCACCTACAGCGAAACCCAGACCACGGGCGGCAAACGGTTGAGCCTGACGTTGCTACAGCCACCCGCCGTGCAGGGCTACTACCGCGACGTGGCCGTGTACGCCTACCCTACCCCCAGCAGTACGGCCTCTACCTACACTACCAAACCCAAGGTAACCAGCAACATCCCTGACAGCCAACCAGCCCTGCTCGCCGTGGCTGGCAATAAGGAAACCCTTAAGTCCAATGAGCCGGGCTGGGTGCAATACGCTTTTGACCAGCCCTTTACCTGCCGCTCCATCCGCGTCCGCTCGAAGGGTTATAACTACCAAGCCAACCGCTTACGGGTGGAAGCCAGCGACGACGGGCGCACGTTTCGGCCGGTGATGCAGCTCCGACCACCGCGCAGCGGCTGGCAGGACAGCAGCGCCGTAACCCACGCCCTACCCGCCACCACGGCACGGTACTTCCGGTTTGTGTACGACCCAGCCGGCTCCGAGCCGGGCGCCGAGGACCTGGACGCGGCTAAGTGGAAGCAGAGCCTGAAAGTGACGGAAATCCGCCTGTCGTCGGAGGCGCGCATCAACCAGTTTGAGGGCAAGAACGGCGAAGTGTGGCGCGTGAGCGAACGGACCACTGCCCAGCAAGTGCCCGCGGCAGACTGCGTGCCGCTCAACAAAGTCCTCAACCTCACCGACAAGCTCGACGCCACCGGCCGCCTTACTTGGCAGGCCCCGCCCGGCCGCTGGACCATCTTGCGCATGGGCCACACCAGCACTGGCCAAATCAATACCACCGGTGGCGGGGCGCGGGGGCTGGAGTGCGACAAGTTCAACCCCGAGGCCGTGAAGCTGCAGTTTGACAGCTGGTTTGGGGAGGCCGTGCGCCAGGCCGGCCCGGAGTTGGCCGGGCGGGTGCTCAAGATGTTTCATGTGGATAGCTGGGAGTGCGGCTCGCAGAACTGGTCGCGCAACTTCGCGGCGGAGTTTCGGCAGCGCCGCGGCTACGATTTGCTACCCTACCTGCCCGTGATGGCCGGCGTCCCCCTGCAAAGCGCCGACCAGTCGGAGCGGGTGCTGTTTGACGTGCGCCAGACCATTGCGGAGCTGGTGAACGACAAGTTTTACGTGACCCTGAAGGAGCAGGCGCACGCCAAGGGCTGCACGTTTTCGGCCGAAGCCATAGCGCCCACGATGGTCAGCGACGGGCTGCTGCACTACCAGCACGCCGACGTGCCCATGGGTGAGTTCTGGCTGCGCAGCCCTACCCACGACAAGCCCAACGACATGCTCGACGCCATTTCGGGCGCGCACATCTACGGCAAAAACATCGTGCAGGCAGAGGCTTTCACGGAATTGCGCCTGGCTTGGGACGAGCACCCTGGCATGCTGAAGGCTCTGCAGGACCGCAACTACGCGCTGGGCGTCAACCGCATGGTGTACCACGTGTTCGTGCACAACCCCTGGTTGGACCGCCAGCCGGGCATGACGCTCAGTGGCATCGGTCTGTTCTTCCAGCGCGACCAAACCTGGTGGAAGCCCGGCCGCGCCTGGGTCGACTACGCACGTCGGTGTCAGGCGCTGCTGCAACTCGGCCACCCGGTGGCCGACGTAGCCGTGTTTACGGGTGAGGAAACACCGCGCCGCGCCATTCTGCCCGACCGGCTGGTGGCCACCCTACCCGGCATCTTTGGGCCGCAGGCAGTGGCGAATGAGAAAAAGCGCTTTGCCAACGTAGGCCTGCCCATGCGCGAGCAGCCCGAGAAAGTATCTGCCTCGGCCAACATGTACACCGCCGACGAGTTGGTGGACCCACTGCACGGCTATGCCTACGACTCTTTCAACAAAGATGCTCTCCTGCGCCTGGCCAAGGTAGAAAACGGCCGCATCGTGCTGCCCGGCGGCGCCAGCTATGGTTTGCTGGTGGTGCCCGGCGCCCACCCTCTATGGCCCAATAGCACCTCCATGTCGCCCGAAGTGGCTGCCAAACTACGCGAGCTAGCCCAAGCCGGCGCCACCATCCTTCTAGACCGGGAGCCCGCCCGTTCTCCGTCGCTACAAAAGTTTCCAGCTGCTGATAACGAGGTGCAGCAAGTGGCATCTGATTTTCAGCAACTATCTACTAAAAGCACAACCTCGTCTGGCTCCCCCTCTCCTCGGGAGAGGGGGCCGGGGGGTGAGGCGAACCGCCAGAACGGCCCACAAGTAACCGCCGCAACCACTGCCGCAACCGCTTCTGCCGCCACTGGCCGCGTCCTGCAAGGCCCCTACACCGCTCCTACCTTTGAACCGCTGGGCCTACCCCGCGACGTAGTCGCCACAACCCACGACGGCCGCCCGGCCCGCGGCATTGCCTGGAATCATCGTACCGCCCCCGAGTTCGACATCTACTTCATTTCCAACCAGCTTGATTCAGTCCAGATGATCGATTTGAGCTTGCGCGTCAGCGGCCGCCAGCCGGAGCTGTGGGACGCGGTGACGGGTGAAATGCAGCCGGCCCGCAATTGGTTTAGCGCGGAAGGACGCACCCGCTTGCCCCTCTACCTGGAGCGCAACGCCTCGGTATTTGTGGTATTGCGCGAACCAACCACGCAAACGGCCGCTTCTGCCGGCATGAACTGGCACAAGCTTCTACCCGTGCAGATGCTGGCCGGCCCGTGGCAAGTGCGCTTCGACCCGGAGATGCACGGCCCGACCCAGCCCGTCGCCTTCCCTACCCTCACCGACTGGAGCCAGCACCCCAACGACTCCATCCGCCACTACGCCGGCACCGCCGAGTACAGCCAAACCTTCCGCTGGCAACCCTCGAAGCAGCTGCGAAAACAGCTGAAGCAGCAGGATAAGACGCCTGTTTATCTGGAGTTGAACACCGTCGCCAACCTCGCCGAAGTGACGCTCAACGGCCAGCCCATCGGCACGGCCTGGACGGCTCCCTACCGCCTCGACATCACGAAAGCGCTGCGCAGAGGCGACAACCAGCTCAGCATCCGCGTGACGAATACGTGGGCTAATCGCCTCATCGGCGAGCAAGCCAAGCCCGCCGACCAACGCCGCGTCTGGACGCCTGCGCCCCTACCCGCCGCTAACAAACCGCTCCTGCCAGCAGGGCTGCTGGGGCCGGTAAACATCAGTTTGTCAAATGATTATAGATAAACCTCACCCCTCAACCCCCTCTCCTCGGGGAGAGGAGGAGCCGAACGATTGCCAAGAGTCTAAAAGATAGTAGAACAAACTGCCAAACCGCGCCGCGTGGCTCCCCCTCTCCCCGAGGAGAGAGGGCCGGGGGGTGAGGTCCACCGCCAGAACAAATAGACCATGCCCTATCCTACTCATAAACTACTCGCCGCCGGCCTACTCACCCTCGCGGCCGTAGCCGCCCGGCCTGCCGCCGCCCAAACCAAAGCCCTGACGAACACCACCGCCAGCACCCACGCCAAGCTGCGCGGCGTAGACGTGGGCAGCGTGGCTTGGACGGATGGCTTCTGGGCCGACCGGTTTGAGGTGTGCCGTACCTCTATGGTACCCACGATGTGGGCGCTATATAAGGACTCGCTAAAAAATCATGCTTTCCGCAACTTTGAAATTGCGGCCGGTTTGCAGAAAGGCAGCCACTTCGGCCCTTCCTTCCACGACGGCGATTTTTTCAAGCTGATGGAGGCCGTGGCCGCTACCTACGCCGTGACCCGCGACCCCAAGCTGGACCAAATGCTCGACGAGGTGATTCCCGTGATTGCCAAAGTGCAGCGCGCCGATGGCTACCTGAGCACCCAGGCTACCATTGCGGCCCGCAATGAAGGCAAGAACGTAGCCTTTCAGGACCGTCTGAACTTTGAGACCTACAACCTGGGCCACCTCATGACGGCCGCCTGCGTGCACTACCGCGCCACTGGCAAAACCACCATGCTCGACCTGGCCAAGAAGGCCACCGATTACCTCTACAATTTTTACAAAAAAGCCTCGCCTGAGCTGGCCCGCAATGCCATTTGTCCCTCGCACTACATGGGCGTGGTGGAGATGTACCGCACCACCCGCGACCCGCGCTACCTGGAGCTGGCCAAAAGCCTGATCGACATTCGGGGCATGGTGGCCGACATTGGCACCGACGACAACCAGGACCGCATTCCCTTCCGGCAGATGCAGAAAGCCGGCGGCCATGCTGTGCGCGCCAACTACCTCTTTGCCGGCGTGGCCGACGTGTATGCTGAAACCGGCGACCCTACCCTGCTGAGCACACTGGACAAGATGTGGGACGATGTGACCCAGCACAAGATGTACGTGACGGGGGCCTGCGGGGCCCTCTACGATGGCGTATCGCCGGACGGCACGGCCTACAAGCCCGATACGGTGCAGAAGATTCACCAGGCCTATGGCCGCGACTACCAACTGCCCAACCACACGGCCCACGGCGAAACCTGCGCCAACATTGGCAATGTGCTCTGGAACTGGCGGATGCTGCAAGTAACCGCCGATGCCAAGTACGCCGACGTGCTGGAAACGGCGCTGTACAACAGCGTGTTGTCGGGCATCAGTCTTGATGGCAAGCGCTTCCTATACACCAACCCGCTAGCCTACTCCGACGAGCTGCCATTCAGTCAGCGCTGGTCGAAGGACCGGGTAGAGTACATAGCCCTGTCCAACTGCTGCCCGCCCAACGTGGTGCGCACCGTGGCTGAGGTAAGCAACTACGTGTACAATGTATCGAGTAAAGGCCTGTGGCTGAACCTGTACGGCGGCAACACCCTCAACACGAAACTTGCCGACGGCTCACCCCTGCAACTCACCCAAAAGACCGATTATCCCTGGGATGGCACCGTGACGCTCACGCTGCAACAAGCTCCTAAAAAGCCGTTTTCGATGTTCTTGCGTGTGCCCGGCTGGTGCGAAGGTGCCAAGCTGCTGGTAAATGGCAAGCCCGAGTCGGTGACGCTGAAACCCGGCACCTACGCCGAAGTGAACCGCCGTTGGAAGAAAGGCGACAAAGTGGAGCTAACCCTACCCATGCCCGCACAGCTGGTAGAGGCGAACCCACTGATAGAAGAAACGCGCAACCAGGTAGCCGTGCAGCGCGGCCCCGTAGTGTACTGCCTCGAGACCAAGGACTTACCTGCTGGCCAGCAGCTTAAGGCCCTCACGCTACCCGCCACCACCCAGCTCACGCCCAAGCACACCCGCATCGAAAACAGCGACGTGGTGCAGCTTACTGGCACTGCCCAGCTGGCCGCCGAGCCGCAGTGGAACGGCCAGCTCTACCGCAAGCTCTCCGACCGCCAGCCTACCCCCGTGCCCATCACCCTCACGCCCTACTACGCCTGGGGCAACCGCGGCCACTCAGAAATGCAAGTGTGGATTCCGGTGAGCAAGTAACCCCCGCAAACGCTTGATGCGCACTGCCTTGAGGATAGCAGATTGATTAGTTGAGAGTAAGATTTTGATTTACATGAAAGAAGAAAACATAAATACTATACGCAAATCGCTCGGTTTCTCCTTCCCATTCCGGAGAAGGGGCCGAGGGGCAAGGCGAATCATCTGTTCTCTGCTTCTTCTCCTCCCTACCCTCCTCCGCGCCGAATTGCGCTTGTCCTCTCTCTTCACCGATAACATGGTGTTTCAGCAGCAGGCTGAGTGTGCCGTGTGGGGCTGGGCGAAGGCCGGCAGCACCATTACGGTGGCGCCAAGCTGGGGCAAACAGAAGTACACCGCCAAAGCCGATGCAGCCGGAGCATGGCGCCTGAAAGTGAAAACGCCCGCCGCTGGCGGACCATACACGCTCAGCTTCAGCGGCGACGACAAGCCGGTGAAGCTGACCAACGTGTTGGTAGGCGAGGTGTGGCTCTGCGGAGGCCAGTCGAACATGGAGATGCCGATGAAGGGCTTTAAAGGGCAGCCGGTACTGAACTCGAACGAAGCGGTTCTGCATTCCAAAAACGACCAGCTGCGTCTGTACACCGTACCCCGCTCGTCGGTAACTGAGGTGCAGGAGAACAGCAAACCTTCGCCCTGGCGCGTGGCCGAGCCGGAGGCGGTTAGCAATTTCAGTGCTACTGCCTATTACTTCGGACGTCTGCTGCAGGAACAGCTGCATGTGCCGGTGGGCCTACTGCACTGCAGCTACAGCGGTTCCTTCATCGAGGCCTGGATGGATGTGGAGAACCTGAAGCAGTTTGCCGGAGTGAAGATTCCGGCCAAAGGCGACACCATCAAGCAGGTTAGCCGCACGGCCACTACGCTGTATAACGGCATGTTGCACCCCATCGAAGGCTACGGCATCAAAGGGGTCATCTGGTACCAGGGCGAGTCGAACTACGACCGGCCCGACGAGTACCAGAAGATGCTGGCGGCCATGGTGAAGCAGTGGCGCACCAAGTGGGGCATGGGCGACTTCCCGTTCTACTACGCCCAGATTGCACCTTTCGATTACACCCGCACGTCGAAAAACAAAGGCGGCAAGTACAACTCCGCTTTCGTCCGCGACGCCCAACGCAAGGCGCAGGAGCAGATTCCGAACTCGGCTATGGCCGTGCTGCTCGACGTGGGCGAGGAAGCCAATATTCACCCCATGCGCAAGGAGCCTGGCGGTACGCGCCTGGCCCTGCTGGCCCTGCAGAAAACCTACGGTCTGAAAGGGTTCGGGGCCGTTAGCCCATCGTACGAGTCGATGACGGTGAAGGGCAGCGAAGCGGTCGTGCGTTTCAAGGATGCCCCGATGGGCATGACAGCTTTCGGGCAGGAGTTGAAAGGCTTTGAAATAGCCGGCGCCGATCAGAAGTGGTACCCGGCTACAGCGAAGATTAACGGCAGCTCCATCACCGTATCGGCCGATGCCGTGAAGACGCCGGTAGCGGTGCGCTATGCCTTCCAGGACTTTACGCGGGCTACCTTATTCGGCAACGACGGGCTGCCGGTGTCATCGTTCCGCACAGACGATTGGGCGGAATAGCCGCCTCCCCCCCGGCCCCCTCTTGGCTGCGCCGACCTTCGGTTCAAAAGAGAGAGGAGCCTGACGATTGCCCAATCCTAACCTGCATGCTTCAAGCGTTTAATTGTTTCGATTTCGCTGACAAAACTAGTCGTCTAGTTCCCCCTCTCCTGTCGAGGATAGGGGGCCGGGAGATGAGGCACTATATCTGGGCGGCCGTACTGCTCCTGCTGCCCTACCTCGGCCAGGCCCAGGAACTTGCCAGCAACAACATCATCTGGACCAGCCAAAGCAAGAACAGCGGCGAGTCCATGCCCTGTGGTGGTGGCGACATCGGCCTGAATGTGTGGGCCGAAAACGGTGACGTGCTGTTCTACGTGGCTCGCAGCGGCACCTTCGATGAGAATAATTCGCTGCTAAAGCTCGGTCGCGTACGCCTGCGCCTTACCCCGAATCCGTTTGAAGGAAGTGCATTCAAGCAAACGCTAAACCTGCAGCAAGGCAACGTAACGCTGACTGGCACCGCTGGAAAGACTACGGCCCAGGTACACATCTGGGTTGATGTGTTCAAGCCGATAGTGCATGTCGAGGTCAGCAGCAACGAAAAGCTGGCGGCCGAGGCTACCTACGAAAGCTGGCGCTTTGCCGATCGGCTGTTGAAAGCCAAGGAAAACAATCAGAATTCCTATAAGTGGGCGCCACAGGGCGAGGTAAAAACCCGCCACGACAGCATAGCCTTTCGCAACCAAGGCGTTGAATTCTTCCACCAGAACCGCCCGCAGACGGTGTTTGACGTCACAGTGCAGCAACAGGGCCTGGCGGCGGTGAAGGCGCAGCTATTCAATCCGTTGCAGGAGCTGATTTTCGGCGGCACGCTGCAAGGCCCGAACATGGCGGCGGCGGGTACTACCACCGGCCAATACCTCAGCACACCCTACACAGGCTGGAAGCTGAAAAGCCGCACGTCGGCCAAGTCGCACTCGTTGCAGGTTGCGCTGCATACGGCTTACACGCCCAGCGCGGCGCAGTGGCAGCAAGGGCTGCAGCCGACGCTAGCCGCCGCCCAGCAAAACCCCAAAGCTGCCCGCCAACGCACCCTGGCCTGGTGGCGCGACTACTGGAGCCGCAGCTTCATCCACGTGCAACCTGCTAACGCTGCGAGCAATGCGCCCGAGTGGCAAGCCGGCCGCAACTACCAGCTGATGCGCTACATGCTCGGCTGCAATGCGTTCGGGCAGTACCCCACCAAGTTCAACGGCGGCCTGTTTACCTACGACCCGGCCCTGACCGATTCCACGCTGAAGTTTACGCCCGATTTCCGCAACTGGGGCGGCGGTACGCACACCGCGCAAAACCAGCGGCTGGTGTACTGGCCCATGCTGAAAAGCGGCGACGCGGCCCTGCTAAAGCCGCAGTTTGCGTACTATCTCCGCTTACTTAACAATGCCGAATTGCGCAGCCAGGTGTACTGGCAGCACAAAGGCGCCTGCTTCACCGAGCAGCTCGAAAACTTCGGACTGCCCAACCCCGCCGAGTACAACTGGAAACGCCCCGCCGACTACGACAAAGGCATGGAACATAATGCCTGGCTGGAGTACGAGTGGGACACGGTGCTGGAGTTCTGCCTGATGATGCTCGAAACGGAGCGCTATGCCGGGCAGGATGTGGCGGCGTATCTGCCCTTCATCGAAAGCTGCCTGACGTTCTTCGACCAGCACTACCAGTACCTCGCGAAACAGCGCGGCGCCAAAGCCCTCGACGGCGAAGGTCACCTGGTACTCTACCCTGGCTCGGGCGCCGAAACGTACAAAATGGCCTATAACTCCACGGCTACCATCAGCGGCCTGCGCACGGTGCTCACGCGCCTGCTGGCCCTGCCGACGCAGGTTGGTACGGCCGAGCAGCGCAAAAGCTGGGAGGGTATGCTGGGCCGTCTGCCTGGTATCAGCTTCCGGGAAGTGGACGGGCACAAGGTTATTTCGCCAGCCAAGCTCTGGGAGCGGGTAAACAACACCGAAAGCCCGCAACTGTACCCGGTGTATCCGTGGGGCCTGTACGGCATCGGCCAGCCCGACCTGGAAACGGCCGTGAATACCTACCGCTTCGACCCCGACGTGCAGAAATTCCGCTCGCACGTGGGCTGGAAGCAGCACAACATCTTCGCCGCCCGCCTCGGCCTCACCGACGAAGCTGCCGAGCTGACGCTGAAGAAGCTGCAGGACTCCGGCCGCCGCTTTCCCGCGTTCTGGGGCCCCGGCTACGACTGGACGCCCGACCACAACTGGGGCGGTTCCGGCATGATTGGCCTGCAGGAAATGCTGCTGCAAACCGACAATCGAAAGATCTATCTGCTACCCGCTTGGCCGAAGACTTGGGATGTGCATTTCAAGCTGCACGCGCCTTACCAGACGACCGTAGAATGCACTGTGAGGAATGGGCAGGTGCAGGAGCTGAAAGTGCTGCCGGAATCGCGGCGGCAGGATGTAGAGGTGCTGCTGAAGTAAGCTGCTGAAGCCGGTTGGTGCGGGCAAGTTCGGTAACTTTGCCCGCGTTTAACCGTCACGAACTGGCCTGTTTCGCAACGTGGCGGCGCGGTTTGTCTACTTGTTTCCTGCCATGCCTACCCCCCAACTCATTGCTTTCGACGCCGACGACACGTTGTGGCCCAACCAGCCGCATTTCGATTACGCCGAAGCTCAACTCTACAACCTGCTCACCCACTACGCAGACGCTGATACATTGGGGCGGCACTTCTACGAAGTTTGGAAGCAGAACATGCACTTGTTTGGCTATGGTGCCAAGTCGTTCATGCTCGCCATGATCGAAACCGTCATTCAGCTTACCAATGGCGCCGTAACAGGCACGGAAATTCAGCAGATTCTCGACCACGGCAAGCGCCTGCTCGACTTTCCCATTGAGCTGCTGCCTCACGTGGAAGAAGTGCTGGCCGAGCTGAAACAGCGCGGCGTGCCACTCATGTTGCTTACCAAAGGCGACCTGTTCGACCAAGAAAGCAAACTGGCCCGCTCAGGCCTGGGCGACTACTTTGATTATGTGGAAATAGTGAGTGAGAAAAACGAGGCTACCTACCGCCGCATCCTAACGCGCTACCAAGTACAGCCTGCCGACTTTGTGATGGTGGGCAACTCGCTCAAGTCGGATATTCTGCCGGTGCTACAACTCGGCGGGCAAGCCATTCACGTGCCCTACCACGCCACCTGGATACACGAACAAGTGCCCGCTGAGCAGTTGGCGGGCTTGTCGTTTCACCGCGTGGCCTCGTTGCAGGAGGCACTGGCGTACCTTTCGTAGAAGCTGCTAATTGGCCCCGTACCTGGCGCGAGTTTAGCGTAGCGTAACTCGTGACCAGTCTTGATGTGGAGGCTGAGCCTCCACTGTCGCGCAGCGACAAAGCGGCTCTGCGCCACTCGCCTTCAGTGGGATAATATGCGCCAAACGACACTGTTCTGATGCGAGGCGCAGCCTCGCCCGGAAGCTTAGCACGAGTTACGCTACGCTAAACTCGCGCTAGGTGCCGCTATTGGAATGCTGCCTTCAATGCCCGTTGAACACCACGTACAACCCTACCATTACCACTGCCAACGCGGCCCAGAGCAGGCGCACGCGCGGGGTAGGCTTGGCCAGCTCGCCGTAGTCCACAATCCGCCGCTCGGCCTGGCCTTTCACGTCGGCCAGTGAAACGACTACCGCCGCCAGCAGCAGCACGGCGAAAATCAGGAACGACAGGATAAGGTAGTGCGGCCAGAAATTGTACTCGCTGGGCGGCAGCACCCACAGGTACACCACGCCTACCCCCAGGCTGAACGCCGAGCCCCACGATAGCACGCCATCGACGGCCCGCTGGGTGGTGCGCCGCCAGAATACCGTGAGCAGGAACACCACGGCTAGCGGCGGCGCAATGAAGCCCAGTACCGCCTGAAACACATCGAACAGATTCAGCCCTTTCACCGAATCGATGGCCAATGCCATGAGTACCGCGAACAGGCAGCCGACCAGAACCGTCGTGCGGCCCACGCGCACCACGTCGGCATCGGTGGCTTGCGGGTTGATGCGGCGGGCGTACACATCCATGGCAAACACGGTGCTCAAAGCGTTCAGCGACGAGCCGATAGTGCCCACCAGCACCGCAATCAGCACTACCACTACCAAGCCCTTCAGGCCGGCCGGGAACAGGCTGGTTACCATCGTCATATAGGCCTGATCGGGGCTGGCGAGGCCGGGAAACAGGATGGCGCACAGAATGCCGGTGAGGATAAACAGCGGCAGCGACAGGATTTTCAGCCAGCCAATGAAGTTCACACCCAACTGACCTTGTTCCAGGTTTTTTGCCCCTAGCACCGATTGCACCATAGCTTGGTCGGTGCAGAAAAACGCCACCGCCGACACGGGGTAACCTAGCAGAATGGCGTACCACGGGTACTTCGGATCAGAAGCGGGATGGATGAGATTCCAATAGTCGCCGGGGACGCTGTGGAACACCTTGCTCAGGCCGCCTACCTTGGCTACCCCGATGATGCTAAGCGTAAGCGACACCCCGATGAGTAGTAGCATCTGAAACACGTTCACTTTCGCAATGGCTTTCAGTCCGCCGGCGTAGGCAAACAGGCCCGCAAACAGCACTAGCACAATCACCGATTGCCACATGGGCACGCCCAGAATCTGCCGAACCAGCACGCCGCCCGCAAACAGGCCCAAGGACAGCCACGAAATCAGAATCTTGATCAGCGCGTACCAGGCCAATATATTTTGGGTAGAGTCGCCGAACTGCTGCCCCATAAAGCCCGGCATGGTACTAACGTTAGCCGCTAAGTAGCGCGGCGCAAACACCACCGCCAGCAGGAACAGAAACACGAAGGCGTACCACTCGAAATTCACCGCCACGATGCCCGTACTGTACCCGATGCTGGCAAACGCCAGCAGCATCGACGGCCCCACGTTGGTGCCCCACATGTTGAACCCGATACTGGGCCACCCGAGCGACTTATTCGCCAGAAACAGCGACTCTTCGGTTTTCTCTTTCTTCGAGAAGCTAGCCCGGTAGCCGATAGTGAACAGGATAATCAGGTAGGCCGCCACGATGGCGTAATCCCAGATAGTCAGGCGTCCGAGTAGATTGTTGCCCATGCGATGGGGAAGGGGAAAATAGGAATTGCGAGGTTGTTATAACGTCATGCCTGATCTGGCGTCCGCTTGTCGAAGCATCTCTACCGCTTCGCCTGCACTTCATCAAAGCAGCTTTACTAGAACGTCATGTCGAGCTTGTCGAGACATCTCGCGTGCTGACGTTGGGAGTACCTCAACGAAGCGGTAGAGACGCTTCGACAAGCGGACGCCAGATCAGGCATGACGTTCTTTTGGTTTGTCTATCAAGCTCTAGTTGCTTGACTCAGCAGCAGCGTAGCTGGTATTTAGCTTGACGCCATGCTCGTCCAGAACGTCCTGCACGCGCACCGGCTTGCCGGTCTGCAACGAGCGGTCCATGGCCTGCAGCAGCGCCACAGTACCGATGCCTTCGCGGATATCGGGGTAAGCCGTGAAGCCCTCCGTGATGGAATCGGCGAAGTATTCAAGGTAGTTCTGGTACTCGCCGGCGTGGTGGCTCTTGCCTTCGAAGCGGAAGTAGTGCTTCAGCTTATGCTCCCAGGTAACAATGCGTTCCTCACCGGTGCGGTCGGTAATGGCGTAGCGCAGGTCCATGTAGTCGCCTTGGCTGGCGCCCTCAGTGCCACGCAGGATGCAGCTCATTTCCGAGTCGCGGGTGACGGGCTGCACGGGGCCGGTGTAGGCTCCGCTCACGCGGGCCACGCGGCCGTCGGTGGCTTTAAAGATGAAGTGCATGGTATCCTCGTGCTGCAGGCCACCAGCTTTTCCGTTGGAGCTGAGCATGCCGTAGCCCATTACCTCCTCGATGTTGGGCAGGTACCAGCGAATGAAGTCTACCGGGTGGCTGAGGCCACCATAAAGCCACTTGAAGCGGTTTTCCAGCGACCAGCCTTTGGCCAGAAACCAGCGGTGGTCGGCGTGGTAGTAGCCTTCGATGGTAATCAGCTCGCCGATGAGGCCGGCTTCGTAGTCGGCCCGTTGGCGCTTGATGGGCTCGAAGAAGCGGGAGCTTTGACCGATGAAGACCTTCTTGCCGGTTTGCTCTACCAGCTCTAGCAGCTCGTTGGCCTTGCTCAGGTCGTCGATAAACGGCTTGGTGCAGACGACGTGCTTACCTGCCCGCAACGCCTGCGACACGTGCTCGGCGTGCAGGTGGTCGGGGGTGTAAATGGCAATGATGTCGATTTCTGCATCATCGAGCAGGTCCTGGTAATTCGTCGTGACGCGACCCGTGTACTGAAACTCGGCTATGCGGTGCTGGCACAGCTCCTCGTTCCGGTCGCAGATGGCGCGCAGTTCCAGCTTCTCGCTCTGCAGCGCCGCCGACATAGTGCTCCGGCCTTCGCCGAGGCCCAGTATTCCTATTTTTAGCATTCGATTGGTGGTTGATAGTTTAGTATCAAATCAGAGTGTCATTCCGAGCTTGTCGAGGAATCCCGCGTGCTGATGTTGAGTGAACACTCCAGACGCCAGCACGCGAGATACTCCGGCAAGCTCAGCATGACGTTGTTATTGTTTTTGAGATACAGCCCGCTTCACAGTCGCCACCGGTTTCAGAAACACCCAGGTTTCGCCGGGCTTGGTACCCGTAATGCCTTCCTGGTACTGCTTCATCAGCGCGTTCCAGTCGTCGACGCGCGGGTTATTCTGGGTAGTGCGCGGGTTCAGCTCATCCAGGTCAGCACCTTTCGGAATACTGATAATGAGCATCAGCTGCCTACCCTGCCGAAATATCAGCAGCTGCTGAAAGCTGGCGTTGCAGAAGCCGTTGGATACTTCGGGCCACTTCTGAAACTGCGTGGCGTGGTACTGCAGGTACTCCTGCTGCTTGGCTTCGTCCTTGACGAGGTTAGCCGTCAGGATGATGTTGTCCCATTGCTTGGCGGTGGTCTTGTCGGTGCAGCGCTGCCGGTCGAACTTGTAAAACGGCGCATCATACAGCTTCACGGTAGCGCCTTTATAGGCCGCTTTTACCGTCTGTTGTAGCTTCCTGATGCTGGCCGTTGGGCCGTAGGCTACTAGGTGGTTTTGCCAGTTGTACACACCTGTGGTTGGCACGCCGTTCTGGCGGCAAAGGGCCAGTAGTTTGTCCGTAGACAGCGGCGTTGTGCCGACGATTTCGACTACCGACGTTGGACCGGATTGCGCGAAGCTTGCGGTTGCTAGCAGCCACAGCAATAGCAGGACGCCTATGTGCGGCTTGTTCAAAGAATTTTTAGCCCGCAGATGGCGCAGAGGTTTTCGCAGAAGTCGTGCTATCATACCGCTTGGTAGTTTACTACGTACTCGCGGCCGGGCTGCAGCTGTAGCTCGTATTCGCCGTTACCTTTTGCCTGGATTTTCGCGCCTTTACTGCTGGGTTTCTTCTTGCTTTTGAACCGTAGTGTACCAATGCCGGACGCGCCTTTCACCTTCAGCTGCTTGGTGCTGGCGGTTACGGCAATGTCACCGGTAGGGGTGGGTACCGAGCCTTCCATCCATTGCAGGCCGCCGAGGTTCGGTACTACTTCGTAGGTCGTGTAGCCGGCCGAAAGCGGCTTTACGCCGAGGTAGTACTTGCCGAGCAGGTAAATCGGGCTGGCGCCCCAGGCGTGGCATAGGCTCTTGCCGAAGGGGCGACCGTACATCGACAGGTGTTCGGTGCCTTTCTTGGTGGGGTCGTATTCTTCCCAGAACGACGTTGCGCCTTCGTTCAGCATACCGCCCCAGTACGACTTCATTTCCTTGAGCACGTAGGGCTGCTCGCCCAGGGCGCATAGGGCTTCCAGCTCGTAGAAACGCATGTAGGGGGTAGTAATTTTCGCCACCTGCGGGTTCAGCAGCACCGACTTTTTTACCTGTTGCTCTTGCTCGGGCGTGAGGTAGTCGAAAAAGATGCTGAACATGTTGGCGTAGCGCGTCACGTTTTCGGTGGGCTGGCCGTTCACGCGGCTGTGCACCAGCGCGCCTTTGCTGGGGTTCCAGTAGGTAGCGAAGATTTTCGTTTTCAGGTCCGACGCCAACTGCTGGTATTTCTGCGCGCCGGCCTGGTCGCCTACAAGGTTGGCGCACAGGGCCATGCTTTCCAGGCTGCGGCACAGCAGCAACTGTTCGAAGCTCACTTCGCCCTGCTTGCTCAGCCCGTCGGCCCAGTCGATAAACACCCAGTCGCCAGCCAGGCCTTCCATGTAACCGTCTTTGTTGCGGCGGTTCAGGCAGTAGTCCATCAGGCTTTGCATGCGCGGGTACAGCTGCTTCACTACGGTTTTGTCGCCGGTGTACTGGTAGGCGTCGTAAATGCCGATAAACCAGTAGAAGGTGTAGTCCATGATGGTATTCACATGGCTCGTCACCGGGTCTTTGCCGCGCAGGGCAAAGTTGGTGCGGTTCACGGTGGGCGTGTCGAAGTACAGGTAATAATTCATCAGGTAACTCTGGTAGGCGTCGCCTGACCAAATCCATCGGTCGCGCTTAATACCGTCGATGAAAAATTCCCGCGTGTTCAGGTGCATGGTGTAGGCCGCCACGTCCCAGATCTTGTTCAGCTGGTCATCGGAGCAGCGGAACTTGCCCCGTTGCGTCACTGGCGCGTACTCGTAGAGCATCGACACCGAATCCAGGGTCACGCCCGCTTCCGGCCGGATGTTCACGAACCGAAACGCCTTCGACAGCGTCGTCAGCTTGTCACCTTTTTGCGGCTGGTTTACATCCATGCGTTCCAGCGTTTCGCAGCCCTCAATGCTCAGCGCCTCTTCCTTCGATTCGCCGAAGTAGAGCGTGGTGGCACCCGTGCCTTTCAGACCGTGCAGGCGCACATAGCCGAACGTTTCCTTCCCAAAATCGACCAGCATGCTGCCGTTTTCGCCGCGCGTCACCTTGGCCGCGCGCTTGGGCTCAGTCTTGAGCTTGAAGGTAGAGGGCAGCGTTTGAGGGTCGTTGAAGTTCCAGGAGCCGGCCGTCAGCCACGTCGTACCCGATTGGTCCGAGGCTTTGCCCGAGGCATCAATCCACTCTTTATCCTCGAACGTTACCAACCACGAGCCATCGGTGCCAATGGTGTTACCGCGCACGTACACCGCCGGCACGTGCTGCTGGTTGTAGACTTTGATGTTGATGCGGTGCTTACCGGCCGGCACCGTCATGCGCGTGGGGTAGCCGGTTATAAGCTTGCCATCGAGCTTCACGTTGTACTGCCCTTCGGCGCGAATCTCTACCTCTTCGGGCTGCTGTAGGTCATAGTCCTGGTGAAAGTCGATGAGGGCATAGTGGCTGTCAAGGCGCCAGAACGGCGGAAAGAACGAGCCGCGCTCGGTGCGGCGGTTCTGCATCTGGTTGCTCAGCCAGATTTCATAGTCGCCGGGGTACCAGATCCAAGTGGCTTTGGCAGCTTGCTGGGCCTGGGCAAAGTTGGGTAGGGTGAGCAGAAGCAGGAGAAACGCGGCTGTCAGCAGACGGAGCGCCTCACCCCCCGGCCCCCTCTCCTCAACAGGAGAGGGGGAGTCACGGCGGCGCGGGCTCTTGCTGGTTGTATCGGCTGCTTTATTGAGTTGTAACATAGAATCAGTCTTCTGTTTTTTTCATCTGGCTACCCCTCTCCATTTTTGGAGAGGGGGCCGGGGGTGAGGTGCCACCGTCAGGGCTTTTTCAGCAGCTTCTGGTACTTCGGCTCCAGCCCGGCGGCTTGTTTAATGGGGTCTGACACCATAGGACCGTTGTTTTTCCAGACGTTGCCGGGGCCGTTGGCATTGGCGAGAAACTTATCGGCCGGACACCAGTTGTCGCGCACGGTGATGTTGGAGGAGCCTTCGTCGAGGTAAAGGTAGAACCAGTGGTCGGGGTCGTGCACGTAGGGGGCGCGGCCGATGTCGTCTATCCGGTTTTCGCTGATAACCGTGCCCGGCTGGGCCGAGAGGGTGTACACGCCCGCCACATCGTAGGTGTGCTGGGCGTAGTGGTGGATGTAGTTGGCCGTCACGCGGTTGTCGCGCATGCAGTTAGCGGTTTTGGTCCAGCCCCAGCCCACGCTGATGCCGGTGTAGGGCACTTGACTGATTTCGTTGTGACGAATAGTGACGCCCCGCACAAAGCCCGCCCCAATACCCACACAGCCCCAGTCCTCGTTGCCGCAGTCGGTGAGTAGGTTGTTTTCAATAAGTTCGTTGGTGCAGATTTCTCGCTCGTCCTGGGGGTTGTAGGGTAGGTGGGTTTCCACGCTTTCGTCGGAGAACTTGCCCAGTTGAATCCCGTTGCCGGCCACGTCGCGAAAGGTGCAGCCTACTACGGTATCGTCGTGGGTGCCGCTCTGGTAGTCGAGCCCGGCCGAGGCCATGTGCAAAAACTGGCACTGCTCGAAGCACGTGTGGTGCGCCGCGGCTACCTCTACCCCTGCCGGCGGCCTGCCAATCCAAGCCTGGTTTTCAAGGCCAGCTTTGTCGGGCGTACCGGGTTTCGCCAGCGAATAGCCATCCAGCAGATACATACCCGCCTGCAACGGCACGTGTCCCTGCTCCGAAGGCCGCAGCCAGGTGGAATAAGCAAAGGTCAGGCCCTTGAATTGCACATAGCTTACCGGCTGATCGAGGGTGCCTTCTACCCGCACCAGCGTTTCCAGCGTGGGCACTACTACCTGGGCCGTACTCAGGTTTTCGCCGGTGCGGGGCCAGTAGTACACTTGTCCGCGCGGGGCGTCATAGTACCACTCGCCGGGTTCATCGAGCAGCTCAATGGCATTGGTAAGGAAAAAGGCCGAGCTGCCGTTTTTGCCATCAATGATAGGCCGCGGCCAGGGGTGCTCAAACTGAATCCGGCTTTCGGGTTCCTGAAACGTAACGCGGGTTTTGTCGCCCTCTACTGTTAGCGTTTTGAGGCGCAGCCAGTTCACAGCCCACATCTGGTGCAGCACCATTTCAGCCTGGGCGGGTTGGCGTAAGCTGCCCAAGGCTGCCGTGGGCACCAGGGTTTCACGTTTATCGGTATCCCAGGTAAGTAGGCGGGGTAGGTTGTCGTTGTTGGGTGTGCGAGCACGGACAGCCTTCTGGCCGTTCACCCACAGCTGCCGAAAGTTCAGCGTCCGGCCGCCTACCTTCGGCACCTCGGCTACCCACACCTGGCCTTTGGCCGCCTTCGGCAAACCAGGAACACTACCAGTTGCTTTCTTCCAACCCGTCACGCTCACCCCGCCACTGAGCACCGGCACCTCGCCGGGCGCGGCCTCTACTATGGTAGGGCTGCTGGCCGTGCCGGAGTCCTCGGGTCGAAAAAACCACGGCTCATGCAGGCGGTACTCGCCCCCTTTCACCCAGATATGCACGCCGTTCTGTACCGAAGCATCGTGCAGGCGGCGCAAGTCGCGAGCCTGGCGCAGGGCCATGTTCAGGGTAGCCAACGGCTTTTCGGCGGTGCCGGGGTTGCGGTCCGAGCCGGTGGGCGACACCCAGATGTCCGCGGCCTGGGTGGTGGCAGCGAGGAGGTTTAGGGAAAGGAGGAAAGCGTATCGGGTCATTCAGTGCGGGTTGGGGGTTGTTCGTATGGGGGACCTCACCCCCTAGTCCCCTCTCCTCGGGGAGAGGGGGAACTAGTTTTTAGAGCTAATTCTAGTACTAGAGCTAGTTCCCCCTCTCCCCGAGGAGAGGGGGCTAGGGGGTGAGGTGAACCGTTACTACTTCTGCGCGTGTCCATCAGCAGTTCTAGCCTTATTGAATACCGCCTGCAACTCCTCGAAGCTATGCAGGGCATTGGCTGGCAGCCCCTCCCCTTTTGGGCCGAAGACCTTCTGGGCCTCCTCCTTTTCGATAGTCACTTTCGATTCGTCCAGTTTACCGGAGGCGTCTTCGGCAGCACGTAGGTTCAGGTTCAAGTATTTGGCCATGAACTCGTACATGGCCTGGCGTTTGGAGGGGCCGTAGTCGTGTTTTTCTTTGGGGAGATGCACGTTTTGCGCCAGCTCGGGCTTGCCGTAGTAGCCGTAGAGGGTGCGTAGGTAGGGCATGGCGGTTTCGGGGGTTTGGGCGGTCCAGTCGCCGCCGTCGGTGATGGCGAGTAGGGGGCGCGGGGCAGCCATGGCGGCTACTTCGGCGTTGTTGGTGCCGTCGCCGCAGAGGTGCACCGGCTGGCCGCTTTCGCAGGGGCAGCCGCCGCTATGGTAGGTCGAGAGCATCACCACGGGCACGCTCACTTTAATGCGGTCGTCCAAGGCCGTGAGTAGCATGGTCTGGCTGCCGCCACCCGACCCGCCGGTGATGGCCACGCGGGTGGGGTCGGTATTTTTCAAAGACAACAGGTAGTCTAGCGCCCGCTCGCCGTTTAGAGCCTGAATGGTCATGGCGAGGCTGCGGCGGTGGTCTTCACCCTTGAATTGCAGCAGGGATTCGCCCCAGGCAAACAAATCGTAGCTGTACACCATGGCACCCATGCGGGCCAGCGTGGCGCAGCGCAACTGCGCATCGGCGCGGTAGCGGCCGTCGCCAAAGTGGCCATCTGGACTGATGATAACGGGCACTTTGCCTTTGGCTTTCAGCGGCTTGTAGATGGAACCCGTCATATAGAGACCGGGTAGGGTTTCCAGCGCCACGTTCTCCACGGTATAGCCGTCGTACTGGCGCTTGTTGGTGATGATGGGCTTGCTGGTGGGCTTGGCCGGCATGGGCGAAAGGCGTAGCGCTTCCCACATGCAGCTGCGCAGCTCAGCCTTGCGCTTTTCCCAGCTGGCCACGTCGTGGTAGCGGGTGGCGAGGTAGGCCAGCTGTTCGGCTCCTTCTTCGGGTGTTTTCAGATGATACTGAAAGGTTTTCAGCTTGTAGGCTTTGTCGCCGGTTGGGGTCACCTGCAAGTCGAGCGGCCCCAGCACGTTCTTCAGCGTCTCGTTCACATCGGGTCGGAAGCGCCACTCAGCATAGGTCACGTATTTGTCCTTCACCAGTGCCGCATCAGGCCTAATTTTCACCCCGTAGCGCTGCTGAATTTGGTCGAGCACCTGCTGAAGCGACTCGCGGTATTGGTCGTCGGAGTTCGGCGCAGGCGTTTGGGCTTGAGTCGCGGCGGCTCCTAGGGTGAGAAAGAGGAACGGGATGAGTCTTTTGAGCATGGTTCTGACGGGGGCCTCCCCCCTAGCTTGTAGCTTTTAGAGCTAGTTTCTAAGTCTAGCTCCCCTCCTTTTTTCAAGGAGGGGTTGGGGGTGGTTCGGCTAGGATTAGAAAGGTTAGAGCTAGTATCGTTCTGACAAATTTTACCACCCCCTACCCTCTCCTCGGGGAGAGGGGAGCTAGCTCTAGAACTAGTTTCCCTCTCCCCGAGGAGAGGGAAAACTAGTCCTGCGTAATCTCCGCCGTTTCTGTGGGTGCCTGATACCCCGGAATCGTCGGCCACTGGCCGTTTTCAATCTTCACCAGCTTCAGCTTTTTCGGGTCGATAATGGTGTGTTTGATGGCTTTCCGGCGCCAGGTGTACACCACGTGCACCAGCCCATCTTTGGTCTGAATGACGGAGGGGTAGGAATACTGGCTGATGGGCGAGTCTTCGATGATGGCCCCGGCGTACCAGGTTTTGCCGTCGTTCGATACCGACACGTTCAGCGGGGTGCGCGGGCCTTTGGCTTTGTCGCCGGGGGGTAGCACGTGGTTGTACACCAGCAACTGCCGACCATCTTTCAGCGTCACGGCGTCGGTACCGGAGTTGTTGCCGGGCAGCGAGGTTTTGGCCAGCGGCGTCCACGTTTTGCCATTATCTGACGACCACGATTCCAGGATGGCCCGGTCGCGGCTGCGGCACAGCAGCTGGAGCTTGCCGCCCTTGTGCTTGAGAATGCTCGGCTGAATGGCGCCCTGCGTCTGGCCGTTGTCGATGGGACCAATCATGCTCCACGTTTTGCCGTTGTCTTTTGAGGCTTCGAGGTGCACACGCCAACCGCCACTACCCTCGGTGCTGGTCGGCGACAGCAACGTGCCATCGGAGAGCAGTACCGGCTTGTTCTTCACCGGCCCAATGTAGCCCTCTGGCAGTGCCTTGGCCTCCGACCACGTCAGGCCGTTGTCTTTAGACGTACGCATCCAACCCTTCCATTCCGAAGGTTTCGGGCCGATTTTGTAGAACAGCAGCAGCTCGCCGCCGGGCACCTGATAGAGCACAGGGTTCCAGGTAGGGTAGCGCAGGGATTCGCTCTGCACGCCGTTGGCTACTTCCACCGGCGCGGTCCAACGTCCGTTTTCCTGCCTGCTCACCCAGATGCCCACATCGGGGTTGCGCTCCTTGGTACCCCCAAACCACGAGGCCACCAACCCTTTCGGCGTCTCGACAATGGTAGCGGCGTGGCTTTCCGGGAAAGGCGCTTTCTCAAAGATGAACTCGTCTTTAAGGATGCCCGCCTTCCAGGGAGCTGCCTGGCTCTGCGGCTGCTTTTGGGCTACCGAGCAGCTAGCGGTGAGGGTAGAAAGGAAGAGTATGGAAAGGGTGTGTTTCATCTTGGCTGATTGTACTTCAATGTTCTATGCTGGTCGTTCTGGCGGGGCGCCTCACCCCCCGGCCCACTCTCCGAAAAATAGAGATGGGGAACCGGACGATTGGGAGACGTAAGCTTCCTTTGCGCCGCCGTGGCTCCCCTCTCCCTTTTGGAGAGGATGCCGGGGGGTGAGGCGCACATCCTTCGGTTACCGCACCACAAACGCATACTCTCCCGAGCCTACCTCAAACACAGCCCTACCCCCTCCTGCCGCACGAACTTCACGCCGGGTGCGCTGGCAGCTTTTTTGCCGCTTTCCTGCACCTTCTTGGCATCATTGGTAGGGATGTAGACCAGCGCCTTCGTATTGCCGGGCACGGTGATGTTCCAGGTGAAGCGCTTGCCGTCCTGTTTCCAACTGCTCTTGACGAGGCCGCGCACCGAGCGGTACGACGCCTGCACCAATGTAAGGCCGTTGGTTGGGGTAGGCTTCATTTCAAGTTGCGCGAAGCCCGGCGTGGTGGCTTTGATGCCGGCCAGGTCCTCATAGCACCAGATGAGCAAGTCGCCGAGCAGCATCACGTGGTTTTGGGAGTTCATGGCAGGGTCAGCGGTGTTGCCGTTCCACAGCTCCCAAATGGTGGTGGCACCGTTGGCGGCCATGTAGCCCCAGCTCGGGTAGTCGCGGTTGGTAGCGAGGCGGTAGGCCACATCGGGGCGACCGTGGGCCGTGAGGCCGCGCATGAGGTGCTGCGTGCCAATCACGCCGGTGCTGATGTGGCCGGTGTTCTCGACCATGATTTTATCGACAATGTTCTGGAACACCCGCCCTTCGTCTTCTTTCGGCACCATGCCGTAGGCCAGCGGCAGCAGGTTGGCCGTCACGGTGTTGTTGCTGTACTGGCAGTTGTCTTTGTTCAGGAATTTCTGGTTGAAGGCCGTTTTCAAATCGGCGGCCAGCTGGGCAACCTCCTTTTTATCTTCGGGCTTATCGAGCACCTCGGCGAAGCCTTGCATCAGCCCCAGCAGGTGGTAATAGGTGCTGCTGGCAATGAGCACGCCGTCGGTGTTGCGGGCGGGGTCTTTCGAGTGAATCATCTCTTTCGACTCCGGCGGCACGCACCAGTCGCCGTACTTGTCTTTGGTGATGAGACCGTTAGCGGAGTAGTTCTGACGCATGTAGGTCAGCCAGCGCTTCATCGAGTCGTAGTGGCGGGCCAGGGCCTGCCGGTCGCCGTATTGGCGGTAGAGCATGTCGGCCACCGTGAGGTAGGTACCGGGCCAAGTCACGTTGTCGCCGTAGTAGCGCCAGAACGCGGGGGCCACGTCGGGGATGCTACCGTCGGCTTTCTGGGCCTGTTCGATGTCGTTCAGCCACTTAGCATACAGACGCGAGTTGTCGAACACGAAACTCTCGCCGTAGGCCCCGGTAGTCCGGTCGCCGAGCCAGGGCTGCCGCTCGTTGCGTTGCGGGCAATCCACGGGCATGCCCTTGTAATTGCTCCGAATGCCCCAATAGGCATTCTTATAGATCTGGTTGAGGGTAGGGTTCGACGTCGAAAACTCCCCGGTCGTGGCCATGTTGTCGTACACCACGCGGCCGTCGAAATCGGCCAGGGTAGGCGTGCCGGGGTAGCCGTCGATTTCGGCGTAGCGGAAGCCGTGGTACACGAAGGTCGGCTCCCAGGTTTCGGGGGCGCCGCCGCGCAGCGTGTAGGTGTCGGTCACGCGGGCGTCGCGCAGGTTGGCCACGTACAGCTCGCCGCTGGGTTGCAGGGTTTCGGCGAAGCGTAGCGTCACCTTGTCGCCGCGCTTGCCGCTCACCCGCATCCGCAACCAACCGGCCATGTTCTGGCCCATGTCGAGGATGTACTTGCCGGAGGGTAGGCGCTTGATGGACGCGGGTTTCAGCGTTTCCATCACCTTCATGTTCTCGTTCATCTGCGCCTCGAAGGTGCCACCGGGCTCTTGCACCAACTCGGCCTTCAGCCAGTTTTTAGCGTCGAAGCCAGCGGTGGCCCAGCCGGACATTTCCTTGGTGGCGTCGTATTCTTCGCCGTCGTACTCGTTGTTGGTGCGGATGGGGCCGTCGGCGGTGCCCTGCCAGGTGTCGTCGGTTTTGATGATGTCGCGCGAGCCGTCGGCGTAGGTTACTTCCACCTGCATCAGCAGCTTGGGGTAACCGAACGTCTTGATTTTGTAGGGCTTGTAATGCTGGCGCATGGCGTAGAAGCGGCCGTTCCCGAGGGCCACGCCCACGGCGTTGGGTCCACTTTTCAGCAGTGGGGTCACGTCGAAGGTGTTGTACTTCACGCCCTGGGTGTAGTCGGTGGGGCCGGGGGCCAGCACCTGCTCCCCTACCCGCTGCCCGTTCAGGTACAGCTCGTACAGCCCCAGCCCGATGATGTAGGCCGTGGCTTGCTTAATGGGCTTGTCGGCCTTGAAGGTTTTGCGGAAGTAGCGGGCCGAGAGGCGGGCGTGGCTGGTTTCGTCGTCGCCGGGGAAGGCGCGGTCGAAGCCGATCCAGCGGCCTTTCCAGTCAAGGTAGTTGAGCAGGCCCATGCTCCAGTGGGCGGCGGGGCTCCAGGCGGTTTCGCCCTGGGTGGTCCAGGTGCGCACCTTCCAGTAGCAGCGGGTGCGGCCGGGCAGCGGCACCCCCGCATACCGCACGTGCACCGACTGCCCCGAACTGATTTTGCCGGAGTTCCACAGGTCGCCCTCGTCGGCAGCCAGCTTCTCGGGCGTGGAGGCCACCAGCACCTGGTAGGCGGTTTGCTCCAGGCCGCGCTCGGGGCTGCTCAGCTCCCAGCTCAGGCGCGGCGCGGTGGCGTCGATGCCTTCTGGGTTGGTGAGTAGCTCGCAGCGGAGGCGCTCCAGCTGCACGGCGGCGGGCTTGGGTGCCTCGCGGAACGCTGTGAGCAGCAGAGCAGTAAGAAGAGAATATAGTAGAATGCGGGTGTTCATAGTGGACGGGACCTCACCCCCCGGCCCCCTCTCCTCGGGGAGAGGGGGAGCCTACCGATTGGCAGGTCTGGGCCGTGGGGCTGTGCTGGGCACTTTTGGCGTCCACTAGTTCAGCATTTTTTGCCCTCCATCATTCTAGGATCTTAGCATAATGCTTTAGGATTTGGACATGAGTAAACTCGATGCACAAACCACTTATTTGTCGGTGCCTAAGGATGATATTTGCTTAAGTTGACTTTCGTCTCTCCTGTAGTGTAAATAAGAGTCAGGGTATTCTGGTTAACAATGATATCACTAAATTGATATTCTGGTATCAGGCCTTTTAATTCTCCATTAAGTCGTATAGTATATTTCCTACCTGTATCAATATAATATATAATTAATGTGTTAGGGGAATATAAATACAAGACAAAGTCATAAAAATTATGGCTAGAATGATCATAAATCAACTCACCAAATTCTCTCAATTTTATACCTGTTGTTTTATCAATTAAAACAAAATTACATGGACCGTTTGCAGGACAACCACTTCTGAAAAGCAATGTGTTTTTATATTCTTTAGATAACTGGTATCCGAGTCGATAAGTATAACCTGATAAATCTACTGGAACCTCATTAAGTACTCTTTTCCTACCCTTGGCACTTTCAAGCGTAAGCCAAACTCTGTTGCAATTAAATTGCCAGTACAACTTGCTGCCATTCTTAAGAAAAGTGGTTTTACAATCAGTTGTATACTCCTTCATCTTGGGTTCGGACTTACAATCACACTCCTTTTTTTGCCCAAAAGATGGATTCGCAATCAAAATAAGTACTGCACTAATAATTGCTTTCATATTTATACTAAAAAATCAATTGCATCACGCAACAAAAATATTCGATAATATTTTTGTTGCGTGATGCAATTTAAATAAATATACATATCTGTAGTGACAAACGTCTTTACTACATTTTAGACATATGTTAACGCGACCTGAAGGGCATATTTTTATACAGCAATCTGTAGCTATTTATCATTTATTCGTTTCGCTCTCAACTGTTCAACATCAGTTATATCCTTCGCTCTAGCATTGACCTCTTTATCAGCTATTAAATCATTAAAGCTGATGAACGGAATATCTATTTCGGCTACCGTAACAACTTCCCGGCTTCCAAAAGACACACCAAATTTCAGCGGTGCTTTTAGTTCAGGCAGTAGGTCAAGCGTGAATTGTTCGAAATCGTATTTGAAGAATGACTTTCTGGGATTAGGAGTCTGCTCATCTTTATATTCCGTAACGTTTTGCCCGAGTTCTTCCAGTACCTTCAGGAGCTTGAAGTAGTTACCGTAGGTCGGATTATACCAAATATCTAAATCGGGTTTGTCCGCAACTGCGCCGGCTGCATTTATAGATAGCCTATAGTAGCCGTGCAAGGCAACCGCTGTACCGCCAACAATCAGGTACTCAATATCCTGTTTATTGAGGACGCCGCAAACAGTCAGGATGCTACCTACCAGATTATCGTCCATTGGAAGATTTCACCTTTCTCTTAGCAGCTAATTCGCGCTGTAAAAGCTTCATAAACTCTTTAAATTCAGCGTGTGCTTTGTCACGTTCTGACGAGGTTACGTTGGTCGGTTGACTGGCTGACTTCAGCGCTTCGAAGGTGGTATATCGTGTTAGCTTGGCCATATCTTTAGCGTTAGTACTGTTAACAAGCTACTAACGCTAAAGATAACAACGAAGCGGTAGAGATGCTTCGACTGCGGCTGCGCCTTCGCTCAGCATGACGGTCTACCTACTGCCCTACTTACCCGAAAAATCAAAATACAACGTCAGTTCCTTCGCGTACGAAGGGTCTTTGCTGTAGTCGTAGTACATGTTGGCGCGGCCCATGGGGCCCATGTTTTCGGGCTTCTGCGATTTGGTGCCGATAGGCGGGATGCCGTGCATGAAGGAGAGGTTGCCGCTGGGGAAGGCTGGGGCCGTGTTGTAGGGCTTGGCGCCGAAGCGGGGCGTGAACAGGCGCAGGTACACGTCTTCTTGGTCGCAGAGGATGGTGAGGGGCTGGCCGGTGGTCTGGAGCGTGAGCCAGTAGAAGTTGGAGTAGTAGCCCTTGAACTCGGGGTACACGGGGGACTTGGTGCCGTCGGGCTCGCCGGTGCTGGTGTTGTTGTAGTCTTTGGTCCACACGCCCAGGTTGGTGCCTTTCATGCGGTCTTTCCACACGCGGTAGGGGCCGTCGCCGCGCCACTGGATGCCTTTTACCTCCTTTTCGGGGTAGTTGAAGCTGATGCCAGCCAGCTGAAAATCGTAGTCTTTGGGGAAATACTTGGCCGTCATCCGCACCCAGCCCGAGGGGTACACCGTCCACTGCAACGACTGGTAGCGGCTGTCTTTGCCAAACTTGGCGTCGATGACCACGTTTTGGCCTTCCTGGCGCTGGCTGAGGCCCTCGAAAGCTGTTTCGCCCTCGGCCAACACCGGACCGTGGCTCAGCGGAATGATGCCCTTGGCGTTGCGCACCTGCCGCAGCAGGCCAGTTTTGCGGCTGAACGTAAGCGTGACGCCATTGGCCGCCACGGTGTAGAGCGAATCGCTTTCCGATACTTTGGCGGCGCTGGTGCCCTGCATGGTCACGAGGCGCTGGGCTACCTGGGCGGGACGGGCAATGGGCCAGCTCCAGGTGTATATCTCGCGGCCGGTGGGGTCAGTGGCCGTTACGTAAAGCACGTCGTGCTGCTGCCAGTCGGTGGGTAGGGCCAGCTTGAGCGTGCCGAACTCCGTGGGCGCGATGCTGGGCACGGTGGCCGTGCCGGTTTTGGTAACAGGTGCGGCCTTGCTGCCGGGTGCGGGGAGTTGGGCTAGCTTCCAGGTGAAGCGGCACTGGTTCAGGTTGGTGAAGTGGTAGCGGTTCTGTATCCGGAATGCACCGTCGAAGGCCGGCGTGATTTCGCGGCGTTCGAAGAACACCGGGCTCCACACTTCCTTGATGGTATAGTAGCTCCCCTCCTTCTCGTGGTAGGGCCCCACGATGCCATCGGGGCCATGGTCGCCATCGGTGTCGAGGATGTTGCCCTTGTCGGTGCGCACCACGGCGGCGTCGGCGAAGTCCCAGAGGAAACCGCCAGCCGAGAGCGGCTCGCGCCACATTTGCTCCCAGTAGTCTTCGAGGCCGGCGCCGTGGCCGCCGTCGTAGAGGCCGTGCAGAAACTCGGTGGGGAACACCACATTGTGGCCATGCAGGTGGGTACCGTTGCCGTAGTCGTAGTTGATGTAGTGCTGGGTATCGGTGCCGCGAAACACCTGCCAGGCGTGCACCACGGGGCGCTTTTGCAGGTCCATGCGGTCGAGCACGGGGTCGAGGTCGAAGTTGTGGCCGCCTTCGTTGCCGTTCACCCACACCACAATGCTGGGGTGGTTTTCATCTTTGCGCACCATTTCCTCCGTGAGCTTGGTGCCGGTGGGCGTGTCGTAGGCCTGGTGCCAGCCAGCTACCTCGTCGAGTACCATCAGCCCCAGCGAGTCGCAGGCGGCCAGGAAATGGTCGTCGGGTGGGTAGTGCGACATGCGCACGGCGTTCATGTTCATGTCCTTCATCATTTGCACGTCGGCAATGCTCAGCTTCTTGCTGGTGGTGCGACCGGAGCTGGGCCAGAACGAGTGCCGGCACACGCCCTTAAACTTGACTTTGGTGCCATTGAGGTAGAGGCCGTCTCGCTCGCGCAGCTCCACCGTGCGGAAACCAATGCGCTTATCCACAGTGTGCACAGCCTTGCCGCCCTGGCGCAAGGTCATGGCCACACGGTAGAGGGTAGGCGTTTCGGACGTCCAGAGCTTGGGGGAAGGTAGGGTGGTTTGCAGGTGGGTGGTACCGCCAGCTGCTACTGGGCTGCGGAACTCGCCGCCTACCTTCTGCCCGGCCAGGGTGTAGAGTTGGCCTACCACTTCGTCGGCGGCAGTGCCGGCGGTGTATACGTCGGCTTTCAGGGAGCCATCGGCCTTGGCATCTACGGCTACGCGGCTGATGTGCGTAGTGGGCACAGCCTCCAGAAACACCGGCCGGAAGATGCCGCCGAATAGCCAGAAGTCACCGTCCCGCTCGGCGTTGTTGACAGATTGGTTGGCCGAGTGCTTGGACACGGTGGCTTCGAGCAGGTTGGTCTTGCCGAATTGCAGCAGCTTGGTGATGTCGTACTTGAAGCGGTAGTAGGAGCCCTGGTGGATAGGCCCCGCCGATTGCCCATTGATTTTCACCTCAGTGTCGGTCATGGCCCCGTCGAACACGATGTTCACCGTCTTGCCCTGCCAACTCTTCGGCACCTTGAACTTGAACTTATACAGGCCCTTTTCCTTGCCTCGGACCGAGTCTTTGGCGAAACCGTAGTCGTACTTACCGAATCCTTGCAACTCCCAGTTGGAGGGTACGGGAATGGTGGTCCACTTGCCGGAGTTTTGGCCGGCGGTGCAGTAGAACTGCCACTTCACGGTGTTGTCGTTGCCGGTGCCGGAGAGGAACTGGGTTTCCGTGGTTTGGGCGTGGAGGCTTTGCAGCGGCAGGAAGAGTAGTAGGGCGAGTAGGTATTTGGGCATGATGTGCTGGTGGTGGACCTCACCCCCCGGCCCCCTCTCCTCGGGGAGAGGGGGAGCCACGGCGGCGCGGGTGCTGTGTGTTTGGGGTAGTGTAGTTGTGTTAGCCTTCGGTGGTTGGCAGGAGTGTGTTTAGGTGTTTGATGATGGTTTGTAGGACCTGCGTTGTGTTGTGCAGCACTTCTTCGTTGCTGAAGCGGACGACCAGGAAACCGGCTTCCTGTAGCTCGTGCGTGCGGCCACCGTCGTATTCGGCCTGGCTGGCATCGGCGTGGACGCTACCGTCTACTTCGATGATCAGCCACGCTTCTAAGCACACAAAATCCACAATGAACTGCTGGATGGCGTGCTGCCGCCGGAACCGAGCGCCTAGCTTGTAGTTGCGCAGCTCCTGCCACAAATGGTCTTCGGCTTCAGTGGGTTGCTGGCGGTTGGTACGGGCGTAGTCTTTTAGCGTCTTTTTCCAGCGGTCGGCATCGGTGGTGTACATGCGGTAGGGCTCGTTCACTTCCGGGACCTCACCCCCCGACCCCCTCTCCTCAAGGAGAGGGGGAGCCCGACGATTTTCGTCTACTTTATCTGAACTGTAGTTCAGGTTCCTATCACTGGTATCACTATCCATAGAAGCACTAATTAAGAGCCAGAAAAGGCTGAAATAAAGTACCGTGCCACCGTGGCTCCCCCTCTCCCCGAGGAGAGGGGGCCGGGGGGTGAGGTCCCGCCATCAGGGCGTATCCACCGCCCCACTCGTCTTCAACGACTTCACATAAAACACCGCCTCTGGCACCGAGCCACCAGCATCTTTCAGGTCATATGCCTGGTCAGCGGGGGTGTCGGGGGTAGGGAAATGGCGGGCCTGGCCGGTGCGCAGCATCACGCGCTCGAACGCCGCCACCGGGGCGTAGAAGATGTACGTGCTGGTTTTGCCGCCATTTACCGTCACGGTGCAGGTGCGGTTGGGCGCGTCGAGGGTCACGCGGAGGTCGAGCTGTTTGTTGGGCTCGTACTTGGTTACACCCTTGAAACGTGCGCCGGCTTTGTAGCTGAGCGTGCCCGTCGAGTCGAAGGAAAGCTGCACAGCAGGCGAGCCTTTGGCATCCTGAAACTCGATTTGCAGCAGGCCGTGGTCGTTCTGGCCGGGTATCACCGACAGCTCGGCGGTTAGCTGCTTGCTGGCAGGAATGACGCGCTCAGCTTTAGCGTAGTCGAACTTGTCCGCATCCTTTAGAACCATTCCCTTGCTCCCATCCGGTAGCTTACCAATTTCTACTGGTGCCTTCACCAAGCTATACGTGTTCCAGTTGGCTAGCTCCTGGCCGGCGGGTAGCTGGGCAAATACATCATTGGCGTGGCCGGTAGCCGTGGCGCGGATGGGTACTGGTACCGAGGCCACCCAAAGATCCTCCTTGTTCACGCTGTAGGTCACCCACATCTTGCCGTCGGGTGGGGTGCCGTTGCCGGGTAGGATGCCGCGCACGTATTGCGGACCGTAGCTTTTGTAGTTGCCGCCGTAGCGCATGGGCGTGATTTCGCCGTGCACCAGCCACAGATCGGTGTAGTCGAGGCCGTTTTCGGAGGTAGACACTGCCAGCGGCCACCGGAATTCCGAGGGGTTGTACACCGTGGCGTAGTGCCCATCGGACGTGCGCTGCCCCCAGATTTTGGCGTTGCTGTTCACAAAATGCGGCGCCCGAATAACAGGGTTCGGCCAGCTTTTGCCGCCATCGGGGCTGATGCTGGTGAGGGCGTGCTTCCACAGGCCCACTACCCGCTTATCGGGTAGGGAATAGTAGCTAAAGGCCTTGTATTCCTTGTGAATGGGGATAAGCGGGTCGTCGCGGTCCTGCTCCTCCACCATCTGCTGCATCATCAGCGGCGAGGCCAGAATTTCCTCACACGCCGCTACGAAGCTTTTGTCTTTGCTCTTCTTGTAAAATGGGTAGGTCGATTTCGATTGGTCCCAGGTTTTGTTGTAGCGCAGAAAGTAGATCGGTCCCAACTTGCCGTTAGGCAACACCTCACGCACTACCCGCCCAATGCCCTGCCCGTCGTTGGGGTCGTCTTTAGCATCGAGGGCAATGCCGTAGTAGCCCAACGTGAGCAGGCGGTTTTTCTTCGACACGTAGAAGCCCACGCGCTGGTGCATCACGGCCTCCAGGTTTTTGGCCACCTTGCCGGGCTGGTCGGGCTTGACGAAGCCGTCGGGCACCTTGTAGGGCGGGAAGATAACCGTGGGGTTGGTCCAGGTCTGCCCGTCCTTACTTGTCAGCAGCAACGTGCGGCCGGGCGGAATATGCTCGCCCACAGGGTTGCTGAGGTATTGCAGGTAAAACTGACCATTCCAATAGGCCAGCATAGAAGCATGGTTGTAAGTCCAGCCCTCGCCATTGGCCGCCGTAGGGTGCTCACGGTCAGCGCGCAGTACCTGTTGGGCATGTGTGCCAATAGCCGGCCGCAGCTGCCCGTGGTGGTAGTCTACGTTGCTAAGCGTGGTGCCTGTGTAGCGGATGGTTTCGGGCGTGGTTTGGGCGTGGGCGGCCGCGCTGAGAAGCAAGGTGGCAGCAAGCGGCGCGAGCATGGGCCTCACCCCCCGGCCCCCTCTCCAAAAAGGAGAGGGGGAGCCAGACGAAAAAGTTAGAGCCGAGTCGTTCGGCTCCCCCTCTCCTTTTCGGAGAGGGGGCCGGGGGGTGAGGCCCTTCGTATGGTTTATCTGCTTACTCATCCGTTCCACTCATTGAGGTTGCCGATGCGCCACCAGCCGGCGCACTCTGCAACAGGTTCTTCAACGTCTTGCGCGGCACCTGAAACACGGTGCCGTGCTTGTGCCCCTCGGGCACACTGGTTTGGGCCGACACGTCGGTGAACGTCTTGAAATCCGACGTTTTCATCACGCCGTAGCGCTTCTCGCGGTAGGCGTCGTAATAGATCAGCCACTCGTGGTGGGGTAGAGCCAGCACGCTGGGGCCTTCGGTGAAGTTGCCGGTGAAGGGCGCCGATACGTTCGAGAATGGCCCCAACGCCGTTGGGCCGAAGGCTACTTTGATGTTGCGCTCCGGCCGGGTATTGTCCTTCACCACCAGCACGTAATCCTTTGACTTGCGCGGCACTAGCACGGCATCAATGGCGCTCCAGCCGGGGTCGAGGAAGAGCTTGGCGGGCGCAAACGTCTTGAAATCCTGGGTAGTCGTGTAATAGAGGCGGTGGTTGTTGTCCTCGTCCTCCTGCCCTTTCGGGAAACGGAACGGGATAGTGCTGGCCCACACAATGATGTACTGCTTCGTAGGTGCATCGTAGAAGATTTCCGGCGCCCACACATTCACGGTGGTCGGCTCATGACCCATCACATCCACAAACTGCTGCGCCGACCAGTGCACCAAATCTTTCGACGAAGCGTAGCCAAAGCCCTTGTCGCCCTTCCACCCGCAGGTCCAGACGAGGTGATAGGTGCCATCTGGACCGCGGGCGATACTCGGGTCGCGCATGATCTTGCTGGGCCCTACCTGCGGCGTCAGGAAGATGCGGTTTAGATCCTGCCACTTATAGCCGTCGTAGCTGTAGAGCAGGCGCAGCCCCTCGTTGGCCGGCTCATGAAACGACGTGAACATATACACGTCTTTGGAGCAGGCCGAGAGCAACGCGGTGCTGAGCAGCAAGGGTAGGAAACGCAGGAGGCGGGGGTTGTGCATTGTTAGGATTAGAACGACGTCATGCTGAGCATAGAATCTCTACCGGTAGACTTTACCCCCTCTCCTCGGGGGCCGGGGGGTGAGGTGCTACACTAGGGGGCCTACACTGAATCCAGCACCAGCACCCAGTCGTTGCCGTCTTGCACATCGCCGGGCGGGTTGAACTCGCGGGTGCCTTTGTTGGGAAACGTGCCAATGGTGGTCTTTTTGCCATCACGTGGGCTGAACCAAGAGGCCTTCACTTTCGCGCCGCCGATTTTGCCAAGATTTACCTTCATAGTGCGTCCGTTATAGGTATAAATAAATGCGTAGTTCTTGCCACGGGTAGCCAACAGGCGGTTGTACTTCTCCCCTACCTCACCGGCTAGCAGCGACTGATCGGGCACCCGCTCGAAGAAGGGCCGCGAGAGCATTAGCTGCTTCAGGTATTGCATCTGCGCGGCGCCGGGCGCGTTAATGGCCGACGACCACAGTTCATCCGACCCATAGGCGCTGCCCTTGTCGAAGGAGCTGTGCATCTGCATCACCGAGTTTTGCCCGTAGGTGTAGCCAAATGCCCCCGCAAACACCGACCAGTAGCCGTAGCGACGCACATCGGCGTCGTTCCAGCGGGGTTGGGTGATGTCGTGCAGGCCCTGCGGAATACCCTCGTACGACGGCTCCCCGTCGATGCTGGGTTTAATGGGCGTCATCTTGTTGTCTACCAGCTGGTAGCGCCAGTTGTCCTCGCCGTAGTGTTTCTGCTCCTTGCGCGAGGTATCTTGTGCGTAGCGCCGGTGGCCCGACTGGTACATATTGAAATCCAACCACTTTGCCTGATGAAACCAGTCCGACGACTGCGTGCGCCCGCGGGGATGGTAGGTTACGAGGTGGTTGGGGTCCTGAGCCTTCAGCGTACTGCCGATGGTGTTCCACACCTGCAACGAGTCAGAGCCGGCAATGTCGCCGCCGTTCAGCCAGATGATGTTCGGGCGGTTCTTGTAGCGCTCGGCCAGGAAGGTTGCGTAGGTTTTGGCCTGTTGCTGGTTCACTTTGCCACCCTTCACGTTGGTGCCCCACACGGGCACTAGGCCCATGTAGAGGCCTTTCTTAGCAGCTAGGTCTACGATGTAATCGACATGGTCCCAGAAATCGTACTGGGTGGGGTCGGTAGGCGAGTTGCCTTTCGTGACGAGTGGCCGGGCTACGTCGCCGTGCACCAGAGCCGAGTCGCCGTACACGTTCACGCTGGGCACCTGGTGCAGCACCATCACTTGTATCACATTGAAACCCTTCTGACGACGGTCTTCGAGGTAGGTTTCGGCTTCCTCGCGCTTGAGTTTGTTGAACAACAGCCAGCCCGTGTCGCCGAGCCAGAAGAACGGCTTGCCGTCTGCTTTCATCAGGTAGCGGCCGTTGTCCGACACCTTCAGCCGACCCGTAGGCTCGGCAGCCGGCGCCCAGGCCACTAGTGAGAGGAGCAGGAAGGCAAGTAAGTTGCGGGATTTAAAAGGCATTCAGTTAGGAAAGTTCTTGAGAAATTATGGCCGTTATGCTACGCTGTGCAGACGGTGGACCTCATCCCCCCGGCCTCTCAGGGAAAGGGGGCCGGGGGGTGAGGTCCACCGTCTGCTACGATTTACTCTTACCTGCTTCCGGCCGCACATTCTTCACGTCTACAGCGCTATTGAGGTAGACTTCGATGTTGGTGTAGCCATCTTTGCCGGCTACTTTGCTGGCGTCGGAAGGGTCGTTGGGATTCAGGCCGTGCTTCTTTTCGTAGTCATCGGGCATGCCGTCTTTGTCCGAGTCTTTGTAGGGTTTGCCCGTATAGGTGGGGTAGCCCCCTACCTGGGCGGGGTCCGTAATGATGCCCTGCTTATAGGAGTCGGCGGGTAGGCGACGCTTGATATAGGGGCTCTTGGGGGTAGGCTGGGCGTTTTTGGCGTAGGTGATTTTGCCGGTGCGCACTTCCTCCACTACGCGGGCATCCACGGCGTCGCGCTTAGGTAGGGTAGCGCCGGCGTTGGCCAGCACGTACTGGTAGGCCTCTTGGGTGGGTATCACCGTTACGTGCGGGAAAGGCAACGGCTCTTTCAGCCGGATGCCAGCCAGCACTTTCTCCGGCTCGGCTACGCCTTCTACCTGCACGCCGCCGTCCCAGTTGTCCTTGGTTACCTTCTCGTTGCCTTCCACAATATTGCCGGCTACGTAGGCCTTGCCATATTTATCCTTTTTGTCTTTGTCGCGGCTGGCTTCGGGCTTCAGGATGCGGTAGCTGATGGGCTGGTCGAGCGGCGTGATGGGACCAGGCTTCATGTAATTGTTCACGAAGTTGTACTCCGAACGGTCGTCGCCGCCATCGGCCGAGCGGTTCCACCAGTTAAATACCACGTTATTGGCGAAGTTGAAGTCGCCGTACATGCCCACCGAGGGGTTGCGGGCAATGTTGTTGGCCCACAGGTTGCGCACAAACGCACTGTTCAGGCCCCCAATGGTGCTGCCGAACGCGTGATTGTAGTAGTCCAGCGCCTCCGAGAAGATAGAGTTCTGAATGGTGATGTTCACCGTGGGCAGCTTGTCGGCCTTGCCAGTTTGCGGGTTGTTGTACACGTGCCGGTAGATGGACATGTTTTCATCTAAGCCCCACGAAGCCGATACGTGGTCTATGATGATATTGCCGATGGGGTTGCCGCCCAGCGCGTCGTCGCGGCGGCCTACGTCGGTGGCACCGCGCCGGAAGCGCAGGTAGCGCACAATCACGTCGTGCGTGTCAATCCACACCGACTCGCCGGCCACGCACACCCCGTCGCCGGGGGCCGTTTGGCCAGCCAGCGTGAGGTAGGGCGCCCGAATGATGATGGGGCTTTTCAGCTGAATGATACCGGCCACGTTGAATACAATCGTGCGTGCGCCGCCTTGCTCGCAAGCCTCACGCAGGGTACCGGGGCCGCTGTCGGCCAGGCTGGTCACTACGTACACCTTGCCGCCACGGCCGCCGACCGTGAAGGCACCCCCGCCCTCGGCTCCCGGAAACGCCGGAATCTTGGCCTGCTGCAAATCGGAGGGCTTAGCCGCCCACGGCACATAGGGCCTACCCTGCTTGGCCTCGCGCTCCACAATGGGTAGGGCTTTGGCCCAGGCCTCGTCGGAGCGCTTTTTGGCGGCGTTCAGGTCCGCCTCGGCCTTGGCTTCCACGTCGGGCGGAATGGTAGGGTATTGCGCCAGCGCGGGCCGAGCGGCACACGCGGCTACTACGATACCGGCAGAAAGGCAAGTCAGGCGTAATGTCATCAGTAGAAAAGATTGAAAAGCAATAGAGTATACAACAACGAATGGACGGGCGCGGCGCCTACCCCAATACAGTGGCCTGCGTTGCCCGAGACATAGCAGATGTAGTAGTAACGCCTTTTACATCGCCGCAGAAATGCACTTCTACCCCTAGCTCGGCCAGGGCAGCGGCCTTGATGCGACACATTTGGTGGGCTTTGGCTGCATAAGGCGCATACACCACTTGGATGTGGTTGGCCTTGTGCCGGCCCATGAGCTGGTCGCGCGAGACGCCGCAGAGCACAGCGTGCATGATGGGCCACTCGGGGGTGGTTTCCTGCCAGCGGCGCTGGGTTTCGGCGGCGGGCAGGCTTACCACCTCCCCTACCCCCAGGTCGCAGTGCAGCTTGCCGTCTTGCACGTACACGCGGCTCCACACAATGGCGCCCGGCCGGCTCACGCCCCGCAGCGTGCCGCCACCCAGACGGAAGTACATGGGTGTTTGCCGCTCGCTGCTGGCTCCTTTGTATTCATCAATAAAATGCGCGGGCGGGGCAGCTCCCGAAATCAGGAACACCCATACAAACTCCTCGCCCTCGCCGGTGTCGTAGGCCTCGCCCCAACGGATGTCGTGCAGGGTGGTTTCGCCGCTCATGCCCAGCTCGTTCCAGAGGCGGTAGGTGAGCAGGGCGTCGAGGCCGGCACACTCGTCTACCTCGTTGAAGTGCGGTAGGGCTTGGCCCGCGTACAGCTCCTCGCCGGTGGTAGAAAAAACGGGGGGCCGGTCGGTGTTGTTGAGCAGGCCTTCTACCAGGTCGCTGGCCGGCACCAGGTCTTTCAGACCTTGCTGGTACTGAATGCCGATGGTGTCGCAGCCAAAATCGGCGGCCAGGCGCACGGCGGCCACGTACATCTTGCATTGCAAGAGGGTTTGCCGCTTGGTGAGCTGGGTGGCTTCGTCGGTGCCCCAGTTGAACTTCATGCCTTTGGCCAACAGCCAGTCGAGCACCTGCTGGGCGTCGGCATCAGACACCTCGCGCATGGCCGCGTAGAGCGTCGATTGGCTGAGTCGCTCCTTGAATATGCCAGTGGCGTGCAGCAGCTCGTCGGGCACAATAGCGTTGTACATGCCCATGCAGCCCTCGTCGAACACACCCATAATGGCTTTTTGCTCCCGAAACTGCCGGCCGAAGCTACGGCCGGTTTCCTCGTCGGCGGAGGGTAGGGTCACGGCGGGTAAGCTGCGCACGTGGCTGGCATCCTGCTCTATCCTGCCCGTGGCAAGCCACTGCTCCAAGCCCTGCGTAAAAAACGCATCGGTGAAGTCTTCGCTCCAAAGTGTGCTGTACGTCACGCCGGCTTTGGTCAGGCAGCCATTCAGGTTCAGCATGCCTACCAGGCCAGGCCACTGCCCGCTCCAGTTAGCCACCGTCAGGATAGGGCCTTGGTGCGTGGTGAGGCCGGCCAGCACGTGGTGCGAGTACTGCCACACGCTCTCGGCCACAATAAGCGGCTGCGTGGGGTCGATGCCCCGAAATACCTCCATGCCCATCTTCTGCGAGTCGATGAAGCCGTGCTGCTTCGCGGGGTCGTAGGGGTGGGCGCGGCGCACGCTCCAGCCCTGTTTTTCGAGGGCGGCGGTGAGCTGGGCTTCCATCTCGGCCTGGGCAGCCCAGCATTTTTGGTTGGCGGCCAGGCGCAGGTCGCCGCTGGCTAATAACAGTACTTCGGTAGAGGTAGTCAGGACCACGGCTTGGGGGGATGAGACGTTGGAAAGGCAGCTGTGCTTTCCGGCAGAAAGCAATGCTATTGTGGGGGTAGCGCTGGTATAGCCCGGCTACCGGAAATGCTTCAGAACAAATATGCCGGTTAGTTCTCCCCGTGCCCTACCGCTTCTTGCCTACTTAGTATAGGATATTAGCATAGCCTGGCGCATGGGGCAATACGACCTCTCTGAAGGGGTGTGGAGCGGCTGATTTGCGGCTCTCCTGCTTTAGGGCAGTAGACTACATGAGAGTGTAGCCGGTGTAACCTGGTACATTAGTATCATTCTCCATGGATACAGCAGGATTACTACCTTATTATATGCGGCTTCTTCTCGGATAATATCCTAGAGTGTCCACACGTTTTTCACTCCCTACCTGCTTAGCCCTGGAGCTGCTAGTTGCTTACTCTACTCCCACCAACAATTCCCTATTATGAAAGCTCATTTCCATAAAGTTCCGGTTAGTGCGCAAAGCTCCTTCAGCATCCGCCACGACCGTAAACCTAACTTCGGTACCACGTGGCACTACCACCCCGAGTTGGAGCTGCATTATGTTATCAAGGGTGAAGGGGTACGCCTGATTGGGGACAACATCAGTAATTTCTCCTCCGGCGAAATCGTTTTACTAGGCGCCAACCTGCCGCACACCTGGCGCTGCAACGAAGAGTATTTTCAGTGCAACCCCGACCTGGAAGTAGAGGCTATTGTGATTCAGTTTTTGCCCGAGTGCCTGGGTCGCTACCTGCTGGGCCTACCCGAAGCCTACCTCGTACCCAAGCTGTTTGAGAAAGCTAAAAGTGGTTTGCTGATCGAAGGCGACGCCCACGCCCGCCTGGCACCCCTGATGCTGGCTGCCGTAGAGGCCACCGACCTAGACCGCATCATCATTTTTTTATCAATCCTCAAGATTCTTTCTGAAGCTGCAGATCTGCAAACGATTGCAGCTGACCATCACGCGTTTAAGAAATCGAATGAGTCGGATTCGCAGCGGATCAACAAGGTTTGCAACTACACGCTGTCGAACTACAAGAACGAAATCACGCTCGACGAAATAGCCTCTATCAGCAATTTGAGTGTCACCTCGTTCTGCCGCTATTTCAAGCTGATTACCAAGAAAACATACTACGATTTCCTGATCGAAATCCGCATCAGCCAGTCCTGCCGCCTGCTGATTGAAGACAAGCTCCCCACAGAGGTTATCTGCTTTGAGTGCGGCTTCAACAACGTGTCGAATTTCTACCGGCACTTCAAGAAAATCACGAAAATGACGCCCTTGGAGTACAAGCGCAAGTACCTGCGCAACTACCGCGAGCTGGTTGCGGCATAGGTAATACATTATCGTCCTTTACACACAGCTGTCATCCTGAGCAGAGCGAAGGACCTTCTCACGCGTGAACGACTACCGTACCAACGACTCGTTTCTACGTGAAAAGGTCCTTCGCGCTGCTCAGGATGACAGGTGAATAGAAATTTGCTGCCTAACTACGCCACCAGCTCTAGGCTACGGCTGAGAGCGGTGTAGTCGGTACCCAGCGTTTCGACGCTGCGGCGCACGCTGCCCGACAGCTCGCCTACCTTGCGGCGGGTGAAGGTAGGGATGTCGATGCCGCGCTGCCGAAGCGAATATTTGGCCACAATGGGGTACACATTGTGCATCACATCCATATTGCGGATGAAAAACTGCTGCACGGCGTCTACCTCGACCGCCACTTCGGGGTTGTCGTAATTATTGCACAGCCAGACAATTAGCTCCGGAAAGAAATTACCCTGAATGCACGACAGCCCCGCCGCACCGGCCCGCAGCGACTCCACCGCGTGGCCCATGTAGGCGTCGTATAGACCGAAGCGGTACCCCTCGGCGGCAGCTATTTTCGCTTTCACCTGGTCAATGTCGAGGCAGGTATCTTTGTGGTACGTTACGCGGCCGGTTTGCACAAACTGGCCTAGCTGCTCGGCCGAGAGCAGGCGCTTGTAGGGCTCGGGACACTCGTAGAAACCCAGCGGGATGCTATCCGTCCAGTCAAGCAGGCGCATCACCCGCTCGTTGAATACCGCCTTCGACTCGCTCTGGGCAGCCAGCAGGCCCGTGATGACGATGACGGCCTCGGTGCCGGCTTCGTATACCTGCTTCACAAAATCGGCTTGCTCGGGGAGGCTGCCGGCAAAGGTGCCGGTGGCCACTACCGGCACGGCTCCGCCTACCACGTCTACCACGTGGCGGATGCTTTGCAGGCGCTCTGCATCACTGAGCTCAAACATCTCACTGGATAGGCAGTTGGCAAACAGCCCGGTGGCGCCGGCGCGTAAGTACAACTCCGTTAGGCGGGTAAGCGCCGGGTAATCAATCTGCCCATCGTTTTGGAAAGGCATGAGCATGACCGGGACAAATCCCTTGCGCGATTTTTCCATTTTCGTAGAAACCAAACTATAGTGGAGAGGGGAAGACCAGCCTTGCAGGGCCGTATGAGAAAATACAGAGCGTTAGTAAACAGGTTCTTTTTTGAGCGTGGGCACCGCGGCCTTTGTGGGTTTTCGGGGCCAAACCTGGCCTAGCAGCAGACCCACAAGGAAGATACTGAGCGTGCCAACCACGATAATCATGCTTTTATGCAGCGGATTGCGGAAAGCCGCCAAGCTCTCGGGCAGGTTGGGCGAAAACGTCATCCAGAGAATGACCAGTACACCGATGATGGTGGCGGTGAGGGCCGCGTGGTTGCCGGTTTGTCGACTGATGACGCCCAGCAGAAACAGGCCCAGCATGCCCGCCGCAAAGATGCCCGACAGCTCCCACCACACATCCAGCACGCTTTTCACCCCGATCATGGCAATGCCGGTGCCCATGCCCAGCAGCCCCGTGACGACGGTACCGATGTGCAGCAGGCGCAGCGTTTGGCGGCCCGTGAGGTGGGGTTGGAAGTAACGGCCGTAGATGTCGGCGGTGAAGACAGTGGCCGAGGCATTCATGCCTGAGCTAATCGTGCTCATAGCCGCCGACAGAATGGCCGATACTAACAGCCCTACCAAACCCGGTGGCACCTTCGTCACGATGAAGTGGGGCATCACCTTGTCGCCGTAGTCGGCGGGGAGCAGCTGGGCGGCGGTTTGGCTGATTTGGGCAGCCGTGGCTGTGAGGGGTAGGCGCTCGGCAGCTACTTTCAGCTTCACGGCCTCAATCAGCTCAGGATGCACTTGGTAGTAGGCAAACAGCGCCGAGCCGATGATGAAGAACAGCAGCGAGGCCGGCACATACACCCACACGCACAGCCAGATGGACTTGGCCGCCTGCTTGGCCGAAGCGGCCGTGTGGTAGCGCTGCACATAGTTCTGGTCGACGCCGAAGTTGTTGAGGTTGATGAAGAAGCCGTAGAGCAGTACCACCCAGAAAGTCGACTGCGTGAAGTCAGGCGCGAACCCACCAAGGCTGAACTTATCCTGCGCCTGTCCAATGCTGGCAATGCGGCCTATCCCACCGGGCATGTTGTCCGCAATCAGGTAGAGAATCAGCAGTGCGCCGCCGGTTTTGATGATGCCCTGCACCACCTCCGTCCAGATAACGGCTTCAATACCACCCAGTACTGTGTAGATAATGATACATACCCCCGTTACGAGCATCACCATTTCCATGGAAAAGCCGGTGAGGGCCTGTAAGGTGAGGGCAATACCGAAGAAGATAGACCCAATGCGCGCCAGTTGCGTCAGCAGAAAGCACACCACCGCGTAGGTACGCGCCCAGCTCCCAAACCGATTTTCCAGGTGCGTATAGGCTGATATTTCACCGGTGCTGCGATAGAACGGCACAAAGTAGCGCGCCGCTACCCACGCCGCCAATGGCATCGAGAGGCTAAATACAAAGGCGTTCCAGTTGGCCCCAAACGCCTTGCCCGGCACCCCCAGAAAGGTGTTACTACTCAAGAAAGTAGCGTAAATACTCAGGCCAATAGCCCAGCCCGGAATGCTACCAGAGGCGCTGGAATACTGTTCTGGATTTTTGTTTTTCCGGGCAAAGTACACCCCCACGCCAATCATGGCGACTAGGTAGAGGGCAATAATGGCTAGGTCAAGAACGCGCAGACTATTCATGGGACAAACTTGTCAAAATGCGGCGAATCTTTACCTGAGTGGGTTAAAAGGAGGATCTATAACAAATTTACCTAATACCGCCCCCGCCACCGTGTATGATTTTCCCTACCTATTGTAGCATATTGACTTTTCGGCAGGTCGCATAGACAAGCGGTTGTCATCCTGAGCAGAGCGAAGGACCTTCTGCCAGTTGAACGACTGATGTACGAACGACTCGTTCAACTGGCAGAAGGTCCTTCGCTCTGCTCAGGATGACAAACGATTTCACATCACCCCCTACCCTACTGCACCTCCAGCCCCGACACGCTCAGGCCGGTGGCGTCGGTGGCAGTGAGTTTGATGAGGTAGCTCCCGGCGTTGATCATGGAGCCAGTGGAGGAAGCCAGATAGTTCCATTTGCCGGGCTTGGAGGGCACCAGCTCCACGGCTTCTTCTTTGATAACAGTGCCATCGGCCAGCGTCACGGTAAGCTTGGCGGTGAGGGGCTTGCTGAGCTGGTTGGCGTAGCGCACCGTGAGCGAGTAGGTATCGGCCACGCCTACCTGGAAAGTCCATTCCAGGGCGCCACCACGTGGTTCTTTAAAGGTGATGCTCTCCTTACCGTGCACGGTTTCGCGCACCATGCCGGGGCCGCTGGTGCGGGCGGTGGCAGGCTTATAGCCCGTTACGGGCTTCAGGTCATAAGCTGGCTCAATGGTACTGGCCCGCTGCACCACCACAAGGTAGGGCAAGGTGTTGGGAGTTGCGGCATCGGGTCCGAGGGTGACGGTGGCGCCGGCCGCAAACCGCTTACGGTACACGCGGAATGGGTGGGCGCCGGTGGCATCGGCCAGCTCAAGCGTGGTTTTGGTGTCTTCGTAACCTTGCAGCCAGGTAGGACGGGTAGGCTGGCGAGCGTCGAAAGCGAGGTAGACGTCGGCTTCGACGCTTAGGCTTAGGTTCTGACGAGTCGCCTCACCCTCCGGCACCCTGTCCATTTTCGGAGAAGGGGCGCTAGGCGTCTTTGCTTGGCTCTTTTTAGTGGTGATGGATTTGGCTGGTACTACGCTCATCGGTTGGCGCAACCACTCGGCGCCGTAAAGCACGGAGGGTAGGCTGCTGAAGGTAGCCGAGCCGTTGGTGTAAGGCTGATTGCCGGTGTCCAGCCACGTTTCGGCTGACCAGTTGCTTAGACCGCTTACGCTGCTGATAACCGGTTTTGGGGCTGGGGCGGGCTTGGCGCTGGCATTGGTAGTGGCAATAGCCACGGCCGACAGCAACGCCTGCCCGGAGGCCACGCGGGGGAAGGAAATGACCAGCTGCCCGTCTGTTACGCGGGCTTTCACTGTTTTCTTTAGAGCATGGTCGTGGCCTACCTCTTTCCAGATGTCGAGGTCGTGGATAACAGTATCCTGGTTGATAGCCACATCGAATAGGCGCCAGCCGGTGCAATCAAGGCCACCACCGGTGCCGAGCCAGGGCTCCGTGAAGTACAGCTCTACTTGGTATTCACCGTTGGGCACCGGGAAGGTATAGCGCAGCGCGTCGCGGCCGTAGCGGAAGCTCTGGAATAGTGCCTGATCAGCGGTGCCCTGGATGGGGTCGAAGGTGCGGCGCTGGCTGGCGAAGAACGGGTTCAGCCCTGGAAACTCCCGCGTCCACGACTCCGAGCCCCAAGTGTTGGGGGTGGTACGAGGCTGATCGGCTTGCCAGGTCTGGCCCTGGCTATCCGTGTAGGCAGGGCCGCCGCAGTTCACGCGGTAGAGGTAGTTGAGGCCCGGTTGCGGGGCCGTTATCGGCTGAACATTGGTCAGCAGCTTGTCGAAGCCGGGCGCTTTCGGCAGGTGGTGCAGCACGATGTAATCTTTGGCTACGGCCTTGCCGTTCACGTACCCAATAGCATAGAGCACGTTGTACTTGATATCGACCCCATCCCACTGAAAATGCGTTCCTACCCCGGCGCGAGTTTTCCTACCCAGGGAGGCAGCATTTGCATCGTTGAACAGCTCCACCTCGTCGCAGTTGGAATACACAATAAGGCTGTCCTGGCGACCGGGCGTCAGCCACCGGTCGGGCCAGGTGTGGGAGGCCAGGTACACCATCGGCTCGGTTTCTTTGGGCGCATAGTGGCTGCGGAACATATAGAAGGCATCCGTGGGCTCTTCCCAGGGCGTGAGCAGGCCCTTGTAGTTGACGGGGCCGATGCGGTCCAGCTCGCGCCAGCCCTCGCCGCCCTGCACCCGGCCGGGGTTGTCGTGCGAGGTCAGCAGCCAGAAAAAGTGGCCGGCCGTATTGGCTTTGGCTTCTTCCGCGAGGCGTACTTTCAGCTCCATCAACTGCGTGAACCGGTCTTCGCTGAAGGGGCCGCTGTTGAAGGCGGGCGGACCTTCCTGGTGCAAATCGAGGGTGCGCCAGGCGCCGTACTCGCCCACCAGCACCTGCCGTTGCAAGTCGGCACCATACTGGGTAGGGTCGCCGCCGTAGGTGCCGGTCCAGTTCTGGGGCACGTCCCAGTCGGTGCCCTTGCCGCCGTTGCAAGTCGTCACTTTCCGTTCGCGCGAGGCCGTGGGGTCGAGCTGGCGGATAAGGGCAGTGCATTCGCGGGCGAAGTCCTCGGGCAACGTGCTTTCGTTTTCGAGGCCCCAGAGCACCACCGAAGGCGAGTTGCGCCGCTCCTTGATCCAATCAACGAGTAGGGTTTTGAAGTTCTGCCGGAACTCTGGCGTATCGTACCACACGTGGGCAGCCATTTGTGGCCACCACAACACGCCCAGCGAGTCCCAGTTGGCCTGATAGCGCAGGTTGTGGGGCTGGTGCGCGTCGCGGAAGGCGTTGAAGCCAGCGGCTTTCACCATCCCTACCCGCGCCTGAATCTGCTCCGGCGTGAAGGCGTGGCTTTGGCCCAGCAGGTGCTCGTATTCGGCAATGCCATTGATAAGCACCGGCTTACCGTTCAGCAGAAACTGCTTTTGCCCGGCCGCCGCGGCAGCGCCAATCGGCCAGCTCACCCACCGGATGCCGTAGGACGTGGTCTGCTCGTCGAGGAGCTTGCGACCGGCACTTACGCGCGTTACCAACTGGTACAAATACGGGTCTTCCAACGACCACAAGTGCGGCTGCTGCAACGTGGGGAGTTGCTGGCGCAGCGGCTGCATCTGCCCCGCCGCCAGCTTGTGCTTCGATTTCGTCTCGGCCACTACCCTACCCTGCTTATCCAGTAGCTGATTCACTACGGTGAGCGTCTGCGCTTTGCGACCGTAGTTTTTTACCTCTGTCTCCACGTGCAGCCGCGCCGCCTGGGCCGTCAGGGTCGAGTCGGCCCAAATGTGCACACCGAACGGCTCTACCCGCACCGGATTGGTTATCACCAACGATACGGGCCGGAAGATGCCCATGGGCTGAGAGCCTTCGGAGAAGCCGCGCTCCTCGGAGCAGCCCCCGCACACCCACGGCAGGTCCTGGATGTTGGCCGGATGATCGGCGCGCACAGCCAGCACGTTGGGGCGGCCGCTGGGGCTGAGGACGTCGGTTACGTCGAGCGTGAAGGTGGTACGTCCGCCGGCATGGTAGCCCACCTGCTTGCCGTTCAGCCACACCGTAGCATAGGACCCTACCCCCTCGAAGAACAGAAAATAGCGGGCATCCTTCTCAACCTTGGGCGTGGTGAAGGTTTTACGGTACCAGGCGTAGCCGTGGCGGTTGCCGTGGCGTAGGCGCCGGTAGCCCGCGTAAGCGTCCCAGTTGTGCGGCACGGCCACGGTTTGCCAGGCTTTATCCTGATACTCAGTCTTTTCAAAGCCATTGTACGCCTGCTGATTTACGTCGTCGGCCACGGTGCGCCAGTGGTCCAGCAGTGGCACGATGGTGCGCGACGTTTGGGCGTGAGCGGCCGATAGGGTGAATAGTAGAACGAGGATTAGGTAGCGCATGGTGTTTGGTTTGCGGCGTGGGGCGGCGCGGGTGGGCGCCTCACCTCTAGCCCCTCTCCGAAAAAGGAGAGAGGGAACTAGTTTTTAGATTTTCTAGAACTAGCTCCTCTCCTTTTCTCAAGGAGGGGTTGGGGGTGGTAAACATCGTCTGAACGAAGCTAGAGCTAAAGGATTAGAGCTAGTCTCCCCTCTCCTTTTCGGAGAGGAGGGCTAGGGGTGAGGTGTACTAAAGCTAGTTTCTACCCCTTTTTCAACTCCCCATTCAACGTATACTTTTTCCCTTTTTTCGTCTTAAACTTCACTTCCTTCCCCCCATACCGCACCACGCAATCTTGCCCAGCTTCCGACTGAATCTCCACTGCCTGCAACTTCCCCTGCGTCCAGCGCAGGTTCACGGTGAAGTTGCCGCGGGCACGGAGGCCGCGTACCTCGCCGGTGGGCCAGGCGGTGGGTAGGGCGGGGAGCAGGTCGAGCGTGCCAGACTGGCTTTGCAGGAGCATTTCAGCCATGCCGGCCGCGCCGCCGAAGTTGCCGTCGATCTGGAAGGGCGGGTGGGCGTCGAAAAGGTTGTGGTAGACGCCACCTCGCTCGCTGCCGTTGGCCCCTTCGGCGGGGGAAAGGAGTTTTTCGAGGATGGTAAGGGCGTGGTTGCCGTCGCGGAAGCGGGCCCATAGGTTCAGCTTCCAGGCCAGGCTCCAGCCGGTGCCCTCGTCGCCGCGCTGCACCAGGGAGGTGCGGGCGGCTTGCAGCAGCTTGGGGTCGGCCCAGGTGATGTCGGTACCGGGAAACACGCCCCAGAGGTGCGACACGTGGCGGTGGGTATCGGTGGGGTCGTCTTTGTCTTCGAGCCACTCCTGCAGCTGGCCGTGTTTGCCTACCTGGTTCGGGGCCAGTTGCTGGGCTTTGGTGGTAAGTTCCTGTTGCAAATCAGCATCCAGGCCCAGCGCCTGCGCGGCGGCGGCGGTGTTGCGAAACAGCTCCCGGATAAGCTGGTGGTCCATGGTAGGGCCAGCTACTAGGCCGCCGTGCTCGGGCGAGTTGGAAGGCGTACTGATCAGCCAGCCAGTGCGCGGGTCTTTCACCAGAAAATCGAGGAAGAAGGTGGCTGCTTGCTTCATCACAGGGTACTGCTCGCGCAGAAAGTCCCGGTCGTGCGTAAACTGGTAGTGCTCCCAGATGGGTAGCGTCAGCCAGGCCCCACCCGTCACCCAGATGCCGTGGTTGGAGGCGTTGATGGGGGCCGTGCCGCGCCAGAGGTCGGTGTTGTGGTGCAGCACCCAGCCGCGGGCGTTGTAGTGCTCCTTGGCCGTGACTTGCCCGGCCTCGGCGGCTTCATTGATCAGCGTGAACAAGGGCTTGGTGCAGGCCGACAGGTTAAGTACCTCCGCCGGCCAGTAGTTCATTTCCAGGTTGATGTTGGTGGTGTACTTGCTCCCCCAGGAGGGCGTCAGCGACTCGTTCCAGATGCCTTGCAGGTTGGCTGCCTGCCCACCCATCCGCGACGATGCAATCAGCAGATAGCGCCCGTACTGCATATATAGCGCCTGCAAGGCCGGGTCGGCCACGGGGCTGAATTGCCGGATGCGCTCATCGGTAGGCAGTTGCTCGTTTTGGCTGTGCCCCAGGTCTACATTGAAGCTGCTGAACAACTGCTGATAATCGCGCACGTGCTCTTTCCGAAGTGCTGCGTACGACGCGCTGCCTACCCGCTGCTGGGCCGCCGCCGCTAGCTTCTCCGGCTCCCCCGACACATCGTTGTAGCTTTTGAAATTGGTGGCCGCCGTGAGGTAGAACGTGGCTTCGTCGGCGTTTTGTAGCTGGATTTGCTGATCAGTCAACGTCACGCGGCCGCCTTTGGTAGCTACTCGCAAGTGGCTCACGCCGCGCAACACACCATCTTTCACCTGCACGGCCAGGGCCAGGGTGTGGTCGTCTACGCGAGAGAGTTTGTAGTCTTTGTGCGGACTTTGCAGCAGCGCATTCAGACTGATGCTACCCTTTTTGCTGGCCGTAAGGCGACATACTACGGCGTTGCGCGGAGCATTGGCGAAGTACTCGCGGGTGTAGGTAGTGCCGTTTTGGGTGTACGTGGTGCGGGCTACGGCTTGTGTGATGTCCAGTTCGCGGCGGTAATTCGTGGCCTGGCCCTTCGTTGCAAAATCAAGCAGCAAGTCGCCAAACGGCTGGTAGGAAGCCTGGTAGCTGGGCGCTAGCGGCGGATTCTCGTCCTGCACCCAGTACTGCCAAGCGGGGTTCAGCGGCACGTTCTGGGCTGGGTCGGCGCCTTCGGGGTACACCACAAACACGGGCTGCTGCTCCTTCACCCCAATCAGGCCGCCCTTGTCGTAGTAGTTGATTACCTGAATGGCTACCTCGTTGCGGCCCGGCCGAAGCGCGGCAGCTGGCACCCGGTAGCGCCGCTTCTTGCTGATGCCCTCGTCGGTACCGATTTGCTGGCCGTTCACGTAGGTAATATCCGCGTCGCGGATGCGGCCGAGGCTGAGCGTCACGTCTTTACCGGCCCAGGCGGCGGGCAGGTCGAAGCTGGTACGAAACCATACAGCGCCGTCCAGACCTTCCAGGCTGGGCATGTCGGCGTTTTCCCAACCATTGGGGGTAGGGATTTGCAGCGGCTGCCAGGTATGGCCAGGCGCAGTGGCTTGGGCTGCTTTCATGGCCTGCACTTGTTGCAGCCAAGCAGCCTTGCGGTCGGCATAGCCTTCCTCATGGTCTTGCATGCCCATGAAATGCTCGGCAGCCAGTGCCTCGGCCTCCTTTTGCTTGCCCGCCGCCAGCAGCGCCCGCATCTGCGACAGGTACTGCGCCGCCCCTGGCCGGGCATAGGGGCGCGGCCGGCCGGTCCAGAGGCTGCTCTCGTTGAACTGTACCCGGTCCTGCCCTACCCCCCCAAACACCATACCCCCTACCCGCCCGTTACCGATGGGTAGGGCATCGGTCCACTTCTCCGCTGGTTTGTTGTACCAGAGCTTTAGCGGCTGCTGGGCCTGGGCAAGGGTAGGAATAAGGATCAGGAGGAAAAGCAATCGGAGCATAGAAGCTATACTGAGCGAATTAGGAAGTTGATGGCGCGGGGCTGTGCCCCGTGTCGGCTAGTAGCAGGCTTCTAGCCTGCACACTTAAGTAGCTCACCAGAGACACGCTCACGGTGCAAACGACGCAGGCCAGAGGCCTGCTTACTAGCCGACACGGGGCTCAGCTCCGCGCCATAAAGGACCATACGTGGTGAGGTGCCCATCCACATTCATTGCTACGGCCCTACCACCCGCTCCGTCACTTCCGCATCTTGCGCTACAGGCAGCTTCACGCGCTTGAAGTTGTTGTTTTGCAGCACGATGTTGCGGGTTTTAGCGCCTTTTAATTTCAGGAACGTATCGGTGCCGGTAGCGGGGAAGCAATTGTAGATGAAGGCGTCCTCGGCATTGGTTAGCTCCACGGGAGGCGTAGCGGCGCTGGGCATGGTGCTACGCAGGCCGTCGAGCCAGAGCTGGCGCACGTTTTGGGCGCGCACCGCAGGGCCGATTTGCGGATTCACCTGCACGTTGTGAAAGGCGATATTGCGGGCTTCCTTGATGGTGAAGCCCTGTTTGCTGTCGATGTTGAGGTTGGAGAAGGTGACGTTTTCGATGGGCATTTCTTCCAGGCCATTCAACAGACCAGCTTGGTTACCCTCAGCCGTAATGTTGCTAAAGTGGATGTTGCGGAAGCGCGGCGTGCGCTCCGACACCGGCTCGGCGGGCGTGTTGGCGTACTGCATATCCAGCACAATCATCTGCTCGCGGATGTTCTTCATCACCACGTTATCCACCCGGATATCCTCTACCACACCGCCCCTACCCCGCGCCGTTTTGATGCGGATGCCGCGGTCGGTGCCGTCGAAAATGCAGTTGCTGATGGCTATTTTCTTCACCCCGCCCGACATCTCCGAGCCTATCACCACGCCGCCGTGGCCCGAGAGCATGGTGCAGTTGGTGATGGTGTAGTTCTCGGCCGGCACGTTTTGCTGCCGGCCCGACCGGTCCTTGCCCGATTTGATGGTGATGCAATCGTCGCCCACGCTGATGTGGCAGTCGGAAATGTGCACGTTGCGGCACGACTCTGGATTGATACCATCCGTGTTCGGCGACTTGGGGTTGTTGATGGTCACGCCCGTAATTGTCACGTTGTCGCAAAATTCTGGGTTGACGGTCCAGAATGGCGAGTTGCGAATGGTGATGCCCTCAATGCGGACGTTTTTGCAGTACATCGGCTGGATGAACGGTGGGCGCATGAAGCCGCGCTCAATCACGCCGGGCAGGTCGGGCTTCAGAATGTTCTGGTTCAGCCGAAAAAACTCCTGTTGCCACTTCGAGTCCTGGCTGGCGCGTGATTTACCTTCGGCAAAGTCCCACCACTTTTTGCCCTGCCCGTCAATAATGCCCCTACCCTTGATGGTGATATTTTCGGCCTTATACGCGTAGAACAGCGGCGAAAAGCTGGTGATGTCGGTACCCTCGTAGCGCGTGGGCACCATGGGCAGGTAGTCGTCGAAATTGTCGCTGAAGTAGAGCACCGCCCCAGCTTCGATGTCGATGGTGATGTTGCTTTTCAGGTGAATGGGGCCAGTGCGGTACTTGCCGGCCGGGAAGTATACTGTACCACCGCCCGCTTTGCTGGCCGCCGCAATGGCTTTGCGAATGGCGTCGGTAGCGAGCTTGGTGCTGTCGTTGCGGGCGCCGTATTTCAGCACATTGTAGTACTGCTGGGCGTAGGTTAGCTGAGGTAGGCACAGCAGCAGGAGCAACGTTAGTAGGCGGAGCGCTTTTCCAGCGGTTTGGGTTGTTCCAGTGGGCGCCTCACCCCCCGGCCCCCTCTCCGAAAAGGGAGAGGGGGTGCCAAGCGTTTTTTTAACCGCAACCATATTTTTCACAGAATTAAGTTTTCGTTTTTTCTTCTGCCCCCCCCCTCTCCTTTTCGGAGAGGGGGCCGGGGGGTGAGGCGCCCACTAGAACAACATCAGCAACAACGTCAACCACCCCAGCGTCTGCTTCGCAGCCGCGTCCCCTCTCATCTGAGGAGGGGAGTTTGTTCTTCTGGTTTTACAGCTTTGCCGTTACCCGTTCCAATTTGTTGGCGCGGGCAATTTCCTTCCCATCGACCAGCACGCGCAAGCCTTTGCCGCGGCCGTATTTCTGGCCGGTTTTGTCCCAGAGCACCGTCAGCATGCGGTTGTGGTAGCGCACCTGGTCGAGGCAGAAGTAGTCCCACTGGCCTTCCGGCACCAGGGGAAATACTTCTACCACGTTATCGGGGCGGGGTTTCAGGCCAACGAGGCCGGTGATAATGAGGTCGGCGAAACCGGAGTGGTTGTAGTAGCTGCTGCGCGGGTTGTTGCCCTTCAGCCACTCGCCGTTCTTTTCGTCCTGGTACTCCCCAATATAGGGCACGCCCTTTTTCTGGAACGACAGCGCGTATTTGCGCAGCTCGTCGTAATACACCTGGGGCGTCATGGTGCCGTGGTTTTTGTACTCGGTGAGTAGGTTGGCCAGGCCTTTCAGCGTTTGGGTGGTAGCGTAGGGCCACACGGCGCCGTCCCACTCGCAGCCGTGGCCCGAGCCGTGGGTGCGGAAGCCGGGGGCGCGGCGCTCGGCCGTGGTAATGCCCCAGGGCGCTTTGAATCCACCTTCGTCGGTGAGCTGGGTCCACTGCCGGGCATACTCGGGCTTATCGGGGGGTAGGGAGAAGTACCAAGGAATGTAGCCCAGCTGCTCGCGCCACTCGCAGAGGCCGCCTTTTTCGTACTGCACTTTGTAGAAATCGGCCTTGTCATCCCACAACGTGGTATTGACCAGTTGCTTCAGCTGCTCGGCCTTCTGGGTGTACTTCTGCGTGAGGGTATCGTTATCCGTCAGGCGGCCCATGGCGGCCAGGGCCTTGGCGTTGCCATACATGTAGCTGTTGATGGTAGGGCGCACGTTTTTTTCCTTGCGCCCACCGCTGATGGATTCCTCCATGGCGTCCTTCACATCGTACTGCCAGAACATGCCGTTGGGTAGCATCCGCTCTTTTTCCCAGAGTTTGTAGTTGGCTGCAAGAGCGGGTAGCACTTCTTTCACGAAGGCCTGATCTTTCTGCACCTTATACAGCTCGTATACAGCATCTTCCAGCCAGCCGCTGAAACCGTGCAGCCGGGGCGCATTGCGCTTGAAGTCGGTATAGAGCCAGAACTTGGTATACTGCTGCGTGTATTGCGGATCGTGCAGCCAGCGCCCCTCGTTGAGGTGGTGGCCCAAGGCGCTGCTGATGGTATTGTAAGTGCCGCCGTGCTTCATCGGGGTGATGAACTCCGTGAACACGTACCCATCAGGCGTTTGTTTGAGGTGCTTACGATAGGCCCACCAGCGGTAGTAATACGCCTGCTGCATAGCCGAATCAGGACACTCAAACAGGGGCACCTCCCGCGCCATCCAGTCGGCGGCCTGGGCGTTGGGCACGTGGTTCACCACAAACTCGCTGTCGAGGCTGTTGTACAGGGCCACCCGTTGGCGCAGGTCGGCTGCCGTCAGTACCGGGCCGGCGGCGCGCGTCTGAGCCGTTTGGCCGGTAGGAGCGCAGCTGGTAGCCAGTAAACCAAGACTCAGGGCAAGAAGTGGGGCGCGGAAGGACATACAGAAGTTTGCGAGTAGAGAAGATGGGTACCGATGGAGCGCGTCGTTTGCCAGTCCGGCGCCATTATTCAAACAGCCAGTCGATTTCATCGGCCTGCGCGGTAGCGTCGCCGAGGCCGGCATTGTAGGTGCGCACCTGCTGGTTGGCATCTACAAAACCCAACAACAGGCAGGCTCCTTTACCTAAGTTTAGCGTGTGCGTACCGGGCTTGAAGGAATAGGTGTGCACGTTTACAGAGGGCATACCAGCCACGGCCACGGCATTGGCAATCTTGATGTCGGCCTGACCGTAGTCGTTGGCGCTGGCGTCGGTTTCGAGTTGGGGGGCGGGCAGATAGCGGGGGCTTTTCTTGTTGAAGTAGCCCACCAGCAGCTGCACCGGCCGGGTGGTGCTGAAGCGCAGTTCCGTACCCTGCCGCACCTGCTGGGCCTTGCTCATCCGAATGCCGCTTAGCTTAGCAAAATCGAGGGCGGCAGCCGTTATCTGCGCCGTGGTATCGGTGAAGGCCGATTGCCCTTCCCCTACCCGGTACGTACCGCCGGTTTTGCTGAGTAGCTTCACGGGGGCATTGGCCAGGGCCACTACTTTTTTGGCGGCGGCTTCGGGCTTCACCTGCTTCAGCGAATCGATGCTGTGTTGCAGGTTGGCTAATTCTTTCTGATACACCGGCAACATTTCCACCCAGGTGATGTAGGTAGCATCCACCCCACGCATCGGAATTTTGCGCTGCATGGTTTGCATGCTGTTGGCGTAGCGGTAGGTAGGCAGGGTCAGATCGGTCAGCTTCTGCCAGTGCTGCACGCTGCGTTGCAGGTAGGGCACGGCTTGTTCCAGGTCGGCCACGTTGCGCGAGTACTTATAGCGCAGCACGCGCAGAGCGGCTTGCACCTTATCAGCGTAGAAGTTAGCCAGCGCATCCTGGCAGTACATGTCGTTCTTCAAGCGGGCAAATTCCTCCTTGTCCTTCGTCACGGCAGGAGCGGCTTTGTCGATGGCGGCCACCGCGGCTTTGCCGTGCGCTATTACCTCGGCGGCAATCTGCGGGGGCGTCTCGCCAATGTGCTTCTCGCCCTTCGCCTCCTTCTCGGCATACTCAATAATCATCTCTCCTTCCGGCGCTTCCGACTCATACAGCAGCGTAAACAAGCCGTAGCGCTTCGGATTGATGAGCTGAGTCATCAGCATACCCAACGTGAGGGTCTGGCGGTTGCCGTCGGTGATGCCGTAGCGGCGCAGCAGCTTGGGCTCTATTTCGCCAGCCTGTTCGTAGGCTTCCAGGATTTGTTGCCCCGCGGTGGCGTCGCAGCCGTATTTCTGGCTTAGCTCATTGCCCCAGTACGTCACCTCGTCCGGGCGGGGGCGGTTGGCCTTCCAGGCGTAGCGCGACCATGCTTTGTACCATATCCAGTCGCGGTCGATTTGCAGCAGGCGGTTGCCATCGGCCAGCTTATCGGCCGTGTAGGGCCAGTCCCAGTACGATGCCTGTGGGTACAGATGCAGGCCGTTGGCACCGTAGATGTTGTGCATGGCTTGCACCGATTTCTGAATGAAGTCGGCTGAGCCGTAGCGGAACGGTTCCAGGTTGGCCAGAATGTGCACGTTCTGAATGTGCACCGAGTTCATGCTGCTCAGCTGCCGGTGCAAATCGGCCCAGGTGCCGCGGGGCGTGTAGGTCGTCAGGGCCTCACCGTTGAACTTGGCTTCGGTGTATAGATTCTTGTACAACGGCAACGCGGCATTAATCACGCGGGGCGCGTCGGTGTCGTGGGCACGGAGCACAATAGGCGGCTGCTCGGTCGTGCCAAGGGCTTTCAAACCGTCCTGCACACCCGGAATGATGGTTTTGGTAAACCAATCCACATCGTCCTGCCCCACGCCTTCCATGGCTTCACCCAAGGCCACCATCAGGCCTACATTGGGGTACTTCTCTACAAACGCTGCAATTGATTTGCGCGTGTAATCGGCCAGTAGTGGGGTAATGGGCCGGTTGCGGTCCTGGGTTTTGATGTTGTGGTGCTCGGCAAAGGGCTTCGAGACGATGATGTTGTAAAACATCTGAATCACCCAGATACCACGCTTATCAGCCTCCTCGGTGAGAAAGCGGTACATCTCCTCATTCTTTTTAAACGTGGCCTCGTCTACCTCCACGGCGTAGGGATACTCCTTCAGCCGCACCAGCGAGGCAAAAGGATGCCCGTTCCAGAGGTAGAGCGAGTTCATGCGGCTGTCGGCCAGCATGTCGAGGTACCTCACCCACAACTGCTTGTCGTAGAGCCAGGGAAATGTTTCGGGCGTATACGGGTATTCGTACACGCCCCGGCCCGGCAGGTAGGTAGGCTTTTGCACACCAATACAGGCGCCACGCAGTACCATTTCCGGTTGGTCGGTGAGAGCCAGTTCCTCCAGCTGACCCTGCGCCTTTACCCGATCGGCCAATTCCAGACATCCGTACAGCGCCCCGGAGTTGTCGGTACCACTGATGAGTAGGATGTTATTTTTTGCGGGAATGATGGAAAAGCCCTCCTTGCCCGGCGCCTTGGCGGCACTTACACGGTAGGCGGTAGTGGCTTGTTGCAGCAGCGGATCGGTGGCGCGGCCTACCACCAGCAGGTTTTTCGGCTTCTTTGGCAGCTTCTCCTGTTCCTGCACCTGCACCGGGTAGCCTACCCCGCGCAAGGCGTTGGCCAGGCGCTCGGCCCCGTAGCGCAACCGGGCATGAGCTCCTTTGGGCAGCACAATGGTTTGGCTCGGTCGCTTGGCCGGCGGGGTAGCGGCCACAGTTGGCAGGGCCAACATGCTGCTAATACTCAGGCAAATAAGCACTACCCTTTTCCATACGCTTCCGCTCATTGGTCTTTTCTTTTAGTAAGTTTTGGTAGCATTTGATAGACTAAAGAGTCCTCGCATGCTAGTGATTAGGTGCTGGTGCTGGTATAGACCTCCCCCCCCGGCCCCTGCAAATGCTTGATGCGCATTACCCCGGGGAGAGGGGCCGGGGAGGTCAGCATCTTAGTATCCCGGATTCTGTCCGAATTCCGATCCGTTGGTGAGGGCGTTTAGCTCCTCTTGCCGGACGGGCCGCAGGCGGTGGTAGTCCTGCACCTGCGTAATGTCGGGGTTGCGCTGCTTGATGTAGTTCACGAAGTTCTGCCCGTTCTTGGTGCGCTTCACGTCGAACCAGCGGAGATGCTCGCCAGCTAATTCGCGGGCGCGCTCGTCCAGGATGAAATCGGGGGTGATGTCGGCGGCTGTCACCTGCATGGCGGCCGTGTAGTTCACGGGGGTTTTCTTGGCGGCGCGGGTGCGCAGCACGTTGATCATGGTGGCGGCAGCGGCATTGTTGCCCAAGCGGTTTTCAGCCTCGGCCGAAATCAGGTACATCTCGGCCAGGCGCATCACCACCACGTCTTTGCTACCGGCTTGCACGTTGGGCGCCGAGCGGTCGGGGTCGCGGAATTTGCGCAGCGTCACGAAGTTCAGGCCGTTGCGGATGGTGCCGTTGGGTAGGTACACGTCGTTGCGGTCGTACACCACGTAGGGCTTCGTGCTTTTATTGGGCAGGGCTCTTTTGGTGATGACCATGGCTGTATCGCCCACGCGCATCTGCCGGCCCACAAGGCTGGCGTCTTTCTGGTAGGTAGCAACATCGGCAGCGGTCCAGGTATAGGCCCGGTTGGCTATCCACACCTCCTGAAACGAGCCGTCGTAGCGACTGTCGCGCTGCTCATTGTAGAGGTCGAGCAGCGTGAGGGTAGGCATCAGGCGGCGGTTGTTCTCAAAGCCGTAGTCCAGGCTGAGCTGCAGCCCCGGCTTGTTGCTGTACTGCGTCTGAAACACCTGAAACAGACGGTTGCCGTTGTTGTCCACGTTCAGGCTGGGGTCGGTGGAGTTGCTCACCACGTAGAGCGCCTCGCCCCCGTCGCGGCCCAGCGTTTTGTTGTTGGCCGGGTTCCAGAGGTCGGCGTAGCTGGTGCGCAGGTCGGTGCGCAGCTCGCTTTTGCGCGCAATCACGTCGTTGGCCGCGTCGCGGGCGCGGGCGAAATACTCCTGCCCCCCATCGTAGTACGCCCGCGACAGGTAGGCCCGCGCCAAAAAGCCCATAGCGGCCTTTTTGGTGGCGCGGCTGTACTCATTGCCCCAGCTCACGGGCAGATTTTCAGTCGCAAACTGCAGGTCACTGATAATCAAGTCGTAGAACTCCGGTATCGAGCTACGCACGGCCGTCAGCACAGGGTCTTGGGTTTCCTGAGTGCGCAGCATCACGCCACCCCAGGTTTCTACCACGTGCCAGTAGTAGAAGGCCCGCAGGAAGCGCAACTCGCCTTCCCGCTGGTTACGCACCGTGGCGTTGGTGAAGCCCGCGTCGCCGATGCGGTTGATGCCGGCGTTGCAGATGTTAATGGCTCGCCAGAGCAGCGTCCAGGCGGCGCGGTTGGGGTTGCCTTGCAGGGGCGTCAGGCCGACGTATTGGGTGAGCTGACTGGCGTAAGTGCTCTTGCTGCTATTATACCATAAGTCGGTGCCCGACTCGCCCATGAAGACGCCATCTTCTTTGCCGTACCAGTTGCGCTGCTCGAAGTAGGCACCATTCACGGCCGTTACGAAGCCTTCGGGGGTAGTCCACACCGTATCGGCGGTGGCGTTGGAGGGATTATATTCTTCCAGGTCGTTGCAAGCGCCCAGGCCCAGGGCCCCGATCAGCAGCACGCGTCCTAGTCGTGTGGGGGTGAGAAATTTCATGGTCAGATCGAAGAAAGTTCAGTTAAAAGCCCAGGTTCACACCTACTACAATCTGCCGGCTCAACGGCGTCGATTCGTCGCCGCCGCGCTCCGGGTCGTAGTCCTTAATCAGGCGGCTTTTAGAAAGCACCAGCAAGTTGGAGCCCGTCACGTACACGCGGGCATTTTCGAGCAGGGCTTTGCCAGCAATGGTTTTGGGAATGTTATAGCCCAGTGTCAGCGTCCGGATTTTAAAGAAAGAGCCGTCGATGAAGTTCAGGGCCTGGTAGCCGGTGTAGCCCGCATACGAGCTAAGTGAGGTGCCCCGGCGTGGCCGCGGAAAGTCGTTGGAGGGGTTTTCCGGCGTCCAGTAGTCGATGATGGCCGGGCCGTTGCCGGAGCCCGCAGGGTTGTAGCGCCCCAGGAACTGCGCGTTGATCATCTGCCCATAGCGGGCCACGGCAAACACGTTCAGATCGAAGCCGCGGTAGGAGAAATTGTTTTGCAAGCCTGCCACCCACTTCGGCACAGTCGAGCCAATGTATTTCTGGTCGTTGGCATCAATCACGAAGTCACCGTTCAGATCGGCCAGCTTGATGTCGCCGGGCTGGAAGGTGTAGTTGCCTACCTTGTACCGGGCGGCTTCGTCGGCCTCGCTGGTTTGCCAGATGCCCAGCTTCTCGTAGGTGTAGAACGAGCGAATGGGGCGGCCCAGCAGCAGTGAGTTGGTTTCGGGTCCGCTTGTGGCAATAATGTCGCGGCCGTCAATCAGCTTGGTGATTTCCTCCTTGTTGCGGGTGAAGGTGAGGGTAGTCGACCACTTAAAGTTATCGTTGGCAATGTTTTGCGAGGTAATTGCTAGCTCGACGCCGCGGTTGCGCGTGGCCCCAATGTTCTCATACACGTTCGACACACCCGAGGAAATGGGCAGCGGGCGCAGCAACAGAATATCAGACGTGCGGGTATCGTAGTAGTCGAACGTACCCGTCAGGCGGTTGCCGAATAGGCCAAAGTCCAGACCCAGGTCCAACGTAGCTGATTTTTCCCAGCCCAGGTTGGGATTGCCTACCGTGGGTAGGAACTGATAGGTCTGGGCCGGCACGTCGCCGAGGGCTAGGCGCGGGTTGGCAAACAGCACGCTCTGCGTGCCGTAGGGCGCAATGGAGTAGTTGCCCGATACGCCGTAGCTGGCACGCAGCTTTAGCTGCGTTAGCTTGGTAACGTCTTTCAAGAAAACCTCATCGGCGATGTTCCAACCCAAGGCTACCGAGGGAAAAAAATCCCACTTGTTACCGGCAGCCAAGCGCGAGGCACCGTCGTAGCGGCCGCTGGCTGTGAGCAGGTATTTGCCAGCAAAGCTGTAGTTCACGCGGGCCGCATAGGCCATGTTATTGGAGCCCACGTAGGGCGACGTGATATTACGCGTGATGGCCGTGCTCGTGGAGCTGAGGTCGTAGAACAGCTGCGAGGCCAGCAGCTGGTTAGTGCCGCTGGCAAAGGTGACATCTACGTCGCTCTGGATGTAGCTGGTCAAGCCCGTCAGCGTGACGGAGTGCTTGCCAATCTCACGCGAGTAAGTCAGGACGTTGTCCCAGTTAAAAAAGCGGTCAAAGGTGTTTTGCGTGGAGGCCACCGAGGTGCGGGTGTTGGCCTGGCCCAGGGAAGTGCGGTCGTCGTAGATGCCGCGCCGCCGGAAGTCGATGTTGGTGCCGAAGTTCGAGCGGAAGCTCAACCCTTCCAGCGGCTTCACCTCCAGGTAGGCGTTGGCAATCACGTTGGTGCGAATGGTGTTGTCGCGGGCCACGAAGGGCGTGCGCTCGTCGGCCAAGGGACTGATGCGGGCCTGGTCGGCGGCAATCGGAAACTGGTTGATTTCACCCTGTTCATTGTAGGGCACACCCAACGGGCTCAACGAGGTAGCCTGGCCCAGCGGGCTGCGGCGGTCGTTCTGCTTGTAGTAGTTTACCTGGCTCAGTAGCCCTACCTTAAACACCTTGCTGATGGTCTGGTCGAGGTTCAGGCGGGCGTTGTAGCGGTTGTAGTTATTGTTGCTGAGCATGCCTTCCTCGCGGAAGTAGCCCAGCGACGTAAACACTTTGGTGTTATCGGAGCCACCGCGCAACGAGATGGCGTGGCTTTGCTGCGAGCCGCGGTTTTTCACCAGGTCCACCCAGTCTACCCACTGCCCGGCCTGCACGGCGGCGTACTCGCCGGGGTCGGGGAAGATGGTTGGGTCGTCGGCGGGGCTGTTCCAGTCGCCGGTGGTGCGCCAAGCTTCCCGGCGCAGGTTCAGGTAGTCTTCGCGGATGCGCGAGGCCGGGAAGCGGTAGTCGTTTACGCCGTAGTAGCCGTTGTAGGCCACGCGCACCTTGCCGGCCGCGCCACGCTTGGTGGTCACAATCAATACGCCGTTGGCACCCTGCGCCCCGTAGATGGCCGTCGACGACGCATCTTTCAGCACCTCAATGCTCTCAATGTCATTGGGGTTGATGTCGCTGATGTTACCGCCCTGGAAGCCGTCAATCACCACCAGCGGGCCGTTGTTGGCGCCATTGATGGAGCGCGTACCCCGAATCAGGATGTTGGAGCCCGCGCCGGCCGCGCCCGAAGCGCGCGTGATGTCGGCGCCGGGCACACGACCTTGCAGGGCCTCCACCGCGTTGTGGGTAGGCGTCTGCACAATATCGTCAGACTTCACCGAGTATACTGAACCCGTGAGGTCGCGCTTTTTTACGGTGCCGTAGCCAATGACTACCACCTCGTCTAGCGCGGCCTGGTCGGGAGCCAGCTGGATGTTGAGGCGGGCCTGGTCGGGGCCGGGCGTCACCTCCTGCTCTTTGTAGCCCAGGTAGCGAATTACCAGCGTAGCCGCCTGGTTGCCCGGCACGGCCAGGGTGAAGTTGCCTTCATTGTCGGTAACGGTGCCAGTGGTGGTGCCTTTCACCAGCACCGTAACACCAATAAGTGGCTCGTTGCTGTCGGCTGCTACTACCCGGCCGGTGAGGCTGCGGGTCTGCGCGTAACTGGTTGCCACTGTGCAGGCTACCAGCGCTGCCGAAAGGATACTATGCCGCATAAGATAAGCTGTATTCTGAAATGATGTCCCCTACCCTGCGCTGTCACAGAGTAGGCTCGGTCAAAACTACTTAGCAACAGAGCGACTTATCCGTACTATTTTTCCCTAGTTCTGTATAATGTTATCCTCCGCCTCATTAGCCTGTAATGGCCAAATCCAGCCACTACGCCGCATTTTTCTGCTTCGGTTGGTTGCAGTTTTATCCCCAAGCACAACCTTAAGCCGACAGTCTACGGACATGCAACGATACTCGTAAGCGCTTCGGCTTCTGCCTGTTTCCTACCCACAAATCAGTCGCAACATGTGCCGGCCTTCCTCAATTGGTGCCGGCCTACCCCTGTGCGCAAGCAGCCGGCTAAGCCTGCCTCAGTGTAGCTGCCGGAACCTTGCTGCTGACGTATTTTGCGGCGCATGCTAATATCCTACACAGGCTCGGAAAAATGGTACAGGTGCGGCGTGCCTTTATCCTGTTACTTAGCTCCCGTCAAAAATCATCCCCATCCATGAATAAATACGCCGCTTCTTTTCTTGCTTCCGTTGCCCTGCTGTCGCTGCCTCAGGTGGTGCGGGCGCAGTACCCCCAGATTCCGGCTGACATCCAGAAAGCCAGCAAGGAACTGATGGATGAGGCCGAGCGCCAGTCGAACATCGCCTGGGCCAAGGCCTACCCCATCATCCAGAAAGAAGCCCGCGAGGGCAAGCCCTACATTCCGTGGGCGGGCCGCCCCATCGACCTGCCCCAGTCGCCGATTCTGGCGTTTCCGGGCGCAGAGGGCGGCGGCGCGTACAGCTTTGGCGGACGCGGCGGTAAAGTAATCGTGGTGACTAGCCTAGAGGACCGCGGCCCCGGCACCCTGCGCGAGGCCTGCGAGCAAGGCGGCGCACGCACGATTGTATTCAACGTGGCGGGCATCATTCGGCTGAAGAGCCCCCTCATCATTCGGGCGCCCTACGTGACCATAGCGGGCCAAACCGCGCCCGGCGACGGGGTATGCGTGGCCGGCGAGTCGGTATGGATTAACACCCATGACGTAATTGTGCGCTACATGCGCTTCCGTCGGGGCGAAACCAATGTGGGCCGCCGCGACGATGCCATTGGGGGCAACCCCGTCGGCAACATCATGATTGACCACGTATCGGCCTCGTGGGGGCTGGATGAAAACATGTCGATGTACCGTCACATGTATAATGATAGCACCGGGGCTATTGAGCAGAAGCTGCCTACGGTGAACATCACCATTCAGAACTCCATTTTCTCGGAAGCCCTGGACACCTGGAACCACGCGTTCGGGAGCACGCTGGGCGGTGAGAACTGCACCTTTATCCGCAACATGTGGGCGGATAATGCCGGCCGCAACCCCTCGATTGGCTGGTTTGGAGTGTTCAACTTTGTGAACAACGTGGTATTCAACTGGGTGCACCGCTCCACCGATGGAGGCGACTACCGGGCCATGTACAACATCGTGAACAACTACTACAAGCCCGGCCCCCAAACGCCGATGGATTCACCGCTGGCCTACCGCATTCTGAAGCCCGAATCTGGCCGTAGCAAACTGGGCTACCTCACCTTCGGCCGCGCCTACGTGGCCGGCAATATTGTGGAAGGCAACGAGAAAGTAACCAAGGACAATTGGGACGGCGGCGTGCAGGTGGAAGACATGCCCAACACGGGCAAATACCGCGAGCAGATCAAGTGGGACAAGCCCCTACCCATGGCTGGCGTGACGCTCCTGACGGCCGAAAAAGCCTACGACTACGTGCTCGAAAACGCCGGCGCTACCCTACCCAAGCGCGACCCGGTAGATGTGCGCATCGCCAAGCAGGTCCGCACCGGCAAGATTGAGTATGACCCCAACGTGAAGCTGCCCGAGACGCAGTTCAAGCACCGCCGCCTACCCATCGATTCGTACAAAAACGGCATCATCACTGATATCAATCAGGTAGGGGGCTACCCCACCTACGCCGGCACGCCTTACAAGGACTCGGACAAAGACGGCATGCCCGACGACTACGAAAAGAAGCATCGCCTGAACCCCAACGACCCTTCCGACGCCAGCAAAGTGGCCGGCAAAGACGGCTACACTAACATCGAAGTCTACCTCAATAGCGTGGTAGAGCTGAAGGAAGTGAAGCCGAAATCGTCGGTGATGCTGACGCGGGTGGACTAGCCGGGCGTTTACCGTACGATTCACCTCACCCCTAAGCCCCCTCTCCTCAGGGAGAGGGGGGAACTAGTTTTTAGAGTTAATACTAGCTCCCCTCCTTTTTAAGGAGGGGAGCTACCCTAAAAAACTAGCTCTAAAAGGTTAAAAACTAGTCTCCCTCTCCTTTTCATGTCGCGCATCAAGCGAGTGTAGGGGGCTAGGGGGTGAGGCACCCCCGCCCGAACAACCGCTCTCAGATTGTCCCAACGTGCCCAAGTTTCCCCTCCTCTCTCTCCTCCTGTTCCTGAGCACCGCCGGACCACTGGCGGCGCAGAAGAAACCCAAGCCTACCCCTCCTCCGCCACCCGTTGCCAACAGCAAAGAGGGTAAGCTCGTCTACACCGCCGACTCGCTCGGCAACCGCATACCAGACTTTTCCTACTGCGGTTACCAGGCTGGCAACCAAGCTATTCCGTTAGTACCCGCGCGGGTGGTAGTGCCTGCCAAAGCTGGGGATGCTACCGCCCGCATTCAGGCGGCATTAAATTATGTGGCCGGTTTGCCCATGGGGAAAGATGGTTTCCGAGGGGCAGTAGTGCTGGAGAAAGGACGGTTTGAGGTAGCGGGCCGCTTATGGATGCGCGCTTCGGGCGTGGTATTGCGCGGCAGTGGGATGCAGGAAGGCGGTACGCTGCTCGTGGGCACCACCTACAGCCGCGACCATCTCATCACGGCCACCGGCCGCGACGACCGGCGCTTGGAAAAGCCACAGCCTGTTACCGACAAATACGTGCCCGTAAATGCCCGCACTGTGCACGTGGCCACCCCTGCCGCCTTCAAGGTAGGCGACCGGGTGCTGGTGCAGCGCCCCTCCACCGCCGAATGGATTGCCAAGCTCGGCACGCAAGCCTTTGGCGGGGGCGAGTCGGCATTGGGGTGGAAGCCAGGGCAGCGCGAGCTGGCCTGGGACCGGCAGGTAGTGGCCATCGACGCCAACGGCCTCACGCTGGACGCGCCCATCACCACGGCCCTCGACCAGCAGTATGGCGGCGGCACCGTGGCCCGCTATACCTGGCCGGGCCTGCTCACGAGGGTAGGCATTGAGAATCTAGCCTTGGAATCAACCTTTGACCAGGCAAACCCTAAGGACGAGGCGCACCGCTGGATGGCCGTGGTGCTGGATAACGTGCAAGATGTCTGGGTGCGGCAGATGGCGTTTCGGCACTTTGCCGGCTCGGCTGTACTAGCCCATACCAATACTCGCCGCCTGACCGTGGAAGACTGCATTTCGACGGAACCCGTCTCGGAAATTGGGGGTGAGCGTCGCTATACCTTCCTTACCAAAGGCCAACAAACGCTGTTTCAGCGGCTCTACGCCGAGCAAGGCTACCACGATTTTGCAGTGGGCTACTGCGCAGCTGGTCCCAACGCCTTCGTGCAGTGCGACTCGGAGTTACCCTACAGCTTCAGCGGCGCCATTGACAGTTGGGCCTCGGGTACCTTGTTTGATATTGTGAAGGTAGACGGCAACGCCCTGCGCTTCGGCAACCGCGGGCAGGATGGCAATGGCGCCGGCTGGGCCGCCGCCAACAGCGTATTCTGGCAATGCAGCGCCGCCCGCGTGGATTGCTACCGACCGCCCACGGCCCAAAACTGGGCGTTTGGCACTTGGGCACAATTTGCTGGCGACGGTTACTGGAATCAGTCCAACGAGCATATCAACCCGCGCAGCCTCTACTACGCTCAACTGAAAGAACGCCTGGGTGAAACCTCTGTGGATGGCCGCGCCGTGTTGCTGCCCATGGAAACCGAGGCGTCCAGCAGTCCGCCCGTATCGGTGGCGCAGGAGCTGACCAAGCTGGCGCAGCAGCCCGCCCCTACCCTACTGGCATTCATTAAGGAAGCACCTACCCGCCAGCCGCTTACCGCTTCAAGCTCAGCCGTTAGCGTTGATAAACTGAAAACAAAAACCGCCCCTACCCTCGCCAACGCGCCGGCCATGCAGCTGCGCAACGGGCTGGTAGTGCGTGGCGATGCTGTGGTGTTGGGCCAACACCAGCAGGTGCCGTGGTGGAATGGCAGCGCCCGTCCCTACGGCCTACCTAAGGCCAAACCGCACGTGACGCGCTTCGTGCCAGGCATGACTGGGCAGGGTCTCACCGACGACCTCGACGACATGACCGACTCGCTCCGCAATGACAACATTGTGGCCCTGGCCCACAACTACGGCCTGTGGTACGAGCGCCGCCGCGATGACCACGAGCGCATTCGGCGGATGGACGGGGAGGTGTGGCCGCCGTTCTACGAGCTACCCTTTGCCCGCAGCGGCCAGGGCACGGCCTGGGATGGCCTCAGCAAATACGACCTCACCAAGTACAATAAGTGGTACTGGAACCGCCTGGCGCGCTTCGCGGAGCTGGCCGATCAGAAAAGCCTGGTGCTGCTGCACAACCACTACTTCCAACACAACATCATCGAGGCCGGGGCGCACTATGCTGACTTCCCGTGGCGGCCGGCCAATAACATCAACAACACTGGCTTTCCGGAGCCTGTGCCCTATGCCGGCGACAAGCGCATCTTCCTGGCTGAGCAGTTTTACGACGTGAATGACCCCGCACGCCGGCCCTTGCACCAGGCGTATATCCGGCAGTGCCTCAACAACTTTGTAGGTAAAACGGGGGTAATTCATCTAATTGGCGAAGAATTTACCGGTCCGCTGGCCTTCGTGCAGTTCTGGTTGGATACGGTGAAAGAGTGGGAGGCCGAAACCGGCCAGCACCCACTCATTGCCCTCAGCACCACCAAAGACGTGCAGGACGCAATCCTAGCCGACCCCGCCCGCGCCGCCGTGGTCGACGTTATCGACATCAACTATTGGCACTACCAGGAAAACGGTACCGCCTACGCCCCGCAGGGTGGCCTGAACCTGGCCCCGCGCCAGCACGCCCGCCTGCTCAAGCCTAAGCGCAGCTCCTTCGAGCAAGTGTACCGGGCCGTGCGCGAGTACCGCCAGCAGTTCCCCGACAAAGCCGTGCTCTACTCCGCCGACGGCGCCGACGCCCACGGCTGGGCCGTCCTACTAGCTGGTGGCTCCCTGGCCAGCATCCCCCGCGTAACCGACACCCGTTTTGCCGATGCCGTAGCCACTATGACGCCCGTAGCCGGCCTCCCCGCCGGCCAGTGGGCTCTATCCGACAACAAAACCGGTCTGCTGCTCTATCACGAGGGCAAAGGTCCTACCCAGCTTGACCTCTCACAGTTAAAAGGCACCTATGTGGTGCACCGCATCAACCCCAAAACCGGCCAGATTGCCAGCAAAAAGGAAACGGTGAAGGGCGGCAAACTGACCACCCTCTCCAGCGTTGGGAACGGAGCCGAGGTCATTTGGCTTGCGAAGAAATGAATATGAAGCAGATAAAGCGCCTCACCCCCCGTCCCCTCCTCCGAAAAGGTAACGCGCATAAAGCGTTTGAGGGGGTGCGTTCAATGGCCAACTTATATTCGCTTACGTCTGTGCCGCCGTGGCTCCCCCTCTCCTTTTCGGAGAGGGGGCCGGGGAGTGAGGCACCCCGCCTGCTGACGTTGCTCCTCTTTGCTCTACTCAGCACCCTACCCGCCGCTCACGCCCGCATCGCCCTACCCCGCATCCTGGGCCATAGCATGGTGTTGCAGCGCGAAAGGCCGGTGCCCATCTGGGGAACGGCCGCGCCCGGCGAGGCCGTAACGGTGCAGTTTGCTGGCCAGCAGCAGCGCACCACCGCCAATGCCGCCGGGCACTGGCAGGTACTGCTGCAACCGCTAAGAGCCTCCGCCACGCCGGCTGAGCTGACCATTAGCGGCCCTGCCAACACCATCCGCTTGCACGACGTGCTGGTAGGCGAGGTGTGGCTGGCCTCGGGGCAGTCGAACATGGAGTACACGATGCGCAAAAACAGCAAGGTGACCCGCCCCAACGTGCCCGGCCAAAACCCCGTGGACGAACTGGACTACGCCCACAACCCAGCCATCCGCATCTTTCTAGTGAACCGTAAAACCCTGGCTCGCCCCGATTCCACACACCGAAACTGGAGCATTGCCCAGGACTCGGCGCTTCGGGCGTTTTCGGCGGCGGCGTATTTCTTTGCCAAGGAGCTGCACCAGCAACTGCAGGTGCCGGTGGGCGTTATTTCGTCGGCGGTGCCGGGCAGCCGCATCGAGCCGTGGGTGGCCGAGGCGGCGTTTGCAAAAGACCCGGTGTTTGGTGGGCAAAAGATAGACGGCGACCCAGGCAAGTTTTACGAATCCATGATTGAGCCGCTGGCGCCGTTTGCCCTGCGCGGCTTTCTATGGTACCAGGGTGAAAGCAGCTGCTATCTGGCCGAAACTACCACCTATACTCAGAAAATGCGCACGCTCATCAGCAGCTGGCGCTCAACCTGGCACGACGCCGACCTGCCGTTCTATTACGTGTCGCTGGCGCCGTTTCACTACTCCCAGGAAAAGGCCCAGGTGCCACTCACCCGCGAAACCCTACCCCGCCTCCGGGAAGCGCAGGCCGCTGCTCTGCAAATTCCGCATACGGGTATGATAGAGACAACCGATCTGGCTACGGCTGAAGGGGGTATTCACCCCGGCTTCAAATGGGAAATAGGCAGACGCCTGGCCTTGCAGGCACTCCGCCATACCTATAAGAAAAAGGAGGTAGTGGCCGACGGCCCCGTATTTGACCATCTGAAAGTGCGCGGCCGCAAGGCTGTGGTGTATTTCCAGTCCTTGTCCGCTCCCCTGGTCAGCCAGGATAACAAGCCTCTCACGCACTTCGAGGTAGCCGGCCCGGATGGCGTATTTCACCCGGCGCAGGCCCGCATCAAGGGTAAGCAGGTAGAGGTGCAGTCCGACGCCGTGAAGCACCCTACATCCGTGCGCTTCGGCTGGGACGAGCTGGCCCAACCTAACCTGTTTGCCGGCGGCCTACCCGCCCGCCCTTTCCGCTCCAACAAGCCTGCTGACGTAGTGAGTGCACGCTAACTGATATATATAGAACGTCCTGCGGAGCGCCGCTGAAGCATCTTGCGTGCTGACGTCGAGTTAGTAGTTCGATGTCAGTACGCAAGATGCTTCGGCGGCGCTCCGCAGGACCTCGTTCATTTCCATCCCAAATCTCCTATCCTATGTCCTACCCCCCACTTTCCCGCCGCAACTTTCTCCGCACCAGCTCCTTGCTCACTGCTGGCCTGTTGCTGCCGTGGCCGGCCCTACCCGCTGCGCGCAAGAAGCTCACCTACAAAGTGGCGGTGGTAGACCTGATGATTTTGAAGCGGCAAAAGCTGGGGGCGCTGCCGCTGGCCAAAGAAATCGGGGCCGATGGCGTGGAGATTGATATGGGCGGCCTGGGCCAGCGCGACACCTTCGACAGCAAGCTAGCCGACCCCGCTATGCGCCAGGAGTTTCTTGACAAAGCCCGCGAGCTGAACTTGGAAATCTGCTCCCTGGCCATGACGGGTTTCTACGCCCAGTCTTTCGCCACGCGCCCTACCTACCAGCGCATGGTGCAGGACTGCATCGACACCATGAAGGCCATGAACGTGAAAGTGGGCTTCCTACCCCTCGGCACCCAGGGCGACCTACGCAAGAACCCCGAGCTGCGCCCCGCCATTGTGGAGCGCCTGAAGGTGGTAGGCCAGATGGCCAAAAAAGCCAACGTTATCATTGGCATCGAAACGGCGCTGGATGCGCAGGGAGAGGTGGACCTGCTGCGCGAAATCGGCTCCAAGCACATTCAGATTTACTTCAACTTCTCCAATCCGCTCAAAGAAGGCCGCGACTTGTGCCAGGAGCTGCGCGTTTTAGGCCGTAAGCGCATCTGCCAGATGCACGCCACCGACGAGGATGGTGTGTGGCTGCAAAACAATACTCGCCTGGACATGCAGAAGGTGAAGCAAACCCTGGCCGAAATAGGTTGGGACGGCTGGCTGGTGGTAGAACGCTCCCGCGACGCCAACGATGCCCGCAATGTGAAAAAGAATTTCGGGGCGAATACGGCCTACTTAAAATCGGTTTTTCAGACAAGCTGAAGCGTGGCCAATACGCCTCGCAAACGCCCAAATATCCGCCTGACGGAACGGAAAAGCACTTGTAGCAAACGTTGGTGCAAAGGTTTCCGGAGTACTAAAGCGAGGGATGCGAAACGGTTTTCGATGCGCCTACGCAGCTCCTATCGGTAACGTTTCAGCTTACATGATAAGATTGTATAAAAAGTTGGCATAAAGCTGTATATACGTCGTCCGGATCATTTCTAAATTGCTTCACTCATAAGTATTTAGAACCTGACGATGAGCTACACCTTACACCGACTATTGTTAGCAGGCTTTGTGGTTACGGCGCCGTTCCTGCACGCCGCCGCACAATCGACCGCGCCTTCCGAAACGCCGGAAGCGGCTTACACCCGCGTAGTGACGGAAAGAGCCGCTAAAATTGTGGCTACCATCCAGCCGCTGGAGCCCAAAAAGGTGGAGCCGGTCCGGGACCTGATTGCGGAGCAGTACCGCCGCCTCAACGACCTGGATGAGCAAAAGAAAGCCCAGCTGACAGCTCTGAAAGCCCAGCCCAAAGAGGCGCAGACCGAAGAAGCCAAAAAGGCCATCGAAGCCAAATCGACGGCGGCCCTGACCAAGCTGCACGCGCAGTACCTGAAAAAGCTGGGCCGCCATCTCTCGCCCGCGCAGATAGACCAAGTGAAGGATGGCATGACCTACGGCGTACTGCCCATCACCATCAAGGCCTACAACGACATGCTGCCCAACCTGACGGAAGCGCAGAAAACGCAGATTGTAGCCTGGCTAACCGAAGCCCGCGAGCATGCCATGGATGCCGGCTCCTCGAAGGAGAAGCACGCGTGGTTTGGCAAGTACAAAGGCAAGATCAACAACTACTTATCGGCGGCCGGCATTGATATGAACCAGGCTGGCAAAGATTGGCAGGCCCGCCGAGCTGCCGCCAATTCTAAGTAACGAAAGCATTACAGCGCATGTGTTTTACCACAATCCAACTGCTATGACCCCTTCTCTACTTGTTCCTGTACCCTCACGCGTCCGCACCCGGCCAAACGCAGCGTATACGCTGCTGGTAGGATTGCTGCTGGGCGCGGGCCCTGTCTGCGCGGCCGGTACTCCCTCCTACTTCCCCCATCGGGCCAACGTCAACGCTCCGTTTTTTCTGAACATAACAGGTACGGTGCGTGATGCCAAGGGCGAGGTTATTCCGGGGGTGAGTGTGGTACTGAAAGGCACAACCACTGGCACAACCACCGACGCCCAGGGGGTGTTCCGCATCAACCTGCCTACCGGCAACGAGGTACTGGTGTTCAGCTCCATTGGCTTCAAGAAGCAGGAGATTATCGTGAGTGGCCGCACCACGCTGGATGTGAAGATGGTAGAGGAGTCGGCGGCGCTGAATGAGGTAGTGGTGGTAGGCTACGGCACGCAGTCGCGGGTGAGTCTGACGGGCGCGGTGGCCACCATCGACATGAACAAGATCGATGAGCTGCCGGTAGGCGACCTTTCCACGGCGCTGGTAGGCCAGCAACCCGGCGTGGGTGTGAGTGGCGGCACCGGCCGCCCCGGCGATAAAGGCAGTATCACGGTGCGCAATCCCGTAGTGAAATCCAAAGATGGCGGCACTACCAGCCCGCTCTATGTGATTGACAACGTGGTACGCACGGAAGAGGACTTCAACCTGCTCGACCAATCGGAAGTAGAGGCTATTTCGGTGCTGAAGGACGCGGCCGCCGCCATCTACGGCGCCCGCTCCAACCAGGGCGTAGTGGTGGTAACTACCCGGCGTGGCCAGGTCGGTGCGCCTAAGTTTTCTTACAGCGGCTCGGTGGGTGTTTCCGACGCCGTGCGGCTGCCCTCCATGATGAGCGGCCTGGAGCACGCCACTTACCTCAACAACTACAACCTTTACCGGGGGCGGCCGGACACGGACCCGGCCTACTACACTCCCGATGAGCTGGAGTATTTTGCTACCCACGACACCAACTGGCTGAAACAGGCCTGGAAGCCCTCAGTAGTAACCCGCAATGCGCTGAACGTGAGCGGCGGAGGCGAACGGGCCACGTACTTCGCCTCCGTGACGTACAACCGCCAGAACGGTAACTTCGATAATATCAACTCCGATAAGTGGACGTTTCGGGCTAGCACGGACGTGACTGTGGCCCGCGGTCTGAAAGCCGGCCTCTCGCTTAGCGGCGACCTGTACAAGCAACGCATGTACTACTTCAAGCAGGGCCAGGAAAGCGTAGAGAACGATATGCGCTCCTTGCTCTGGACGCCGCGGTTTTCGGCCTTCTATATTGATGGCGTACCGGCCTACCAGGCCCCTGGCTTTGGCAACACGAATAGCATTGAAGCTACGCACTTCTTCGAAATCCAGAACTCCAACAACTACACCTCGCAGCGCAACACCGGCCTGAACCTGACGGCCAATATCGACTACGAGCTACCTTTTGTGAAGGGCCTGAAGGCCCGCGTGCTGTACGCCCGCATTCTGGACAACAACTTTGGTAAGCAGTACGGTACGTTTTACAACGTGACCGAGTTTGCCGGTCTGGGCGAACATCGGCACATTCCAGGGGGCAACGTGGTGCAGGTCCGCTCCATCCGCAACGGTGATATTGTGCGCGTGGTGCCCAGCTACAGCGACCGGTACCAGTTCAATGGCTACTTAAACTACGACCAGCAGTTTGGGCAGCACCGCATTTCGGCGCTGGCGTTCTTCGAACAGGCCGAAACCCGCTTCGAGGAAACCAAGAACTACCGAACCGGCACCGTGCCCGGCGGCTACGACAACATGCGCTTTGCCACGGGCGAGCAGGTGACGGAAGAAACGAATACCGAGGTAGGCATTCTGTCCTACGCCGGTCGTATCAACTACAGCTACGCCGACAAGTACTTTGTAGAACTGGCCGCCCGCTACGACGGCTCTACCAACTTTGCGCCTGAGTACCGCTGGGGCTTGTTCCCCTCGCTATCGGCGGGCTGGGTGATTTCGGAGGAACGATTCTTCCCCCGCACGCCGGTGGTGAGTTTCCTGAAAATCCGGGGTTCGGTGGGCTTACTGGGCGGTGATGCCACCCGCGCCTACAACTGGCAGGAGAACTACCAGTTCCAGATTGGTAAAGGGGCAGTGTTTAATGGCAACAACGACCGTACGCTGACGGCCTCGCCTAACAACGCCATGGCCAACCGTCGGGCCCGCTGGGACAACAACACCAAGTACAACGCCGGTATCGACGCCCGCTTCCTCAACGACCGGTTGTCGTTTACGCTGGATGGTTTCTTCGACCACCGTTACAACATGCTAACGGGTATTACAGCCTCGGCACCGTTGCTGATTGGGGCACCCATTCCGTCGGAAAACTATTCTACTATCAACGGCTTCGGCTACGAGGTGTCGTTGGGCTGGGGCGATAATATCACCCCGGACCTGTCGTACCGCCTGAATACCTTCTTTGCCTGGAGCGATGATAAGCAGGTGAAGATTGACGTAGAGCAAGGCCGCCGCAACACCTACCGCGACCTAACGGGCCGCTCTAGCGACCCAGGTGTAGAGGGCTACAAATACCTAGGCATGTTCCGCTCAGATGATGATATTGAGCGCTTCTTTGCCAGTAATCCTCAACTGGACAGGAACACTTACCGGCTGTTTGGCGATGTTCCACGTCCCGGCATGCTCTACTACGAGGATATCCGTGGCCCTAAGGACGCCAACGGTCAATACACGGCCCCCGACGGCAAAATCACGGAGGACGACATGACTTACCTCACCCACAAGGCCAGCAACCACTACAGCCTGGGTGTAAACCCCAGCATCAAGTTCAAGGGGTTCAGCTTCCAGGCCACCATGGGCATGTCGTTTGGGGGTATGTCGACGGTAGAGGGCTCGGCTCGCAAAGTAGCTACGGCTAACTCTAATCGCCCCGCTTTCTGGGCCGACCACTGGACGGAAGACAACAGAGATGCCAAGTATCCTGCTCCCTACACCAGCAACACCTACGACCGCACCTCGGAGTTCTGGTTCAGAAGCGCCCTCACGGCTGGCATGCGCAACGCTACCATCTCCTACACCTTCCCTACGGCGCTTGTAAACCAGGTGAAGATGAGCAGCGTGAAGGTATTCTTGGTGGCTGTTAACCCCCTCAATTTTTATAACCCCTACGACTACAAAGTATACGGAGGTGCCTACGATTCCTACCCCACCATGCGCTCTTTCTCGCTGGGTCTGAACGTTGGCCTCTAATCTTCCGAAATCATGAAAATCACTCGCTACCCTACCCTGCTCGCACTATCGGCCTCGCTGCTCACGCTGGCCGGCTGCCAGGAAACACTGGATAAAGAGGACCTGACGGCTGCCAGCGAGGCTCTGGTGTTCCAGAATGAGTCGTTGGCGTTCCTCAACCTGAGCTATATCTACGACCAGAATTTAACAAACTGGTTTGGTTTGACGGGCCAGGGCTTGGGTAATACCAACCCTAGTGGCTTGTCGGAAGAAGTGGCCAGCGAAAGCAAGTACTTCGAGGGCACCATCACCCAAAACGATGTAACGGATTTTGGGACGTCGCTGAATGCCACGAATAACTACGGCAAGCTGCGTACCATCAACACGTTTATCCGCGCTATTAACCAGTCACCCATTCCGTCGCAGCCCCGCAACCTGATGAAGGGGGAAGCCATGTTTTTCCGGGCGTGGCGCTACTTCGATCTGGTGCGTGTCTACGGCGGGGTGCCGCTGGTGCTCACACCCCTGGACGGTGTAGGCGAGGAAGCCCGGGAAGCGGCTAAACTGCCCCGCAATACCACCACCGAGACCTACAACCAGATTATAACGGACTTGGACTCGGCTATTGCCTACCTGCCCGGCAAGTGGCCTAGCGCATCGTGGGGTCGCATCACCAAGGGCGCCGCCGCGGCCTTCAAGGCGCGGGTGCTGCTCACAGCCGCCAGCCCGCAGTTCAACCCCTCCGACGACGTGGCCAAGTGGCAGCGGGCCTTCGACGCCAGCAAGGAGGCCAAGGCTATCCTGGATGCCAACGGCTTTGGCCTGCACGCCTCTTACGACCAACTCTGGTTTCAGGAGGTGAACAACCCCGAGGCCGTGCTGGTGACGGGCTACAACAACAGCCAGGGCGCCCAGAACAGAAAGAACAACGGCTACGACAACAGCACCCGCCCCGCCTACACGGGCACTAGTGGCACTTCCAACCTACCTACCTGGGATATTGTGCAGGCCTACCCCATGCTCGACGGCAAGAAACCCGGCGAGTCGACGGCCTACCCCTACTCCATGCAACTGTTCTACAAGAACCGCGACCCACGCTTCGATAAGACGATTGCCTACAATGGTTGCACGTGGCCGCTGAACGGCAACAACAACTTCCGCCTTTGGACCTACCTGCGCGGTACCACCAGCGTGGAGCCGTCTAAGCCTACCAATACCAGCTTCTACCTGCGCAAGGCCATCAACCCCACGTTGGCCCCCGGCGATGTGCAGTTTGCCGGCACAGACTGGATTGAGCTTCGCTACGCTGAGGTACTGCTAAACCTGGCCGAAAGCGCCTGCGGCGCTAACAACCTGAACGAAGCCTACACTCAGCTGAAAGCCATCCGGAAGCGGGCGGGCATCCTACCCGGCACGGGTACCATGTACGGCCTGACCGCCGGTATGAGCCGCGCCCAGATGTTCGACGCCATTCTGTACGAGCGGCAGATTGAGTTGGCCTTCGAGGGCAAGCGTTTCTGGGATTTGCGCCGCTGGAAGCTGATCGAACAGAAATTGAATGGTATGGATAAATTACGCAAAGGCCTGACTATCACGCTTAAAACAACAGCTCCCGCTAACTTTGCTACCATCCGGGATAATTTGCCCCTCGATTCACTGTACCGAAACTACTTCACGATTACGACCAACATCCGCGACACGCGCTATCAGACCCTTCGTACAGGCATACAATGGAAGCCGGAGTATTACTTCTTCGCCATACCACAATCTGCCATCGATAACAACCCCAACCTGATTCAGAACAACGGTGTGTGGGGTGGCGCTTTCGACCCGTTGCGATAGTCCCTGCTACACACGAGGCACAACGAAGAAGGCCGAACCGCAAGTTGCGGTTCGGCCTTCTTCGTTTCTGGTTGATATGTTTTGTGGTATTTATAGCTTCTTGGCGGGCATGGCCACGTTGGGGGTAGCGGGCGGCGGGCCAGGAATCGTATTCGTGGTAAAAGGTTCTTGGCGGAGCTTCTTGCCGCGCAACTGGAGCAGGAAAATCAGCCCCAAAATAAAGAACACGATGAGCGCCAGAATGCTATTGCGCATGGAACCGGTAATCTGGGCAATAACGCCGAATACGGCTGTACCAATCACAATGCTCAGCTTCTCGGTTACATCGAAAAAGCTGAAAAAGGCGGCAGTATTGGGGGTGTTTTCGGGAATAATTTTGGAGTAGGTAGAGCGCGACAGGCTCTGTACTGCCCCCATGGTAAGGCCAATTACGGAGGCCAACGCGTAAAACGACCACCCGGCCTGCACGAAATAGCCCGCCACGCAGATCAGCGCCCAGATGACCACCGACCAGCTCAGGGCGCGCGTGTTCCCGATGCGCTCCGATAGCTTGGCAAACAGGTAGGCACCCAAGATGCCCACCACTTGCAGCAGCAGAATGGTGATAATTAGCGCTGTGCTTTCGAGATGCAGCTCCTTGTCGCCGAAAATGGTGGCTACGTACATCACCGTCTGCACCCCCATATTATAGGTGAAGTAGGCCAGCAGGAAAATCTTCAGGTTGGGCAGCTGCTTGAGTTGGTCCCACACTTTGCTCAGCTCCCGGAAGCCATTGAGCAGCCAGCCCGAGTCGGAGGCGGAGGCGGCCGGGCGGCCGGGGTCGGCGGGGAGTGAGAAAAATGTAATCTGAGCGAAGCCGGCCCACCAGATGCCCGTTAGCAAAAAGCTTAGCCGCGTAGCGAAGGCCTTTTCAATACCCAGCGCTTCGTTGAAGGTGACCAGCAACAAGCAAATAACCAGCAGCAGCACAGAACCGATGTACCCCATCGAGAAGCCCCGCGCCGATAGAGAATCGTACTGTTCTTCTGAAGAGATGATAGGCAAATAGCTATTGTAGAAGACAATAGAACCCGAAAAGCCGATGGTAGCCGCGATAAAGATGAATGTGCTAAGCGTGAGCGTATCCGGGGTGAAGAGAAACAGCGCGGCGCACGAGGCGGCTCCCAGGTAGCAAAACACTTGCATGAAGAGCTTCTTACGCCCCGAAAAGTCGGCCAATGACGTTAAGAACGGGCTAACCAACGCTATCAGCAGGAACGCCGCCGAAATAGCATACGTCAGCAATGATGAGCCTGGCACCTCAAACCCTAGGAAGTTAACTACATCTGTTTCAGGACTTAGCTCTTCCGTGATACTACCCCAATAGATGGGAAAAATGGACGAGGTAATTACTAACGGGTATACCGAGTTGGCCCAGTCGTAGAACGTCCAGCCGCGGGTGATGCGCTTGTCGTCTTTGGGTACGCTCTGAAAGCCCGCGTCGGGGGCGGGAGTAGCGGTAGCACTCATACAGTCATAGGATTAGAGAGGAAATAAGCAGAACAAATAACGGGATTCCGGCTACCCGGTTGTTGCCGTCGGGTTCAAACTTACAATATCTCCTCGCCGCGCAGCAAAGCTGCATATTGCGCCTCCGTATCCACATCAACTGCACCCGCCGGAAACGGTACAGTGGCTACCCACTCTGGGTGTTGGCGCAGCAACTGTTGTGCCCCGGCCGCGTCGGGTAGGGCGCGTAGCAATGGCAGCACGCTCTCCGCGAATAATACTGGTACTCCGCGCACGGAACCGTACTCGGCAGCCACAATGGGCTGTTGGGTGGCCAGCTGCGTTACCACGAGCTGCCGCAACAGGGTAGGCGTAACATGGGGCTGGTCGCAGAGCAGCACGAGGATGCTGGTTAAAGCTGGCTGATGGTGTTCCAAAACACTCAAGCCTGCTTTCAGCGAAGCGCCCATGCCGGTTTGCCAGGTAGGGCAGTGCACCACCTGCACAGGCAGATCTGTTAGCTCGGGCAGTAGCTCCGCGTGCAAGGCACCCGTCACGACGACCACTGGCCCCAGCACGGCCGCTACGGCCGTAGTGGCAGCCCGGCGCAACAGGCTTTGGCCTTCGTACGGCAGCAGCTGTTTGGGCCTACCCAAGCGCGACGACGAGCCTGCCGACAGCAGCAGCACACCCACTACCGGTATCGGAGAGGCCTCCTTCAAAGTTTCTTGCGGTGTGTTGTCCACGCCCCTACCCTCCCAGCTCGCACACTGCCGATACAGCCGCGCTGGCGGCCAGCTCCCCATCGGAAGCAATGCGGGGGTGAATGGGGTGCGGTGAGTCGCGCAGGAAACCGGCCGGCCGCCCCGACAGTACCGCTTGGATTTCGGCCACAATGGACAAGGCAATTTCCTCGGGTGTCTCGCTACCTAGGTTCAAGCCAATGGGGCTGTGCAGGCGCTGTTGCAGACGCTGAGCGGCATCGGGTACGTCTTTTTCTAGCTCTTCGAGTAGGCGCAGATATTTCTTACGAGGTCCCAGCAGACCAATGTACGGCGTGGGCGCATCCAGCAAATGGCGCAGGGCGGCTAGGTCATAATAGTAGTTGTGGGTCATGAGCAGGGCAAAGCTACCGTCTTGCGGGAGGGTAGGCACCTGGTCTACGGGCACCACGCGCACCGTTTCGGCCTCGGGGAAGCGGGTGGCCTGCGCCAGACCGGGGCGGCCATCTACCACGCGCACGCGCCAGCCCAAGGTAGCAGCCATACGGACCACGGGTTTTACGTCGTTGCCAGCCCCGAAGATGGTGAGGCGCACAGGTGGCCGCAGCAGTTCAAGGCTCACACGCACCTGCCCTACCTGCGAAGGGTAGCTGCGGGTAGCTGGCTGGTTATCGGCTAAAGCCTGCCGAGCATCTGCCAGGATATGCTCATATAGCGCCGAGTGGGTAGGCAAGCTGCCTTCCACTGCGCCGCTGGCTGTGAGGAGCAGCCGTTCCCCTACCCTGGCCGGCGCCGTGGAAGGGCCATCTAGGTGAAAGACCGTCGCTACAACGGCCGGCTCTTCTACCCCTTCCCACCAACTGCGCAACAGCTCCAATGGGTTGCGGGCATTGTCGAAAGCAAGCGGCTCCAGCAAAATCTGCACAATGCCCTGGCAGCCCAGCGCCGAGCCAAATTGCAGGTCGTCGTCGGGGTCCGTAGAGTCGTAGGTGACGACGGTGGGCTGCTGGCGCTGAATGCACTGCCGGGCGCGGCGGCGGGCGTCGCCTTCCAGGCAGCCGCCGCTGATGGCGCCGGTCAATTGTCCATCAGCAGTTACCAACATGCGGGCACCCGGCCGGCGGTAGGCCGAGCCGGCCAGATCAACCACCGTAGCTAACGCGCACGGCCGTTCGGCCGCGCGGTGCGCGTCGTAAGCAATGAGCAAGCGTTGCAGTTCGGTCATGGATTAATTCACTTTTGGTTGTCATCCTGAGCATTCCGCGCATCAAGTGGCGACGAAGGACCTTCTCACAGTAGAACGAGTCGTTGTTACGATAATCGTTCTACTGTGAGAAGGTCCTTCGTCGCCGCTTGATGCGCGGAATGCTCAGGATGACAACTTTCTATATATCCGTCCTACGCCGTAGTGCGCAGGGCTTCCAGCATTTTGTCTGGTGTGATGGGCAGGCTGCGCATGCGCTTGCCGGTGGCGTTGTATACGGCGTTGGCGACAGCAGCAGCCACGCCCACAATCCCAATTTCTCCGATACCCTTCACGCCCAACGCGTTAATGTAGGGGTCCTTTTCCGGCACAAACTCGATTTGCATGTCGGGGATGTCGGCATTGACGGGAATGTGGTACTCGGCCAGGTTGTGGTTGGTGTAGCGGGCGTAGTTGGGGTCCCGGAAGGTTTCTTCCATCAGCGCCGAGCCAATACCAAAAATGGCTCCACCGTAGAGCTGGCTGGTGGCGGTTTTGAGGTTGAGCACCTGCCCTACCCCGTGCACCCCTACCCAACGCGTGACGCGGATGGTGCCCAGGTCCGGATCGACTTCCACCTCGCAGAAGTGGGCGCCGAAGGAGTGCATGGAGTGGCCCGAGGGCTTTTCTTCCTCGCCTTTCTCATTTTTACCGCCGGGTTCTTCGGGGCTTGCTGCTGCGCCTCCTGCCCCTGCAAAGTGCTTTTCCTCATAGCCTGCGCCGTACTTGCCCATGGCCATGCCTTCCATGTCGGTCATGCCACTACGAGAGAGGGCAGCCACCAGCGTTTCGCCTTTCTTGGGGTTCTTTTTCAAGAACATGCGGCCCAGCTCTACCTTCACATCGGTGGGCTTGGCTTTGTAGAGTGGTGATTTTTTATCGCCTACAGCCATGTCAATCACCTTCTTCCACAGATCCTCGGCCGCCGCCATAATGGACGATGACACTGTGCCGGCCGCTTGCGAGCCGCCCGAGCCGGGGGCAGTGGGTAAGCGCGTGTCGCCTAGCTCGAAGCGCACTTTTTCGGGTGGCAGGCCCAAGGCATCGGCCCCTACCTGCGTCATCACAGTCCAGGTGCCGGTACCCAGGTCGGTAGCGCCGCTCTGCACCACGGCGTGGCCGTCGGCAAAAAGGCGCACGCGGGCCGTGCCCTGGGCGCTGTGTACGGGGTAGGTAGCCGTAGCCATTCCCATGCCCACCAACTTGTTGCCCCGGCGGGTCTGGCCGGGCTTGGAGTTGCGCTTGTTCCAGCCAAACAGCTCAGCCCCACGCGTATAGCATTCCTTCAACGATTTGCTCGACCAGGGCTTGCCTTTGTCGCTGTAGTCTTTATCAGCGTAGTTGAGGAGGCGAAATTGCAGCGGGTCGATGTTGAGCTGGTGGGCTAGATCGTCCATGGAGCTTTCGAGCGCAAACGAGCCGGGCGCCTCGCCGGGGGCGCGCATCCACACGGCCGTCATCACGTTGGCGCGAGCCAGCTCGTAGCGGGCCGAGAAGTTGGGGCATGCATATAGCATGTTCACCACCTTGCTGTTCGACTCGGCATAGTTATCCCAGGGCGAAGTCGTCGACTTTTTCTCATGGATCAACGACAACAGCTTGCCTTCCTGGGTAGCGCCTATTTTTAAGGTCTGCTCCTGGTCTTCGCGGTGGCCCACCGAGGTGTACATCTGGGGGCGGGTGAGCACCAGCCGTAGCGGCCGGTTCACGGCGCGGGCCGCCAATACCGTCAGAATCGTGTGGGGCCAGAACGAACCTTTGCACCCAAAGCCGCCGCCTAGGTGGTGCGTCACCACGCGCACCTGGTCGCGCGGAATACCCAGCAGATTCGCCAAAGAGCCCTGGCTCATGGTAATGTTCTGGGTCGATTCGTAGACGGTCAGCCGGTCGCTACCCTCCCACACGGCGGTGGTGGCTGCGGGCTCCATGGGGTTGTGGTGGTTGATGGCGTGCACGTAGGTTGCCTCGTGCTTCACTGGCGCACTGGCGTAAGCTTGCTCGGGGTTGCCGCGCACCTTGCGCCCATCGGTCTTGCCGTTCTGAATCTTCTGCGGATCAAATAGATCAGCCTTCGGATCCTGGTAAGAATCAATGGGCTTCTCCACCTGATACGACACCTTGATGAGGGCTGCCGCCTGGGTGGCGCGTTCCAGCGTATCGGCCACTACCACCGCCACGGGCTCACCCGCATAGTGAATCTCGGCATCCTGCATGGGCAAATACGACTGCGCCGCCTGCCACTTTTTTTCCTCCTTCAAAGCACTAGGCACTTTAGCCGGCTTTGGGATATTTTGGTACGTGAAAATGCTGATAACACCCGGTTCTTTGGCCGCCGCCGTGGTATCAATGCTGGTTATTTTGCCTTTTGCAATGTCGCTGGTTTTCAGCACGCCATGCACCAAGCCATTCACCGGGTACTCGGCCGAGTAGCGGGCCGTGCCCATCACCTTCGCCCGACCGTCTACGCGGTCCATGGGCTTGCCTACGACGTTTGTGGGGGGTAGGGTGGGTTCGAAGAAATTGGTTTCCATATCGGTAAGGGCGCGTTACACGCGCCCGTTTATCGTTGCTGTTGTGTTGGCTGTCATCAAGCGTTTACCCCTTGGCGGCCACTTCAGTGAGGGCGCGCACCAGCGTGTTCTGCACCATGTCTACTTTGAAGGCATTGTGCTTGTAGGGCTGAGCACCGCGCACAGCCGCCGCTGCCGCCGCCCGGAAGGTGGCTTCGTTGGCGGGCTTGCCTACCAGCAGTTGTTCGGCCTCCTTCGAGCGCCACGGCTGGGCCCCTACCCCTCCTAGTGCTACCCGCGCTGAGCGGATGGTACCGCCCTGCACATCAAGCCCCACAGCGGCCGATGTTAGCGCGTAGGCGTAGCTGGCTCGGTCGCGCACCTTCATATACAGCGACTTGCGGGCGTGCTCAGCCTTGGGCACCGTCACGGCTACAATCAGCTCGTCGGGTTCCAGCACGGTTTCAATGTGGGGCGTTTTGCCGGGTAGGCGGTAGAACTCGGTGAGGGGCACGCGGCGCTGTTTGCCTTTGGCGTTTTCCAGCGTCAGCACCGCATCCAGGGCAATGAGGGCTACCGACAAGTCGCCGGGGTAGCTGGTGGCAATGCAGGCGTCGGAAGTGCCTAGGATAGCCAGGTTACGGTTGTCGCCCTCTTTGGCGGGGCAGCCGGTGCCGGGCTCGCGCTTGTTGCAGGGGAAAGCCGTATCGCGGAAATAGGGGCAACGAGTACGCTGCAAGATGTTGCCGCCAATGCTGGCCATGTTGCGCAGTTGCGCCGACGCCGCCAGCAGCAACGATTGCGAAATAGCTGGGTACTGGTCCACCACCAGCTTGTGCTCGCCTACGTCGCTCATGCGCTCCAGGGCGCCAATGCGTAAGCCGTCGTTGCTTTGCTCAATGCCCTTGAAGGGCAGCATATTCACGTCAATCAGCTGATTGTGGTTTTCCACGTTCAGCTTCATCAGGTCGATGAGGGTAGTACCCCCGGCAATAAACGCCGCCGATTTATCGTCGCGCTTGGCCCCGGTGGCTTCTTTGGCCTTGGTGGCCTGGAGGTAGGAAAAGTTATTCATGATTGATTACGCCTTCATGCTTTTTTCAGCTTCCAGAATGGCCGCTGTGATGTTGGGGTAGGCGCTGCAACGGCACAGGTTGCCGCTCATCCACTCCCGTACTTCGGCCTCGGAGCCGGCGTGGCCTTCTTTCACGCATGCCACCCCCGACATAATCTGGCCGGGCGTGCAGTATCCGCACTGGAATCCGTCGTGCTTCAGGAAGGCTTCTTGCATGGGGTGCAGCTTGTCGCCCTGGGCTAGGCCCTCGATGGTGGTGATTTCCTTGCCCTGGTTCATCACGGCCAAACTGAGGCAGCTCACAATGCGGCGGCCGTCTACGTGCACGGTGCAGGCGCCGCACTGGCCATGGTCGCAGCCCTTCTTGCTACCCGTGAGGCCCATGTACTCGCGCAAGGCATCGAGGAGGCTCACGCGGGGCTCCAGTTGCAGGGTCCGAACGGTGCCGTTCACTTTCAGCTGTACCGGTGACACGCCCGCTACTTTTTTGGAAAGTGCTGTGAGGCGTTCGGCCTGGCTGATAAAGGGCGGCGCCATTACCAAGCCCAGAATACCCCCGGCCTGCTTCATGAAAGTTCGCCGGGAACCGCCGTTGGGCGTAGCTCCGGGGGTGGTGCCGCTCTGGTCGGCCGGAGAATCGTTATACATCAGAAAGAAATGTTTTTAATAAGAAAAGGGGTGGCGGCTGCTACCCTCGGCAAGTAGCACAACGGTAGGCTACAAGTGTTGCTGAGAGAGGATTTCTGGAAATATCTTTACTTAGAATCTTTCTTAAGAAACAGATTCACAATATTTTATATTCCAAAAACAAGCAGCCTCTCGTCTACGGCTCTCCTCAAAACTTGGTTGCAAGCAATTGGATAGCCACCCTGTTATTAGCAGTCGGCAACTGATATCTTTGCGGGTCGGCGGCGCGTCATCTACTAGGGTTAGCGCCCTACCCAACTACCACTCAGTTACTTGCCTTTCGCTTTAGTATGTCTGTTTCTTTTCTGCGCTTCTCTGGTTTTTCGGCTTTGCTGTTAGTCGCCGCTTGCACCAGCAATAAAAATCTGGAGCAGGATAGCCCCCAAGTCAGTGCTGAGGCGGTGGCCCCTACCCTACCTGCAGCCCCTTCCAAAGCCAAGGCACCCCGCTTGGCGCAGTTGGATACCACCCATTTTTCGCCGCGCTTCGTCCGTAGCTTCCAGGAAACCAACAAGGCTGAAACCAGCTTCGACGTGCACGGCAGCTGGCTGCTGCTCAGCCCTACCGACTCGGTGGCCTTTCCGGTGGCCGAGCTGCCTGCCAATGCGCCAGTAGTATACGCTGCCACCGAAAAAGGCCGCGCTTACCGCCTCACGCTCACGCGCCGCAACTACTCCACGGTGCATTACGTGGCGGAAGCGCGTCAGGGTAGCAAGCTACTCAGCCGCCAAACTGGCCTAGCTGATTTGAACCCGAGCTTTTTCGCGGATATCGAAATTCCGAAAGACAGCGAAACCGGCCTACCCTTCAGCGCCTATGAGTTTCAGGCTGCCACACCGCAGCAGCAGGGTTTCGCCGTGCTCATCGGCCGCAGCCAAGACGCCGATAAAGCGCAGATCTACGGCGGCACACAACCCCAGCAAAACGCATGGCACAACGTGCCTACCCTGCGGCGGCAGTAGCGGGGTCTTAAGTGCTGAATAAAAGAAAACGTGTGTCATCCTGAGCGCAGCGAAGGACCTTCTCACGTGTGCACGAGTCGTTGGTACGTCAGTCGTTCGCACGTGATAAGGTCCTTCGCTGCGCTCAGGATGACAGACGTTTTCCTTTATTCACTAACTCACTATTTCACCTGTACACCACCTCACAACTCCTCCGCTGGGTGTTTGTCTTGGCGGCGGGGTTGTAGGAGTTTGGCAATCAGGCCGGTCCAACCGGTTTGGTGGCTGGCGCCGAGGCCGCAGCCGTTGTCGCCGTGGAAGTATTCGTGAAAGAGCAGATAGTCTTTGAAGTGAGGGTCCGTTTGCATCTGCTGGTTGTTGCCCATGGCTGGCCGCCTACCCTCCGCATCGCGCAAAAACAGCTTGCTCAGGCGCTCCGTTAGGGCGTCGGCTACGGCCAACAACGACACGTACTGCCCGGAGCCTGTAGGGTACTCCACCACAAAATCGTCGCCGTAGTAATGGTGAAACCGCTGCAACGATTCGATAATCAGGAAATTAACCGGAAACCAGATTGGCCCGCGCCAATTGGAGTTGCCTCCAAATAGGTCAGACTGTGACTCGCCCGGTTCGTAGCTCACCGTGAAGCTTTTGTCCTCGGTCTTGTACACATAGGGATGCTCCAGGTGGTAGCGCGAGAGGGCGCGCACGCCGTACTCCGAGAGAAATTCTGCCGTGTCGAGCATGCGGGCCAACAGGCGTTTCACGCGGTGGCCGCGCAGCAAGGACAGCAGGCGGGTAGCGCCCTCGCCCGGTTGCTGCCAGTGCGACACCAGCTTGGCCAGATCGGGGCGGTGGGTCAGAAACCAGTCCATGCGCGCCTTGAAGCGGGGTAGCTCCTGCAGCATGTCGTCGTTGAGCACTTCCACCGCAAACAGCGGAATCAGTCCTACCATGGAGCGCACCTTTAGCATCTGGCGACCCCGGTCGGGCGAGTTCAACACATCGTAATAGAACTCGTCATCCTCGTCCCAGAGCGAATACCCACCGCCTACCTTGGTCATGGCTTCGGCAATGTAGAGGAAGTGCTCGAAGAACTTGCTGGCCATATCCTGGTACACCGGATTAGTGCGGGCCAGCTCCAGGGCAATGCGCATCATGTCGAGGGCAAACATGGCCATCCAGCTAGTGCCATCGGCCTGCTCGATGAACACGCCTTCGGGCAGATCGGCGCTACGGTCAAACACGCCAATGTTGTCCAGCCCCAAGAAACCACCCTCAAACACGTTGCGGTTCTCGCCATCCTTGCGGTTCACCCACCACGTGAAGTTGAGCAGCAACCGGTGAAATACCGTTTCCAGAAAGCGTGTGTCGCCGTGACCGTGCCGGTTTTTCTGGTCGATTTTGTACACGCGCCACGTGGCCCAGGCGTGCACCGGTGGGTTCACGTCCTCAAATTTCCACTCGTAGGCGGGCAGTTGGCCGTTGGGCTGCATGTACCAGTCTTTGGTGAGCAGCACTAACTGCTTTTTGGCAAACTCAGCATCCAATATCGCCAGCGGCAGGCAGTGGAAGGCCAGGTCCCAAGAGGCGTACCAGGGATACTCCCACGTGTCGGGCATCGAGATGATGTCGCAGTTGTTGAGAGTGGTCCAGTTGTGGTTGCGGCCCTCCTTGCGCTCGGGTGGCGGAGGGGGTAGGGCCGGGTCGCCATCCAGCCATTGGCGCACGTTGTAATAGTAAAACTGCTTGCTCCAGAGCATCCCCGCGTAGGCTTGCCGCTGAATGTTGCGGGCGTCGTCGCTGTGCATATCGCGCTGCACCACCGCGTAATAGGCATCGGCCTCCTCGCTGCGCTGCTGCATCAACTGGTCGAATTCCGCAAAGGGCTCGTCTACGTTGGCGGGCGCCAGGCGCAGACGCAGCACCTGCTCACCACCGGCCGGAATGGTCAGGGAATAATGCACGGCGGCTTTGGTGCCGCGCTTCGCTGGGTTCACGGCCTGCTCGTGCCCGTACACCACGTAGTTGTTGATGCCGTCTTTGTAGTACTGCGCTTCCGAAGGAGCGTTGTAGAGGCGCTGGGTATTGGTCTCGTTTTCGCAGAAGAGCAGGTCGGGTTCCCCTTCATAATACAGGTACCGTTCGCCCAGCTCGCGGTGGTCGACGCTGATGCTGCCACCCGCCTCGGTTGCGTACAGCTGCGGGCAGTAATTGTCGTGCCCCCACGCCCAGGTGTTCCGAAACCACAGCTGGGGTAGCACCTGCACGGTGGCTTCTTCGGGGCCGCGGTTGCACACCGTAAGCTGAAGCAGGATATCTTCGGGCCCTACCTTGGCGTACTCAATGAACACGTCGAAGTAGCGGTTTTCCTTGAAAATAGCTGTATCCGGCAGCTCAAATTCTGCCTTGTGCCGGCCCCGGCGAGCATTTTCCTGCACCAGCCACTCATACGGAAACGCTCGTTGCGGATACTTGTAGAGCATCTGCATGTAGGAGTGCGTGGGGGTATTATCAAGGTAGTAATACAGCTCCTTCACGTCCTCGCCGTGGTTGCCCTCGGGGCCGCTCAGCCCAAACATCCGCTCCTTCAGGATGGGGTCTTGCCCGTTCCAGAGCGCCACCGATAGGCACAGCAATTGGTCATCGTCGCAGATACCGCCAATGCCGTCTTCACCCCACCGATAGGCTTTGCTGCGAGCCATGTCGTGCGTGACGTAGTTCCAGGCGTTGCCATCGGGGCTGTAGTCTTCGCGCACGGTGCCCCACTGCCGCTCCGAAAGGTAGGGACCAAAGCGCCGCCAGGGCGTTGCAGGGTCGTCGATCTGCGTTAGCCGGTGATGTTCGGGGCTTTGTTCTTTTGTGGTCATACGATTTCGCTTGCCGATTTATGGGTGCCCGCTCCCCTCTTCAACTATCAAATTAATGTGCTTGCACAGCCTGCCTAAAACCAATGCTCGTGCACCGTGGCCAAACAACGGCTATGGTGCACGAGCATTCATATGATTCATAACCAGGGTTAGCCATTGTCAGCAAACCCAGGGTAGAGCGTCATGCCGCCATCGGCAAAGAGCGTCGTACCCGTCACGTAATCCGACTCATCGGAGGCCAGCCAGGCGGCTACCTCGCCTATGTCGTCGGGCTGCCCGATACGGCCGTATGGAATCAGCTCCAGCAGTTTGTTGAGCGCCTTTTTCGTGCCCCAGGCTTCTTCGTTGATGGGAGTTTGGATGGCGCCCGGCCCAATGCTATTCACCCTGATTTTGTGTGGCGCCAGCTCTTGCGCCATGCTCTTCATCAAAAGCATGATACCGCCTTTTGAGGTGGCGTAGTTGACGTGCCCGGCCCATGGAATCACCTCGTGCACGGAGCTCATGCAGATGATCTTGCCGGCAGCTTTTGAAATTTCCGGCTGCACGCCGCGCTTCACAAACTCGCGGGCGGCTTCGCGAGCGCACAAAAATTGCCCCGTCAGGTTCACATTCAGCACGTCATTCCACTCGTCCAGGGTCATATCCAGGAAAGCGGCATCTTTCTGAATGCCCGAATTGTTGACCAGAATGTGCAGCGTGCCGAAGCGCTTTTTGATGTCCTCAAACATCGCCAGCACGTCCGGCTCTTTACTCACATCGGCGCGCACGGCGTAGGCCTTACCACCTATTTTTTCGATGGCTGCCACGGTTTCATTGGCGCCTTCTTCGTCGTTATGATAGTTTACTACCACCATTGCACCGTCGGCAGCCAAGGCCAGGCATACCCCTACCCCGATGCCCGAGCTGCCGCCCGTTACCAGTGCCACCTGATTGCGCAACCGGGGCTGCGCTTTCATTTCTATAGCCATATGCAAAGTCATAAAAAGAGAACGGAATAGTCCGTAGACTCCTAAATGACCGCACAGGTTACAGCAACCTAGCAAATACCGCTGCAGCGGTCAGCGCATTAGAAGGGGAAGTTGTACGTGCTGCACCCCCCTTATACAGGCGACAAACAGGCCAGCACGTCCTCAGCTGCGGCGCGCTATCTACTTCACCAGCAACAGCTTCTGCCGAGTCAATGCTTGGCCAGCTGGCTGCATCTCAAGTACGTAGAGCCCAGCAGGTAGCGCGGCCAACGAGTGAGTGGTTGTGCCTGCCGTAGCCTGGCCCGTATAGACCACCTGCCCCGCGCTGCTGATTACCCGGAAGCGGGCCGCGGTGGTCAGATAGAGGATGAGCTGGTCTGTTACTGGATTTGCGAAGTAGTTGGCCACATTTTCTGTTGGCAACGCCGCAATGGAGCGCACGGGCGACTCCGCCGCCCATCCATCCGTATCCACCTGCCGCAGCCGATAAGTGACTGCTTCGCCCCCAAGCGTAGTATCGAGGTAGTGATAGGCATGGGCCTGGGTGGTAGTACCATGGCCAGGTAGGCTACCGCGTAACACAAATGGACTACCGTTGGTACTGCGCCATATTTCAAACCGTGCGTTGTTTAGCTCGGTGGCCGTAGCCCAGCGTAGCAGCGCGCCGGTGGCACAGCGCTGCGCTGTGAAGGCTGTCAGCTCCACTGGCAACGGATTCTGGCTGGCCACGGGGCTGGTGCTCGCCAACGCAAACCAACTGAACGAGGTAAACTCACTGGACGTGATGGTGCCGCTGCTGGCCGTACCCGAGTAAGCGCTGCGGCCGATATTGCTCCAAACGTTGTTGTTGTTCTTGGCAATAACCAGGGAGCCGGCTTCGGGCGCATTCACCCAATCATCGGCGCCGTAGCTTACCGTGATGGTACCCGCAAAGTCGCCGGCAGCCGGGACAGGCGTAGGAGTTACCTCGAAATAGCGCACCCGACTCACCCGCGTCAGGCCACCGCTCAGGCTACCGATGCCACCTTCCTCTACCTGCGTGGCCGTGAAGGTGGTAGGCACAGCAAGTTTGCTGATAGTGAGCACGAGCGGTCGATACACACTACCGCGCAGCCCTACCCTACCCAGCGGAAACCGCAGGCTACCCGCACCACTGGCAGCATACGACATGGGGCCGTTGATAAAGCTTTCTGCACCGCCGCCACTGATAGCAGCCCCCGCTGCCAGGGTCAACGGATTCATTATGCTAGTGATAAGAGGCCCCGCTGTGAGTTGCAGCGTGCCATTCACAGTTACGGGAGTGGCCAATATCACCCCGCTGGGGTTATTGATTTGCAGCGTTACGCCAGCACTGAGGTAGCTATCAGTTCCCACAGCTCCCAGGGTAGTCCCACTGATATTTTGAGGCAATACCCCATTCAGCACCAATTGTCCGGTTGTCGGAGCACCTGTAGTGGTGGGCGCGAAGCGCAGCGCCCCCTGCATATTCAGGTTGCCGGCTACTTTTAATTCCCCCGTCACGTTGGGCGCAAATACAACCGTTGGCTCAATAATCAGGTCGCCCCGAATGAGCAAACCTGTGCTGCTACCCGTGTAGTTGGTGATGGTAGCGGCGGGGTTGGCGCGTAGCACCAGTGTAGGGTAGCTACGCCGGCTTAAGGAAAGCGCGGAGGAAGATGTATTGGTGGCGCGAAACTCCCAACGGCCGGCTTCGGTACCGGCAACAGGTGCTAGATTTTCTACCACCGTTGCGTGCGCACGGTTGGTATAGTGTTGATACGTGCCACCGTTGTAGATATACACCGTCGGATTACTACCGGCTACCGTCAGCGCCGCGCCGAGGCTGTTGGCGTTAGGGCCAGCACTGTTCGTCACGGTTCCTTTATTGTAGATAGCCAGGGCTACCTCGTTCGCGGCGCTGCGCGTCAGCGTCAGCGCGCTGCCGTTGGTGTTCAGGGCCGGTACTTCAAACCCAATTGGTTCTCCACCCCCAGGATTGACAGTCAGCGACTGAATGGAAACGGCAGGCTCTACCGTGGCAGTAGTGGTAGTGGCAGATTGTAACAGCACTTTGTAGCTGGCTGCTACAAACATGTGGTCCAGCACTACATCGGTGGCGGCACCTGGCACCACATCGTTGCTCCAGTTGGCTGCATCAAACCAGTAGCTAGTGCCAGCGCCACCGTCCCACCGCACGGTTTGGGTGGTTGTAACTGGTGCATTCGTCGTTCCCGACACAGCTACCCCCGCCGAAGTAGTACCGCTGGTATTGGTAATAGTGCCCGCGACGTTACCTGCTGCAGTGCTGCGCATCACTACGTATATCGTGCTGGTCAGACTACCCCCAACCGGCGTTCCGGTAGCAATGGAGGTAGCATAGGGCCCACCCGATGTCAGGGCCACCGCGTATCCTGCCGGCGCTGTCACAGTCACCGCGGCATTCAGGCTGCTTCCTGTCAAGCTGTAGCTCTGCTCATCCGAATCGGCTCCGGTGGTTGCTACAAAGTTGGTAAGGGTAGAAGGCGATGCGGTTAGCGTAGCGCCACAGTTATTGGCTGGTGTGCTGCTATTACGCGCTACTGGCGTACCCGTCGCGAAGTCCGTGCGGTTATTGTCGGTATCTGTGCAGCCATTGCTGCTTCTGCTCACGCTCGATGTGTTACTCGGTGCCAAGGTAGGCTGGCTGCCTTCAAAATCATTGGCAGAGCCGTAGCCTACGAAATCCACTACATTAGCCCCCGTAGAGCCCGTCACGCCTATGCTGCTGTTGGCCAGCGCTACCTTACCGGCAGTTCCGGCCATATTAATTTGCCCCGCTGCATCCGGCGTAGGTAGGTCAGCGCCGATGGTTCCGCTGCTGAAAAGCTGAACCAGATAATAACGACCAGGAGCAATGGTGCCAGTAAGAGCAAGGCTTGCTGAGAAAGCGCCAGTGGAAGCTGCGTATTGCACTGTCCAGCCGTTCAGATCCACAGTAGTATTACCACGGTTGAACAGTTCCACAAAGTCGTTCTTATAGGTAGCCCCAGTATTGCCACCGCCGCCGTACACCTGACTTATTACGATGGAGGAGCTAACGGCCGGCCTACTACTGCTGGCGTGTTGTGCCTGGCTACACCAGGGAATCAGCGCAAACAGCCCGGTTACGGCACACCATATTGCTAAACACTGTTTGCTCCACCGCTTCGCCCAAATTTTCATAACTACAGAAGATAAAATACAACTCACGCATGATAAAGGCTATGCCAAGCATAGTTATACAAAATATGGTCCAACAGTTAGCCGAACACACCTAGACACGCTAAAACACAAAAGCGCCTCAAGCATCTGCTTGAGGCGCTTTTAGCAAGAAGTGGTTACCCTACTCCTTTACTATTTTCCGGATTATCTTTCCAGTATTCGTCTCTACGGTTACTAGATACGTGCCGGTGCGCAATGTGCTCAGCGATACGCGGTTCGTAGCGTCGAGTGTGCTGGTCAGCACAATTCGGCCTGTCAGGTCTGCTACTGTCACGCGAGCCCCTACCAACGGCTCGTTAGCGCTGATGTTCAGCACATCGTGAGCGGGGTTAGGGTAGAAGGTTGCTTCGCGGGCGGCCTCCGTGTTGGTAATGGCGGCTACTGGCGAGTAGGCAAACGTACCATCCTCATCCACCTGCTTCAGACGATAGTAGGAAGTGCCCGAGAGTGGCTGCACATCAAGTGCCGAGTAGACCGTTGCGCTGGCTTTAGAGCCGTGTCCTTTCACGAACTGTAGCGCGGCAAATTGCTCGCCATCCTGGCTGCGCTGCACCTCAAACCCTTTGTTATTCTTCTCGCTGGCCGTAGCCCAGTCCAGCTTCACACCACCGGCCGTGAGTTTGGCAGCAAACGACTTCAGTTCTACAGGCAGCGGCGTACCGGGAGCTACATACGCTGGCACTGCTTCTGGAACAGTCGGCGTCAGATAGTTTTCAGCAGTTTGTACGCTGGTTGGGTTACCGTTAAGGGTAGTAATGTTATTGTACTCAAAAATGTAGAAGTAGTAGGTCTTAGCTGGGTCAAGCGTTCTGATAACTGCCTGGGCGTTTGCACCAGAGTACACAACAAAATAGCCAGAAGCAAACTCTCGCTCACCATACTCCTGGTTGCCGGTCACGTAAGGATTACCATTTTCAGGCAGCTTATTTAAAGCCGCTTGCTCACTGGCAATAATCAAACGCCCTTCGCCGTACCCCTGCGCAGCATAATTGCCGGGAAGATTAAAGTTGACAGTAGCCGACGTCCCGTTGCGCGTTACAGTAGCTATTACATCTCTGGTCGGACGCGTATCGATAGAAGAGCCTACCACCGCAAAGTTTGCAGCAAAAGCCTGAGGCGAACTGGTAGAAAAATCGTTGCTCTGGAACCGTAGGGTAGCGCTGGCACCATTCTGTCCACCCAAGTATGTTGGGGAGTACCGAACGTAAATAGTGCGGGAAATGCTGCTCGTCTGTGGGTCCGGATTCACTACCAGCGTATTCGAGAAGGTCGTGTTATCAAGCGACAACTGGAACTGCGGAGTATTATCAGGGTTCGAACGGTTTTCCTGCTGCAGGAACGATATAGTAACCGTTTGATTTACACGCTTACCGGTCAGCGTTAATCCTTGTGCCGTACCATTAGTACCAATAATTACCAACTCACGATTCGCATACGCCTGCTCGAGTATCAGCGACGGCTCGCTTGTACCCGTTACAGACAGGGACACACCTAATGCCGGGTTGCTGGTGTGTAGGATGGTATTGGTATTCGTTTGCGCAGCAGTAGGAAAATACCGCACATAAATCCGGGTAGCCGATAAGTCATTACCAGAGTTCCGTGCTACAACAATCGTATTACCCGTGGTAGTGAGAGCAGAGAAATTATTTGTAGTCGAGATCTGGAAGAAATTGGGGGCCTGTATCGTTACATCCTGCAACAGGTTTGTGCCTGTAATAATATAGGACTGCACTAATGAAGGCTGACCAGGCACTGCTTCAAACACAGCTAGCGTACCTTCTGTGTTGATCGTAGAGTTACCTTCTAATACAGGCGACGCTGTTACGTTCACCGTTTTCGGCAACGCATTACCACTACCCACGCTAATAGTACCGTTGAAAGCTCCAGATGCTACGGGTCCTACCAGTCGCACCTCAATAGTGCGATTAGATACAGTTCCGTTTACGGGCGCAAACGATAAGGGTGTATTAACAAAGCTTCCGCCTGCCAATTGGTCACGAATAACGATGTTACTATTTGAAGGTGTGATAATCAGGTTCTCGGTAAGGTTGGTTCCACTCACGTCGAACGTGAGGGTAGTAGACGAGCCGCTACCCGATGCCGTACCGAAAGCCAGATCTGTAGGAGCTGCGTTAACAGTTGGGCCCGTAGGAGCTGCTGTAGCGGTAGCCGTTAATTCCACAACTTTATCGCCCGCCCCAGTTGACGCCACACGAATGCCGCCTGTTATAGTACCGCTTGTGGTAGGCAGAAAACGCACCTGTAATGTTGTTTGTGCTAATGTGCCGTCAACAGGCGTCAGCGTAATTGCATTGTTGGTGAAACTCCCCGTGTTCCCAAGACGAATTTGATAATTTGTATTGGGTGGAGTAACGATAACATCAGCAGTCAGATTATTACCACTAACAGTAAAGTTGCTGGGGGTAGAGGCCTGCCCTACTACTGTGGATCCTCCGAAAGTAATAGAAGGCGGTGCTACCAGTGTAGAAGGAGGCCGCACCTCGCTTGTACCGCTAAGCGATACATTTCTGGTTTCCGAACCTGAACTGGATACTGTTAGAGTACCACTATAGGTTTTCGCAACGGTAGGCGCAAAAATGACGTCAATTGCTGTGCTTGCTACATTGCCGTTTGATTGCGTCAAAGTTGTGGTTAATGAGTAATCTTCGGTCCCTTTGCGTAGCAAGAACCCATCTGGCGCAGTAAGAACGATATTGCTTGTCAGACCAGCTCCGCTTACCGTAAGTCTTGAAGCAGCTGAACGCTCATTTACATAAGTGTTATTGAAATCAATATTAGATGTTGAAATGCTGATACCCGTTTGTGAGCCAACTAGTTCTATATCATCAATACTGTATAAAACTGTAGCGCCACTAACTTTACGAAAACGAATAGTAAGGGAATTAACTACTGGAATAGCCGACGTTATCCTCAACGCATTCCAACCACGAACAGAGACATTGGTGCTTCCATTAACGGGCTCGTATGTAGCAGCAGTGAATGAGGTTCCATTCACACTTGTTTCAACAACAAAATTGTTTCTTAAGGTACTAACTGATTGAGTACCAGCTCTTCCACTGGGTATATAGAGCGAGAACGTAAGCTGGCCACCACTAATAGGACCAATTATATCACTTATAACGAAAGTCCTTTCGGTCGAAGTACTAACTACTGCTCCATCAACGAATGCTCCGAAAGTGATATTCCCACCATTAGAGGCTCCAGCTAGTGGATTAGTCACGGGAATGATGCTTTCATCGCCACCTATTGCAGTGCCAGAATAAGTGAGTAAGCCCTCATCAAAATAGTTTTCAGTTTCGGCTGTGGGAATATCATCACCTGCCAGTACCAAGCCCATAGTTTCCTTAAATACTGTACGAGCTTGCGCATTAGCAATACTCGGCACCAGTATACATATCAATAACAAGGCAAGTAGCCTATGAAAACTGACCTTGCTCCAAGGTAAACTGTACAATTTTTTCATAACGAGTGGAAAAAGGAGGTTCTTTTGGAATATGCTTTTTTAAGGAGCATAAGGTTTGTGCTTCTACGAAATAGGTTCAGTCTATATCATAAGTATTTAATGAAAATTTATGATTTATTCAATAAACACTATCAAAACAGACCTTTCCGTTCTTCCTACTTAAGGAGCCATAATTCATGCCAAGCCCCATAATGAGGCGTGAGCAGCACTTGCCGATACTCTATGTAAGATTGATTTATAATGCCTTACGTTATGACTCTTCCCGAGCTAAGTACAATTACTGGAAAGGACATAAGTTTTGACTGTGCAAAATAGGGGATATAACTTTCCCAATCACACAGCTTCACCTAATTAGTATTTCTACTCCCAGAGTGGATACAGTTCGAGGTTTACCTCTTGCCCAAAGAAAATGCGTGTACTCTCCTCAAAACTGCGCGTAAAGTCGGATACGTAGAAGTGGTGTTGTGAGCGAGCAGAGGTCGGAGCCAGCAGCTGATGTTCTATTAATAATTCCTTTAATGCCAGCGCTACTACATCAGAAGGATCCAGCACATCAATACGATCCTGGTAAAACTGAGTTATCTGCTCCCGAATCAGAGGGTAGTGTGTGCAGGCAAGTACTAACGCTTCAATAGATTCCAGCGAGGTATCGGACAGGTAGTTTTGGATAACGCTTTCACTGATAGCATTATCGAAGAACCCCTCCTCTACCATCGGCGCCAGCAAGGGGGTAGCCAGGGCGTGCAGCTCAATTCCAGCAGCCAAATCGTCAATCTTTTTTCGGTAGACGTTGGAACCCACTGTTTGCTTGGTCCCAATCAGGCCAATGGTGCGCCCGGCATAGTGCTGCCCTACGTACGCCACAATCGGATCTATTACATTCAGCACCAGCGCCTTGCTACCTACATATTCGCGCACTAGCTCGTAGGCCGCTGCCGAGGCTGAGTTACAGGCAATCAGAATGACCTTGCACTGCTGCCGCAACAGCACATCGCAGATCTTCACTGAATACGCCTGAATGGCCGCGGTTGACTTATCGCCGTAGGGCAGATGCGCCGTATCGCCAAAGTAAATAAGCCGCTCGTGCGGCAATGCCTGGTTTACGGCCCGGGCTACCGTGAGGCCGCCAATACCACTGTCGAAAATGCCGATGGGGCGTGAAGAATTGAGCGGAGAAGAAAGGAGTGCCATACGGGCACCAAAAATAACGGCTTTCTTCCAGTCCTCTATCTTTATTGATTTGTCTGCTAGGCGTTACTATTTCCAATCGGGATAGGTTGCATTTTCAAACAGCCGCACTCGGTTGGAACCGTTCAATTCAACTGTCCACACCTCCGGCACGGAGCGCGCCACGTTATTCACTTGCACGAAGATAATTTTACTACCATCTGGTGCATACTGCGGCAGTATGTCGTTGAACCCAATGGGCTTGCTGTTATTGGTGCCGTTACTTGCATTCGTGCCCGCTGATATATCTACTACATCGCTACCATCCAGGCGCTGCGAAAAGATATGCGCGTTGAGCTGCCGGCCGGTAACGTCGTCGAATCCGTCTACGTCGCGGGTGTAGAGCAGGCGGCGCCCGTCGATACTAAACGAGGGCGAATCGAGGCGGCCGGGCAAGTTTCCAACGGCAAGCGTCAGGCCAGTACCGTCTGGTTGGAGGTAATACAGCTCAGCATCGTAGATACTGACGCCTACGGTTTGTACCACAATACGATTGCCTTGGCTGGTCCAGTCGCACTCCCGGAAGTGGCGGTCGGGAGGCGCAGTGGCTACCAGCACCAGGCCTGTACCATCGCGGTTGATTCGGTATAGCTTGTTGTAGCTGCTGTATAACAGCTGCGACCCGTCTGGCGACCAACAGTAGCCCGTGCCGAAATTGAAATAGCCTTCTATAGGTAATTGCGTCACTTGACGCGGCTCAGACCCATCTCGGTTCATCGTGTACAGCTGATACTGCCCGGTGGCGTTGGAAGCATAGGCTATCCGGTCGCGGTTGGGACTTAGGCGGGGCGCAGTTTCTACGAAAGCAGAAGTGGTGAGACGTAGCAGCGTGCTGCCGGTGGCATTAGATGAGTAGATGTCTGTATTGCCGTTTACCTGGCGGGCATACAGGTAGCGGTTATCGGGCAGCGCTTCCGTGGTGAAGCTCCATAGGTTGGAGCGCGTGGCGGCGCCGTTTGCGTTTCGTACCGTTACCTGCCAGAAGTAGGTGGTATTGTAACGTAACCCCGTGGCGCGCACGGTGGTGTCGCGCGAGTTGGTGAGCAGCTGACGGCGGACGGCGGAGTTACTTTCGTAGAGCAGCACATCGTAACGTAGGGAGTCGCTGAGGGGTGCGGGGCGCACTGGGTGCCACTCCAGCGTGACGTCGGGACCGGGCACGGTAGCTTGGTCGGCGGGCGCGGGCCGAGTAGGTGCGGCGGGCGCAGCAGCAGCCTGGCTTTTCGTGAGAATGATGGCTACCTGAGCCGTCTGATTTTCCTCTACCGTAATGGTGGTGGTGGCCTGCTGATATTCAGTTTTGGAAGCGGTGATGGCGACGCGCCCGGTAGGTACTCGCTCCAACAGAAAATTTCCCTGGGCATCGGTTACAACGGCCGAGGTAGCGGGCGTTGTGCTGATAGCCACGTTGGCCAGAGGTTGGTTGGTGCGGGCGTCGCGTAGCACGCCTGCTACGTTTCCATAATACACGGGCTCTACTGGGGTGTCTTCGCAGGCGCTGAATGCTAGCCAGCAGAAACAATAAAAAAGCCACGTGTACCAGGTTGCGCGTACAGGAAGAAGCATTACAGCAGTACTATAAAAGAGTGGGTGGTAGGCAGATAGACGAGGCAAACAGTAGCCTGTCAGGCGACAGCTGCTACTGCTATTCATAAGTTAAGGGGTCGGGGTGGTTTGCCCCACTGAATCGCGGGCCAGCAGCACACCAGCGCGTGTGTATATGCGCAACTGGCCGGTGTAGGCGCTACCTGCATTTACTGCCACGTGTGACAAGCGCACCGTTTGCCCGGGCATCACCTCAAACTCGCCACTTTGCCGGCTTGTTGCTTGTCCGCCCCGACTTCTTTTTGCCACCTGTAGCTCGTAGCGGTAGCTGGCTGGCTGGCTGCTCTGACTACGGCAGTAGCCAGTGATATGCAGTTCGGTTTCGTCATGCTCCAGTAAGAGTTTCGCCTCACAAGGTATTTCCCTACCCTGATAGGTCAACAGGCAGCCAAGCACCAATAAGTGTAGTATAGATAACAGCATAGGCGAACCAAGTAAGCGGTTTGTTTTTCAGCAGTAGTGAGTGGATCCTTTGGCAACTATTATCGAAATCAACTAGTCCTGTACATAGGACCCGGCGACGCGACCCGCAACGGAAAGACCAACCACATGGGCTGGTCTTTCCTGGGTTACTGGGCGCAACGTTACTGCCCGATTTTGCCCTGCTCGATGCTCAAGCGAATGCCGTTGCCACGCATTTCGATGCTGTAGCCTTGCGGCACCAACGGGCCTGTATCGCGGGTACTTAGTAAGTTGTTGTTGCCTTCCTGCAACAGGCGGTACTCTACATTGGACGTCTGGGCCTGACGGTTCACCATGTTTCCGCTACCCTTTTGCACTAAAGTAGTCAGGTTTTGGTCGCCGGTTGTCTCACTCACGGCCGCATTATCTTGGCCTTGCTGGGTGATACGCGTGGTGTTGCCCGTGCCCGTTTGCACAATGTAGGCTTTGTTCAGGCTGCCTACCTGCTCAATGTAAGCCCGGTTGGCTTGGTTGCCTGCATTCTGCTGAGTGGTGAGAGCCGTATTGCTGTTGCCTTGCTGCACAATTTCTGACAAGTTCTGCAGGTTGGCAGTCAGCGGCAAGGGCAAATTTTTCCAGTTAGCACCCAGGTCCTCTACCAGACGCTGCTCAGCCGTTGCGGCTTCACTACGACCAAGCTGCTGGGCAAGTACGGGATGGGTGCCCCAGCTCAGCAGGCTGCTCAATGCCAAAAGCAGTGCATATTTCATAGGTGATTTTTCAAGGAAATGGCGGTTTCACTCTTCCACTACAGAAACCGTAGCCGGGCGCTGCTCCCCGGCGAGAGACGTACGCGCCCGGCTAGTTAGGTGTAGGGTGTGCGTGTCACACACCTCCTCGCTTAGCGACGATCCTGCGAAACGTAAGCGGCGTTGTTGTTACCACCTTGCTGAATGGAGCTGCGCTGGTACTGGTCGCCGGAGAGTATCACACCGCTGGCCAGGGTTTTGCCCTGAAGCGTCACGGCCGTGTTATCATTACCCGTCTGCTGCTGCACGGCGGTGCTGTAGTTGGTATGCTGGAAAACATCCCCACTGTTGCGGTTGCCCTGTTGGTCTTGAGAAGACAGGTTGTTGTTGCCGTACTGGTTGAGGTTGGCAATGTTATCGTCACCTGTACCAGAGCCTACCCCCTGCTGCCGCTGCTGGGCCCAGTTGTTGTTGCCGTTCTCCGTGCCGCCAGGAGTATACGAACCATCTACTTGGTCTACGTTGATGCCCGCCTTATTACGGCGACCATTTTGCAACTGAATCGTAGTGTTTTGGCTGCCCCATACAATAGCCTGTGCCTCGTTGTTACTACCTGTTTGCACTTGCAGGCCGTAGTTGCGGTTACCCTCGCGCTGGTAGAGCTGGGCGTTGTTTTTGGTGCCGCTTTGGTCTACTACCGCTACGTTGTTGCTACCAAGGTCTTTAGCTGGCGCGCCCGCAGCCTGCCCCTGAATTACCACTGAGCAGTTGTCGATAGAGCCTAATGCCGGAGCATTATAATTAGGATTAGGATTGCTCTGATTTACGGGCCGAGCGTTTAGAGCAATTGTTTCGCAGCCGATGCAATCATTTACATTACGAAACTCAGCGCGGGTTCCAGTTTGTGCATGAGCGGCCCCAGCCAGTAACATAGCACCCGCAATCAAAAGTTGAATGTTTTTCATGGTGTTCAAATAGAAATATGGTGGGATTCAACGGCAGATATTTTCTGCCGCTTATGCGGTACTCGTGTGCTCTTTCCGGAAGAACAAGTCAAATATAGAATTCATAATCAAAACCGCAAACGATTTCGTATTGAAATAATATTTTTTATTATAAAAATAATTATACAATTGAAAGCTTATGGTACTACTCCTGTCTACAGTATCAAAACAGTACAATTCCATTGTTTTTACCATATTGATTTCACCTACTCTTTGTAGGCTTTGCTCCGTTTTTTTGGACTGCCCACCATGTAGGTAAGCCCCACTTGTAAAGAGGTAGTATTATCGTTGTATTGCCCCACAGCCGCGCCATCTATATTATCGCGCAGAAATAAACGGCCGTCGGCGCTACCCGTGGCGTACCACTTCCCACTGAGCTGATATTCCAAACCCACGCCCAGGGTAGCGTGGGGCACTACCCCACGGGGCCCAGCGTCGTTACCGAGGCCGTGTTGGGTGGCTCCACCGGCTAGCGTCAGGTAGGGCGAGAGCCTGTCGGTAGGCAGCACGCGCATTTGCACCCCTGCCTCAGCGTAGAAAATCGTTTGGTCGAAGAAGCGTTGCGTGGCCAATCGGCCACCGCCAGCCGCTACAAAGGGTAGCCAGCGTCCGCCTTCCAACTGGTACGACAGCTTGCCCTGTACCGCAGGGGTGATGCGTGGGTTGGCAAAGTCGCCGGCGTAGCGCTGGGCGCCCGCCGTGAGGGTAGCATGCAAAGCGGGGTGGCGCTCCAGTACCTGCCTACCCAGCACATCGTACCGCAGGCCGTACTCCCGCTCCCGTACGTAAGCCATCATTTTGCTACCGGTGCGTTCCGTAGAATCCTGCACCGACCACAGATTCAGCTGGATACCTTCGAAAACAAGGGCCTGCACGGCCTTTTCAATGGCATCCTTCACGGCCATTTCGCTGGGCTCGTTGTAGGTGAAGCCCGTTTCGGTTTCTAGCAGCCGTTTGAACTTCACAAAGCGAAATAGGCTGGCATCCACCTGCTGCGACAGAATGGTTTTAGATGTGTATACGGTCTTCAGAATCTGGCCGGTACTGGTACTGATGGCTCGCAGGTATACCGTCACGCGGTCCTGCCGGTACTGCCCCGAGGCGCCGGCTCCAAAGTAGCGCAGGCCAGCTCCACCCGTCAGCATATTGGCGTCGTAGGAGATGATACCGCCTTCCAGAATCACGCCCGCAAACAGCAAAGGGGGTAGGGCGGGCTGCTTCACACCCGTTTGCTCGGCAAACTCGGCGCGGGTAGAACGAATGATTTTACGCTCGTTGAGCAGGTTGCCCAGATTTTCGCGCTCGATAGGGTCAAACCACCCTGACTCCTCCAGGGCTTTCAGTAGGATGGTGGTAGCGCCCTGCGTAATGGCTGTAGAAAAGCTGGAACCGTTGAGCTGGGGCTTGTACTGGCCGGTCTGGTCGCGGAATTTGTATACGGCCACCACCGTACGGGACTTAGGCGCTGGCAGATCCCGCATTTCGCGGTTGCCGTTCACCTCGGCACCCAGCCGGGCACGCTCCGTGCTGAACGGCTGATGAAAATAAGGCGTGCAGCCCGCCAGAAGTAGACCGCATGCGATAGGTAGGTAGTGGAATAGACGTAGCTTCATAGGGGGGTGGGAGACGGAGGCGGTCAGGCAAAACAGCGGGGTGGGTAGGGCCCGCGGCTTACGGAATGTTGGGGATAGTAACGGTCGTCTGGTTGCCGGTTGCCGGGTCGGAAATCTGAATGACCACTCCCGCACTCCCCGGTGTCACCTGAATCTGGTAACCGCCTACCTGGTAGGTACCTGCTCGTACGCTGCCTCCCTGCCCAAACTGCGAGGTAATGAAGCGGTCGGTCAGCTGGCTCAGAATCTGCCGGTTGAGGCCCGCCGCGAAGTCAGCCAGCGGGTCGGTGGGGGTTTGCGCACGGCCGGCGTTCGGGTCTTTGTTGGTGTCCTGAGCCGTGGCGGCGCTCAGCATCCAGGAATAGTTGAAAGAGTTGCCGCCCCCAAAGTTTGGGTTCTTCGGCTCATAAATAAAGTCCTGCGCGTGCGCAAACCCCGGCAGCAGGTACACACTCAGCAGAACAAGACAAACGCGGAGTATTCTCATGGGTAAAATGAATGAGAGGGTGGGAAATAAAGGCTGATGTTGAGGTAGAAAAGCAACTAATACACTTCTAAGACGCGCCGCTCGCCCTGTTCTAGCTGACGGCTAATATCCTGGCTGATTTGCAGGTATTCCACTGCCAGCGCAATAGCCTGTGCGGCGGCTTCCTCTACTAGTTCTTGACGCGGCTGCAACGGAAATTCGAGCAAGTCTTCGTTGTTGACGCTCAGTGCTACCAGAGCCGAGTTGCCGCGCGCCGGCCGTTCGCTGATGGTTACTACAAAATCCTGTATGCCCACAGGAGCTTCAAAACCGGCATAGAAGGCATCGTAGAAATCGTGGCCGATTTTCGTCACCGTTTGGTCTACCACCAACCCGCTCGACTCGGGGCCGCCGGTGGGTGCTCGGCTAGACTGAAGAGAATCGGCGCGGAGCAGCAGGCGCAAGGCTTCCTCTACCTTTTTGGGGGAGAGCTGCTTACTTTCCTGCTTGCCCGGCAGCTTGGAATCGGCCTTCGTGGGTTGATTTGCCCGCACCGGTGCCCGGCGCTCGGCCTGACCATAGACAGCAGGCATTCCCAGCAGCCCTACCCAATACAGTAGGATACAACATGCCCGACGTATAACACAACCTCCCAGACTATTCATAAAATTGTCTTATTTTTATCAAATAGGACTTATCCCAACCTATGCTGTCCTTTTGTTCTGTTTTATTAATGATGACTAACCACCTTATAAACAGCCTGAACTGCCAGCACTCATAAATATAATTGTCTAAAAAAATAATACAAATCCCTGCACTTTTATTTGCACTGTATTTATCAATTAAACAATATATAATAAAATAAATTATATTTATATACCCCTGTTTCACGTTTTATATAGCAGGGGTAGGGAAGCGCCGGTAGTGACAGCCCACATGCCGGGGCCGGAAAATGGTCATTCTACCTTGGGCTGGTCAGACGAAATCCGGTAGGGCAGGCGGCTTTCGGGTAGTCCTTGCCTTACCTTTGTACCATGAATCTGCTTTCCGCTGAGAATATCTCGAAAAATTACGCCGACCGTTGGCTGTTCCGCGACCTGAACTTTGGCCTACAACAAGGGCAGCGCGTGGCGCTGGTTGGCATCAATGGCACTGGCAAAACCACGCTGCTGCGCATTTTAGCCGGTATTGAGCCCGGCGACACCGGCTCGGTGAGCGTGCGCAAGGATACCCGCGTGGCCTTTTTGGGTCAGCAGCCGGTGTTTGATGAAAACCTGACGGTAGAGGAAACCATCTTTGCCAGCCAAAACGCTACCCTGGCGGCCATCCGCGACTACGAGCACGTGGTGAACGACCCCAACCACTCGCCCAACGAGCTGCAACGGGTGCTGGAACTGATGGATGCCCACAACGCCTGGGACTACGACTCGCAGGTGAAGCAGATTCTGGGTCGGCTGGGCATTCTGGGCGAGTTGCTGGCGCGCAAGGTCAGTAACTTGTCGGGTGGACAACGCAAGCGCGTGGCCCTGGCCCGCGTGCTGATCGAGGAGCCCGACGTGCTAATCCTGGACGAGCCCACCAACCACCTCGACCTCGATACGATTGAGTGGCTCGAAAACCGTCTGGCCTCCCCTACCCTGACGCTGCTGATGGTAACCCACGACCGCTATTTCCTGGATAAAGTAGCCAACGAAATTGTGGAGCTGGACCAAGGCCGCGTGCACCGCTACCAGGGCAACTACTCCTATTTTGTGGAGAAGAAAGCCGAGCGCGAGCAAATGGAAACCGTGGAGGTGGAGAAGGCCCGCAACCTGCTGCGCAAGGAGCTGGAATGGATGCGCCGCCAACCTCAGGCCCGCGGTACCAAGCAAAAAGCCCGCATCGACGCGTTCTACGAAACGCAGGAGAAAGCCAAAACCAAGATTGGTGGCCCGCAGCTAGAGCTATCTGTGAAAACGACCCGCCAGGGCGGCAAAATCATTGAGGTAGAGCACTTGCACAAGCAGTTTGGCGACCATGTGGTGCTGAACGATTTCAGCTACGTCTTCAAGAAAAAGGACCGCATCGGTCTGATTGGCCCTAATGGCGCGGGCAAGTCTACCCTGCTCAACATGCTCACGGGCCGCTTAGCCCCCGATTCGGGCACGGTGGATGCTGGTCAGACCACTGTATTTGGCTACTACACCCAAACCGAGCTGGAGTTCGATGACTCGCAGCGGGTAATTGATATTGTGAAGGAAGTGGCCGAGGTAGTGGAAATGGCCAATGGCGACGTGGTGACGGCGTCGCAGTTCTTGCAGCACTTCCAGTTTCCGCCGGCTCAGCAGTATACGCTGGTGAGCAAGCTGAGCGGAGGCGAAAAGCGCCGCTTGCAGCTCTTGCGCGTGCTCATCAAGAACCCCAACTTCCTGATTCTGGACGAGCCGACGAACGATCTGGACATCATTACGCTGAATATCCTGGAGGATTTTCTACTGAACTTCCAAGGGTGTCTGCTCATCGTATCGCACGACCGCTACTTTATGGATGCACTGGTGGAGCACGTGTTTGTGCTGGAGCCGGGCGGCGTGATGCACAACTTCCCCGGCAACTACACCGATTACCGCGAGTGGCAAAAGGAGCACAACACGGCTGAATACCAGCAGCAAGCTGCCAAAACGGCGAAGGCCGCCGCAGGCGTGGCGCCGGCTGCCACCCCGGTTGCTCCTGCCCCTACCCCAGCAGCGGCCCCCAAACGCAAGGCCTCCTTTGCCGAGAAGAAAGAATACGAAACCCTGGAAGCTGATATGGAGAAGCTGGAAACCGAAAAGCAGCAACTCATAGAAAAGCTCAGCAGCGGTACCGGCACTCCACAAGAGCTAGCCGACTGGGCTGCCCGTCTCAAGAAAATCGATTCGGAGCTGGACGAGAAGGGCGAGCGGTGGCTGGAACTAGCCGAGATTGTGTAGATGTACTTAGCTAAACAAAAACGCCGGCCCCTAGGAGCCGGCGTTTTTGTTTTGTGGTCACTGCTTCGTTCGGTTTTGCGTGAAATCGAACGTGGCGGGCTGCTGCCCGTCAACAGGCACTACTACCCGAATCACATCGGCCGCATCGGTACGCGGAAAGTAGACGTAGCCGCGAATGTACTGGCCCGGCGGCAGGGTATTTTTGCGTAGCAGCCGTTGCTCTACCTCATCCTTCGTGTATCGTACTTGGTCGGCGGCGATGCTGTGGTCTATGCGCTGGTTGGTGTAGTAGTTTCGCTCATTCTGTTGCCGATATGCGCGTGCTTCTATCTCCTCGTCCGTTTCTTTTTTCTTGATACTAACCACGTTTTCTGTGATGTGGCCCAACGTGGTGAGCAGCTCACCGAAACTAACTTTGGTGGCTTCTTTCGATTCATAAGCCAACTGCGTTTCCAGCTGTTGCATACGCTGCTCTGGGTCGATGGCCGCTACGCGTGCCGGCACATTGGTAGGCGCACCCGCTGTTGCGGCCTGGGTGGTCACGGGTTGGTAGAAAAACTGCTCGGGAGCTACCAGAATGGGCTGCGAGGAGCCGTTCTCTACCACTGCCTCAAACACCAGCTCCCTACCCTCGTACCGCACAAAGCTCATCTGCACTAATAAGCTATCTTGCTCGTGCAATACCATTTCGCGCCCTTCATACCAAATTGTATGCTCTGCTGTGGGCTTCATGGTAAGGAAATAAGATGGTCCGCACGCAGTCAAGAAACCGCCAAGAACGAACAGCAACAGATAGTGCAGCACACGCATAGGGTAGGAGGCTAAAGAATAGCTATACTGAAAGTAAATAAACGAAGCATTCGATAAATAATATATAGAAGCGGCCCGGTAATTCTTTAGGCTATATCATAAAATAAAACCCAGGCTGCGGTAGTGCAACCTGGGTTCTAGCAAGACATTTTTCCTGCTTCTACGCCTTCCACACTTCCTGACGCACGGCTTTGCCTACAGTCAGGATGAAGCGAGTAGGGTTGGGCACCAACGTGAGGCGGGCTTCCTTGCCGGAATATTTCTCAGAGTCGATCCAGACGCCTTCTTTGGGGGTAGGCTCGCCGCTGGTATTGGCGGGCAGGTAGGCAGTGGGCAGCAGCACGTCGGTATCGGAGCCCAGTTCGTCGTGCACTTTCTCCAGCGCTTCTTCCAAGAACTGGCCGTACTCATCGTTGAAGTCGTCTTCCAGATCGTGCAGCTCCTCTTCCACGTCGTCGTAGCGGGCGTCGTCGTAGGTGAGGGTTTGCAGCTCTGCCTTTTTCTCAATCAGGGTAACGAGGGCTTGATTTAGTTCAGTAACATTCATAGGTGTACAACGGCGGAGGTTAGAGTTAGCGATACAAAGGTGGGGAGGAATCCCTACATTTCTACGGTAGCAGGACGCAACGGCCAGCAAAGGGCCTACCGGCAGGCCAATATACGAGGTGGCAGACAGTTCGTCTTTTTAGTGGAATTACTATGCTATACGTACGTAGTCGCCAAGATTCGTTGGTGTATTTCTGGCTGATGTTGCGTAAACCTCTTTTCTTTACCGCCGTTCTCACACTACCTACGTTTTTTAATTCCACCATTTCCTCTTTATGGCTCTCTCCCCCGACGTTCAGCAGAAAATAGATACCTGGCTTACTGGCAACTACGACGCAACTACCAAAGCCGACATTCAGCAGCTAGTAGCTACCGGCCAGGAAGATGCGCTCAACGACGCGTTCTACCGCGACCTGGAATTTGGTACCGGCGGCCTGCGCGGCGTAATGGGCGCGGGTTCTAACCGCATGAACCGCTATACACTGGGCATGGCCACGCAGGGCCTGAGCAACTATCTGCTGCGCTCGTTTGGCGGCCAAGAAATTAAAGTGGCCATTGCCCACGACTCGCGCAACAACAGCAAAGAGTTTGCGCGCATTGCGGCTGATATTTTCTCGGCCAACGGCATCACGGTGTATCTGTTCGATGCCCTACGCCCTACCCCGGAGCTGTCGTTTGCCATTCGCTACCTGGGCTGCCAGAGTGGCTGCGTTATCACGGCTTCGCACAACCCTAAAGAGTACAACGGCTTTAAGGTGTACTGGAACGACGGTGCGCAAGTGGTAGCCCCGCACGACAAAAACATCATCGAGGAAGTGCAAAACATCCGGTCGGTAGACGAGGTGAAGTTCCAGGCCGATGAGTCGAAAATCCAGTTGATTGGGCAGGATCTGGACGATGCCTACCTCCGGCAGGTGCAGCAACTCAGCATCAACCCAGCCGCTATTGAGCGCCAGTCGGACCTGAAAATTGTGTTTACCCCGTTGCACGGTACGGGCATTACGCTGGTGCCGCAGGCACTGGAGCGCTTCGGCTTCCGCAACGTGCACGTAGTGCAGGAGCAGGCTACCCCCGATGGCAACTTCCCCACGGTGCAGTCGCCGAACCCCGAGGAAAAAGTGGCCATGCAATTGGCGCTGGATCAAGCAAAAGCCCTCGATGCCGACATCGTACTAGCCACTGACCCCGACGCCGACCGCGTAGGCATGGCCGTGAAAAACGATAAAGGCGAATGGGTGCTGCTGAACGGCAACCAAACGGCTGCCCTGCTCACGCAGTACATCCTCTCGGCGCGCAAGCAAGCCGGCAAGATGACCGATCAGGACTTCATCGTGTACACCATCGTGACTAGCGACGTGCTTGGTGACATTGCCAACCGCTACCAGGTGAAGGCCTACAACACGCTCACGGGCTTCAAGTACATTGCCGGTATCATCCGCGAGCTGGAGGGTAGGGAAACCTATATCTGCGGCGGCGAGGAAAGCTACGGCTTCATGATTGGCGACTTTGTACGCGATAAAGACGCTATATCGGCGTGCGCACTGGTGGCCGAAATGGCAGCCGTGGCCAAAGACAAAGGCCGCACGCTATACGAGGAAATGGTGCAGATGTACGCCGACTATGGCCTCTACAAAGAGCACCTGATTTCGCTGACCAAAAAGGGCCAACGCGGCGCTGAGGAAATTCAGGAAATGATGCGCGAACTGCGCGCCAATCCGCCCGCTACCATCGCCGGCTCGCCGGTAGTGGAAATTCGGGACTACAAAACCGGTAAAATCACGGACAAGCGCACCGGCCAAACCACCGATACCGGCCTGGAAAGCAGCAACGTACTGCAATTCCTAACCGAAGACGGCAGCAAAATCTCGGCCCGTCCTAGCGGCACCGAGCCAAAAATCAAGTTCTACTTCAGCGTGAAGCAGCCGTTGAAATCAACCGTTGATTTCGAGCTGGCTGACCGCACCCTGGATCAGCGCATTCAGGCAATTATCGAGGATATGCAGTTGAAGTAGGGCTAGTTTTGATAGACCGAGAGAGTCTGTCATCCTGAACGCAGTGAAGGACCTTCTCACGGTAGGACGATGCTCGTAACAACGACTCGTTCTACCGTGAGAAGGTCCTTCACTGCGTTCAGGATGACAGACTTTTCCTATCCCCTCAACAACCCAGTCCCTACCCCTCATATCTGCCTTCTCAGACGCAGGCTAGTAGAATACAACTCCCCGCTGGCGCGGCGCACGATAATTACTAGCTCGCGCTGGTCGCCGGAGTGTAGCAGGCGGCTGATTTGTGTGAGCGTCATGTTGCCGGTAGGTTGCATGTTAATGATGAGCAGCTCGTCGTCGGGTTGCAGGCCGGCGGTGGCAGCAGGCGAGCCGGGTTCTACCTTCAGAATAAGGTAGCGCCGGTAGTCGTTGCCCACGGCCAGCAGCTCGATGCCGCTCATATCGTGCTCGAAGGGGTCGTGGTAGAGGGCATTGGGACGTAGCAGCAGCTGACTACGCCGGTAGTCGATGATGGTGGAGAAGCGCTTGAGCAACTCAAAGCCCAGGCCCCCGTCGCGCGGTACGGAGGCTTTCAGGCGTACTTCCTGCGCGTCGGGAAACGACGTGAGCAACGACTGCACTTGGTAGCGCCCCAGCTGCATGCTCTTTACCCGGGCCAGGTAGCCATTAATGTTGCCACTAAGGCCCAGCCCCAGCTGCGCCCGCAGGCGATGCTCGGGTAATGGAATATTGGCCGCTGAGCCGGTTTCCAGTGACAGGGCATGGCCCGCGCCCGTGTCCAGCAGCAGCTTCAGGGGCATCGTCAGCGTATCGTTGAGCTGTACGGCGGTGGTTAAGTACATGCGGTTGGCCCGCAGCGTCAGCGGTACGCGTGCCCACCGCCGCGAGCGGGGCGTCCGGTACCGGACTGGGTCGTGGAGGTAGAGCAGCGCCGGGTCGGTGTGTACTTCCACCACAAAGCTCTGAAATACATCATACCCCAAAATGCCGTGAATGGGCATTCCTACGTAGGCCGACAAGTTGAGCACGTCTTCCGAAATGGCGAAAAACGTGAGGGCCGGGGCCACGGCACCCGGCAGCTGCACCAGTACGCTATCCACGCGGTAGGCCAGCAACGGCTGTTCCGACTCGCCGGCGCCCATCAGCCGGATTTCCTCCCCCGTGCGTAACTGCAGGAAGTTTTTCACGGCCGGATCGGTGAGAATGGAAATCCCTACCCCCGAATCGAGCAGGAAGTTATAGGGGCCCTGCCCGTTGAGGCGGGCACTCACGATAATTAGATTGCGCTGCAACAGAAAGGGTAGGCTGATGCGACGCGCCCGCGGCCGCTCGAACTGAAACGCTGGCTTTTCCTGCGCTACCAATGGCCCGGCGCTCAGCAGCAACGCCACCAGCAGCCACAAACGGCTACCCTGAAAAATCAGCGTAATTGCTTGAGAGAGGAGCATGTGGGTGGAAAAGGGCGTCGGGTAAGATACGTAAAAAACGCACACCCTGCCACTTCGTTCCTACCCCGGCATTTCCCACATCCCCTGCGGATTATAATGCAACGCTCCTTCCCGGATGTGCAGCGGCGCCGCCACATTATTGTGGTACAGCTGGCCCGTGCCCAGCCCCTGCGGAAAGCCATCCGTTACGTAGTGCCCGGCAAACTGACTGATGGCGTTCAGCCCCACATTGGATTCCAAGGCTGAGGTCAGCCACCAGCCGATGCCTAGCGGACCGGCTGCCTGCATCCATTGCAGCGTGCGTTGCAAGCCGCCCAGCAGGGTAGGCTTCAGAATAACGTAAGCCGGCCTGACTTCCGTGAGCAGCGCCGTTTCCTGACCTTCGGGCACACCAATCAGCTCCTCATCCAGCGCCACCGGCACCGGCGACTCGCGGCAGATGCGGGCCATTTCGGACCACTGCCCCGCAGCAATGGGCTGCTCGATGGAGTGAAGCGCAAACTCGCTCAGAGCCTCCAGCTTGGCCAGCGCGTTGGCGGGGGTGAAGGCGCCGTTGGCATCTACGCGTAGCGTCAGCACCTCGGGCCCGGCTACGGTCCTGATTTCGCGCAGCAGTTGCAGCTCCGTGGCAAAATCCAGGCTACCGATTTTCAGCTTCAGGCAGGTGTAGCCCTCGGCTAGCTTTTTCTGGATTTGCTCGCGCATAAAGGCCGCGTCGCCCATCCACACCAAGCCGTTGATGGGTAGGCCTACTTCGCCTCGGCTAAAGGACGTATCGTAGAGCAGGCGCCGGCCGCCGTGTTGCAGGTCGAGCAGGGCCGTTTCGAGGGCAAAGCGCAGGGCTGGCAAGTCTTCCCCTACCCACTGGTGCGCGGCGTCGGGTAGCAAAGCTGGCAGGGCTTGGCGGTTGACCTCAGCGCACAGCGCTTGCAGGTGCGCTTCGAAGCGGGGGTCATAATCCGGGCTCAGGCCAGCCAGCGGCGCAGCTTCGCCCAGCCCTACCACGTGGGGCTGGGTGGTATCGTGCACGTGCAGGTACCAAGCCACGTGCTCGGTGAGGGCACCCCGCGAGGTGCGGGCCGGAAATTTGAAACGAAGCGGGCGACGGGAGTAGCGAAGCGTGAGCATAAGAAACCGACAGTAGGTGGGCCATTGGTACACAACAGCGCCGGCCGATTTCAGTTGGCCCCACTACAAAAAATAAACCCCTGGCTTAGCCAGGGGTTTATGCATACAATATAGACCGTTTACTGTCTAGCGAGTAGCTGTAGATGGACGCGTACGGCTAGCCATACCACCTTTGCGGCCGGCAGCACGGGCTTCTTCGGAGGTGAAGCGGTGGCCGCGGCCGCTGGCGTGCGAGGCTTTGCCGCCTTCGCTAGCAATACGGCGCTGCTGCTCAGGATCCATAGCGGCAAAACCACGAGGGCTCTTCGTAACCGTTTTGGTGGCCCGGCGCTGCGCCGGACGACGCGAGGGCGAGGTTGGAGTGGCGTTGGTTTGCATAGCGTTTAATGTGTTAGATTGGTTGGAAAAGATGAAACACAACATCTGCTACCGGCACAAACCGGCAGAGAGCTCGAAACAAGAGACGATAGAAATACTACAAAGGCACACTTTAGTCGATGCAAATCAAGGTTTATACTGAACAGTATGGTTAGTTTCCGCAGTCGATTGCGCTAAATACGGATGAGCTTCCGGGGCTTCCGCCCGCTCTATTGTCCGCCTCCACCCATTTTGTCGTACCTATTAGCCATCTGCCACCTTTGCTGCCTATGTCTACTTCTGCTTCTTCCGTTTCTGTTGCCCCTACCTTTCTCTCCACCGCCAACTGGCTGACGCGCTACCAAGCCGTGCGGGAGCAGTCGGTGGCACTGTGTCGCCCGCTGCTGGCCGAGGACACGGTGGTGCAGCCTACCCTCGATGTGAGCCCGCCCAAGTGGCACCTGGCGCACATGAGCTGGTTTTTTGAAACGTTTTTGCTGCGCGAATACCTACCGGGCTACACGGTCTTCCACCCGGAGTACGCCTACCTGTTCAACTCTTATTATAATTCGCTGGGCAGCCGCGTAAACCGCGCCGACCGTGGCACTATTTCGCGCCCGCCCCTAGCCGATGTGTATGCCTACCGCGCCCACGTAGACGCGCACATGGCGCAGCTGCTGGCCCTGGCCGATACGCTACCGGCCGCCTTCGCCGAGCTATTTGAGTTGGGCTTGCAGCACGAGCAGCAGCACCAGGAGCTGTTGGCTACGGATATCAAGTACATTTTGAGCACCAGCCCGCTGGCACCGGCCTACCTACCCGCTCCCACCGACCGCGCCACGTCTGCCTCGGCCCCGGCCGCTACCTGGCTACCCGTGAACGGGGGCATGAACCGAGTAGGCTACGAGGGCACCGGCTTTTGCTTCGACAACGAACTGCCTGTGCACGACACCTACGTAGCTGATTTTGAGCTACAAAACCGACTGGTGACGAATGCTGAGTATCTGGAGTTTATCCAAGCCGGCGGCTACCAAGATTTCCGTTACTGGTTAGGCGAGGGTTGGGACCTGGTGCAGCGCGAAGGCTGGCATGCGCCCCTGTATTGGGTGGAGAAAGACGGGCAGTGGCTGCGCTTCACCCACCACGGCCTGCAACCCCTAAACCTGGCGGCACCAGTAACGCAGATTAGCTTCTACGAGGCCGATGCCTACGCGCAGTGGGCTGGCTACCGCCTACCCACCGAGCAGGAGTGGGAAATTGCGGCCCGGCAGTTTCAGCCGAACCCGGCCGCCGGCACTTTCCTGGAAAGCGGCCTCTTCGACCCGCAGCCCCTGCCCGCCGACGCCGACCCTACGCAGTGCCACCAGCTCCTCGGCGACGCCTGGGAGTGGACCTACTCGCCCTACCATCCCTACCCTGGCTACCAGCGCGCAGCCGGCGCATTGGGTGAGTACAACGGCAAGTTTATGGTGAACCAGTTGGTACTGCGTGGTGGCTCGTGCGCCACCCCCGAAAGCCACATCCGCCCCACCTACCGCAATTTCTTCCACGCCGACAAGCGCTGGCAGTTCACGGGTATTCGCCTGGCCCGCTGAACTAGTTGGCATTCTGCTAACAGCTGTCATCCTGACAAAGGAAGGACCTTATCACGTTTGAACGACCATCGTACAAACGACTTGTTCTTCCGTCATAAAGCCCTTCCTTCGTCAGGTTGACAACCGTACAATAAAACCTGCACCTGACACCTTTTCTTTCATGCCCCACCTCTCCTCTTCTACCTCCACCGAGCCAGCGGCAACAGCCACCGACCTGGGCCAGCACGTAGTCGATGGCCTGAGTCGCACGCCCAAGATGCTGTCGTCGATGTATTTCTACGACGACGAGGGTAGCCGGCTGTTTCAGCAGATTATGGCCCTGCCGGAGTACTACCCTACCCGCACTGAGTTTGCGCTGCTGACCACGCACCAGGCCGCCATTGCCGACGCCCTGCGCCCCACGGCTGCCGATGAGCACTTTTTTCTGGTGGAGCTAGGCGCCGGCGACGGCCTAAAAACCAAAATCTTACTTCGCCATTTACTCGAGGTTGGCGCGCAGTTTACCTATGTACCGGTAGATATTTCAACGGGGGCGCTGGACGGCTTGGTGGCCAGCCTTTCGGATGAGTTGCCGGCGCTGATCGTAGAGCCCGTTACGGCCGACTACGCCGATGCGCTGACGTTGCTGGCCGCCCGGCCGGGACGCAAGGCCGTGCTGTTTCTGGGGTCCAACATCGGCAACTTCCTACCCGAGGACCGGCAAGACTTCCTGCGAAGCGTAGCCCGCCCGCTCTCCCCCGACGACCGGCTGCTCATCGGCTTCGACCTGCAAAAAGACCCGCGCCTGATTCGGGCGGCGTATGATGATACCCAAGGCGTGACGGCGGCGTTCAATTTCAACCTGCTCACGCGTCTGAACCGCGAGTTGGGTGCTGATTTCGACCTGGCACACTGGCAACACTACACCGACTATGACCCGCTGAGCGGGGCTGTGCGCTCGTTTCTGGTAAGCACCCGTGCCCAAACGGTGCAGTTCACGGCCCTGGACTTGCACGTAGTGTTTGCAGCTTGGGAAATGATTCATACCGAGAACTCCTACAAGTTCACCCTACCCCAGATCAAGCAGCTAGGCCGCGAGGCTGGGCTCACGCTGGTGCATTCCTTCTCCGATGCGCAGGCGTATTTCGCCGATGTAGTGCTGGCACCCCAATAGCTGCGGCCTGCCTGTTCACGTTCAGTCGTCTGCTGCCCATGTCTGCTACGTCCTCGTCTTCTCTGCTCAGTCTGGCCTCCGGCTATGGCCCCTACCCTACCCCGGCCGTGGCGGTAGAGGCGGCTATGGCTACCCTGCGTACCAACCAGGCCCTACCCGTGCCGGCGGCCGAAGGACAGCCGGCATTGCGGGAGGCCCTGGCGGCACGTTACCAGCACCGCGGCGCCACCCACGTCACCCCCGACCACGTGGTGGTGACGCCCGGTGGCAAAGCGGGTTTGCTCACGCTGCTACAAGCCGTGCTGCAACCCGGCGACGAAGTGCTGGTGCCCACGCCCGCGTGGTTTGGCTTTTGGGAGGTGACTAGACAAGCGGGCGGAGTGGTGCGTACGCTGCCGCTTTCTGCCGATAATAACTACGCCTTCACACCGGCGCAGCTCACGGAGGCCCTCACGCCCCGCACCCGGCTGCTGCTGCTTACCAATCCTAACAACCCCACGGGGCGCCTGTATACGCGGGCTGAGGTAGGGGCGCTGCTGGCAGTCACGCAGCAACACCCCGAGCTGCTGGTACTTTCCGACGAAATCTACGATTTGGTGCAGTTCGGCGAGAAGCCCACGCCTACCCTGCTGTCCTTCCCCGACCCACACGCGCAGCACCTGGTACTCAATGGCTTCTCGAAGTCGCTGGAGCTAGTGGGCTGGGGTGTGGGCTATTTGGTAGTACCGCCAGCGCTGGCCCGCACCTGCGCGGCTATTCAGTTTGCTACCGGTAAGTCGGTGCCTGTGCCGGCGCAGGCGGCGGCCCAAGCAGCCGTAGAAGCCGCCGATGCCATTGCGGCCGACCTGCTGGCCCAGCTGGCACCTAACCGCGCTCAGCTCCTGCACGCCTTAGCCACCCTACCCCTCGTGCCTGCCCTACCCCCACCAGCCGGTACCTACTACGCCTTCCCCGACTTGCGCGCCTACCTGCCCGCGGCTGAGCCAGCAGAGGCAGCGAATCTGGTAGCGCATATCAAGCGCCACGGGCTGGAGGTGGTAGACGGCACCAACTGCGGCGCGCCAGGCTTTGTGCGGCTGTCGTACGCCGTGGAGCCCGAGGTGCTGACCGAAGCGCTGGGCCGGCTGCGCACGGCGCTAGCGGCGGTAGCCAGCAAGTAGCTACTCCCTGCGCATTACGCTACCTTTGCCGGCTCATTTGTCTGCTTTGTCATGCCTCTCACTGCGCTCCGTCCACATATCAAACCCACCTTGCTACTGGCCTACCCGGTGGTGCTTAGCCAGTTGGGCCACGTGCTTGTCAACGTCTGCGACAGCGTGATGGTAGGCCACATTGAGCCGCCCGCCTTGGCGGCCACGTCGCTGGCGGCTATTTCGCTGGGCGTGAGCACGAGCACGGTAGGGCTGGTACTGGGCCTGGGCGTATCACTCGGCATTACACCGCTGGTGGCCGCCGCCAACGGCCGCCGCGACGTGCCCGCACTGGGCCGATTGCTGGTAAATGGCGTGTGGCTGTGCTTGGCGGCCGGCTTGGTACTGGCTTTGTTGGGCTTCGCCCTGACGCCGCTGCTACGCCACCTGCATCAGCCGGCCGCTGTGGAGGCCCTAGCCCGCCCCTGGATTCAGGTGCTGTTTGTGTCTTATGTGCCCCTCATGCTGTTTCAGGCGTTCAAGCAGTTTGCTGAGGGCCTGGGCCTCACCCGCCAGGCCATGTACCTGTCGATTATCGCCAATGTGGTAAACGCCTTTTTGTGCTACGTGCTGATTTTTGGTCATTTCAGGGTAGAGCCCATGGGCATGATGGGCTCGGCCTGGGCCACGCTCACGGCGCGCGTATTGATGGCCGTGCTGATGGGTGCCTACGTGCTACGAGCGGCTCGCCTGCAACCGTACCGCGAGGCCGCCAGCGCCCAGTTCCTCCCCGATGCCCCTACCCTACGCCGGCTGTTAGGTCTAGGTGCTCCTATTGGGGTGCAGATGATGTTCGAGATGGGTGCCTTCAGCTTCTCGGCCATCATGATTGGCTGGCTAGGCGCCACGCCGCTGGCCGCGCATCAGATTGCCATCAATGTGGCGTCCGTCACCTACATGGCTGCCAGTGGCATTGCGGCGGCGGCCACCATCCGGGTAGGCAACTTCTACGGCCTGGGCGACGGCCCCAGCGCCCGGCAAGCGGGTTTTACGGCCTACTGGCTCACCTTCGTGTTCATGAGCACGATGGGGCTGATACTAGTAGCAGGTCGCGGCTTCATCCCCTACCTCTACAACGACACGCCGCTGGTAGTAGAGCAAGCTGCTGGGCTGCTGCTCATTGCCGCACTATTTCAGGTGTCCGATGGCTTGCAAGTGGTAGGACTGGGCGCGTTGCGCGGCCTGGAAGATGTGAAAGTGCCCTCCGTGGTGGCCTTGCTGGCCTATTGGGCTGTGGCGCTACCCATAGGCTATGGCCTGGGCTTTGGAATGGGCTGGGGCGCCACCGGCGTATGGATAGGGCTACTTACCGGCCTCACACTGGTGGCGGGCGTGCTGCTGTGGCGCTTCCGCCAGCACAGCCTCCAAACGCCAGTAGCCGTAAACCCTGAGCGCATTGTACTGGCGCATTGAGTGGTGAGTAAGAAACACGTGTGTCATCCTGAGCGGAGCGAAGGACCTTGTCACGTTAGCACGAGCCGTTATTACGTCCGTCGTTCACGCGTGAGAAGGTCCTTCGCTCCGCTCAGGATGACACACGTGTTTCTTACTCACCACTTTTCACCATTCAGCATCTCACCACCTCGCAACTAAACAACTTGCTTTTGGCGTTGGCACGGAAGTAGTATTCCTGTCTGCCATGTCGTTTCTGTCGTTTCTGTTGCCCGCGCTGCTGCTGGGTCGTTTTTCTCCTGCCTCCGCGCCTACCCAAACCACGCCGCCTAAGCCGGCCGTCATTGCGTGGTCGGCGCAGCGCAAGCTCACCTGGGCCGATTTCAAGAGCAAGCCTACCCCTGCCGACCGTCTGGCCGCGCTGACATCGGGCAACATTGATGTACAGGTAGGCTGCAAGGACTTCGTGTTTTCCTCGCAGGTGCAGGCTGTATTTATGCCTGCCGAGTCGTGGGTGCGGGAAGCTACCACGGCCAGCCCCGATCTGCTGCGCCACGAGCAGCTACACTTCGATATTACGGAGCTATATGCCCGCCGCATGCGCCAGAAGCTGAGCCAAACGCAGTTCGACTGCCAGCACCTGCAACCTAAGTTTCAGAACCTGACTAAGGCCATGTTTGCGGAATGGCAGCGCGAAGAAGCGCGCTACGACCAAGCCACCAACCACGGCCTGAACAAGCAGCAACAGCAGCTCTGGGAAACCCAGGTGCAGCAAAAGCTAGCGCAGTTAGAGCAATTTGCGCTGGCCCAATAAGCCGTTGGTGTTGCATGAAGCGCTACCTTGGCGCTTCATATGACAACATCTCCTACCCTACTTTCCTGGGACGAATTCACCCGCGTTGATCTGCGCGTGGGCACCATTGTAGAAGCCCGCGAGTTTCCGCAGGCGCGCAAGCCGGCCTACCAGCTACTGATTGATCTGGGGCCAGAAATAGGCCTGAAGCGGTCCAGCGCCCAGATCACGCACCACTATCAACCCGCTGACCTCGTAGGCCGCCAGGTATGGTGCGTAGTCAACTTCCCACCCAAGCAAATCGGCCCCTTTCGCTCCGAGGTGCTCGTGACGGGCACACCCGATGCCGATGGACACATTGTGCTAGCCACAGTGGCTAGCCCCGTTCCCAATGGCAGCCGTTTATTGTAGAAGAGGTGAGGTGGTAAATGTGCAAAACGTCTGTCCTCCTGAGCTTGCGAAGGACCTTCTCACGCGTGAACGAGTCGTCATTTCGCTTGTCGTTCACGCGTGAGAAGGTCCTTCGCAAGCTCAGGAGGACAACCGCTCTGTATTCACCGCTTTTCTATTTCGCACTTTTACTGTTTACTTCTTCCAGCTTCTTTTCGCGGGCAGCTAGGCTGTCGATAATCTCTCCGTAGATTTTGTCGAGGTCTTTGTCATGGATAGCGTAGTAGCGGTAGCTCTGCTGAAAGGCCGAGTCTGTAACCTGATGTTGCTGCAATACCAAGCGCTGCTGTTCGTTGTAGAGCGCCCGCGCCGAATCGGTGCTCAGGCGTCCCGACTCGATGCGCGCTTCCAGAATGTGCAGGTCGATGAGGATGCCGCGCATTTGCTCTTTGGAGAGCAGCTCGGCGGGCGGCACGGCCAGTTCGGGCCGGTCGCAGCTGCCTAATAACAGGCTCAAAGACAGCAGAGCGCAGGATAAAAGAGTTTTCACGTGAGCAAAGTTAGCTAGATCCCGTAGTTTAGCCGTGATGAATACGCCCGAAGCCACGCCTTTTCAGCAACTCGTGCGCCGCTTGCGGCAGATGGAGATACGTATTCTCAAAACGGCCGATGCGCAGTTGCAAGGCGATTTCAGCTCGGTGTTCAAAGGCACGGGGTTGGAGTTTGATGATGTGCGCCTCTACCAGTACGGCGACGAGGTGCGGGCCATCGACTGGGCCGTATCCAGCAAAGGCCACGGTACGTTTGTAAAGACCTACAAGGAAGAACGCGAGCAGTCGGTTTTATTGCTCCTTGATGTTAGCGCCTCGCAGCAGGTAGGCGCCCAAGGTAGGCGCAAGCTCGATGTGGGCCGCGACATCTGCGGCCTACTAGCGCTGGCAGCCGCCCGCCAGGAAGCGCAACTGGGCATCTTCGCGTTTTCTGACCAGAAAGAGCTGTTTTTGGCACCTGGCAAGGGTATTCGGCACGCTTATGCCCTCATCAAGCGGCTGTTTGACCTGGAGCCCCGCTCGCGCCAGACCAATGTGGCCGAAGGCATCAAGCAAGCGCTAGGGCTGCTAAAGCGCCGCAGCATCGTGCTCTTGATTTCGGACTTTATCGACACCAACTATGAGCGGGAGCTAACGATGCTGGCCCGCAAGCACGACCTGATTGTGGTGCAGCTACTGGACCAACGCGAGCGGCAGTTTCCGCCCCTGGGCATCATTCCGCTGCTTGACCAGGAAACCGGCCGTACCGTGTGGACCAACACGTCTTCGGCCGCGTTTCGGGCGCGCTACCGGGCCACCTACGAGCAAAACCGCGAGCAGATTGGGCAGATTTGCCGCCGTCACCGCACTGAGTTTCTATCCATCGCCACCGACTCTGACTTTGTGCCGCAGCTGGTGAGCCTGTTCCGGAGGCGCAACCAGCGAGGTGGCCGTGGGTAAGCGCGCTGCCTGGGTAGGGCTGTTCTGGCTGCTGGCTGGCAGCACGGCGCACGGGCAAGCAACTCCCGCCGACACACTACCGCGAGGCCACTTTGCGCAGCCCACAGTACAGGTAGGGCAGCCCATTCGCTACGAGCTGACGTACCGCCACGCCCCCAATCTGGAGGTAATTTTTCCAGATTCGACGGCCAATTTTGCGCCGTTTGAGCTGATTCGGCGTTCCTACCAGCCTACCCGCACCCGCCAGGGCCGCAGCCTCGACCGCACCGTGTACCTGCTGCGCACCTTCTCCCTCGACCCTGTACAGCAGTTGCGCCTACCCGTGCTGGTGCTGCGCGGCCGCGACACGCTCACGGTGCCTACCCTCCCCGACTCGGTACGGCTGACGCGCACGGCGGCGCCCTTACAGCCAGGCACCCCTACCCCCACCCTGCGCGCAAACGTGCAGACGCTTCCTGTAGAAACGCGCTTTAACTATCCGTACTGGCTAGCGAGCTTGGCGCTGCTGCTGCTGCTGGCGGGTGGGGTGGTGTTGGGTTTTCGCAAGAGCTTGCGCCGGCGCTACCAGCGGTACCGGCGGCGCAAGAACCACGCGTATTTTCTTGCGCAATACGCCCGCCATGTGGAGCGGTTTGAGCTGTCGCGCTCTCTCACCAACATGGAGCGGGCCATCACACTCTGGAAAAACTACCTCAGCGGCCTCGAGAACAGCAACATCAACAGTCTGACTACCCGCGAGATAGTGGCCCATTATCACCACGATTCGCGCGTGGCCCAAGCCCTTCACTTAGCCGACCGCATGATCTACGGCAACCAACTCATGGAGGAAGAAACCGAAAGCGCGCTGGTGTTTGAGTTGCTGCGTGACTTTGCGCAGACGCGCTACCAAGCCGACGAGCAGGCCGCTTAGAAGCCATCTGCATCGGCTTTGCTGATCATCTAGTGATGTAGTTACAGCGCGAGGCGAGTTGGGTCTCTAGAAGAAGTTGTTAGGCGAGTCCTTGCTCGCCCATACATGTGGGTAAAATTCCAGCACGGAAAACACACCTATACCCGCTCAGGCTATAGCGAGCAGGGTTTGCGCTTGACGAGCATTCCGGCTCGTACAGAGCAGAGAGATAAGTCTTTAAACGTGCATTACAGACCCAACACCGCAAATGAGGTTGAATTGGTCGCCACAATTTTGAACAAAATTTTGGCCTCTTAAGCATTGACTTTAGAATCGCACTTCCCTGCACTATTGAGTACTGCGACTCATATTCCTTTTCCAAGGGATTGATTATACGGTGGTTGTTGATATGCACATATGCGAGTTAGACATGCCACAAAGAATTGCTAAAACAATTTAGCAAGCAGCTACGCGGCTTTAGGACAGTAAGCTTAATTTCCAGAATTCTATATTCGATCAAATAGTCAATTCACTTAAACACAACCTATTATCAACCTACTCCTACCTGTATGATTACTTCATTAAGAGTAAAAGGGGCAGTGCTTGTGTGCCTGCTTCAAATGATCATCTCTCCCTCTATGGGTCAAGTAAGATGGCCGGCCAATCAACTGCTTCCTTCTTTCCCAGCACCGGCCAAAACACAGGATCTTATCTATCTGCGCGAGGTTACTTCCCGCTGGGAAGCTGAGGGTTCATCGCTTGGTCACGGCACCGGCCGCTTGGAAGGCGACGGATGGCTTTGCCAGACCGGCATTGACGCGCCTAACCGGCATATGGTCTATGGTCCCTACGTCACCAACATACCGGCCGGGCCCAATGTGGCCGAGTTTCGCTTGAAGGTCGACAACAATACCGCTAACAACGATTCGATAGTAGACCTTGACGTTCGGAATGCCACCACAGGCCAAACGCTGGCCTCGCGGACGCTCACCCGGCGGCAATTCCCGGTCGCCTCCGACTACACCAACTTTACGCTGCCGTTTACATTGCCGGCAGACAATCAGTCGTTGGAATTGCGCGTGTTTTGGCGCGGTACTTCCTACACAAAAGTGGACTGGGTTGGCCTGCAGCAAAATCAATCGTCTGCCGAACTGTATTTGTTTGCTTCGCTGAAAGGCATCATCAACAAAAAACAGCCGCGCATCTTTTCCTACGAAGGCGACGCTTTTGCGGAAGGCCCTTATACCTGGCTGGAGTCGTTGGGGCTGAACTGGTTGGAACCCGCAGATAAGTGGGACCTGATTACGAAGTATCGGCGCGAGGTATCGGGCCTGATCGTGTACGACCCCGCGCAGATTCACACCGTGAACCTGGCAACCTTGTTGGCCAAAGACAAAAAGGCTCTTATCGCCTCACCAGAATTAGTGTCTCGGCTCACGGCTGCCCCCTACAACTTGCCCATCTTGCTTGATTTGCGCGGCCAGTTTAGCAGCAAACTACAAGTATATCAGACCATTTACAGTAAGTATTGGCCTAAACTTGACCATCGGTTGCTGATTGGGCTGAATCCGGATGCTCACAAATCTTCTCTACGGGAGTACGCAACGGCGCTTGGAGCCGCAGTTATCTGGCTAGACCCAAAAGTTACCGGTGAGAGTGAACTCCTGAATAACTTCCTGGCTTCCATGCCAGCAGGCGCGAACGTGATGGGATGGTGGCCGGAGGAACAACCCGGCGTAGAGCGCGCCTCCCGCTACGGCATTGCCACCATCGCCAGCGACTACGCCACCAATCTGACGATGCATAGCGGCATGCCCAGGAAAGTAACCCCAAAGCCTATACCACCAAAACCTGCTCTGCAAAATAAGATTTACGTTGCCTTTATCCTGAGCGATGGCGACAACCTGCAATACGTGGAGCACCTGATGCGCAAGCTCTGGAATAACCCCGACCGAGGATCGGTGCCGATGGGCTGGACGCTCTCCCCGGCCATGCTAGATGCCATGCCGGGCGCCCTAAACTACTACTGGAAAACTGCTACGGCTAACGACAACCTGATTTCGGGCCCTTCGGGCTATGGGTACGCCTACCCCAACAGCTTTCCAAATCAGAAGGCATTAGACCAGTTCGTGGCAAAAACCGAAGACTACAATCGGCGGGCGGGTTTCCGGGTTGTCACGGTTTGGAACACCATCAGTGGTGGCATCAACGAGAATGTCGGCCAGAGCTTCGCCGAGAAAGCCCCCTCGTTGCTGGGGCTGACCGGCCAAAACACGGGCGGCGGCCTGACCATCTACCAGCAGAAGCTACCTGGTATGGCCCTTTCCTGCAACTACTGTACGAACGAGCAAGCCATGAAAGACCATATTGCTACTGCCTCAGCCGATTGGGATGGCAACTCGCCTCGCTTTGTGATTATTCAGGCGCAGCCCTGGACGGATGTGAAACCCACCAATTTCAAAAACGTGGCAGCCTCTCTCAACACCGATTATGTGGTGGTGCGGCCAGACCATATTTTCCAACTTATTCGGGAGGCAAACGGCCTCGCAATTAACCCGGGTAAGAAACCCACTGTAACCGGTAAAAGTAGCAATGACGAGTCGAAGGTCTTGGTAGGCCAAGCAGGAATTGCGCTCTACCCGAATCCCACTACCGATGAGCTAACGATTACCGGACTAGCCGAAGCTACTGACGTGACCGTGTATGATCTTACTGGAAAAGTGATGGTAAGCAAGATGCGCGTAGCACCAAGCCAGCCTGTTTTAAGTGTGAAAAACCTGAAGTCTGGCGTCTATTTGCTTCGAGCGGAGGGTAAGGAGAGCAGTGTATTTAAGTTTGTAAAAGAGTAGTGCTCCTTGCGTAATCACTGCAAATACTCCTCTGAAACTATGCCGTACATCTCCGCACCTTCTGGCTCGGAGATGTACGTACGCGGTATAGATGACCAGTTTAGCTTATTGAGATAGTACGACCACGGCCTGGAATCTCAACTGACAACTACATACAAGCACAGCGCTTTACAAAAAATAAATGAAGATTACATGAAACACAGTTGCATATTACTTTCCAACTGAAGTAATATTGCATCAATGTTTCATGTATTCTTCATTTAGCGCAGCTTGCTTCTATGAAATTCAACCTTTCCACCTCTACCTTTCTATTAGGTGTACTCGCCACGGCAGCGCTGTCTTCGTGCGACAACGATTCGGAAACGACACCCGATGTGGCGGCCACCGAGCAGGAGCACCGTTATGTGCGCGTATTGGTAAGCGATGAGCAAGCCACTAAGCTCACGCAGATTACCCCCTTCGATGCTTCGGTAGCGTCTTTCGACACAAAGTTTCCGCTAGCCAATCTGTACACCACAGCTTCGGGACGTTTTGCAGCAGTGTTGTATCAAAGCCAAAACCTGGTAGAGATGTTTGACACTGGGCTGGAGTCGCACGTAGATCACGTGGATGTGAAAGGCACGCCAAAATGGGCTGCCATTACGGCAACAGGGCCTAAGCCTACCCACTTCAAGAGCAAAAACACTGAGTCGCTGATTTTCAACGACGGTGATGGTACTCTCAGCGCCGGCAACGACGCCGATTTTCATACGCCAGGCGCCAAGTTTAAGACTATCAACGCCGGGCTGCTACCCCACCACGGCGCTATGGCCCAGTTCGATAACGGTAACTACGCCGTTACGGCCGCCGCTACCTCCGGTGCCAGCCCTACCAGTGTGCGCGTTGTCAGCAGTACGGGCAGCCTCGTGCACGCCTCCACACTCACCACTGGCAGCATCCACGGCAACGCCACTGATGGGCAGAATGCTGTATTCGGCTGCTTCACCACGTCGGCCAATACCTCGGGCAGCGTGCTGGTAGTGAAGCAGTCGGGTGAGCAGCGCCTGATTGCTAACCCGGCTGATTTTGGCGCTTTCCGCCTCGGCAGCATCTACTATGCTGAGGCTGCCAACAAGTTTATCGGCTACGTGGCCACCAAAGGCGCCTACCTCATCGACCTGAGCAGCGACAAAATCACGCCCATCTACACCGGCACCGACGCCATTCAGTGCAAGGTAGATCAGGCGGGCAGCAACCTGCTGATTCTAACTCTCGACGGCAAGCTGCGCGTGTACGATCTGGCCACCGGCACTCTGAAAAAAGAAGGCCAGGCCATTGCCGCTACCCCTGCTGCCGACACCTACAAGCCGGTGCTGGAAGCCACGGAGCGCTTTGCCTACATTGCGGTGCCTTCGCTGGGCGAGGTGCACCAAGTGAAGCTTACGGATTTTGGCAGCGTGACCAAGCACAAGGTATCGGCCCGGCCGGTGCGCCTCACGGTAGCTGGCTTCGAGAGCAGCGCCTCGCACTAACGGCCCACGGTCTGCCCAGGCAGCCACCGATAGAGTAGTATCTTTGGAAGACTTCCGTGGCGGAAGGAATACAGCCGTATTCTGCACGCCCGGAAGTCTTTTGCCGTTTACTACCCAGACTTCCCTTCTTATTTTATGCTCGAACAGCTTTGGCACCGCTTGCTGGCACCCTTCCTGGACGCCCTGCGCTACTCCACGCTGACGGGTTATACCTGGCAGGAGCCGCGCCTGCTGCTGTTGCTACCGCTGGTGCCGCTGCTGTTTGTGGTGCGTTGGGCGCTAGCCTACCGCCGCCGGGCCCGGCTGGGGGTAGCCTTTGTGGGGGGTAGGGTGCGGCAAGACTGGTCGGCGCTGCTACGCTTTGTGCCGGATATAGTCTTGGCGCTCAGCCTAATGTTTGGCCTAGTGGCCTTGGCTCGCCCCCAGCGCACCGACGAGCGCGTGGTGCAAACCGGCGAGGGCATCGACTTGCTGCTGGTGCTAGACGTGTCGGGCTCGATGGAGCTGGGCGACCTGCGCCCCAACCGCCTGGAAGCCGCCAAGCGCGTGGCCCGCGAGTTTGTGGATAGCCGCGCCGGCGACCGGGTAGGGCTGGTAGTGTTTGCCGGCGATGCCTACTCCCTGGCCCCCCTCACCACCGATTACGACCTACTGCGCGACGAGCTGCGCAACCTGCGCCTGGGCATGATTGCCAACGACGGCACGGCCATCGGCTCGGCGTTGGGCGTGGCCACCAACCGCCTGCGGGCTTCGCGCAGCCGCACCAAAGTGTGCATTCTGCTTTCCGACGGTGAGAATACCGCCGGTAGCCTCGACCCACTCACGGCCGCCCAGCTGGCCCACGCTTATGGCCTGAAAATATACACCATCGGCCTGGGCCGCGACGGCACCGTACCCTTCGGCACCGACCCGGCGGGCCGCACCCGCTACGTGGAAACCCGCCTCGACGAAACCACCATGCGCCAGATTGCCCAGGCTGGTGAAGGCCAGTTCTTCCGCGCCACCGACAACGCCGGTCTGCGCCAGGTATTTCGCCGCATCAACCAGTACGAGAAGTCCGAAATCAAGCAAACACGCTTCCGCAACACGAAAGACTACTATCGTATTTACTTGGGTTGGTCCGTGTTGCTGTGGCTGGTATGGCTGGGGCTGAAGAATACCTTCCTGACCAACGCGCTGGAAGATTAGGTAAGCATGCATTAGACGTCATTTATTATAACTATCTATCTTACAGAATTGTACATTTATTCTTATTATCCGATGAAAAAGTATCTACTACCCCTTCTCCTGTTAGCACCAGGCATAGTAGCCGCACAGAAACCCGAGAAGCCTCTTTCATTCATGTTGAAAGGCCAGTTGGACCAGCGCCTGAACGCTCCGGCAAAGGTCTATTTGCGCTATGGTGGAAAAACAGACTCGGCAGCGGTACGGAAAGGGAGTTTTCAATTGAAAGGCCAGACAGATGAGCCCAAAAGAGCTTGGCTGTACCTGAGTCGAAACAGCGAAAAGCCAACGGATTACAAAGGTGGTTTTTACCTCGAAAATGGTACGCTCACCTTCACCAGCCCCGATTCTCTTAAGAACGCTACCATCACTGGTGGTAAGCTCACTGCGCAGTGGCAGGCATTGTTTGCGGACAAGCAGAGACTTGTGTATAAGACACTTGACACACTGGAGAAAACCTTTTGGGCCGGCACGCCCGAGCAACGACAGTCGCTGGAGTTTAAGCAAGGGTTGCGGGCGCGTCGGGCAGTTGCCTTGAAAGAGGAAGCACGGCTGGATTCTACGTTTATCATAGCCCATCCCAGTTCGTTGGTTAGCCTTGATCAACTAGGTGTGGTGAGCGATGACAAGGGCCGCCATGCATTTGTCGAGGCCATGCTTGCTACCCTTTCCCCGGCATTACGCGACAGCCCGCAGGCTGCGGATATACGGAATAGGATGCGCAAGGCAGCCTTGGGACTAGATGCCGAACCAGCGTTGAAGGTAGGAATGCAGGCCCCCGACCTGCTGCTACCCACTCCTGATGGTAAGCAAGTGTCGCTGAACGATTATCGTGGTAAATACGTGCTAGTTGATTTCTGGGCTAGCTGGTGCGGCCCCTGCCGCGCCGAAAATCCGAGTGTGATACAGGCTTACAATGCCTACAAAAACAAGAATTTTGACATTCTGGGTGTATCTATTGACGATGCCAAAGACCGAGCAAAATGGCTGAAAGCCATTCAGGACGATCAACTTGTCTGGACGCAGGTTTCGGACCTGAAAGGTTGGCAGAGCCCAGTTGCTACATCTTACTTCGTGCGGGCCATTCCGCAGAATTTTCTGGTAGACCCTACTGGCAAAATCGTGGCTATGAATCTGCGGGGCGAAGCGCTGCAACAGAGACTTGCACAGTTGGTAAAGTAGGTAGGGGAGTACGCTTGGTCCCTTCCCTACCCCGCCACGCACCACACGGCGGCAGTGCCTACCTTTGCGGCATGAGCATTGCCGAAAACATTCAGCAGATTGAACATGAGCTGCACGGCACCACCGCCCGGCTGGTGGTCGTCACGAAAACCCACCCCGTAGCGAAGCTGCAAGAAGCCTACGACGCCGGTGCCCGGCTGTTTGGCGAAAACAAGGTGCAGGAAATGGTAGCCAAACAGCCCGACCTACCCACCGACGTAGAGTGGCACCTCATCGGGCACCTGCAAACCAACAAAGTGAAGTACCTGGCGCCCTTCGTGCATACCATCCAGAGCGTGGATAGCCTGAAGCTGCTGCTGGAAATAGAGAAACAAGCCGCCAAGCACGACCGGGTAGTGAATGGCTTATTACAATTCCACATTGCCGACGAGGAGAGCAAAACTGGACTCAGCTTCGCGGAAGCGGAAGAAATGCTGCAATCCGAGGTCTACCAGCAGCTCCGCCACGTGCGCCTGACGGGTGTAATGGGCGTAGCCACCTTCACCCACGACCAAGCCCAGCTACGCCGCGAGTTTCAGACGCTGCGCGGCTACTTCGAGCAGCTTCGGAGCCGTTTCTTCGCTGAGGCTGAGTATTTCCGGGAAATCTCTATGGGCATGAGTGCCGACTACCCGTTGGCCATTGAAGAGGGTAGCACACTGGTACGCGTAGGCAGCGCTATTTTCGGGGCGCGGGGCTGATTGGTTTTCTTGGTTCTTAGTTGTTTGTTTTTGGCTTAGTGATACCAATAGCCAGCTTCTGCAAGCAACAACCGCAACCCAATCAAAAACCAATAGCCAACGCAGCCGAGCCAACAACCAGAAACCAATAACCAAAAAACCAACATGACTGCCCGACTCATTTTACAACTTGCTGCCCTGCTCGGTGCCCTGGGCGTGGGCATTGGAGCCTTTGGCGCGCACGGCCTGCGCGCCATGCTGGAGGCCACCGGCCGCTTCGATACGTTTGAAACCGCTGTGCGCTACCAGTTCTACCACACGCTGGCCCTGCTAGCCGTGGGCGTACTGCTGCACGTGCGGCCCGACCTGCGCTTGCTGGGCACCACAGCCGGCTTGTGGGTAGGCGGCATCCTGATTTTCAGCGGGTCGTTGTACGTGCTGTGCTTCACGGGCATCAAATGGCTGGGCGCCGTGACGCCGCTAGGGGGCCTGCTGTTTATTGCCGGCTGGATTGCGCTTTTGCTTGCCGCCCGGCAATTGTAAGCATTTGCGCCTGCGGCACTTAGCTGTTCGAGGCCACAGATGTCCGACTGGCATCAGTTTATACCTAGGACTTGTTTTTAAATTATAATCCGCGCAAAAAAGCTTGGTTTGTCATTCTTCATCTGGCGTCCGCTTGTCGAAGCATGACAGGCTAGGCTTTTTTGATTCTTACTTATTCAGGAGCAAGTCTCTACACTACTCGCGAGGTAACCTGCATCTCTTAGAAGATGGTGCCAGTGGATAACGGCATCGAGTGCTTCCGGACAGACGGACAGCGCATATAAGTGGGATAAACGCAAAAGCGACGTCGGGGTGGCCGACGTCGCTTTCTTGGATGGGAGCGGATGGGATTTTTGTAGAAAAGGGCGTCTTGGGTGAGTTACCCGCGTGCTTGGGTGGAAAGCAGCGCTGGGTAATCCATTTTTGATAGGACAAACTAACGAAGAGAAGCATCACTTATGCAAACGATTTCTATAATAATATTTCAAATATTTAGGAAAAATCCATAAACAGTGAAGTGTAGCGCCTTTTCATCCTTACAATGCACTGCATATTATTATGTGCATGTTGACAACGTTCCCGGCAACGTTTGCGCAAAATAAACGTGGATAGTATGAATCATTGGCCGTTCCAAGTGGGTAATATTCATCGCGACACGGCAGATTTCCTGCGCGCGTGCACGTTGCCATGTCATTAGACCAACGTTTTTTTACCATTTCCTGGTCTGCTCCCTATGTTTCTATCTACACTTTTTCCTTTCCCTATGTTGTGGCAGAGACGGAGCGCGGCGTTTGCGTTGGGCCTACTGTTTGCCACCCAGGCCGCCCATGCACAGCAAGTGGCTTTTCCGGGGGCTGAGGGTGCCGGTCGGTTCACTACGGGTGGCCGGGGCACGGCCAGCGCGCCTACCACTGTCTTCGAAGTAACCAACCTAAACGACGACAATAACCCCGGTAGCTTGCGCTACGCTCTCTCGCAGCCTGCTGCGGCTCGCACCATTGTGTTTCGCGTGTCGGGCACCGTTCACCTTGCCTCACCTCTCAAAATCAATAAGGCCAATACTACGCTGGCAGGTCAGACAGCTCCTGGCAATGGCATTTGCATAGCTGATTTCCCGATGAGTCTTTCGGCTAATAACTTGATCGTTCGTTACATGCGTTTTCGGTTGGGCGACCGAAACCAGAACAAAGGCATGGTGGATGGCAGCGGCAACGACGATGCCTTTGGCGGCCTCAACGTCAGCAACATTATCGTGGACCATTGTAGCATCAGCTGGTCCAGCGACGAGGCCTTCACCATTTACGGCGGCGACAACATCACGGCGCAGTGGAATATCATCAGCGAGCCGCTGAACTATTCCTACCACTACGAAACCGGCGACACCGATTTTGAGCGGCACGGCTACGGCGGTATCTGGGGCGGGCAGCATGCCACCTTTCATCACAACCTGATTGCGCACTGCCTCAGCCGAACGCCCCGCTTCAACGGCAGCCGCTACGGTGTGGCCATGGGCTACGAGAACGTGGATTTCCGCAACAACGTGATTTATAACTGGGGCAACAACAACGTGTATGGCGGTGAAGCGGGCAACTATAACGTGGTGAACAACTACTACAAATACGGCCCATCAACCAGCAACAGCGTGCGCTACCGCGTGCTGAACCCGTATAAGCAAACGTCGCCAGCCCTACCCTACGGCCAGTTTTACATGACTGGCAACTACGTGGATGGCAGCCCCTTGCATACGGCCGATAACTGGAAAGGCGTGGTGATGCAGGGCGGCAGCTTGGCCGATACTACGAAGGCCAAAGCAGCAACGCCCTTTGACTTGGGACCGGTGACTACCCAAACCGCAACGGTGGCCTATGAAGCGGTGTTAGCAGGTGCGGGCGCCATGCTGCCCCGCCGCGACACGCTCGATCAGCGAATTGTGAACAACGTACGCACCCGTACCGGCCGCATCATCGACGTGCAAGGGGGGTATCCGCACGGTACGCCCTACAGCATTTCGCAGCATGCCTGGCCAGCGCTTAACTCCCTACCCGCCTCTATCGACTCCGACCACGATGGCATGCCCGATGCCTGGGAGCGGAGCCAGGGCTCGAACCCGAATGATGCCAGCGACCGGAACGAAGTGGCCAGCAACGGCTACACTCGCCTGGAAAACTACCTCAATAGCCTGGCTCTCACCGTCACGGGCACAAAATCGGCCAAAAGCAGTAGTATGCTGTTGCAAGCATATCCCAACCCGACGGAAGACCAACTGACTATTGAACATCCGGCTGCCGGACGCGGGGCATCTATCGCCATTTTCTCGGTGCTGGGCGGCAAGCTCAAAGGTTCTGTCAGCACGCTAGGCACCCGGCAAACCCAGCTTGATCTGCATAGTCTGACCAGTGGCAGCTACTTGGTGCAATACACAGACGAACATACCCACCTTACGACGCGGTTTGTGAAGCAATGATTCTGTTGGTTTTCAGAAACTCCGCATACCTGCCACCAAGCGGCGCAGCTACTTCCAATTCTTCAGGAGCCGCCGCATAAGCACAACTTCACCGGTGTGGTAGGCGGTATGGTCGGCTATAAGCAGGGCCTCGCGCAGCAGCGTTTGGCCGGTACCGTGCGGAATGGGGGCCAGCAAATCCTGCGCGGGGTCGCGCAGCAAGGCAATAAACCGGTCCCGGTCATGCCGAATTTGCTCCAGCGTTTGCTGCCATTTTTCCTCGGTAGCGTTGGCGTCGCGGGCGGGCCAATACTCCTCCGGCCACTTGGGCGACTGGTGCGCCGCCTGCGTAGAAAACTCCACAATATCCCACTGCGCAATGCGCATGTGCTCTACCAGTTGCCAAATAGTGTAGGGCACATCGGGCACGTGGTGATTGAAAATCAGCAGCGGCACATCGGCGCAGGCTTCTTCCAGGGTAGTGTGGGCGTTGGCTTCCGTCAGGAGGCTAACCAGATGGTCTACCAGGGCGTCGCGGGTATTTTGTTCCATAGCGTGAGGCAGTGAATAGAGTATGCCACAGTATACGCAAAACCGGCCGCGACAGAAACAAAAATGGCCCGACTCTTTGCAGAGCCGGGCCATCAAGAGCAGCCAGCGTGCCTTACGACTTCTTCTTGGCTTTGATTTTTGCGTCGCCAATTTTGGCTTTCTCCTTGCCATCGGTAGACATTGCGGAGGTAGTCATGGCGGCGGCATCTTTTACCTCGCCTACCAATGCTACCATGGCGTTGCCAGCAGCTGAGTTCGACTCGATGGTCAGCACTTTGTTCTGCATGCCCATTTTGCCGGTGCTGTTGAATTTGGCCGTTACGGAGCCGGTTTTGCCGGGCATCACTGGGTCGCGGGTCCAGTCGGGAGTAGTGCAGCCGCAGCTCACGCCGATGTTGGAAATCACCAGCGGCGCGGTGCCAGTGTTCTTAAACCTGAAGGTGTGCTCTACCACATCGCCCTGCTTCACCGAGCCAAAGTCGTACTTCGACTCTTCAAACTGAATGTTGGGGCCGGCAACTTTGGTTTGCGCAGTGGCAGGCGCAGCCGTTTGGGCTTGGGCCGCAAAACCAGCCATCGAGAGCGACAGGGCAAGTAGGAGTATCTTTTTCATGATGCTAGAACGTTTGGTAGTTAGCGTAGAACAAAGTTAAGATTTCCGGGCAGGGAGCCAATAACTTTGCCAGTTTGGCCTTTAAACTGGCGTAAGGCTAGTGAAGTTCAGAAGAACAGATTAGAATTTCATTAGTATTTACTCTGCCGGCGCATCCGCAATTAGCTTTTGGTTGAAATTCAGCAGAAACAGCCGCTCCGAGGCCCGCGTGATGGCCGTGTAGAGCCAGCGCGCGAATTCAGAGTTCACCATATCCTCTTTCAGGAAACCATGATCGACAAACACGGCTTGCCACTGGCCACCCTGGGCCTTGTGGCAGGTGAGCGCATAAGCAAACTTTACCTGCAAAGCATTTAAGAACGGGTCTTTGCGCAGGGCAGCCGACTTGTCGCGCTTGGTGGTGAGGTGGGCATAATCCAGGCTCACGGCGTCGTAGAGGGCTTTGTTACGGTCGTTGGGTAGGGCGGGACTTTCGGTGTGCAGGGTGTCAAGTAACAGCTTCACCTCCTGCTCGGGCTCGTCGGGGTAGTCCACGAAGCGCACGCGGGCATCGGCAAAGTGAAAGCCGAACTCTTCGGTGCGGCGCACGATTTTGGTGACCTGCACAAAGTCGCCATTGGCCAGAAAGCCCATTTCGGAGTCGTTGGGCAGCCAGAAGTAGTTGTTGCGCACCACCATCAGGTAGTCGCCCGATTCAATCTCATCTTCGGCCTCAAACAGAATGCGCCGGATGTACTGGTTATACTGGTTGGCGTTTTTGTTGGAGCGGCAAATAATGGTGGTGTTTTCGTGGCCGAAGTTCTTGTATGCCCAACGCAGACCGTCTTCCAGCTTGTCGCCACCCATCTTGAAAATGTCGCGGTAGCCGCTGGTAAAGAACTGAATATGCGGCTGTTCCTCGCGCAGCTCTTCGCGCAGGATGGTGGCATTCACCAGAATACCCGACTCCTCGGCCTGCCGCATCACCTGGCGCAGTTCCACCGAGTCGACGGCGGCGCGGAAGCGGTGGCGCAGCAACTCGGGGTCAAGGGCAGGGCTCAGGAGCTGGCCCACCGGCGGCAGCTGGGCCGTATCGCCGATGAGCAGCAGGCGGTTGGTAGGCTTCTCGAACACGTAGCCCAGCAAATCATCGAGCAGGCCGTTTTCGCCGAACGCCTTTTCGTCGGAAATCATGGAGGCCTCGTCCACGATGTAGAGCATGTCGGCGGTGCGGTTGGGCTGGCGCTGGAAGTTGAGGCGCTCGGAAGAAGCACCACCAGTCTGGCGGTAGATTTTTTTGTGGATGGTGCTGGCCCCTACCCCCGAGTACACGCTCATCACCTTCGCCGCCCGGCCAGTAGGCGCCATCAGAGTGTATTTGCGGCCGCGCTGATGCAGCCACTGCACCAGGGCACTTACCACGGTGGTTTTGCCCGTACCGGCGTAGCCGCGCAACACAAACGCTTTGCGGCCAGGCAGCTCGTCGCGCAGAAACGCATCGAGCTTTTGAAAAAGCAGGGCTTGATCCTGGGTAGGCTCGTAGGGAAAATAGTCGCGGACGGAAGGAATTCTGACGGATAGCATAGAGTACAAAGATACAACGCTGTTGCTGGCGAAAGGAAGACAACGCCATTGAACCAAACCTTCTGTACTGCCCCATACCCTTGCCTAGCGGCTTGTCCTCCATACTAGTCGGCGTAACTTGGCAAGCTCAACCACCACCCTACTCACCTGGGCCACGCTACCCTCCGAACCGCATGCAGCAGCCATCGAGAAGAAAGTTTTTGAAGAACAGCACGGGTATTTTGCTCAGCGCCATGGTGCCGGGGCCTCTCAGGCACTGGAGGCAGGCGCCGGCTGCTACCCTCACGGTACACCTGAATCAGCCGCTGGGCGAAATATCGCCTCTTATTTATGGTCAGTTTATCGAGCACCTGGGTAGGGCCATCTACGGCGGCATCTACGACGACCGGAAGCACCGTTTCCGACCTGATGTGCTGGAAAAAGTACGGGAGCTGAAGCCCCCGCTGCTGCGCTACCCCGGCGGCACCGTCACCAAAATCTACCACTGGAAAGACGGCGTGGGCAAGCACCGACCAGTGCGCAAAAACCTGATCTGGGGCGGCCTCGACAACAACCACGTGGGCACGGACGAGTTTATGCAGTACTGCCAGAAGCTGGGAGCAGCCCCGTTTCTGACTGTGAACATGTCGACGGGCACGGCGGAGGAAGCTGCCGAGTGGGTGGAATACTGCAACGGCACGGGCACCTACTACGCTACCCAGCGCCAGAAAAATGGTCACGCCGTGCCCTACCGGGTGCAGTATTGGGGCTTGGGCAACGAGGAAGCCGCCCGCGAAGACGCCGGCACCCTGCAGAACCCGCAGGACTACATCAAAAAGGCGTGGTACTACGCCAAGCTGATGAAGCTGCAAGACTCTTCCATCAAGCTAATTCTGGTGGGCGACAAGCCCGACTGGAACCAGCAGATCCTGCAAGAGTTGCACCCGATTTGCGACTACCTGTCCTTGCACCTCTACGCCAGTTCCAAGCCCGGCGACCCAGCCTCGCTGTTCGTCTCCATTGCAGCCATGGAAGCCAGCATCAAAGCCACGGCTGCTCAGATTAAGGCCTACGCGCCGCCTGCTGTGGAGGCGTTTAACAAGTGGTACCGCTTTCCGCCACGGCAGCAGCCGGTGAAGATTGCCATTGATGAATGGGGTATCTGGGAGTCGGGGGGCCGTGGAGCGTACAACTTGGAAATGGACTACACCTGGAATCACGCGCTGGGTGTAGCCGCGTTTCTGAACGTGTTTCAGCGCAATGCAGCCGCTATCGGCCTAGCCACCTGGGCGCAGACCGTGAACGTGCTGGCCCCCATCATGACCAACGAAACCACCAGCATTTGCCAGACCATCTACTACCCCCTGGCTTTGTACCGCAAGCTGTGCGGCCCTACCAGCGTGGCTGCCACCGTGGCGGGTGCCGAGCACCTGGACGTGGCTGCCTCGACCGATGGCAACACACTGACGCTGGCTATTGTGCAGCCCAACGGCCAAGCCACCGACATTCGGCTTGACGCACCTACCACCGGCACCTGGACAGCCCACGAGCTAACGGCTCCTTCCCTGGACTCGATGAATACGCTGCAAGCGCCCGCCACCAACGTGGTGCGCTACCAGCAACGGACGCTTCCCGCTGGCACCACTACGTACACCATAGCCGGACACAGTATTGTTCTGCTACAAGCGTCGCTTCGGTAGCTAATACCGTATGCTGTGTATCAGGCATCATGTACTACTCCCATTCCTGGTAAGCGTATGTCTTTTTCTACTTTTGCCTACCCCTGGTCACGCTGCATAGTGCTGGCAATGATGCTGCTCTCTTCCTGCGCCGGTGTGCGGCAGCAGAGCCAGTCGCTACGCGTGGAAGCGGGGTATTGCGACCCACCAAATCTCGTTGCCGACGACCCGGCTTTCCTCCCCCTACCCGACATACGGCCCCAACTGCGCGACAGCCTGCTCCCAAAACGGTTTTCGCGGCGCAGCCTGCTGCTGGCCAACGCGGCCGGCGTGTTGCCGCAGCTGCACGAGTTGGTGCGCCTGGAGCGCGCCACCCCCACCGGCAATGCCCGTAGCGAGCAGTACCAGGCGCAGCAGCAACGCATTCTAACCCGCTTGCTGCTGCTCTCTACCACCATTGCCAGCGTGGCCGCCGAGCTGGACTGTGAAGGCGAGCGGGCCGACCAAGTGGCCAGCTACCTCACCGAGCACGCCGATAAGCGCGAGCAGCGCCTCACAGTGCTTTCCATTGCTATTGGAGCAGCGTCGGGTATTGCTACTACCGTACTGGAGGGGCGCACCGGGCAGTATACTTTCGGGATTGGAGGCGGCATCGCTACGGCCGCGTTGGGTGTACTCACGCTCACCTCCAACCCCAGTGTGGTATTCACGCATCCGCGCAACATGCTCACCGATATCTGGCAGGAAACCAAACAATCCGACACCTACCCGCCGGCCGTGTGGTACGTACTCATGGAGCCCGCTTTCAGCAACCAGGGGCAGTCGTCGCTGGCGCACAACGCCCGCCGCCGCTGGCAACACTACGGCCAGTTGGAGCGCCCCGACTCCCGCAAAGGCCGCGCGCAGCAGCAGCTGCTCTTTGGCGGCGGCGGGCGCTACGATGCCGATGCCCTGCGCCTGCGCGCCGATATGCTCAACGAGCTGCAGGCCTCCGTGCGCCTGATCAATCAGGAGTTGCGCGTTCTGTTGCAGGAGCTGACCCCGCCCGGGCAGTGAGTGGCCACTCGGGAGATGGTAGCAGCGTGCCTACCCCCGGCGCAACTCTAATAGCCTTCTAATGTACGCCTACCCCGTGCTGCGTACCTTTGCCTAAACTTCATGTGGCGGTGATAGTCAGCGCGTTGCTGACTATCACCGTTCCTTTGTTTGTATCGTTGTAGTTAGCTTATGAAGATTTTATTGGTAGAAGATGAGTTGAAGGTAGTCACGGTTCTGAAAAAGGGCTTTGAAGAGGAAGAGTACGAGGTTGATGTGGCTTTCGACGGCAAAACGGGCCACCTAATGTCGATGAGCAAGCAGTACGACATCATTGTGCTCGATATCAGCCTACCCATCTTCAATGGCTACGAGCTGTGCGAGCTGATTCGCCGGCGCGATGTGCACGTGCCCATCCTCATGCTCACGGCCCTGGGCACTACCGACAACAAAGTGGAAGCCCTGAACCTGGGCGCCGACGACTACGTGGTGAAGCCCTTCGAGTTCAAAGAACTGCTGGCCCGCGTGCGGGCCCTCACCCGCCGGGCCAACCCCAACTACGGCCCTACCGTGCTGCAAGCCGGCGACCTGGAGCTGAACACCCTCACCAAGGTAGTGCGGAGCGGCAACACCCAAATCAGCCTCACGGCCCGGGAGTTTTCGTTGCTGGAATTGCTGCTACAGCACAAAAACGAAGTGCTTTCCCGCACCTACATTGCCGAGCAGGTATGGGCCCTGAATTTTGACACGGGCACCAACGTGGTGGATGTCTACATCAACTACCTGCGCAATAAAATCGATAAGCCCTTCAACCGCCGCCTCATTCACACAGTGGTAGGCATGGGCTACAGCCTGCGCGATACTGAATAGTGAAATGGTGAAGTGGTGAGTTTATTCACAAACTCACCGCTTCACAACCTCCCTACCTTCCCATGACCATCCGAAATCGACTGGCGCTGCAATTTACCCTACTGGTAGGGCTGCTGTTGGGGGGTGGCCTGGGCATGGTTTACTACCTTTCTTGGCAAAACACGCGCAAGCTCTACGAGCAGCGCCTGCAAGAGCGCGCCTACACCGCAGCTACCCTCTACCTGGAGGCCGACGAGCAAAGCCCGGCCAGTATAGAGCGGGTGCGTAAGCGTTTTCAGCGCAACCTGAACGAGGAAGTTGTTAGCATCTACGACGATGAGAACCGCGTGCGCTTTGGCACCCAACCCAATGAGGCGTTTACGCCGGCCTTGCTGGCCCAGGTGCGGCGCACCCGCTACGTGCGCCAGCACCACGGCCAGGAGCAATTGGTTGGGGTGTACTACCACGACAACCAGGGCAATTTCTGCATTATGGTGACGGCCGTAGACCGCTCCGGACAGCAACGGCTGGCGCACCTGCGCCTGGTATCGGTGGGGGTGCTGCTACTGGGGATGCTGCTGAGCTTTGTGCTGGGGCGGTGGTTTGCGCGCACGGCCCTGGCGCCCATCAGTCAGCTGGTACACCGGGCGCAGCGCGTGGGTGCGTCTGACTTGCAGCTGAACCTGCCCACGCCGCCGCCCGACGAGCTGGGCGAGCTGTCGGCTACCCTCGACCTGATGCTGCAACGCCTGAAGCACTCTTTCGAGCAGCAGCAGAGCTTCATCAACAACGCTTCGCACGAGTTGCGCACGCCGCTCACGGCCATGATTGGCGAGCTGGAAATCACTCTGGCCCGCCCACGCTCGGCCGACGCGTACGCCGACGCGCTTCGCTCGGCCCTCGCCGATGCGCATAAGCTCAAGGAGATTATCAGCCGTCTGCTTCAGTTGGCACAGCTTGGGTCAGGCGAGGCCCAGCTACCGGAGGGCGGCACCATCCGCCTCGATGAGGTGCTGTTTGAAGCCTGCGAGGAAGCAACGCTGTTGCAGGAAGATGACCGGGTGCGCATCACCCTGGGCGACTTGCCCGAAGACGCGGCCCTGCTGACTGTGCCCGGCGACCGGCACCTGTTCCGACTGGCGCTCAGCAACTTAATCGACAACGCGTGTAAGTTCTCAGAAGGCCCCGTGCTGTGCTCCCTGGCCTACACGCCGGGGCAGGTGACCTTCGCCATTGCGGACAACGGCATTGGCATTGCGCCGGCCGATTTGCAGCACGTGCGGCAAACGTTTTTCCGGGCGGCCAATGCCCACGGGTTTCGTGGATATGGGGTAGGGCTGGCCCTGGCCGCCAACATTTTCAGTCTGCACGGCGCCTCGCTGGAAATAGAATCGGAGCTGCACAAAGGCACTACCATGCGCGTGGTGCTGGCGGTGTAGAAGGTGGATGGGTAGGACGTAGAGACGCCTATTTGCATCTCAGTGTTGAACCATCGCTGGTTGAACGCCGCAGGCGTCGGACCGGTGCCCGGCAGCGTAACCGATTTTACTTGCTGGCAGCTCCCACTCTAATCTTATTCTAATACGCTTCTAATAAGCCTGTAATCTTTGCCCTATATATAACAAGTAATTTTGCATTGTCCTTTGGATACCCTCCCAAGATTATGCGAATACACCTGTTTATAAGCTTTTTAGCAGTTAGCCTACTTGGTATTTTGCCGAGCCACGCACAGGCACCGGCGCTGCCTGGCGCAGTAGTGGCCCCAGGTGCTACCGACACCCTCGCGCTTACCCTACCCCAGGCCGAAGCGGCTTTTCTGAATACCAACTTTGCGTTGCTGGCAGAGCGGTTCAATATTCCGGCGGCCCAGGCCGAAGTGGTGCAGGCTCGCCTGTTCGACAACCCGGAAATCTCGCTGGAGCGCAACGTGTTCAACCCCTACAATGGCCGCTTCTTTGAAGGCAACGAAGATCGGTTTCAGCTGGTAGGCGGCATTGAGCAGTTGATTCAGCTGGGCGGCAAGCGCCGCAAGGCCGTTGACCACGCCCGCACGGGGGTAGCCATTGCCGAACTGGAGTTTACCGACCTGGTGCGCACCCTGCGTTACGAGCTGCGCGAAAACTTCGTGACGCTGTACTACCGCCAGCAGACGCAAGCCATGTATGCCCGGCAGATTGCGGCCCTGCAACAGACGCTCAACATCACCCAGCGCCAGTACCAGCGCGGCAACGTGGCTCTGAAGGAAGTGGTGCGCCTGAAAACGCAGCTCTTCGAGCTGGAAAGCGAGCTGAAAGACCTGCGCAACGACATCTCCGAAGACCAGGCCGAGCTGAACCTGCTGCTAGGCAGCCGCCAGCCGCGCTACCTGCGACCCGAGCTGCCCGCCGCAGCCCCCAACAGCCTGCGCTTGAGCACCCTTCCGCTCGACCAGGCCCTGGAAACGGCCCGCGCCAACCGTCCCGACCTGCAGGCTGCGGCCGCCACTGTGCGCCAGCAGGAGCAGAACGTGCGCCTGCAAAAAAGCCTGGCTGTGCCCGACCTGACCGTAGGCACGTTCTACGACCACAACGGCGCCGTGGGCAAGCACTACACCGGCCTTACGGTGGGCATGCCCCTACCCCTATTCAATCGCAACCAGGGCGGCATCAAGCTGGCCGAGGCTCAGCGTCAGGGAAGCGAGCAGCTGCTTAGTCAGCAGGAGGCCACAGTGGTAAACGAGGTGACGCAGGCCTACCGCAAAGCTCAGGAAGCTGAGCGCATTTCCGACGCCTTCCCGCCCGAGTACTTCGCCGATGCCGACGAGCTGCTCGACGGTGTGCTGCGCAGCTACCAGCGCAAGGCCATCGGCCTGCTGGAATTCCTCGATTTTCTGGATTCCTATAAGGACAGCGTCATTCAGCTCAACCAGAGCCGCGCCGAGCGCCTCAACGCCTTCGACAAGCTCAATGAGCAGCTGGGTCAGCAAGTGTTCAGCTACTAGCCCCAACGTGCGCCACCCACGCATAACGGGCTGACTAGCAAAGCCATTTTCTACCCTACCTGCCTTTTTATTGCTAACTCCCTTCCCATGCCACGTCTCACTACTTTTTCTATGCGCTATCTATTTCCGGGCCTGCTGCTGGCAGCCAGCCTCGCGGCCTGCTCGGAGCATACACCCGACGCGCCCACGGCTACCACCGAGCCAGCTACTTCCGTCGTTTCCGACTCGCTGCTGGCGCGCATCACGCTGGATACCGTGCAGCAGCGGCCCGTGATTAACGAGCTGAAGCTGACCGCCAAAATTGCTTACGACGAGTCGCGGGTGAACAAGGTGTTTCCGCTGGTGGGCGGCATCGTGACGAAGGTGAACGTGACGCTGGGGCAGTACGTGAAGGCCGGGCAGGTGCTGGCCGAAATCGAAAGCACCGACATTGCCAACTTCCGCTCCGAGTCGACCACGGCTACGGTGGAGCTGGCCAAGACCCGACAGGAGCTGGCTTCTACCAAGGAGCTGTATGAGGACGGCCTGGCCTCGGCCCGCGAGTACCAGCTGGCCCAGCAGGAAGTGCGCCGTGCACAGGCCGAGGTGCAGAAAAACCGGCAGATAGGGGCCATCTACGGCACCCAGCAGGGCGGCGCGGCCCGCTACCTGGTGAAGGCCCCGGCGGCGGGCTTCGTGGTGGAAAAAACCGTGAACCCGCGCACCCAGCTGCGCTCCGATAACGACCAGACCATGTTCGTTATATCGGACCTGAACACGGTGTGGGCGCTGGCCAGCGTGTACGAAGACGACATTGCCCGCGTGCGCCCCGGCACCCCCGCCGTGGTGAAAACCCTGGCCTACCCCGATGAACCTGCGGAGGGCAAAATCGACCCGGCCTTCAGCGCCCTCGACCCCGACAGCCGGGTGCTAACCGTGCGCGTGCCGCTGCAAAACCCCGGCAATAAGCTCAAGCCCGAGATGTTCGCTACCGTTACCGTGGCCTCGCCCACAGGGGCCAGCAAGCTGAGCGTGCCCACCTCGGCGCTGGTGTTTGAGCGCAGCCGCAGCTACGTGCTCGTGTTCAAGGACCGGAACAACATCGAAACCCGCAACGTGGAAACGGCCGGCACGGCCGGCGGCCACACCTACCTCAATGGCGGCGTAGAGCCCGGCGAACGAGTCGTGTCGCGCAACGCGCTGCTGCTCTATCATACCCTGAATCAATAGTGAAGCAACTGCTAGCAGAAGCTAGGAGCTAGTTCCCCGCCTCAGATGAGGAGGGGGTAGGGGTGGTTGAATTGACGTGAGGACGATGACTAGCTCTACTTCTACCCTTTCAACCACCCCTACCCCCTCCTCATCTGAGGCGGGGAACTAGCTCTAGCTGCACGCGACGCTAGTCACAGCCGCTCATAGCATCTAATTCCTATGCATAAATTCATCCAAGGCATCCTGGGGTTTTCGCTCCGGAACCGCTACTTTATTTTCTTCTGCACGGCCTTAGTGGTGGTGGCGGGGCTGTATAGCTACCGCCGCACGCCTATTGATGCCTTCCCCGACGTCACCAACACCCAGGTCACCATCATCACGCAGTGGCCCGGGCGCTCGGCCGAGGAAATCGAGAAGTTCATTACGCTACCTATTGAGGTGGCCCTGAACCCGGCCCAGAAGAAAACCAATATCCGTTCGACTACGCTCTTCGGTTTGTCGGTGGTGAAGGTGGTGTTCGACGACGACGTGGACGACGCCTTTGCCCGCGTGCAAGTCAACAACCTGCTACCCTCCGCCGAGCTGCCCGAAGGGGTAGACCCCGAGGTGGAGCCGCCCTACGGCCCCACCGGCGAGATTTTCCGCTACACGCTGGAAAGCGAGAAGTACGACGTGCGCGAGCTGAAAACCATTCAGGACTGGGTGATTGACCGCCGCATCAAGGCCGTGCCCGGCGTGGCCGACGTGAACAGCTTCGGCGGCGAGGTGAAGAGCTACGAAATCAGCATCAATCCGCGCCGTTTGGCCGAGTACGACATTACGCCGCTCGACGTGTACGAGTCGGTGGCGCGCTCCAACATCAACGTAGGCGGCGACATCATCGAGAAAAACGACGAGGCCTACGTAGTGCGCGGCATCGGCCTGCTGAGCACGATGGAGGACATCCGCACCATCATCATCAAGAACGTAAATGGCACGCCCATTCTGGTGCGCAACGTGGCCGACGTGCGCGAGTCGGCCCTACCCCGCCTGGGCCAGGTAGGCCTGGATATGAACCCCGACGTGGTAGAGGGCATTGTGGTGATGCGCAAGGGCGAAAATCCCTCCGAGGTCATCACGCGCCTGAACGCCAAGGTGGCCGAGCTGAACGAGAAAGTGCTGCCGGCCGGTGTCAAAATCAAGACGTTCTACAACCGCGAAACGCTCATCGGCTTCGCTACCAGCACCGTGATGCACAACCTCGTGGAGGGCATCGTGCTCGTAACAATGGTCGTATTCCTGTTTATGGCCGACTGGCGCACCACGGTTATCGTGTCGGTGGTGATTCCGCTGGCCTTGCTGTTTGCCTTTATCTGCTTGCGGCTCAAGGGCATGTCGGCTAACCTGCTGAGTATGGGCGCCATCGACTTCGGTATCATCGTGGATGGGGCCGTGGTGATGGTGGAGGGCATTTTCGTGGCCCTCGACCACCTAGCGCACAAGGTAGGGATGGACAAATTCAACCGCCTGGCCAAGTTGCGCCTCATCCGGAAGACAGGCGCCGAGATGGGCAAAACCATCTTTACGGCCAAGCTCATCATCATCACCGCCCTCCTACCCATCTTCTCCTTTGAGAAGGTAGAGGGCAAGATGTTCTCGCCCCTGGCCTGGACGCTCGGCTTCGCCCTGCTCGGCGCCCTGATTACCACGCTCACGCTGGTGCCGGTGCTGGCCAGCATGCTGCTCAAGAAGAACGTGCGGGAAAAGAACAACCCGTTCATCAACTTCGTGACGCGCAACAGCCTGCGCATTTTCCGGCGCGTGTACGCGAATAAGTTTATTAGCCTGAGCTTTGCGGCCATCTGGCTAGTGGTGGGCATTGGGGCGTTCCGGCTGCTGGGCACCGAGTTCCTACCCCAGCTCGACGAAGGCTCGTTGTACGTGCGCGCTTCGCTGCCGATGAGCATTTCGCTGGAGAAATCGGTGGAGCTGACGCAGGATATGCGCAAAACGCTGGGCTCGTTCCGGCAGGTAGAGAAAGTGCTCAGCCAAACCGGCCGCCCCAACGACGGCACCGACCCTACGGGCTTCTACAACGTGGAATTCCATGTGGTAACCCGGCAGATTCCGGAGCTGAAAAAACCCGCCTACCGCGAGGCGCTCATTGATAGTATGCAGCACAAGCTGCACGCCATTCTGCCCACGGTGGTGTTCAACTTCTCGCAACCCATTCAAGACAATGTGGAGGAGGCTGTGTCGGGCGTGAAGGGCTCGATTGCCGTGAAAATTTACGGCGACGACCTGCCCTTCCTCGACCAGAAAGCCGATAGCGTGTACGCCATTCTGAAAGGCGTGCGCGGCATCGAAGACCTGGGCGTGGTGCGCAACCTGGGCCAGCCCGAGCTGCACGTAGAGCTGGATGAGCAGCGCATGGCCCGCTACGGCGTGAGCAAGGCCGACGCTAACGCGGTAGTGGAAATGGCCATTGGCGGTAAGGAGGCTTCGCAGCTCTACGAGGGCGAACGGCGCTTCAGCATCCGGGTGCGCTACCAGCCTGAGTTCCGGAAAACCGAGGAGGAAATTGGCCGCCTGATGGTGCCTACCCTCAACGGCTCCCAGATTCCGCTGCGCGAAATTGCCACCATCAACCTGCTTACCGGCCCCTCGCTCATCTTCCGCGACGACACCGAGCGGTTTATTGCCATCAAATTCTCGGTGCGTGGCCGCGACATGGGTTCCACCATCGAAGAGGCGCAGCAGAAAGTAAATGCGCGGGTGCCCCTACCCAAAGGCTTCATGTATGCCTGGGCCGGCGACTTCGAAAACCAGCAGCGGGCCACCGAGCGCCTGGCCGTGGTGGTGCCCATCTCGCTGCTGCTGATCTTCTTTATCCTGTTCGTGCTTTTCGGCAATATGAAAGATGCCGGGCTAGTGCTGTTGAACGTGCCCTTCGCCATTACGGGCGGTATTGCGGCGCTGCTGCTCACGGGCACCAACTTCAGCATCTCGGCTGGTATCGGCTTCATTGCCCTGTTTGGTATCTGTATTCAGGACGGCGTGATTCTCATTACGGTGTTCAAGCAGAACATCCAGAAGAAGATGCAGCTCGACGAGGCCATTTATGACGGCGTGACTTCACGCATCCGGCCCGTGCTGATGACGGCCATGATGGCGGCCATCGGCTTGTTTCCGGCGGCCATTAGCACGGGCATCGGCTCGCAAACGCAGAAGCCGCTGGCCATCGTGGTTATCGGTGGGCTGGTGACGTCTACCATCCTCACGCTGTTCATCTTCCCGCTGATTTTTGAGCGCACGCACCAGGGTTACCGCCGTCGGCAGGAAAAACTGGCCGCGGCGAACTAACTGCATGCGTATACTTCCTGCGTGCGGTAAACGTAGTACTTACTACCCCACAGCACTATTCCTGATCGACTCCTCCTAATCACCCAAAAACTATGATTCTTGCTCCGTTTGCTTTCCTACCGCCCTCCTTGCAGCAGCAAGTGGCCGGCTCGCTGCGTGCCGAAGTAGATGCCCATACAAGCGCCACCGATGCAGCCATTGACTGGATAGAGCTGCTGAAAACTGTGAATCCGGTGTTGCGCTGGAGCCCTGCCAGCAATAGCCTAGAGCTATCCGACGACAGCCGGCAGCAGTTGCTGCACGTTGCCGTGCCTAGCTTGCCTATTTCCCGGGTTGCTTCGGAGAAATGAGTTGGTAGCGAACCGGGCAAGCTCTGCTTTTGCCTTCTTTTGTACAGGCCTTGTGTGTTTGCTATAGGCAAACACACAAGGCCTGATTTGTTAACAAAGACACAACCACACCACAACGCTTTCGCGCAGAAGAAAGGACAAATTTGCGGGCTGAATCAGTTGGCTGTTGCAGCACACCGGCTTGCAGGCCTACTACAATTACCACCGCATTAGCCTTGGTTACCGGCGGCACGGGCACTGACAGTAGCGGCTGCATGCCCTGCTATTTCGCTACCCTACCTCCGAGTGCAGCGCCAACACAATCAACTACGAAGCTGCTTTAGAGCAACAGTTCGGTGGGAACGACGATATTAACGGCGTGATGTACTTGCTGAAGTAGTTGTATGGGAGCTATTAGTCCTTGTTCAACGAAAAGCCAGCAGCTAACAGCCAAGTTCGGCAGCCTCTCATGCACCTAACCCGCTCCTTTCTTCCCCTACTCCTCAGCCTGGGCCTGACTGTTGCTGTCCACGCCCAAACACCCCAGCATCGCACCGAAAATGTGGTGCTGGTAACCCTGGACGGTATGCGCTGGCAGGAGGTATTTGGCGGGGCCGATACCAGCCTGTTTCGCCAAAGCAAGCACTACTACGCCAACCGCGCCGACCTGCAACAGCAGTTCGGGCAGGGCACGGCCGCCCAGCGCCGGCAGGTTCTCATGCCCTTTTTGTGGGGCACCGTGGCCAAGCAGGGCCAGCTTTACGGCAACCGCGAGGCCGGCAGCCAGGTGAACGTGACCAACAATCAGTGGTTTTCCTACCCCGGCTACAACGAAATCCTGACCGGCGCCGCCGACAACGCCCGCATTCACAGCAACAACCCACTACCCAACCCCAACGTGTCGGTGCTGGAGTGGCTTAGTCAGCAGTCGGCGTTTCGCGGCAAGGTAGCGGCGTTTGGCTCTTGGGACGTGTTTCCGGCCATTCTCAACGCCAAACGCAGCGGCCTGCCCGTGAATGCCGGCATGGACCCCGTGCCCGGTCCCGGCCTCTCGCCCCAAGAAGCGCTGCTGAATGAGATGCTGCCCGTCACACCTAGTCCCTTCGGCACCGAGCGCCTCGACTCGTTCACTGACCAGTACGCCCTGGCCTACCTCAAGCGTAAGAAGCCGCGGGTGCTCTACATCGGCTTCGGCGACACTGATGAGTTTGCGCACGCCGGCGAGTACGGCGCCTACCTGCACGCCGCCCACTACACCGATGCGTTCTTGCGCCAGCTTTGGGCCTACCTGCAAACCGACCCGCAGTACCGCGGCAAAACCACCCTGCTCATCACCACCGACCACGGCCGCGGGGCCGCTGCCAACAGCAAATGGCGCGACCACGGCGCCGATGTGCCTGGCGCCGACCAGATCTGGCTGGCCGCCCTCGGCCCCGACACGCCCGCTACCGGCGAGGCTCGCACCGGCCAGCTCTACCAGAACCAGGTAGCCGCCACCCTGGCCCGCTTGCTGGGCCTCACCTACGCCCCTACCCCCGCCACCGGCAAGCCCGTAGGGGCCGTGACGGGGAAGTAGAAACACAATATGTTGTGTTTCGTCGTTGCTGACGTTTGCCTTTGCATAATTAACTAGCATCACTGCAAGTCGTTCAACGACAAGACACAACATATTGTGTCTCTACTGCCACTACCACTCCCCACAGCAGACCATCATTGTCTGGCTCCCCCTCTCCTGTTGAGGAGAGGGGCCGGGGGTGAGGCGCCCCGCCAGCATGACTTTCACCAGCACCCGCATGAAATCCTACCCTTTTCTCTTCCTCGCCCTCCTGCTGACCTACGTGGCGCCCGCGCAGCAGCGCGCCCGCAAGGTGGTGTTCATCATTGCCGACGGCATTCCGGCCGATGTTCTTGAAAAAGCGCCCACGCCCAACATTCGCAAGCTGATAGCGGCCGGCACCTACCTGCGTGCCCACGTGGGCGGCGACCAGGGCACCTACACCGAAACGCCAACCATCTCGGCGCCTGGCTACAACGACCTGCTCACCGGCACCTGGGGCTACAAGCACAACGTGTGGGACAACGACATTAAAGCGCCCAACTATCAGTATAAAACCATTTTCCGCCTGCTGAAAGACCAGCGCCCTACCAGTAAAACCGCCGTCTTCTCTACCTGGCTCGACAACCGCACCAAGCTGCTCGGCGACGGCCTGGCCGCCACCGGCAACCTGCACCTCGACTACCACGCCGACGGCTACGAGCTGGACACCGTCGCCTACCCTCACGACAAGCAGAGCCAGTACATTCACGCCATTGATGAGCGGGTGGTGCAGGAAGCCACGAAAACGCTGGCCATCAACGCACCCGACCTCTCCTGGGTGTACCTGGAGTATACCGACGACATGGGCCACCGCCACGGCGACAGTCCTGAGCAGCAACAGGCTATTGCCTACCTCGACGCGCAAGTGGGCCGCCTCTGGGAAGCCGTGCAGACCCGCCAGCAACAGCACAAGGAAGACTGGCTGCTGGTGCTCACCACCGACCACGGCCGCGACCCGAACACTGGCCGCCACCACGGCGGCCAATCGGCGCGGGAGCGGGCTACTTGGATGGTACTCAGCACGAAGGATGTGAATACTTACGCCCGCCAGCAGCAGCCGGTAGGTATTGTGGATATTCTGCCAACTGTCGCCCGCTACCTGCGGCTTTCCCTACCCCAAGCCGCGCAGCGAGAGCTAGACGGTGTGCCGCTCCTCGGCTCCGTGTCGCTGGCCCAGCCGCAGGTGCAGGCCGCTGGCGACAGTCTGCGCATCACGTGGAAAGCCCTAGGGGCAAAAGCGGAAAAAGTGAAGGTATGGCTTACCCCCACCAACAACTTCCAGACCGGCGGGCAAGATGCCTACACCCTGCTGGGCACCGCGCCGCTAGGGCAGCAGTCCTTGCTTGTCAGCCGGAAGCAATACCCCAGCGAGTTCTACAAGATAGTGCTTGAAGGCAAGCACAACACCGTGAACCGCTGGCTAACCAACGAGAAGCCCGGCCCAAAGGCGCAGAAGAAGTAGACGTTTGCTGCTTGCGCCGCTTAGTTCATAAGGCAGCTACTGTAGTGGCTCGGCAATACCCCTCTCAACCTCACCCAGGTGTCCATGCCATTCATTACTCCTAAGCTACCAGCGCATCCTGGCCCTACTCAACTGGCGCACGCAGCGTATCTGAAATAGCTACTTATATACAAAGTCAGCAGAAATAGTCCAGCGCGCCCCCGATCTGCGCATTCACCTAATCACAAACATTGGAGACAAGGCCATGCCTATGGCCTGGATTTTTTGCCGGTACCACGCAGCACAGCTGTGGCAAGTGTAGTTGAACGAAATCAAGCGTGCGACCAGAAAATATAACAATTCCGTAAAGGCTGGCACATACCTAAGTAATCCTGAAAGAAGAAGTTTGAGGTAGCTCCAAGCAGCTGCTCGCCAATGGGATACCCAGCGTCGCTGAGCGTCCTGCCGGGCGAGCAGCTGCTTCATTTTTTTCACGGATTTGTGTTGATGGAATTATCTTCTGGCTTACCGCTGCCCCTACCCTCCGCCCGCCTGCTACGCCTGCGCCGGGTAGCGTTTCCGTTGCTGCGCCAGCTAGCCCAGCTGCGCCAGTTGCAGCGTCTGTACAAGGAGGTAGAAAACTGCTCGGGCCTGGAGTTTGTGGCGGCGGTGCTCACGCAGCTGCGCATTGAAGTGCGCGTGGAAGCCGCGGAGCTACGTCGCGTGCCCACCACGGGTGCCTTTGTGGCCGTAGCCAACCACCCCAGCGGCCTGCTCGATGGCCTGGTGCTGCTGCATGTACTGGGCAAGGTGCGCCCCGAGCTGCGGGCCGTGGCCAACGAAGCCCTGGCCCCCCTACTAGCCCAACTCCACGACCAGCTCGTGCTGGTGAAGCCCGACGCGGGCGAGTTTCAGCGCAACGTGCCCAGTGTGCGGAAGCTGCTGCGGTTTCTGCAAAATGATGTGCCCCTGCTGTTGTTTCCAGCGGGCGCGGTGGCTCACCGTACTACACCCTTCGGGACGGTAGCAGAGCCGGAATGGAACCCAACGGCCGAGCGCCTGCTACTAGCAGCCCACGTGCCCGTGCTGCCTATTTGGGTGAGTGGTCAGAATAGCCTGTCGTTTAGCTGGCTGGGCCTGCTGCACCCCTTGCTGCGCACGTTGCGCCTACCCGCCGAGCTGCTCAACAAGCAGGGCACCACGGTACACGTGCGTCTGGGCCGCCCATTGCTCCCTACGGAGCAGCAGCGTTTTGCGCCGACTGAACTACTACCTTTCCTGAAAGCGCAGGTACACGCTCTGGGTTCGGCCGCGGTGTCAGCCAGTGTGGCCCTACCCTGCGCCCAGCCCGTGGTAGCCGAAACCTGCGCCATCTTGATTGCCCAGGAGCTAGCTGCCCTGCGCCCCAAACGACGTGTGCTGGTAAGCGGCTCATGGGAAGTGTACGTGGCCAAAAGTCGCGAAATCCCCAACGTACTCCGCGAGATTGGCCGGCTGCGCGAGCTGACGTTTCGGGAAATTGGGGAAGGCACCCAACAGCCCACCGACCTCGACTCCTACGACACTTACTACCGCCACCTGTTTCTCTACGACCGGCGGGCGGGCCGCTTGGTAGGAGCCTACCGCGTGGGGCCAGGCCGCAACATTCTGCACCAGCACGGCCGGCGCGGGTTCTACCTGCACTCATTGTTTCGGCTGAAGAAAGGGTTGAAGCCCCTGCTGAGCGAGTCGCTGGAATTGGGCCGCTCCTTTGTGCGGCCCGAGTACCAGCAGCAACCCTTACCCTTACTGCTGCTCTGGAAAGGCATTGCTGCCTACCTCACGGCTCACCCCGAGTACCGCTACCTAATTGGCCCCGTGAGTATTAGTAACCGTTTCTCACCGGTATCGAAAGCGGTGATGGTGGATTTCATCCGGCGGCATTGTTTCGATGAGGAACTGGCTGCCCACGTGCGACCCCGCAAGCAGTTCCGCTACCGCCCCCTCGCCGGCGACACTGACACAACGGCTACCCTGCAACAGGGCCTCGACAGCGTGGAAGCGCTGAACCACCTGATTGGGGCACTGGAACCCAGCGGCCTGGGCGTGCCGGTGCTACTACGGCACTACATCCGTCAGAACGCCCGCTTCGTGGGCTTCAACCTCGACCCCGCGTTCAGCAATGTCCTCGATGGCTTCGTAGTCCTCGACGCCTACGACCTGCCCGACCGTACTCAGCGGCTACTGGAGCGGGGGTAGCGCGTGCGGGCACCTCACCCCCGGCCCCCTCTCCTCGGGGAGAGGGGGAGCCGAACGATTTTCTATCATCCATCAATGACCTCCCCCCCCAGCCCCCTCTCCTCAGGGAGAGGGGGCTGGGGGGGGAGGTGCTCCCTACCAGAACTTGACACAACCGTAACGCCCTCATAACACCTAAGTCATAGTAGAACAGGACCTTTGAGTTGAATCAACGGACTGACGCTATGCATGCTCCCACCACGATTCCGCTCCTGCGCCGGCTACTGAGCTGGCTGGGCTATGTGCTGTTCCAGCTGGTGCTGGTGGTACTCTACGGCCTGCACCTCATTCGGGCCTTCCGCTCGCCGTTTCGGGCCAACGAGCTGCCGCCCCGCCAACTGCGCCCCCGTTTCTGGTCCCGACCTGCCATCGGATGAGCAAGGCCACGCCCCGCCGCCGACTCGATGTAGTCGTTATTTCTGATGTGCACCTGGGCACCTACGGCTGCCACGCCACCGAGCTGCTGCGCTATCTGCGCAGCGTGCGGCCCAAGGTGCTGGTACTCAATGGCGACATTGTCGACATCTGGCAATTCAGCAAAAACTACTGGCCTCCGGCGCACATGCGCGTGGTGCGCCACCTGACGGGCTTGCTGGCCAAGGGCACCCGCATTCACTACCTCACCGGCAACCACGACGAGCTGCTGCGCCGCTTTGCCGGCACTCGCCTCGGGGCGCTTTCCATTGCGAATAAGGTGGTGCTGGATCTGCCCCACGGAAAAACCTGGCTGTTTCACGGCGACGTGTTCGACGTGACCATGCGCCACGCCCGCTGGCTGGCGCGGCTGGGCGCCCACGGCTACGACACGCTGATTTTGCTGAATCGTCTGGTCAATTTTCTGCTGGCGAAGGTAGGGCGGCCGCGGGTGGCCTTGTCGAAGGCGGTGAAAAACCGGGTGAAGGGCGCTGTGAGCCTAATGGGCGACTTTGAGCAAACCGCCGCCACCATTGCCGCCGATGCGGGTTACCGTTACGTGGCCTGCGGGCATATTCATCAGCCTACTATCAAGCCCATACCGACGGAGGGCGGCGAGGTAGTGTATCTCAACTCCGGCGACTGGGTGGAGAATTTGACGGCGCTGGAATACACCACCGACACCGGTTGGCAGCTCTACCACTACGCCACCGACCCCCTTATGCAACTCCCGGCCCTCCCCGACCCCGATGACCTCGACACAGACGACACTCGGCTTACGAGCCTACTGGCTGAATTCAATATTCCTCAGGGGTAGGAAGTTGCTTCGTCAGCTTCTTACCTCTTGAAAATCAACACGCTTCTATGCCCCGCATTCTTTACGCTATCCAGGGAACCGGCAATGGTCATTTGAGTCGTTCCCTGGATATCGTGCCCCTGTTGCAAGAACGCGCCAGCCACCTCGATGTGCTGGTAAGCGGACCTGCCACCGATATTTCCCTACCCTTCCCGGTGCAGTACCGCTGCCACGGCATGGGCTTCATCTTCGGCAAAAAAGGCGGTATCAACTTCGCCAAAACATTCTGGCAGCTGAACTCAGCGGCCTTCGTGCGCGAAATACGCTCGCTGCCGCTGGATAAGTACGATTTGATTATCAGCGACTTCGAGCCGGTCTCGGCGTGGGCGTGCCGGCTGCACCACCGGCCATGCGTGGCCCTGAGTCACCAGAGTGCCGTGTTGCACCCCGCCGCGCCCCGCCCCAAGCGCCCCGATCCGGTGGGTAGGGCGGTGCTGCGGCACTACGCGCCCGCTACGGCGCACTATGGCTTTCATTTTGCGGCGTATGCACCCGGCATTCACACGCCCGTTATCCGGCGGCAGGTGCGGGAGCTGGTGCCCGAGCAACGCGAGCACTACACAGTGTACCTGCCTGCTTTCGAGGAAGAATTGTTGGTAACCAGGTTGCGCTACCTGAGCCGGACGGTACGTTGGGAGGTGTTTTCGAAACACAGCACCCGCGAGGCCGAGTACGGCAACGTACGCGTGCGCCCCGTGAGCGGCGCGGCTTTCACCAACAGCATGGCGCAAAGCGCAGGTGTGCTCTGCGGCGCCGGCTTCGAAACGCCTGCCGAGGCCTTGTACCTGGGGAAGAAGCTGCTGGTGGTGCCCATGAAAAACCAGTACGAGCAAGCCTGCAACGCCGCCGCGCTGGCGAAGATGGGCGTACCCGTCGTCAAAAACCTGAAGGACAAGCACCTCGACGCGCTCGACCACTGGCTGCTCCAGGGCCGCGCCATACCCGTGCACTACCCAGACGAAACTGGCCACATTCTGGATACCTTGCTCCAGGAGCACGCGCCCGTGTCTACGCCCACTATCTTTATTTAACAGCCAGAATGTCGCCTGCCGGTCCGACGCCTACGGCGTCGGACCAGTTACCGCCTGCCTTCGTTGATAGCCATCAGCACGCAGCTCGTTCAACGGCAACCAGTCAGGTGCCTGCGGAGTCGGACTGATAGGCGGCATTCTGGCTGTCTTCTTATTGTTCTTTCCATGAGTACCCTACCTGCCGCCTTCTTTCCGCCTACTGCCCCGCCACTCTACTCTCGCCCCGACTTTGGACCGGATTTTCAGTGGGGTGTGTCGACGGCGGCCTACCAGATAGAAGGCAGCTGGAATGCCGAGGACAAGGGTTGGAGCATTTGGGACGCGTTTGTGCGTGGCCGCCGCGCCATCAAAGGCCGCGAAACCGCTGATGTAGCCTGTGATTTCTACCAGCGCTGGCCCACGGACCTGGACATCATGCAGCAGTTGGGTATTCCCAATTTTCGCTTCTCAGCGGCGTGGTCGCGGGTGCTGCCAGCAGGTACTGGTCCCGTAAACCCGAAAGGCCTAGACTTCTACGACCGGCTGGTGGATGGCTGCTTGGCCCGCGGCATCGTGCCCTGGCTCACGGTGTATCACTGGGATTTGCCGCTGGCCTTGCAGCAGCAGGGCGGCTGGACCAACCGCGCCGTAGTCGGCTGGCTAGCCGACTACGCGCAAGTGCTAGCCCGCCGCCTCGGCGACCGGGTGCAGCATTGGATGGTGCTCAACGAGCCCATGGTATTTACCGGGGCGGGGCATTTGTTGGGCATTCATGCACCGGGCCGTCGCAGCTTGGGCGCGTTTTTGGCCGCTACCCATCACGCCACGTTGGCGCAGGCCGAAGGGGGCCGGGCACTGCGAGCGGCCCTACCCGCTTCCGCCCACATTGGCACTACCTTCTCGTGCTCCTATCTCACGCCCTGGCGGCCAGGCCTACCCCGCGACGAGCGCGCTACCCGCCGCGCCGACGCCATCCTGAACCGCCTGTTCGTGGAGCCTACCCTGGGCCTGGGCTACCCCACCGCCGAGGCGCCCTTGCTCAACCGCTTGGAACGTTACATGCAGCCCGGCGACGAGAACCGCCTACCCTTTGCGTTCGACTTCTGGGGAGTGCAGAATTACACGCGGGAGGTAGTCCGCCATTCGCCCTACGTGCCGCTGCTGTGGGCCAACCTGGTAGGCGCCGCCCGGCGCGGGGTGCCCTACACCCAAATGGGCTGGGAGGTATTCCCCGAGAGCCTCTACCACATGCTCCGGCAGTTTAGCGCATATCCGCAGGCCCCGCGTCTCCTGGTCACCGAAAACGGCGCGGCCTTCCCCGATATAGTCACTTCTGATAAGCAAGTGCACGACGTAGCTCGCCAGGCCTACCTGCAAGCCTGCATTGGACAGATGTTGCGGGCACGGCGCGAAGGCGTGCCCGTGGAGGGCTACTTCGCGTGGTCTTTCACCGACAACTTTGAGTGGGCCGAAGGCTACGAGCCGCGCTTCGGGTTGGTGCACATCGACTATGCCACCCAGCAGCGCACTATAAAAGACTCAGGCTGGTGGTACCAGCAACTGCTAGCGGGCGAAACGATCAGCACTATGCCCCTCTTCAGTAGCGCCGCGGAGCAGCCATCTGTTTGCTGAGCGTTCTGCGTGAAAGGAGTTGCTGGTAACTCTTCCAAACAAAAAGCCCCGACGTTGCAGTGTCGGGGCCTTTTTGTTTAGAAGCTGTTCAGGTAGCTACGCACTGATACTGTGTCTATACTACGAAACCTGGTTAGTAGCCAGGATTTTGCTTCAACTGACCATTCAGCGTCAACTCAGTGGTAGGAATGGGGTAGATGCGGCGGTACGTGTCGGCGTTGGTTTTCATGCCCTGGCCCCACACCGATTCCCACTTACCAAAGCGAATTAGGTCGTTGCGGCGCCAGCCTTCCCAGGCCATTTCGCGGCTGCGTTCCTCAAAAAGGCTCGACAGATCAACCGTGGTGAGGGCAGGCACTTGAGCACGGGTGCGGATTTGGTTTACCAAGTCCTTGGCCGTGGCGCCGTCGGGGTCCTGGCCGCCGCGCAGGATGGCTTCAGCTTTCATCAAGAGCACGTCGGCGTAACGGAACAGCACGAGGTCGTTGCCCTGGTCCCGGGAGGTAGAGGACTTGTCGGGGTAGTACTTGATGTTGCGCGTACCCTGGGCTTTGCCTAGCTCGTCGTTGCCGACGTCGAACTTGGCCCCATCACGGAACGTGAGGCGGTCCGACAGCTCCAAGTGGTAGCTGATAGCGGCGTTGCCATCGGCGCCGGTGTAGCGCGAGTCGAGGCCTTTCTTGGTGGTGGCAATCAGCACGGGTGTGCGGCCGTCGCTGAGGTACTGCTTGCCGGCCAACCACTGCTGGTTGCGGGTGTCGGTGGGCTCTTTGTAGAGGGCGTAAAACTCGGGCCAGGTCAGGCTGGCGTTGCTGGGCGTGAAGAGCAAACCGAACTTGTCGCGCATCTGCTGATGTAAGGCAAAACGCGACATCATGTTACCCTGGGCCAAGTTGGCATCGAAGGGCACAGCAAAGATGATTTCCGCTACTTGCGGACCATTTTCCACCGCAAACACATCCATGTAGTTGGCAGCCAAGCTATGCTTCCTACCCTTGATGATGGCGTTGCACGCCGTAATGGCCTCGGTGTAGCGCGGCTGCCCAATATACACCTCGGCATTGAGGTAGAGCTTAGCCAGCAGAGCCTGGGCCGTGCTCTGGGTAGGGCGCCCATAGGTCTGGGCCGACACGGTGGCCGACAGGTTGGGTAGGGCCGCCTTCAGCTCGCTTTCGATGTAGGCAAATACCTGCTGACGGGTGGCATTCGTCGGTTGCTCGGTGCTGCCAAACTCCGGCACCAGCGGAATGTTGCCGTACAAGTCCATCATCTGGTAGTAGTACAGGGCGCGCATGGTGCGCAGCTCGGCCGTAAACTGTGTTTTGAAATCCCCATCGGCCGTATTTTGGAACAAGGCCAGCGTGCGGTTGCAGGTGCTGATGCCACTGAACCCCCAGTCCCAGGCGGCGCGAACGAACTCGTTTTGCGGGTTCCAGGTGTGCAGGCTGAGCTGCTGGTAGCGGGCGCCGTCGTAGTAGTTGCCGTTGCGGGCCACAATCACGGCCTCGTCGGTGCTGAGTTCCTGCAGGTTCCAGTAGGCCTTGGCCACTTCGCCGCGCATCTGGCTGTATACCGGCCCCGAGGCGGCAATAAACTGCTCGGGCGTGGTGAGGAAGTTGTCGGGCGTGTACTCCGACTCAATGGGCGCATTGAGGTCGGTGCAGCCGGCCGAGAGCAGCAAGGCCGCGAGGGCGCCAGCGAGGGGTAGGAAACGGGTAGGGCGTGGTGTATAAGTAGAGAAAGACATGGCGGTAGCGGCTTAGAATTCCAGGTTCACGCCCAGCACGTAGGAGCGGGTTTTGGGGTAGAAGTTGTTGTTGTCGAGGCCGGGCGTGAGGCCGCCCAGGTTCATCTCCGGGTCGATGCCGCGGTACTTGGTGATGGTGAACAGGTTCTGGCTGGTCAGGTACACGCGGGCGCGCTTCACGTACTCGTTTTTGATGGGCAGATTGTAGCCCATCGTCACGTTGTCGAGGCGTAGGTAGGCGCCGCTTTCCAGGTAGCGGTCGGAGTAGTAGTTGGCGCGGTTGTCGTTGTAGGGCTCATTCAGGGAGAAGACGGGCAGGTTGTTGGCCGTCGATTGAGCCGGGATGTTCTGGTTGGCCAGCGTCGCGTTCAGAATTTTATTACCCGTCACGCCCCGCAGGAAGAAGTTGAGGTCCAGCCCTTTCCAGCTCACCGTGTTGCTCACCCCGTAAAGCAGGGTAGGTTGGGCATTGCCCTGGTAGCGGTAGTCGGCGAGGGTAGGCGAACCGGTGGTAGTGCCGTCGGCTTTATAGAACAGCGACAGACCTGCTTCGTCGCGCCCTGCGTACTCCGGCAGAAAGAACTGCCCAATGGGGTAGCCCGTTTTCACTACCTGCGTAGAAATGCCGCTCTGCCCCGAGCCGCCGGGGTAGGCGGTATACACTTGGTCAAGGCGGAACTGGTCGTTGGCGAGCTTCTCTACCTTGTTCACGTTGTGGGCCAAGTTGCCACTCACGTTCCACTGAAAATCAGCAGTTTGTACCGGCGTTGCGTTCAAGGTTAGCTCCAGGCCGCGGTTGCTGATTTCGCCCACGTTGGCGTAGAGCGTGTTCACAAAGTACTGCGTCGTCGATACCGGGTAATTCCAGATCAGGTCGGAGGTGCGCTTGTCGTAGTATTCCACCGTGCCGCTGAGCCGGTTGTTCAACACCCCGAAATCCAGGCCCACGTTCAGCATGGCCGTCGATTCCCACTTCAAATCCGGGTTGGGGTTTTGCGTCGGGCCGATGGCTTTGATGAAGCTGCCATTATAGTAGAACGTCCCCACGCTGCTGTAGCGCTGTGTGGCAATCAGCGGGTCGAAGCCCAGGGAGTTGCCCGTGATGCCGTAGCCCACGCGCAGCTTCAGCTCATTGAGCTTGCTTTGACCCGCCATGAAGTCTTCGCGGGCGATGTTCCAGGCCAGCGAGGCCGCCGGAAACGTGCCCCAGCGGTTGTTCACCCCAAATGCCGACGACCCATCGCGCCGCACCGACACTTGCAAAAAGTAACGGTCCTTGAGGCCATAATTCACGCGGGAGTACAACGAAATCAAGCGCAGGGTAGAGATGCCCAAACTGTAGCCGGCAATGGCCGCGTCGTAGTTGGGCGTCACGCCGTTGGGGTTGCCCAGGCCCAAGTTATTGTAGCCCAACTGGTCCGATACAAAGCCGCGGGTATCCGTCTGGAAACCGTCGCCGTTTTTGTCTTCCTGCCACGAGTAGCCCACCAGCAGTTTCAGGTCGTGCGTGGCGTTGTTGAGCGGGTTATAAGTCAGGTAGTTTTCTAGAATCTTACGCGTGTTTTCCAGGCTGTAGCGCCGGGCGAGGCCCTTGGCGGCCAGGCCGGTCACGTTGTTGGCGTTCGGCACCGGCGACTCCCGGCTTTGGTAGGCCCCACCCTTCACCGACTCATTTTGCATGCTTAGGCTGAGCGTGTTGGTGAGCTTGGGTAGGATGGTGAGCTGGGCGCTGGCGTTGCCAAGCAGGGTATTGATTTTGCGCTCCTCACTGTTCTGGTTCAGCAGCGCTACTGGGTTGTAGTACTGCGTGCGGGTCAGGTTCTCCTTGTAGGTGCCGTCGGGGTTTTGGATATTGGTGGTAGGCAAATGGTTGAACATGTTGCGGTACACCAAGTCCGAAATCAGGTTCTGCTTGAGCAAGGAGTTGGTCAGCGTGAAGCGCAGTTGCAGCTTGTCCTTCAGCGTCTTCTGATCGAGGTTGATCTTGCCGATGATCCGCTCGCTGTCCGACGTCTTCATCACGCCCTGGCGCTTGAAGTAATTGACGCTGGCGTTGAACGCCGACTTCTCGGAGCCACCTCCGTAGCTAATGGTGTGGTTGTGGCTGATGCCGGTGCGCATCACTTCCTTCTGCCAGTTGGTGTTGGTGCCCTCGTCGTTGTCGGCGGGGCTGAGGCTCTTGCCGTTGGCCTCCAGGTAGCCGCGCAGCTGGTCGCCCGAGAGCATGTCAATAGTGTTCGACACCTGCTCCACACCCACGTAGCCGCTATACGACACGGCCGCGCTGGGCTTCTGCCGCCGCGTAGTGATGATGATAACGCCGTTGGCCGCCCGCGCCCCATAAATAGCCGTGGCCGAGGCATCTTTCAAGACATCAATACTCACAATATCGTCGGGCGCTACCAGGTTAATAGAGGCCGCCGGCACGCCGTCAATCACGTAAAACGGCTCTTGCGCCTGCCCCGTGCGCAACGACGACGCCCCGCGCAGCACCACCGAGGGCGTCGCGTTGGGGTCGCCGCTACGGGTGATGTTCAGGCCGGCCACTTTGCCTTGCAGCACTTGGTCGGGAGTAGCCACCACGCCGCGGTTGAACTCGCGCGGGTCGACGTTGGTGATGGAGCTGGTCACCTCGCCCTTTTTGGCCGAACCGTAGCCAATCACCACCACATCGTTGAGCACCTTGTTGTCCTCAGCCAGCGTTACATCGATGCTGGTTTGGTCACCTACTGTCACCTCTTTGGCCACGTAGCCCATAAAGGAGAACACCAGCGTCGTGGCTTCCTCGGGCACTACTAAGGCGTAGCGGCCTTCAGCATCCGTCACGGTGCCAGTGGTGGTGCCCTTGGCCAGCACCGTTACGCCGGGTAGGGCCGCGCCCGAACGGGCATCCGTGATTTTGCCTTTCACCTCGCGCGCCGTTTTGCTTGGGGTGGCCGGTGCTTTTGGGGTAGTGTCGGGTTTCAGGATGATGACGCCCTGCGTTTCCTCCAGGTGCAGGGGCGTGCGGCGCGTCATCTGGCGGATGATGTCGCCTACCTTAGCCGCCCGAAACTCGGCCGCTTCCACGCGGGCCTGCTGCACGTCGCGGGTTTCATATACAATGTTGACGCCGGTTTCGCGCTGGAGGCGCTGCAACGCCGTGGCCAACGACCCCGCCGGCACGGCGAAATAGGCCACTTCGGCGTTGGCTTTCTGGGCAAACCCCAAGTGGGGAAGCGTGGTAGTAGCCCCCAACAGGGCGCCCGTGAGCAGTAGCCGGCGGCCGCGCTGTCGGCAGTACGTCAAGAAGTCGAGATGTAGCATAGAGGGTCGGTTTTGGGCAAGGCGTGGCCCAGCAGGCGGTGTGCCTGGGGTGAAAGCAGGAAAAGGGATGCGGACGGGCGGCCTTACTCTACCCGGTAGGTAGTGGCCGAAAGCTTGGTGATGCGCAAGTGGTAGCGTTGCAAAAGCACGTTGAGCACGTCGGTAATCTGGTCGGCAGAAAGCTTGGAATCAAGTGTACCCGAGAGGGCAACAGCCGGCACCTCGGGCTGCACCTGAAACTGAACGGGGTAGTAGTTTTCCAGCAGCAGCAGGATTTCGGGCAAGGAGGCTTGCGCAAACGTCAGCAGCTGGCTGGTAGGCAGGGCGTCGGTGTACTCGTTGTGGGTGACTGTGCGTTGCTGATTAGTTGAGTTATATACAAGCTGATCGTGCGGATGCAACACGCCCAGCACGGTATTCTGGCGGGCTACCTGCACCCGGCCGGTGCGCACCAGCACGGTGGTAGCCGGAAGCTGGGGATAGGCCTTCACCAGGAAGGACGTGCCCAGCACCTTCACCGCCACTTTCCCCGTGCGCACCACAAAGGGCTGCTCAGGTCTTTTCGTGACGGCAAAAAACGCTTCGCCCCGCAGTTGCACGTCGCGCACAGCCCCAAAGCGGGTCGCACACGTCAGCTCCGAGCGTGGCCGCAGCCACACGTGGCTGCTGTCGGGCAGCACCACTTCGCGCTGCTCCCCTACCCCCGTGGCGTAGCGCAGCTCGTCCGGTGCCGAGCGACACAGCCACCAGCCAGCGCCCAACAGTAGCAACGGCACCAGCACCGCCGCCACCCGCAGGGCCGGCCACAGCGGAAAGACCCGAGCCGCCGGCTGAGTGCGGGCCTGGATTCCCGCCAGAATCCGTGCCCGCCGTGCCGCCTCTGCCTCCGGGTTGATGAGCGCGTCATCGTCGGGGGTAGCAGCTACCAGCGCATCCAGCCACTGCTCTCGTTGCTGCTCGGCTTGTTGCGAAGTGAGGCGGCTTCGTAGGTAGCGTTGCAGGCGAGAAGGCAGACGACGGAAGCGGGAATCTGAGGGCTTCATAGGAGAGTTGCACAAGCCCGCAGCAGTAACCATCCGCCAAGCTCGATGTAACGAAAACGTAATACTGTGCTGGTGGTGGACCTCACCAGAACGATAGGACAGAACTTACTACCGGCGTTTTTTAGTGGATTTAGAACTCAGTACCTCCACGATAGGCTCGCCGGTGCAGGCGCTGGGCAGCTTGCTTTCCACCAGCATAGCAGCTGTGGGGGCAATATCCGTGATGGTGTGCGGCTCGTAGCTGACACCGGGCGTGATGCCGGCTCCGAACCACAGCAGGGGCACGTGGCTGTCGTAGAGGTAGCCCGAGCCGTGGGTGGCTCCTACCCCTAGCTCCCAGGTCCAGCCCGGTTCCAGCTCAAAGCGCACGTCACCGAAACGCTTGTAGTAGAGACCATTCTGGAGTTTTTCTTCGAGGAAGGCGCCGGTGCTGCTGGTAAGGAGCTGCGTGGTCGTGTTTACCTGGGCAATACCGTCTTGGTCGCGGAGGTAGTCGGCCAAGAGGTCCTGCACGCGGGCCAATTCCAACTTGCGGCTGGCAATGAGCGGCCGGTTGAGGTAGTACATGTTGTTGCGCTCCGTCTCAATCCACTGGCCCGGCCCTAACTGCTGGGTGAGATAGGCGGCCGCGCCCTGGTTGAGGGTGGCGTGGTGCTGTGCACCGCTGGGTGCGTGGTGCTGAGCCAGGTATTTGGGTACTTCGCTGGCGCCGTGGTCGGCGGTCAGGAAGATGGTGTAGTTGCCCTTGCCCACGGTTTTGTCGAGGGCTTGCAGCAGGCGCGCAATTTCCAGGTCGAGGCGCAGGTACAGGTCGTTTTCTTCCTTGGATAGCGGCCCGAAAGTATGACCCACGGCATCGGGGCTGGAATAGCTGATGGCTAGCAGATCGGACACGTCGTCACGGCCCAAATCAGTGTTGGCGAGAGCAGCCAACGCCAGGTCAGTGAGCAGGTTGTCGCCGAAGGGCGAGACGTTGACCGTCTCATAGGCCGGCGGGTTCTGGGGCGCCAACTTGCCTAGCTCATAGGGAAAAGTAGCGGCCGTTTTGCCTTTGAATATCTTTTCGTAGGCGTTGGAATCGGCCACGCTGTTGAGGTAGGCTTCGGGGCCGCGCAAGGGCGTCCAGGTTTGCTGGCGGTAGTAGTCGGCCTTTTTCTGGGCGTTGAAATCGACTACCCACTTCGGTAGCGCCTGCATGTAGTAGGTGCTGGAAATGAAGTTGCCAGTATTGATGTCGAACCAGAAAGCGCCATCGGCCATGTGCCCGGCTGGCAGCGCCGACGCCCGGTCTTTCAACGACAGCGCAATGACCTTGCTGCGGCCATTGGATACCATTTTCATCTCGTCACCGAGGGTAGTACTCAACTGGTTGCGCGCCGATACGCCCATGCTCTTGGTGGTAGTACCCACTAGCTGCACGGTGGTATCGTCGGTGCAGTACACATCGTGGCGCAGGCGTCGGTCGTACCAGGAGTTGCCCACAATGCCGTGGTAGCGGGGCGTGGTGCCCGTGTACACCGAGGAGTGGCCGGGTCCCGTCACCGTGGGAATGTAGTTGTAGTGAGTGTTGCGGCACTCAAACCCCTCGCGCAGGAGGCGTTTGAAGCCGTCGTTGCCCATCTGGTCGAGGTAGCGGGGTAGGTAGTCGGCCCGCATCTGGTCGACCATAATGCCCACCATCAGCTTAGGCTTTTTGGTGCCCTGGGCGAGCAAAGCGGGGGCGCTACCCAGCAGGAGCGCAGAAAGCAGTAATTTTCGTAACATACACAGGATAAGGCACTACTGCGCACTCAATGGCCACGCAGGCACCAAAGCAGGAAAGGAAGAAAAACGCGCAGCACCAATACTGTCGCCGGCTATCTGCCATCGAAAGCAGACAACCCTATGCGCCGCCTAGGCAGATGGTAGGTGGCGGGCTGATTGCTTTCCCGGCCGGGGCTGCCACCTACACCTACCTAGTTGCAGACCTCGGACTTTTCAACTATCCCCTACCCTCGATTTAACGAAGAGGTAACATAGGGTTAGCTCAACAGCTTCACCAGGTAGGGAGAAAGCTTATGCAAAGCGCTGTTCATCTGGTTGCGCACGGTTTGCTCGGAAGTGGCAAAGCGCTCCGCAATTTCCTTCACCGAAAAATCGTGGAGCATGCTTAGCAGAAACACTTCTTTCTCTTTGGGCGGTAGCGCCTGAGCCCGCGCCTGCACGGCGGCCAGCGTATCGTGGCTCACGAGATGCTTCAGGGTAAGCTCGGTGCTGGCTTCCTGTGCGGCACCGAAGTGCTGCAAGTGTCGGCTGCGGATGTCGGCGTCGCGGAAACGGGTGAGGATTTTCTTGCGCAACGCTCCTAGCAGGTAGCTTTGAGCATTGGTTTGCACGTGCAGTTGCGCGCGGTTGGCCCACAGGTCGCAGAACAGCTCCTGGGTGATATCCTCAGCATCGGGGGCGTGGCGCAACACCTTATAGGCGTACCGATACAACTCCCGCCAGTGCGCCTCAAACAGCTGCTCGAAGGCCTGGTAGTCGTTGGCGCGGATTCGCTCCAGTAGCTCAAGTAGGGTATCAGTAGCCACAGCGCATTCTTTGCGCCAAAGGTAGAAGCCCAAGCGTGCGATGAGAGGGGCGACAAGCAGATATCACACAGCCTTTACGGTTCGGTAACACGCCCGTAACACAGCCAAAACGGAGCGCTAGGGCCGATAACCGTTGGTAACAATTACTTGATAATGGCGAAATCTACACGACACAACGCGGGCCTTCCTTTGTGCCGTCCAAAGACTTGCCGGAGCTTATCGGCAGCGAACAGCCACTGCATAACTGCTCCTGCCTCACATAGCGCTTGATTGATAAAGCACTACTACACAGCTTTATGCAATTAATGTAAACACGAATTCTACTGGAGGTTTTCGCTGGTTCACCTGCTATGCGCGCTGCTACGTTTCGGGAGTCTTTTTGTTTCCGCCACTTCTCTTTGCCTCTATGCCAAAACACGTACAGCTACGACCAACCCAAACCGCAGGCAAGCGGACGGTTGTAACGCTTGTTGCCCTGAGTTTAACGGGTTCGGCCGTGGCCGCCCGGTCCCTACCCTACTCGCCTGATCAGCCCGTAACGGAGGCGCTTCCTTTGCTGGCTGCTACCCCAGTTACCGGTCGCATCACCGACAAAGCCGGTCAGCCCCTACCCGGCGTCACGGTGCTGGTGAAGGGTACCAACACCGGCACCACCACCGACCCCGACGGCCGCTTTCAACTAACCGTGGAAGACCCCACGCAAGCTGTATTGGTGGTGTCGTTTATCGGCTACGAAAAGCAAGAGCTGCGCGTGGCCGAGCAAACCGACTTCAACATTACGCTCTCGGACGCGGCTACCGGTTTGGATGAGGTGGTCGTAATTGGCTACGGCACAGCCAAGCGCGAGAACGTGACTACTGCCATTGCTACCCTGCCCAATCCCGAGAAACAGGCCCAGCGCCCTATTTCCACAGTGCAGGACATGCTGCAAGGCAACGTGGCCGGCGTGACGGTGCTGCAAAACGGCGGTGACCCGTCGGCCACGGCGCGGGTAGTGATTCGTGGGGCAGGCTCCATTAATGCCGAGAATCCGCTGTACGTGGTGGACGGCATGCCCTATTACGGTGGCCCGATTAACCCCAATGATATTGCCAGCCTTACGGTGCTGAAGGATGCCGCGGCGGCGGCCATCTACGGAGCGCAGGCTGCGTCGGGTGTCATCGTCATCACCACCAAAAGCGGTAAGGCCGGCGTGCCCCGTGTGACCATCGACACGTATCAGGGCTGGCAATCGGCGTACAAGCTGCCTCGCGCGCTGAACGCGGCTGAGCAAGCCGCCGCCTACAACCAGGCGGCCGACAATGCCGGGGTAGGCCGCCCCGCGGCCCACGACGCCACCAAGAACCCCTGGGGCCAGATTACGCGCACCGATTGGGTGGACGAAATCTTCCGCACAGGCAGCATCTACAACCTGAACGCTACCGTGAGTGGGGGCAACGAGCGGGGCCGCTTCCTGACATCCTTCGGCTACCACAACCGCGAGGGGTTGCTGCTGAACACCAACCTAAAGCGCTACACCCTGCGCCTGAAATCGGACTACGACATCAGCCCCAAGATTACAGTAGGCCAGAACGTGTACGTGAACCAGCGCACCGCCCGGGGCACCAACACCAGCAACAGCTACTCAGGCAGCATCATCAACGCCATCTACATGCCCGCGGCGGCGCCCGTGCGCAACGAGGACGGCACGTTTGGGGGCGTCACGCCGATGGCTCCGGCCCCAGAGTTTGCCTTTGCTGGTGCTTATGGCGACGTGTACAACCCCGTGGCGCTGCTAGAGCGCCCTACCGTGGATAATCCGTTCCTGAACCTGAATGGCATTGGCTACGTGGAGTACAACCCGCTGGCCAACCTGAAGCTGCGCAGCAGCTTCAGCCTCGATTTGCAGCGCGAGTCTTACAAGCGCTTCGACCCGCGCATTCCGGAGCCGGGCCGCGCTAACACCATGAACTACCTGAACCAGAACCAGACCGACCGTAACCGCTGGATTTGGGACAACCAGGTAAGCTATCAGAAAAGCTTCGGCAAGCACTTCTTCGACCTCACGGCCGTGTACTCGGCCCAGCGCACCAACTACGAGTATTACTCGGTGCAGGCCCAGAACTTCGACCGCGAGGACGACTGGTACCAGTACATTGGCAACGCCAAGGAGTTTGTGCAGCGCCCCGGCAGCGACGTGTGGCAAGATGCCCTTACCTCGGCCATTGGCCGCCTCACCTACAGCTACGCCGACCGCTACTTCCTGACCGGCAGCGTGCGCCGCGACCAAACCTCGCGCCTCTCGCGCTACAACTCCGACTACTTCCCAGCCGTGTCGGGCGCCTGGAAAATCTCTTCGGAGTCGTTTTTCAACGTGAAGCCTATTCAGACCCTGAAGCTGCGCGGCTCGTGGGGGCAGATCGGCAACATTCAGTCGGTGGCCTACTACGCCTACAACGTGCCGCTTGTGACGGGGCAGTCCTACTTGGGCAGCACGCCGGCTTACTACGCGGGCTACTATATTAATAAGCAGTCGAACCCCAATTTGAAATGGGAACGGTCGGAGACGTTTGACGTAGGCTTAGACGTGGGCATGCTGGATAATCGTCTGACCATCACCGCCGATTACTTTCAGAAATATACCCGCGGCCTCATCCTGGCCGTGGCACCTAACACCAGCGCCGGGGTAGGCGAAGGCGCTACCTCCAACGTGGGCACGGTGCTGAACAAAGGCATAGAGTTGGGTCTGGGCTACAACGACCAGGTAGGCGACTTCCGCTACCAGCTGAACGGCAACATCGCTACTCTGAAAAACCGCGTGCAGGACCTCGACGGCTACGGTGCCGACTTCATCCAGCACACCGACAACGTGCGCACGCAGCTTTATCCCTACCGCTCGGCACCGGGGCAGCCGCTGTATGCTTACTACTTGATTCCCAATGAAGGTCTGTTCCAGACGGAGCAGGAGGTAGCGGCCTACACCAATGGCGAGGGCAAGCTGATTCAACCTAATGCCAAGCCCGGCGACCTGAAGTTTCGCGACGTGAACGGCGACGGTAAAATTGACGACAACGACCGAGTGTATAAGGGCAATGCCATGCCCAAGCTCACCTACGGCCTCACGCTGGGTGGGCAATGGAAAGGCTTCGACCTGAGCATGTTTTGGCAGGGTGTGAGCGGCGTGGAGTTGTTCAACGCCTATAAGTTCTCGACCTATAACGCCGGCTTGCAAGGCTACAACCTCGACCGCCGCGTGCTGAACGCCTGGACGCCAGAAAATACCAACACCGACATCCCGCGCCTCTCCACCAACGACGCCAACCAGAACTTCAGCCGCGTATCGGACTGGTACCTGGAAAACGGTTCCTACCTGCGCCTGAAAAACCTATCCATCGGCTACACCCTGCCTGCCGCCCTCACCGACCGCGTGCGCACCGGCGCCAGCCTGCGTTTCTACGCCACCGTCGAGAACCTGGTGACCTTCACCAAGTACTCCGGCCTCGACCCTGAAGTAGGCGGCATCGGCCTCGACCAAGGCACCTACCCCCTGCCCCGCACCTTCACCATTGGGTTGAATTTGGGCATTTAAGTCGGTTATCAGTTGCTAGCTCGTTCTGGTGGGACGCCTCCCCCCCCGGCCCCCTCTCCAAAAAGGAGAGGGGGAGCCGAACGATTTTCTATCATCATTTACCAATGACCGCGCCGCCGTGGCTCCCCCTCTCCTTTTTGGAGAGGGGGCCGGGGGGTGAGGCGCACCTTAGCACAACTTACATGAAACGCACATACGCTACCCTCCTCTTCACCTCGCTCCTCCTCAGCGCTGCCACCAGCTGCCAGGACGAGTTTACCGACCTCACGCCCCAGGGCACCATCACGGACGCCAACTTCTGGCAAACTGACGCCGACGCCGTGGCTGCTTCCAACGCCCTGTACACCTACATGAGCAATGACGACATGTTCGGGCGCGGGTTTTTCTGGCTGATTAATGCCTCCGATGACATGGTGACCGGCCGCGTGCGGGCAACTGCCGCCAACGTGCGCAACTTCACGGCCACTGGCAACGAGGGCGACACCAACAAGATGTACGGCTACTCGTACCGTGTCATTCGCCGCTGCAACGAGATTCTGAAGAACGTGCCCGGCATGAGCATCAGCGAGAGCCTGAAAAACCGGGTGCTGGGCGAGGCGTACTTCATGCGAGCCTTCACCTACTTCCACATTGCTACCCGCTACGGCGACCAGCGCGCCGGCGTGCCCATCGTGACAGTAGACAACATGGACCAGAACGAGTTTCCGCGCCCTGCCAGTGTAGTAGAAAACTACCAGTTGATGGAGCAGGACTTCAAGAAGGCCGCCGAGTTGCTGCCCCTCGTTACGGCCTACTCTGGTGCCGATTTGGGTAGGGCGCACAAAGACGCTGCCCTGGCCTACCTCACCAAAACCTACGCCTTCTGGGCGCAGTACGACAAGAGCAAGTGGGCCGAGGCCGAGAAGGCTGCCGATGCCGTAGCCAGCTCTGGCTCGGGTAGGGCGCTGCTCAGCACCGGCCAACCGCAGCAGGACTTCCACAGCGTGTTCACCATCCCGAATAACTGGTCCTCGGAGTACATCTGGTCAGTAGTTTCGGGCAAGCAGGACGGCAGCATTCTGCCGGGTGTGCTGCTCGAAAACAAGGGTTGGGGCCAATACAATGGTTGGGGCTACTTCCAGCCTACCCTGGAGCTGTACCAAGAGTTTGAGGCCGGCGACCCACGTCTGAAAGCAACTATTCTCACTTTCGGCGACGAGTTTACCTACCTGGGTGCTACCAAGCGCTACTCGTCCACTAACTCGCTCACGGGCTTCCAGTTCAGCAAGTACATGCAGCCCTACGAAACGCCTGTGACTACCCATCTGAACGCCAACGGTGACAAGCCCACCACCGACCTGAACGTGCCGCTGATGCGCTACGCCGAAGTGCTGCTGCTGAAAGCCGAAGCCCAAATCATGCAGGGCAAGAGCGGCGACGTGGCCCTGAACGCCGTGCGCCGCCGTGCTGGCCTAACGCCCAAAACCGGCGCTACCCTCGCCGACCTCAAGCACGAGCGGCGCGTGGAGCTGGCTGGCGAGTTTGCCGACCGCCACGCCGACCTCGTGCGTTGGGGCGACGCCCAGACTGCCTACGCCAAGCCCCAGCATGGCCGCCAGTACGCCGACCAGTCCAACCCCAACTCTACCTATAAAGTGGTGGAAGTGTGGCCCGCTCGCACCTTCAACCCCGCCGTGCACCACGTGTGGCCTATCCCCCCCACCGACCTCGCCAACTCGAAAATCGCGCAGAATCAGGGGTGGTAGACTCAACCCTTAAACCGCTGCCGTCTGGCTCCCCCTCTCCTTCTCGGAGAGGGGGTAGGGAGGTGAGGCGCACCGTTAGCACACCTGAACCGCTGACCATCAAGCCAGCGGTTTGCCTATTTTCCCACCTATGATCAAAACCATTGCTTCTGCCGTCCTCACGGCCTTGTTGCTCACCACAGCTGCTCACACCCAAACGCCACACTTCCAACCTGCGCCGCCGCTGGAGCAAGGTCACTCCCACAATGATTACTGGCGCCCGCACCCGCTGTTCGATGCCTTGCAGCTTGGCTTCAAAAGCGTAGAGGCCGACGTATTTCTGGTTGATAGCACCATGCAAGTAGGCCACGAGCGTGCTGCCCTGCACCCCACCAAAACCCTGCAAAGCCTCTACCTCGACCCACTACGCCAGCTCAACGGCCAACTCTACACCAAGCCCGCCGAGCTGTGGCTGTACGTCGATTTCAAAAACGACGGTGAGGCTACCTACGCGCAGTTGCATAAAGTACTCAGCCGCTACCGCAACATGCTTTCTACCCCGCAGCAGCCCCGTGCGGGCGGTGTGCGCGTCATTCTCACCGGTGGCTACCCCCGTCAGCGAATACTCGCCGACCCCAACCGGCTTGTGTTCCTCGACGGTCAGCTCACCGACTTGCAAGCTGGTTTGGCCGCCAATATTCCAACCGTCAACGGCAACTGGAAGAAGACGTTTCGCTGGGACGGGGTAGGCAAGATGCCCGCTGCCGAAGCCACTCGCCTACGTCAGCTCAACGACCAGGCCGTGCGCACCGGCCAAAAAGTACGGTTCTGGGACTTGCCCGCCTCCACAGTGGCCCAGCGCCAAGCCGTGTGGCAGGAACTGCTTCGTTACCCTGCCTTGCTAGTCGGCGCCGATGAGCTAGTAGAGCTGAAGCAAGTAATTGACAAACAGCGCTAGTCTACGCCGCGTAGCTAAGCGCTTTATCTACACCCTTCTGTATGCAATCTTTTCGTTCGGCACTGTTGCTGAGTAGCAGCGTGTGCTTCCTGGCCTGTACTACTACCCACACCACCCCCACAGACCGTAGTGCGGCTATTGAAGCTATCAAGCATACCCCTGATGCTCAACCGGCCGAGATACCGCTGTACAAGCGCGAGTTTCAGCTAGATCAGCCCTACCCCGTACCGGCCCTTACCCCCTACGCTGGTCCGCGCAAACCCATCAAAAACGTCATTCTGATGATTGGTGATGGCATGGGGCCGGCGCAGGTAACGGGTGGCCTACTCGCCAACCGCGGCCGCTTGTTTATGCAACAGGCGCAGGCTACGGGCTTTAGCATCACCCAAAACCAGTACGGCAAGATTACTGACTCGGCCGCCAGCGCTACGGCTATGGCCACGGGCCACAAAACCTACAACAGCGCCATCGGCATGGACTCGCTGGGGCACCAGTTTCGCTCTATTATGTGGGATGCGCGGGAACACGGCAAATCTACCGGCCTGGTAGTCGCCTGCGAGCTGACCGATGCCACGCCCGCCTGCTTCGCCGTGACGCACCCTACCCGCAACGACCAGGAAGCCATTGCCCTAAAGTACCTCGCGGCCCCCATCGACTTTATGTATGCTGGCGGCCTGCGCTACTTCACCCAGCGCCAAGACCACGCCGATTTGCTGCTGCAATGGCGCCAAAAGGGTTATCAGGTGGTTACCAAAGCCAGCGAGGTAGCCAGCATCACCGGTCCCAAAGCCGTGGCCCTGCTCGCCGAAAGCGGTCCGCCCGCTGTGGCCGAACGCACGTCTGCCTACATCAACCAGGGCGTGGACAAGGCGCTGGAAGTGCTCAGCAAAAACAAAAATGGCTTTTTTCTGATGATTGAAGGCTCGCAGATCGACGATGCCGGCCACTTCAACAATACCACCCAAAACGTGCAGGAAGTGCTGGACTTCGATCAGCAGATAGGCAAGGCCTTCCGGTTTGCGGCCGCCAACGGCGAAACCCTGGTTATCGTCACGGCCGACCACGAAACTGGCGGCTACAGCATCTTGGGTGGTAGCGCCCCTACCGGTAAGGTAGCAGCCAACTTCGCCACCAATAAGCATTCCGCCGTGATGGTGCCTGTGTTTGCCTATGGGGTAGGGAGCGAGTTATTTACGGGTATGTACGAGAATACAGATATTTATTATCGGATTAAGAAAGCGCTGAACTGGAATACTACTGAGAATAATTAAGTAAAAACAGAACGTCATGCTTCGGCAAGCTCAACATGGTATTTCATCCACTTTTTAAATATAAAATATATTTAACAAATTATTATGTTTCTCCAAAATGTTTATTATTTAAATAATATAAAATACAATAGGTTGAGGAATGCAAAATAGATATTTGCTCAAGTTATATTCTATATCACCTCCTACGCGCTTGAGCATGAAACCTTCTATTACCTTTCTTTCCGCGGTGGCCTGCGCCACTCTTCTCACCTCCTGTGACAAGCAAGAGAGCATACAGCCCACCTCTGCTGGTTTGGGCATGGCCACCACTACGCAGTCGGCCGTGTCCTACTCCCTGAATAATTGGATGGGGGCCGTTAACGCCAACCTGTCGTTGTCGCAGCTGAGTATTCCGGGCACCCACGACTCGGGGGCGCGGTTTGAGCCGATTTCCGGCACCGCCAAGTGCCAAACGCTCACCATTGGGGAGCAGCTCACGGCCGGGGTGCGCTTCCTCGACATCCGCTGCCGCCACATCGACAACAGCTTTGCCATCCACCACGGCGCAGTATACCAGAACCTGAACTTCGACGATGTGCGCACTGCTTGCTTGGCCTTTTTGCAGGCCAACCCTACAGAGTGCATCATCATGTCTATCAAAGAGGAACACACACCCAGCAATAACACCCGCACCTTCGAGCAAACGCTGGACACCTACCTGCAAAAGAACCTCGACAAGTGGTACTTGAGCGCCACCGTTCCTACCCTGGGGCAGGCGCGTGGCAAGATTGTGCTGCTCCGCCGCTTCTCCGCTACTGCTACCCCCAAAGGACTCGACGCCACTGCCTGGGCCGACAATACCACATTCAGCATCAGCAATGGGCAGGCCCAGCTGAAGGTGCAAGACCAGTACAAAGTGCCCGACAACGCCACCAAATGGACCGCTATGACACAGCTGTTTGGCGAGGCGAAGGCCGCGGCGCCCGGCCGCCTCTACCTCAACTTCGCCAGCGGCTACAAGCCCGGTTTGTTTGGCATCCCCAACATTACTACGGTATCCAACAACATCAACCCGCGCCTCACCACTTTCTTCGGCGCTCAAACTACTGGCCATTTCGGCATTATTCCGATGGATTTCGCGGAGGCCAATCGAAATAATTTAATTGTTAAGACTAATTTCTAGTGTCACTTAACAATCACGTCCTACGTATAAAATATACGCAGGACGTGATTGTTAATTTTTATCTGCCAAATAATAAATCATTTGTTCACGTCATATTAAAAATAAGCCATGCATAATATTTTGTTTTCGTCTTGTCCGCTTACGTCGACAGACAAGCCTGCGCCCGTTACAGCACCATCGCAACCGACTACTAGTCGCCGGTTGCTGAGCATTTCCATGGCGCTACAGCTCAGCGGGGCACCCGCTCCTACCGCTGCCACCCGGATTCTGCTAGCGCGCTACGTGGCTGGCCAACTTTCGCTGACCGATATCCTACCCGAGCTGTGGCAGGATAGGCTAGACACCATTACCACGCCCGCTTCGGCCTAGGTGCCGAGCGAAAAGTCAAAGACTACGCGGGAGCCATCGGGTGCAATGGCCAGCACCTGAATGATGCCGTTCTGAGCCGAGAGCAAGGCTTTGTCTATATCCTGCGGACTGTCGATGGCCTGGCCGTTGATGAAGGCGATGATGGTACCGCTGGGAATACCTACCTGATCGAAGAAGCCGCCCCGCCGCACCTCCCGCACCAGCACGCCGGCCTGTAGGTTCAGCTGTTGCTTGATGGCATCGGGAACGGGGGCAAAGCTGGCCCCGAGCTTGTTGTAGATCTTTTCCAGGCTGGCATTGCCGCGGGCCGCAGCGGTGGCCTCCTCGCCCTTGAGCGTGGCCGAGGTAGAGCGGCGCTGATTGTTGCGCAGGTAGGTGAGTTTGACCACGTCGCCGGGCCGGTGTCGGGCCACCCTTTCCGAAAACTCAGCCGATGAATTCAGCTGCACGCCATCGATGCTCTGGATAATGTCGCCCTCTTGCAAGCCAGCCGCAGCAGCCGCGCTGTTCTCCAGCACTCCTGTTATATATACGCCTTTCACCACGCCCGGCTGCAAGCCTTGCTGAAGCAGATACTGAGCTTCTACAGCCGGCGAGGGATACGAAACACCCAGTAACCCACGTTTCACGGTGCCATACTTGCGCAAATCGCCCAGGATCTTCCGGGCTAGGTTGACGGGAATGGCAAATGCGTAGCCGGCGTAGCTACCAGTTTGCGAGGCAATGGCTGAGTTGATGCCAATCAGCTCGCCATCGGTGTTTACCAGCGCGCCGCCGCTGTTACCGGGGTTGATGGCCGCATCGGTCTGGATAAAGGATTCGATGCCGGTATTACCTGCCGGCGCCGCATAGCCGTTCTGACTGGGCCGGTTGATGATGCCGATGCTACGGGCTTTGGCACTCACAATGCCAGCCGTCACGGTAGTATTCAGCGAAAACGGGTAGCCCACGGCCACCACCCACTCCCCTACCTGCACATTGTCGGAGTTGCCTAGCCGGATACTCGGCAGGCTGTCGGCTTCTATTTTCAGTAGCGCCAGATCGGTATTTGGGTCGCGACCAATCAGCTTGGCCTGAAACTGCCGGTTGTCGGGTAGAACGACTTCAATCTGCGAGGCATTTTCAACGACGTGGTTGTTGGTGGCAATGTAGCCGTTGTTGGTAATCAGTACCCCGGAGCCAGAACCTGCGGCCGGCCCACGCCCGCCAGGTGTCCCATACCCCTGCCCAAACCCGGCGGCGTAGCCACCAGATGTCCCGTAGATGGTCTTGATGTGCACCACCGCGGGCGTGGCGGCCTTGGAGGCTTTCACAAAGTTGCCGATGCTGCCCGAAACGGTAGTTGTGTCGCTTAGGGTAGCAGCCCTCGCTGTATCGTCCGCAAAAAAGGCTGTGGCGGCGCGCTCATCGGCGTCCCTACCCTTTTCCGGTTCCTGCCTGCTGGTGCAGCTCACGCTTATTAGTTGCAGCAGGCAAAAGCCTCCAAAAAGTAAACGTATCGTCGGTATGCTCATGGGTTTAAAGCTGTGTACAGCGCCAGTTACTGTGGTGTGGCTTAAGCGTCAGAAAAAGACAGGATACTCTAACGCAATTGCGACGTCCAAGATGCGTAGCTGGGCAAAGCATCTCCGGAAGATCCAACTGACGACAGTCGATAGAGCCAGGCACTACGCCTCTCCTAATAATCCAGTATTCATTGAATCTACCACTTCCTATTTTTCACACTTATCGTTTTTGATATAAATCTCTGAAAACATGATACTTATATACATCAACAAGTTCTCTCTACTCAGATCATACTGCTTTCTCTCCGACCATTATACCCTACCCTGTCAAAGACATTATTCCAAGTTTCTTCCGGCAAAAGCGATAAAATAGATGTATTCACACTCATTAATATAATACAATTAATACTTGATTTATAGATACTTAGAGGTTGAGGGAGGTTAATTTTATATGAAATACCCAATTTATTCCTTTGTCACTGCAACCTATTAGAGCGAATCAAGTATATGGACACAGACATGTCACTAATATGATTTATCGCAGATACTATTCTAAAATGACCTATGATAGTCATATTTTTTAAAGAATAAACTATATTTGCTGCACTATTTAGTGAATCATCTACGCCGCTCTTCAGTCCTTTCCATCCATACCACCCAGGATTGCTTCAGTTGCCAACCTTTCATTTTACTGTATGGAACGTTACACTTACTACAATAACTCTCAGAGGCTTATTTTACCCATCGTTGATAGCCTGATTATTTTCGGCGTTTTTCGTCTCACTGCGCACCATTTGTTGGGCACCTGGCAGTTTGATGGGTACTACTCCTTGTTCTTCGCAGTATTTGCGCTGCTCTGGTGGATCATTTCGGGTCAGTACGCAAACATCTACCGCGTCGACCGACTGATTTCCTACCCTGAGAAGCTGCGCAACCTGCTGCTGGCCTTTATGATCCATGCAGCCGTGCTAATGTCGGGCGCGCTGGTGTTGAAGGTATACTGGCTGCCTATGCCCTACCTGCTGGCCATGTATGGCGCTATGATGGCGGGCATCGTGGCAGGCCGCTTCCTGCTGGCGTTCCTACGGCGCACCTACCAGCAGCACTTCGCTCGCCCGCACAGCCGCTTCGTGATGGCGGGCACCAGCAGCAGCGCTCGGCAGCTTCAGGAGTTCTTGTCGCTGCACGACCCAGTGGGCAACCAGTTCATGGGCTTCTTCACAGATGATAAGGTACCCCAAGGCATGGAGCACATGATGCGTGGTGGTATCGATCAGCTGAAAGACTTCTGCAAGCAGAACCAGATCGACGAAATCTACTTTGCTATGCCGCTGGACCAGCACGAACTGGTGCAGGACCTGTCGGGCTTTGCCGACGACCACTTCATCTCGTTCCGCATCATTCCGGATTTCCAGGGCACAATGCGGCAGGATATCAACGTATACTACTATAACCACCTGCCTATCCTCACCGTGCGGCAGCATCCGCTGGGTTTCCGGCCCAACCAACTGATGAAGCGGGCGTTTGATATTGCCTTCTCGGGTATGGTGATTCTGTTCATCTTCCCTATCATCATGCCGATTCTGGCGCTCATCATCAAGCTAGACTCGAAAGGCCCCGTATTCTTCAAGCAGATGCGTCCTGGCAAGCGGAACCAGTTGTTCCCCTGCTACAAGCTGCGCACCATGCGTACTGATATGGTAGTGGAGCTACAAGCCACAAAGGGCGACGCCCGCATCACCCGGGTGGGTCGGTTCCTGCGCAAAAGCAGCCTCGACGAGATACCGCAGTTCTTCAACGTGCTGCTGGGCCACATGTCGGTGGTAGGGCCACGTCCCAACATGGTGTCGCAGTTGGAAGAATACTCCAAGCAGATCCGTACGTATCCAATGCGCCACACCGTGACGCCGGGTATCACGGGCTACGCTCAGGTGAATGGCTACCGCGGCGAAACTCGCGCCGATGGTGCTATGGAGAAGCGCGTAGAGTATGACCTGAAATACGTAGAAAACTGGTCGTTCCTGCTCGACCTGAAAATCATTGGTAAGACGGTTTGGAACATGGTACACGGCGAAGAAAACGCCTACTAACCTTCCTGCGCTTCCCGCTTTCGTATGTTACCCAAACGTCTTGTTTTAAATTCCGGCATCTCCACGGGTACCTTTCCGGAGTTTGTTGATACCATTCTGCAACTGGGCGCGGCCCGCACCTCAGCCTACGTGTGCTGCGCCAACGTGCACATGCTGGTAGAAGCCCACCGCGACGCCGAGTTTCGTCAGGTGCTGGCCGACGCCGATGTAGTAACACCCGACGGTAGCCCGGTGGCCGGGGCCGTGGGCTGGTTCCACGGTAAGCGCCAGGAGCGCGTGGCTGGCATGGACCTCACCCCTGCCCTGCTAGCCGAAGCCGAGCGCCGGGGGCAGTCGGTCTACTTCTATGGCACCACGGATGCTGTGCTCAGCAAAATCCGGGAACGGATTGAGCGGGAGCTGCCCAATTTGCGCATTGCCGGCATGGTTTCTCCCCCCTTCCGAAAGCTCACCCCCGAAGAAGAAGAAACGCACGTAGCAGCCATCAACGACGCCGACCCCGACTTGCTTTTCGTAGCATTGGGCTGCCCTCGTCAGGAAAAATGGATGGCCGCGCATAGGGGCCGCATCAAAGCCTGTATGCTGGGGGTAGGGCAAGCCTTTCTTACCTACGCCGGGCTGGAGCAGCGCCTACCCGCTTGGGCCCGTCGCTTGTGGCTGGAGTGGGCTTACCGCCTGTGGCTGGAGCCGCGCCGCTTGTGGCGCCGCTACCTGGTTACCAACTCTCACTTCATCTACCTGATAGCCCGCAAGGCGCTGGCACGTGGCTAAGTAAGGAGTACTTTACCATCTGATTAGCCATAAAAAAAGGTCGTCCATTGGGACGACCTTTTTTTATGGCTAGCAGTTGCTTAACGAGCAACTACTAAGCGTTTGGTGTAATTGTGTCCTGGGCCTACTACACGCAGCACATAATTGCCAATGGGTAGGTTGGCGGTAGATAACGGCAGATAGTTGCTGCCACTCACCACCGATTGCACGTAGTGCGCCATTTCCTGCCCTTGCAGGTTGAAGATGCTGATGGTGACGCTACCCGCCTGCTCAAAGGGAGCGGCAATAGTCGTCTGCACGTTGGCCGGGTTCGGGAATACGCTGAACTCGGTGACGCTGGCAGCATTAGTCTCAGCCGTAGTGGCCGATAGCCTTTCGGCGGCGGTGCTGTTGCTGCTGCTCACCGCGCTGAAGGTATTCTGCTGCACACGCACCAGCTCTACGTCATCAAAGTACAGCCACTGGCCGGCGCCAGCTTTCGAGTATACTCCTACCTCGCATTGGCCATTCGTCACCTGAATACCGCTGATTTCTATCTGCGTCCAGGTGTTGCTAGCGCCGATGTTGGCCGTGCGCTGGCTACCGCCATAGTTGCGGGCTTGTAGCTGCACTGCACTCTGTCCGCCGCTGGATTTGGCCCACACCCGCAGGGTATAGGTGCCATTGGCCAGCCCGCTTACCATCTGGTACGTATATACTTCGTAGGGCTCGGGACGGTAATGCGTAGCATGGTAGAGGCCCGAGCGTGCACCCGGATAGATTTCCGTGTAGTCGGCGTTGTCGCTGCTGCCGCTGCCGGGAGTCGTGCTCCAACGGCTGGGCGTTTGCGTGGGGAACAGGTCGTTGTCGAAACTAGCGTTCTGCACCATGTTGCTGCCCTCGCTAACGGAATTGGTTTGCGCGATAAACTCGACATCATCGAAGTAGATCCACTGCCCACCACCGCCGGCCTTGGAGTAGAAGCCTACCTCACACTCACCCCCGCTCACGCTGATGTCCTTTATCTCCACCTGCGTCCAGTTGCCGTTCACGCCCCCCTCGGTGGCCCCGATGCTGGCCGTGCGCTGGCTGCCGCCGTAGTTCTTGACCAGCAGTTGCGCCGCGCTCTGCCCGCCGCCGCCTTTCACCCACGCCCGCAGCGTGTACTGCCCCGCCGGCAGGTTGCGCACAGTTTGGAACGTATACACCTCGTAGCTGCCCGGCCGGTAGTGCGTGCCGTGGTAGGTGCCCGTGCGGGCCGTGGGGTAGGTCTCGGTGTAAGAGGCGTTCGTGCCCGTGCCGTTGCCAGTCCACGTCAGCCAGCCCGCCGGCGACTCCGTCCCTTTGCCGTCCGCCTCGAAGCTCGGGTTTACAATATAATTGTTGCCTGCTACCGGGCTTCCGCTCGAAACTGGTGCGCTTGGAGAGGGCAACACAACTGTGCCTACTACCGTGATGTTTACAACATTAGAAGTGGTAGTAGCCCCATCGTTGTCGGTCGCTACGGCCGTCAACGACAGCGTGCCGATGCCCACGGGTTTCCAGCTGAATTGGTAAGGAGCCGATGCGGTTTCACCCAGCTTGGTGGTGCCGCTAAAGAACTCTACCTTTTTGATAGAACCGTCTGAGTCAGCAGCATTGGCCGTCATCGTCAGGGAGTTGCCCAATGTCAAGTTATTCACTGCGGCGGTTAGGCTCACGGTTGGTGCCACGTTGGGTGCAGAAGGGGTACCGGATTGCGCGACGAGCTCCACATCATCGAAGTAGATCCACTGCCCACCACCGCCGGCCTTGGAGTAGAAGCCTACCTCACACTCACCCCCGCTCACGCTGATGTCCTTTATCTCCACCTGCGTCCAGTTGCCGTTCACGCCCCCCTCGGTGGCCCCGATGCTGGCCGTGCGCTGGCTGCCGCCGTAGTTCTTGACCAGCAGTTGCGCCGCGCTCTGCCCGCCGCCGCCTTTCACCCACGCCCGCAGCGTGTACTGCCCCGCCGGCAGGTTGCGCACAGTTTGGAACGTATACACCTCGTAGCTGCCCGGCCGGTAGTGCGTGCCGTGGTAGGTGCCCGTGCGGGCCGTGGGGTAGGTCTCGGTGTAAGAGGCGTTCGTGCCCGTGCCATTGCCCGTTGACGTCAGCCAGCCCGCCGGCGACTCCGTCCCTCTGCCGTCCGCCTCGAAGCTCGGGTTTACTACATAGTTACCGTTACCGCTTGTGGGCGGCGTGGGTACGGTTGGGGTAGTATTGCCATTCTCCGGTCCGAGGGTGATGCCATTTTGTTGCAGCTTCTGCTGCCAGCGCACGTCCTCGGCCCGCTCCGTGTCCACCGTCACCGGGTTGGGCAAGGCCTGCACCGAGCAGCTCGCGCACGCCCCCGGGCTCATGTCCAGCCGCCCGTTCTGCCCCCCCTTGCTCATGTAGCCCACCACCGTGCGCTCCACCCGGTTGTTGAAGAACACGTTGCCCGGCAGTTTGTAGTAGTTGAAGATAGAAGTCGCCGCCCACGTGCTCGGCAAACGCGTGCCGTCGGCGAGCTGCCCGCTGGTGACCAGCCGGTTGTCGTGGTAGTAGATGTCGTGCCCGGCGGCAATGTTCATGGCCGCGTTGCAGGTGCTAATGAACTGGTTCTCGTAGGCCTCCACGTACGCCGTCACCTCCGAGGCGTTGCCGTTGCCGTCCGTGGTCATGCCCGTGCCCGTGTAGCCCGTGGCCGTGGCCGGGAAGGGGTAGGCCCCGAACACGAAGTTGTTGTGCACCCGGATCGGGCTGCCGCTCGTGCCCGAGCTGGCGTACAGGTTGATGTTGTCCTCCACCAGGCTCTGGTTGGCCGTGTTGCGCACCTCGTTGTAGCTGATCTCTACCCCCGAGAGGCTGCGCACCGTGTTCAGGATCACGAAGCTGGCGCGCGTGCTGCCCTGGTTGCCGCGCCAGCGCCCGTCGATGTTGCGCGCCTGGTTGTAGCGCACCAGCAGGGGCTGGCTCACCCCCGACACGCCCGCGCTCTGGCTCCAACGGTCGATGTTGAGCCCGCTGGTCTGCTCGAAGTAGTTGTGCTCGATCCACAGGCGCCGGGCCCGGAAGCTGTTCACGAACCGGCCCCGGCCCACGCCCGTGCGGCTGGGCTCCAGCCCGTAGCCACGAGAGTTGCGCACGACCAGGTCCGCCCCCTCGCCCGAGACGATCAAGTCGCCCGCCCCGGCCAGCGTGCAGTTCACCAGCTGCACGGGCTCGGTGGTGGCAATGCGAATGCACGGCACCGAGCTGTCCAAGCTCCGGTATGACCCACTGTACACGCCGCCCTTCGTGATTGTAATAGGACTGCTATATGTTATATTCGGAGCTTGTGCCTGTGCTGCTGCTGGCAGCAACGTCATACAGGTGATGATGGCCAAGCCTAGCGACATCAATTGAGTGGACCAGCTCTTAAGGCTTCTTTGTTTGGCAGAGAAAGTAAATTGCTTTCGCATCTGTCAAGTATAAAGTTCAACAAGTGTAGAATCTTAAATAAATTATATTATTCAGCTTCTACAATTGTAAAGATAGTGCTGGAGATGTTATTTGTATAAATCTAAAACATAGCAATAGATATATATCGAGGAGAAACGCGAGGCATTTAGACTAAGTATTTCACGCATAATAATTCCTTAATAAGGGCGACTTATATATAAATAAAACCTAATATTCAAAAATGTATCTACATCTAAAAACAGCCAAATAGGTGATGTTGACGCAGTAAGTACCATCTTTTGCGACGGCAGGGAACTTATTTTTGCAAAATAAAAATCAGTAAAATCTAAAATATAATTGCACTATTACCTGTTGACCTTTTGAGAAAAGTCGGCTTTTTGAACGTGTTTTTTGGAGAAATCACCCTCTCCAAATGACCAAATTTTATTACTAACTATTTCGTCCATTAAACCGTAGCGAGTCGATAATTAGGCAATTGATATGCGTAAATCCGAATACAACAGTTTGCACTGAGCACGGTAATTTATTATCTAATCCTGCACTTATTATATTCTTCAAAAAACGGTAAGGCCCTACCCTATTTTATGAAGACCATTAGCTTATCACCTATAAGCCTAATGAGATAGGTTGCACAACCTGTAACGAGCACTATCTATACCGTATATATACAGCTTATTGGCTACCCTTTTCTGGTCCGATAGTGATGCCATTTTGTTGCAGCTTTTGCTGCCAGCGCACGTCCTCGGCCCGCTCCGTGTCCACCGTCACCGGGTTGGGCAAGGCCTGCACCGAGCAGCTCGCACACGCCCCCGGGCTCATGTCCAGCCGCCCGTTCTGCCCCCCCTTGCTCATGTAGCCCACCACCGTGCGCTCCACCCGGTTGTTGAAGAACACGTTGCCCGGCAGCTTGTAGTAGTTGAAGATAGAAGTCGCCGCCCACGTGCTCGGCAACCGCGTGCCGTCGGCCAAGAGCCCGCTGGTGACCAGCCGGTTGTCGTGGTAGTAGATGTCGTGCCCGGCGGCAATGTTCATGGCCGCGTTGCAGGTGCTAATGAACTGATTCTCGTAGGCCTCCACGTACGCCGTCACCTCCGAGGCGTTACCGTTGCCGTCCGTGGTCATGCCCGTGCCCGTGTAGCCCGTGGCCGTGGCCGGGAAGGGGTAGGCCCCGAACACAAAGTTGTTGTGCACCCGGATCGGGCTGCCGCTCGTGCCCGAGCTGGCGTACAGGTTGATGTTGTCCTCCACCAGGCTCTGGTTGGCCGTGTTGCGCACCTCGTTGTAGCTGATCTCTACCCCCGGCAGGCTGCGCACCGTGTTCAGGATCACAAAGCTGGCGCGCGTGCTGCCCTGGTTGCCGCGCCAGCGCCCGTCGATGTTGCGCGCCTGGTTGTAGCGCACCAGCAAGGGCTGGCTCACCCCCGACACGCCCGCGCTCTGGCTCCAGCGGTCGATGTTGAGCCCGCTGGTCTGCTCGAAGTAGTTGTGCTCGATCCACAGGCGCCGGGCCCGGAAGCTGTTCACGAACCGGCCCCGGCCCACGCCCGTGCGGCTGGGCTCCAGCCCGTAGCCACGAGAGTTGCGCACGACCAGGTCCGCCCCCTCACCCGAGACAATCAAGTCGCCCGCCCCGGCCAGCGTGCAGTTTACCAGCTGCACGGGCTCGGTGGTGGCGATGCGAATGCACGGCACCGAGCTGTCCAAGCTCCGGTATGACCCACTGTACACGCCACCTTGGGTTATGACCAGGACCTTTTCTTCCCTATCCTTGCTAGCCGAGCTTTGGCAGCGCGCCAGCAGCAGGCTGCAGCTCACGGCAAAAAGTAGGCGTTGTAGGCGTAGGTAGGACATGAGCGAGTAGATCAACTAGCAAAAAAAGAAGGGATGGTGCTACCATCCCTTCTCTACTCTTTTAATGGAGGAAGTACCCTACCACCCGCCGAGCATAGCCATTAAGCAGGAAATATGGCAGGTAGGGTGCTGGGCAGTTTTTTAGGGCAAAGTGCGTAAAATTCACCATGTTGCCCCCGCCCCTGATACCAAATAGGTGTTGGTAATACCCTTTCAGGCTGCGGTGCTTGCGCGTGAGCGTCTGGCCGCTTTCTTCGGGGTAGGTGCTCAGGATGGCGTTGTAGTTGAGGTAGTTCGGAAAGCCGTTGCGGCGCGCTACGCTGGTGTAGTCAAAGTCGGCCAGATAGTGGGGTAGGCGCTTTTCGTCGAACAGACCTATTTTGTCGATGACAGCCTTCGGAATCAGCAGGCCGCGACCGGGCAGGTAAGTTACCTCGTGCAGGCCGGTACGCTTTTCAGGAGGAAGCACTTCTAGCAGGTCACGGCGCATGTTAGTGCGGAAGTTCAGTGTTTCGCCGCCATAGATAGGCTCACCGGTAGCGGCGTCCAGCTCTAGCGCACCCAGTACAGCGTTGGGGTTGCGCTCGGCATCGAGCAACATCTGCTCCACAAAGCGCGGGTCGGTCACCACATCATTGTTGAGGGTCATGACGCGAGTAGCGCCCAGCTCCAGCGCCCGCCGGATGCCTAGGTTTACACCCGCCGTCCAGAACAAATTCCCGTCGCCCTTTACTACTATCACTTCCGGAAACTCCTCAGCCAGCATCTGGTCGGTGCCATCCGTCGAGCCATCGTCCACCACAATGGTACGGAAGGACTGGTTGGTTTGAGCCCGCAACGAGAGCAGGCACTCGCGCGTGTATTCTTTGCGGTTGAAAACGGGTATAACGATGTAAAGCATTGCAAGAGGGGTAGTAAGCAGTAAGGAAAATAGCTACGCTTTGGGCAGCTTCTGGATAGACAGCCGCATAGCTGTTGGGCCGAAGAACTTCGGCGGCGCAGGTTTTATATTCGTCTTGAGAAGCTGAGCGTCCTAGATCAGGCTTTCTGTAGTACCGTTGCATGAGGCACTGCCTCTTCAATCAGGTGCAACATGCGTTGGCTCCGGGCCGGCCAGCTTTGGGTGCGGGCGAAAGCGTAACCAGCCCGGCCCATGGCCAAGCGACGCTCCGGGTGGTCGTAGCACTCCTCGACAGCGCGGGCCAGCGCCGCCACGGTTTCATCAGGAGTCGTGACGGGTACCTTAATGGCAGCCTCGGCGGGTATAAAGTCGCGGGCGCCTTGGTGATTGAGCGTGATGATGGGTAGGCCGGCGCCCATGGCCTCCAGAAACTGCGAGGCGAAGGAGTCGCGCAGACTGGCAAACAAGAATGCGTCGTGCGTCAGAAACACCTCCCGCACTTCGGCCCAGGGCAGGCTGCCGCGCCAGGTCACGCGGTCTGTTAGGCCGCGCTGCCGTAGCAGTTCAGGTAGCTCTGCTCCTACTGGCCCATCGCCCACAATGGTTAGATGAAAGGGCACCCGCGCCGCTACCTTCGTCAGGGCATCGAGCACCAGGGGTAGGGCTTTGCGGTGAATCAGTCGGCCCAGCCACAGCAGACGCAACTGATCAGCTGGCTCGCGCACCGGAAACTCAGCGGGCAAAAAAGACTCCGGCAGCCCCGAATCCAGAAACAGCTCTACCCGCCGGGCACCCAGCGCCCGGACTTTCGCGGCAGTTTCCTGGTTAGTAGTCAGCACCAGCGCTGCGTGGCGGATGCTATGGCGCACGTTCCGGTCTCCGGCCATCAGCACCCGGCTGATGGTATTACGCATGGTTTCCGATTTGAACCAGTCGGGAATGTAGGACTGGAACGAACGGGGCGTTTGCTGACCACCGCCCAACGGACCGATAATCAACGGCTTGCCTACACGCCACAGCCACGATGCCATTTGCAGACTGCCGTAGGTAGCGTGGTGTATCAGATCGAACCCAACCGTAGCCTCCAGCTTACGCGCTGCACGCCACGCCTGGTACTGCCACACCATATAGTGTAAGTACACGCCAAACTGCCACCGGTAGAGGTAGTCTACCCAGCCGGGCACGGCTACGTACACAAAATGCAGCTTAGCCCGCCCTTCGGGCGAAACGTGCTCAGCCAAGTAGGCTTCTATGTCAGCCCGCTCATCGGGGCGTGTGAAGCACCACACCTCATGGCCATGTTGCAGCCACTCTTGTGTCCAGCTATAGCCAATGCCGCTTTCCCCGCCTTTCGTGGGATTGCAGGCATACGCGGAGAGCAGCACCTTCATGACGACAGCGAATTGGCGGGCACTACCTCCGGCGCTGATGCCGCCGTTTTTGTTTTAGGGCTTTGCAAACCCGAAGCCACTGGCTTCTGCCCGGCAAACACCCGCCGCACGATGGCCGACAAGCGGCTGCGCAGAAACTCGTTGAAGCGCTTCCGGTCGCGGGGCCGGTCGAGGCGCACGTAGGCGGGGTGGCGCAATGGGAAGCTCAGCTCCTGCGCGGGTAGGGCGCCCATCATGTCGCCGTCGTCGTGGGTGTGAGTGGAGTTGTTGCCGAAGCCAATATTGCCCACCAGGTTCACGGCCGGCACAATATACAGGCCCGAGTTCATAGCAATGGTGTACTCCCACTGGTAGTCCCACACATCAGGCGGCGAGGGTAGGGCCAGTACGCCGCGCATCTTACCCAAGCGGTAGCGCCGTTCCAGGGAGCTGCTGAACACGCCATCGAAAGCGCCACTGGCAACGGCCTCCCGGAAACCCGAAAGATGGTAATCGTACATGTCCCAAGCACGGCGCCAAGTGGCCCAACCCCAGCTGTTGCGTTGCTCCGAGAAGTAGTAAGAAGGCGCGTCGGGCCCCAGCGGTCGTTGCGCTTCGGAGCCAAAGTTGTTGCCGCCAATGTGCATCACGCGGGTATCGTCGCGGTAGCGGGCCAGCAATTCCTGGCAAAACTGGAAGAAGCTGGGCGAGGGCACGCAGTCGTCTTCCAGAATAATGCCTTCCGTTTCGTGGCTAAAAAACCAGTTGATGGCCGTGACGGGCCCTACCCCACAGTTCAGGTTTTTCTCTTGAAACAACGTGAATACTTCACACGGCCAATCCACTTCCTCCACAATGGCGCGGGTTTCGGCGCAACGCACAGCGTCGGTAGGGTGGTTGGGGCGCGGGCCGTCGGCGGCCACGTAGAGCCGGGTAGGCCGCGCCTGGCGGATGGTATCAAACACGCGCCGGGTGGTGTCGGGCCGGCTGAAAATCAGCAGCAGCACCGGCGTATCTAAGGCCGTAGCAGCAGACAGGGTAGCAGAGGGGGTCATAGTAGATCAAATAGCAATGGCAGCTGCCCTTAGCAGAGCGACGTCGGCAGTAGTTAGGCGGTGGCCGCTACGGCAGGCGCAGCGGCGGCCGTTGGTACCGAGTCGCGTACGGCCTCGTACATGGCCAGGGTACGCTGAATAATAGTATCGGGGTTATGCCGCTCGCGGGCTACGGCTTGTGCCTGGGTGACAACTCGCTGGTATAGGGCCGGGTCGTGATAGAGACGCAGGGTCTGACGAGCCAGGCTGGCGGGCGTCAGGTCGCAAAGCAGGCCGGTTTCGCCTTCGGTGATGAGGGAGGCTACCCCACCTACGTCGGATGCCACTACGGGTAGGCCCATTAGCTGAGCCTCGCACACGCTATTGGGGCTGTTGTCGATATACGACGGGTGCAGCAGACAGAACGACTCGCGGCACAAGCGGGCCAGGCCGGCACCTGTCTGGAACGGACGGCACTCCACGTGCTCGGGGCCGATGTGCTGTAAGTTGTATTTAGCAGCCACGGCAGCTACGTCGGCGGGCTCCAAGCGGCCTACAATCACGAGGCGCATGTCGGGGGCTTGCTGGCGAATGAGGTCGAAGCCCATCAGCATTTCCTTGAAACCCTTGATTTCCTGCTTGCCCCCTACAAACAGCGCCTGCGGGCGGGCGGGTTGCGTCGGCGCGGGCTTATCAGCCTCCTCGAAAAACTCGGGCCGAATCGTCTCCCAGTTGTGGAAGATGCGGGCGCCGGGGCTCAGGCGCTTCGTGTGGAACTTGTCCCAATCGGTACGACAGGAGAAGTTGTGCACTGTGGGCAGGTAGCGCTTCTCATAGAAGCCCGCCAGCGTCCACAGAAACTTCAGCATCGAAAACTTCTGGGGCACTACCCTGGCGTACTCCGATACGATACCCTGCACTGATAGCACCATAGGTGCGGGTAGGCTGGCCGTCATGGCGGGTAGTTGCAGCTCCGAGCCGTGCAGGTGCAGCACGTCGTACTCTTTGTAATGCTGCCGCAGGTACTTCTTCACAATGGCAATGCGCCACTGGTAAAGCGTCAGAATATCGGTGCGCACCTTAGGCACTTTCAGGTAGATGAAGTGCATGCCATCGCGGTCAAACTCATCCACGGGCTTGTCGATGCGGTGCGTCCAGTTCAGGATGGTTAGCTCCACGCCGGGCTGCTGGCGCAGCAACTCTGCCAGCGTGCCTACCCACGGAACGGGGTGCGCCGCGGGCTCAGAAGGGTGAGGATAAGGGGCAAGCCAGAGAATTTTCATATAGAGCTAAATAACAGGCAGACAGCAGAGTTAGATAGGCAACGCCGGAGCCGATACCCGGCGCGCGTGTGCCGCAGACCGCGGCTGTAGTAGGAAGGGGTCTGTCATGGGCTCGGCCAGGGCGGCCAGCATCAGGCCAATCAGGCCATAGTGGTAGGTAGACCAGTCGTAGGATGTGCCGAACACAATCAGACTGATGAAGAAGGCGACTAAAGCAGCCGTATCGGCATCGAGGAAACGTGAGCGAAGCAACCGCCGCGTAACCAACACAATCGGCACTAACACCACCAGCAGAATGCCCAAAATGCCAAAGTAGAAAGCCCGGTCGAGGTAGAAGTTGTGGAAGTGGTGGCCGGTGCGGTCTTTCCACATAGGCATGTCGCTGCTGGGGTCGTAGAACTGCATGGGCACTTCGAAACCTTCGAGGCGCCAGCCAGCTACGGGGCGTTCTTCTACCAACGGTAGGTAGGATTCGATCTGCTTGAGACGCCAGCTACCGGTGCCTTGCTTGTCGGCGTTGGCAATGTCGTCGATACTCTGCTCGAAGCGGGTGACTACCTGCGGATTATCCAGCACCAGCATAGTCACGCCCAACGACCCTAGGATGAAGGGAATGACCAAAAGCATTACCATTTTTACAGGTGAGAAGCGTGCCAGCCGTGCCCGACGCAACAGCAGCACGTCAATCGGAATGGCAATGAACATGGCAATCCACACCGAGCGGTGTTGCAGAAAAATCACCAGCGGCATGCACACAAACACGATTAGCAGGGAAGTAAGCGAATTGCGCAGCAGGTAGTTGTTCAGGCTAAGCAGGATGACCAGCACAAACAGGTAGGCTGAAGCGGCGTTGAAGCCTCGCGTATTTTCCACGAAGGCGCTCAGGCTCAACGATTCCCGGTGAAATAGTAGTAGGTTGCCCACGGACACTAGTAGAATAACCGTACTCAGCTGCTGCATAGGCGGCAGCCCGTGCCGCCGGTAGAAGCCATAGATGCCGAAAATGGTGAGCAGCACAAACAGCTTGTTGAATACGTGAGCGTATTCCAGTACGGAGCCCCACTCGGCATACGATTCCAGCATCATCCCTCCTATCACCAGCAACACCGCTATCAACCACTTGCGCATCAATGGCTCGAAGTAGCGCCAGTAGAACCAGATGCTAGCCAGCGAGCCAGCCAGCAAGGCATACACCAGAAACTTCAGCTCACCTGGCTCCTGGTCTACCCGATCAGCCCCGAACGCAAACTCCCAGAAGGCTTTACTGGTAGCCAGTATCGCCAGGAAGGGAATGAGCGCCAGAAAGTTCAGCTTGATTTTCATGAAATGCGGGAGTATACCGGCGGTTTAGCGCGCTTGCATAGCGGGTTGGGGTCGCGCCGGGGTAGGCACCCTTGCCGGGTGGGTAGGCGTTGGGGCAGGCAGTTGCCGGGCCTGCTCGAAGAAAGCCAGCGTATTCGCCAGCATCACGTGGGCATCGAAGTGCGTGCGCCCGAAGGCGTGCTGCCGCTGCCGCAGCTGCTCCACTCGTGTCGGAGTTGTGAGGAGTTCTTGTAGATAGTCTGCCAGCTCGACTGGTGGCGTAGCAACTGGTATCAGTGCTTCGGGGGTAGGCGCCAGTAGCTCCGGGATGCCGCCCACTGCCAGCGCCACGGCTGGGCACTCGGTGGCCATAGCTTCGAGCAACACCAGTGGGCAGTTTTCGCGGGTGGCGGCGTGCACGTAGAGGTTGGCGGTGCGCAGCAGGGCCATTATCTCGCGGTGGTAGCCTAGCAGCACCACGTGCTGTTCCAAGCCGGCCGCGGCAATTTGCTGGCGCAGATGCTCCTCGTCTTCGCCCTTACCTACTAGCACCAACACAAAATCAGTGTATTGTTGCCGGAGCGCGGCGGCTACCTGTACTAGGTACCGCTGATTTTTGCGCGGCTCCAATTGCCCTACGTTTAACACGATAGTCCGATTAGGAAACATCGCCCGCAGATCGGGTACGCTGGCTGGGAGAGTAGGCTCAGCGGGAGGCGTCATGTCCACGCCGTTGTATACAACGGTTGATTGGGCATCGGCCGGTAGCCAGGGTAGGGTGCGTTGCAGCACGTAATCCGATACCCCAATGAAAAACTGCGTTTTGCGCAGCAGAAACGTGTACCAACGGTGCAGAAAGCGCGCCGACAGGCCTGAAAGGTGCAGTTGATGCACCAGTTCCTCGGCCGGGTGGTCGTTGAAGTGGCCGGTTACGATTACGGGTGCCTGGTCGCGCAGGGCTAGCCGGGCAGCCCAGCCACTACTTACGTCCTGTGCATTCACCACATCGTAGCGGGCGGTGCGGTCGATGGCAAAATATATCTCAGCTACGAAGCCTAGTTCTATCCCTATGCGCGTACCCGATTGGCCAAATAGGCCTAGGGCACGACGGAAAACTCCAATGGCGCGTCGTACCATTGGCCGCAAGCTGGCCTGCGTGATTACCGTCACGGTATGGCCTTCGCGCTGAAGTTGCTCGGCCAGTCGCTCGTAGTGCACGCGCACCCCAGAAGGGGCACCCGGAACCATTAAGGAGGTCAGCAGGATGTTCATGGCGTGAGGGAGCTAGTCAGTGGCTCAAAAGAAGGAAACAGCGGCTGTCGGCGCTCCAGAAAAGCAGCATAGCGGGCCAGGCTGGCATGCAACGGGGTAGGCAGGCCCGCTACCTTGCGTAGGCGGTTTAGTCCCTGCTGCAAGTGCGGGTGCAACTCGCTAGAAGGCCAGCGTAGCACCACAACGCCCAGAGCCAGGCCACCCATAGCAATCTGCGCCACAAGGGTAAGCAGGGCCGGACTGCCTACGGAGCGTAGACCCAGCGACACGGCCATAATCCCTACCCCTACAGCGGCGGCGTTCAGAAGACCTGGTAGGTACATAGCTAGCAGCTGCCGGTACCGAATACCAATGTCGTTGTGAGTGATGCGCATGTATAAGAAGGTGCGCACCACCTCGCCCGTGCCGATAGCGGCCGCAATACCCAGCAGGCCATAGTCGCGCAGCAGCCAGAACAAGCTGGTCAGCAGCACCATGAACTCCAGGTTCAAAATCACTTTCTGGCGCAAATTTGCCCGTGCATCAGCCACAATACCAGCAAACATAGTGGTCATACTCAGCGGAATAGCGAAGCACAGCATCCGCAGAATCGGAACCGAGTCCATCCACTTGGGCCCAAGTAGCACCTGCACCATCTCGGGGGCTGCCACAGCAACGCCGGCGCACATAGGCAGGATGACGGTAGCTACCAGCGTGCTGCTTTTCAGGTAGAGCGCCCGTACGCGCGGCACATCTTCCTGAATTTTGCTAAATGCTGGGAAGGCCACCCGCGCCAAACTATTAGTCAGGAAATACATGGGCAGGTACAGCAGCATGTAAGCACGGTTGTAGATACCCAGCAGCGTACTCCCCAACAGGCGCCCGATCAGCAATGTGTCGAGGTTGCCATTCACAAACTCCAGGAAACTGATAACCGATACCTTGCTCCCGTAGCCAAGCAACTTGGCATATGGCTCGCGGCTGAAGATGAGCTGAATAGAGTGGCGTACCAGCGCGTAACTCATCAGGGTTGCAAACAACTGCTGCGCCAGACTGGCCAGAATTAGGCTCCACACGCCCATACCAGCCCAAGCCATGGTGATGCCTACCCCGCCATAGCCCAGAATATAGGCTAGCACATCTATTTTGGCAATGGAGTCGAAGCGCATTTCGCGCCGGAGCAGGCTGGCGGCGGTAGTACCGATGCCCACCAGCACAAAGCCTAGGGCTTGCATTCGCACGATGGGTACCACCGCTTCATTTTTCAGGAAGAATACTGACAGTGGCGCCAACAGCCAAGCTAACCCAGCCACCACAATGCTCAGCCCAATGCTGGCCGTGAAAGCCGCTCGAATATCCGTTTTACTGATTTCTGGTCGCTGCACCAGCGCGTGGCCCAGGCCCATTTCGGCGAAATAGCTACCGAAGCGCAACACCACGCCCGACATGGCCACCAGACCAAACGCGGCAGGGTCCAGCAAACGCGCCATCACCGCCGTGTAGCCAATCTGCATCAGTGCATTTGCCACGGTGGCAGCGGTAGTCCACTGCACCCCGCGCACAGCGGCCGATGCTACATTGCTAGAGGTTACTGCCATTTAGTTGTGCGTTAAATAGTTGTCAGTTAGTAGCTACCTATTGGGAGTTGCCATTAAAATCAGACAACTCCCAATGGGCAGCTACTAACTCACTAGCTGCCGTAATTATAGGCTTTGGTTTTATAGCGGTACTCGTAGGTATTGGCGAAGTGCACGTCGTTGATGACAGTGTACAATTGCTTCACCTTCTGGTCGCGATACAGCTCGTCGATTTGCCCTACCATTTCGCGGTCGGTGTAGTTTTGGCGCACTACATATAGGTTAGCATCCAGGTGCTGGAGCAGCACAAAGAACTCTGATACATAGCCCATGGGCGGAATATCTACCATCAGGTAGTCATACTCCTCCTTGAGTAGCATAATCAGGTCTACCAGGCGCTTCGACTCCAACAGCTCCGTGGGGTTATGCGGAATCGGGCCGCAGGCCAGCACATCCAGGTTTGGAATGTCGGTCACAATGCGGGCTTCTTCCAGCGTGCTTTGGCCGCTCAGGTAGGTGCTCAGGCCTTGGGGTGCCTTGTGGTCGATGCCCAGGTAGGGCGCCACAGCCGGGCGGCGCATATCGCATTCCAGCAAAATCACGCGGCGGCCGCTGCGGGCCAGCTCGGCGGCCAAGTGCACCGAGCAGAAGGTTTTGCCCTCGCCCGGCACCGACGACGTAACGCCGATAACGCGCTTGTCGAGGCCAGCCGAGAGGTATTGCAGGTTTACCCGAATTGAGCGGAAGGCTTCCACAATGGGGCTACGTGGGTCCTGGGTCTGCACGCGGCGGTCCTTGCTGGTACCGTGCGGAATCACGCCCAGCAGCGGAATATCTGTAATGCGCGCTAGGTCTTCTTTGCCCTGCACGCGGCGATTAGTCTTGTCGATCAGCAACACCAAACTGGTAGGGATGGCCAAGCCAGCCAGCAGAGCCAGCAGCGCTACCAGCGGCGGCTTAGGCGCTGCCGGACCAAGACCAGTTTGCCGGGCTGGGTCCACGATTTTCTTATCCGTAGTGTTGGTAGCCAGCGCAATGGCGGCTTCGTTGCGCTTTTGCACCAGAAAGCTGTAATTCTTCTCGGTGGATTCGCTCGTAGTTTGCAGCGAGTTCAGCTGACGCTCGTTTTCGGGGGTGCTGCTCAGCTGGCTACGCACAGCGCTCAACTGCTGGTCCAAATCGCGTAGAGCAATTTCCGAGGTGCGGGCCAAGCTACCCAAGGTCTGAATCAGCTGCTCCTTGGTAGTGCTGATTTTTTCGTCCAATGCCACCACCTGGGGGTTTATGTCGCTGGCATTCACGGCCAATACGGCGCGCTCGTTGTTCAGGTCCGTGAGCTGCTCAATCAAATGCGTAACCGTAGGATCGGAAACGCCGGCGCTGCTGAGGGTCGCTACCTGCGACTTGCCGCGGTGCTGCCGCAAGTAAGACAGCATGCTTTCGTAGAATTTCTGATCGGTGGCCACACGGGCGCGCATGGTGCCCAACTGTGCCTGCTGCTGAATGTCTACACCCGACTGCACGCCTACGTCTACCACGTTGCGGGAAGCCCGGAAAGAGCTGAGGTTGGCAGTGGAGCGGGAACGAGAATTTGACAGTTTGCCAATCTCATTGTCCAGAAAAGCAATGGTCTTGCGGCCCGTTTCATTTTTCTGGTTCAGGTCATCCTGTACGTAGGTGGTCATCAGCGTATTCAGGAAGCGTTGCTCCTTTTCAGGCACACTGCCCCGAATGCTCAAGAGCAGAATCCGCGACTCATGCTCAGTGGGTTGCACTTTCAGGCGCTGCTGATAGTCAGCAGTCAAGCTGCTCATATCATTGAGTCGGAAGAAGTACTGCTCACTACCAGTAGCGGGGTAGCCCGGCTCGGTATTAATGACGACCGACAGCAAAGGCGTGCGGAGCGTGTCGCCTGCCGCTATGGTCTGGTCAAACTGCACATCTTCTACCTCGCGCACCAGTTCGCCCGAGAACAACTGGCGCAGCTCGCCCTTGTCGGCCTCGGCGTGCACCCGGAAACGACCATTAGCTAGAGGCTCTACATACACGGGTACTCCCGTCAACTGTGGCTTATCAGCTAGGGTTTGCACCTGAAATGGCACGCCCCCTGTGGCCCGTTCGCGCACTTTCAGCTTGCGAACCGAGTTCAGCCAAGAGTTAGGCACGGCGTAGTAGCTCACGGAAAAAGGCAGTTGCTCCAGCGTGCGGCGCACCATGTCGGCTGAGGTGAGCAGCCCTACCTCATCCTCAATCTTTACTCCACGCTGCTTGTTGTTGTCCAGCAATTGAAGCAGTTCTTGGGTTTGCTTGGAGCCGGTAGACTGGTCGCCAATAAGCATGGTCGACTGGTAGTCGTATACCGGTGATTTTACAGCCAGATACAGCCACGCGCCTAAGCCCGCGAGTAGCAGGCAGCCCACAAACCACGGCCAGCGACGCCGGAGCTTAAAAAAAAGCTCGTGCAAATCTATTTCCTCTGAAAAAGCAGAACGGGTTTCCATACCAGATAGTCCTTAATTAGGTTAGCAGCAATAAGCAGATCGTCTATCCGACCGTTCTACTTGAGAATAAAGCCCAGCAGCAGCACAATAGATGACACGCCTGCAAAAACCAGGGCCAGGTTGCCAGCATTGGCGCGGGTAGTGCGGGCTTTCAACGGCTCCACATACAATGCGTCGTTGGGGAGCAGGTAGTAGTAGGGCGATTGGAGCAGCTTGGGGTCGGTGAGATTGATGAGCACAACTTCCGAACCATTTAAAGTTTGCCGCACCAGTTTCACGTTTTCGCGGTTGCCAAATTCCGTTAGGTCGCCGGCCATACCCAGGCCTTCCAAAATGGTAGCCTGTGGGTTGTAGATGAAGTAGCGTCCTGGCGCGCGAACCTCGCCCAATATTGTCACTTTAAAGCTCAGCAGCTTCAGCAGCACATTCACATTGAGTACGTAGTTGCTAATGCTTTTCTGCACCAATGCCTGTGCTTGGTTGATATCTAGCCCTTGCACTTTCAGCTTGCCTACAGTGGGTAGGCTAATGTTGCCATCCTCCCCAATAGGGTAGCCTGTCATATACAAAGTGCCAGGGTCACCAGAGTTCATAATCTGGGTTCCGGTGATGTTAAATGGCTCCGTCAGCTTTGGATCGGCGCCTTGCACCCGAATGCTAAGCACATCGCCAGGTTGCAGCCGGTAGTTGGGCCGAGGGTTGGGTACCGCCACCGGCGCTTTCACAGAATAGCTGCTACTCTGCAGGTAGGGCAACTTTTCTTGCACCACGCAGCTTTGCAGACTTACTGCCCAAACAACCAGAAAAAAAAGCAGACGTGAGCGGAGGGGTAGACGCATAAACGCGGGGTAAGAGAATTGCAAGAAGAAGGAATGATTATGGACGTACAGTGGGAGTAGTAGGATTTTTTTGAATATAACGATGTTTATCCTATATCCGTCGATTAGCAAAGTTAAGACACAAAAGCCTGTAATTTATTGTTAATCGTATAAATTATATGTATATGCTAAGTTAACAAAGTGATAATATGTTTATGTATCAGCTTGTATAGCTGCACAACATAAGTACATAATTTTAGCTATTTCCAAGACCCATACGTGACATAAGAAATAGCGTTACATAAGATACGTTTTACTTTTAACACCCAGATTTCGGGCAGACACGTATACAGCTGGCAAATTTTGGCTACCTGACTTCATTCGATACTACCGGTACGCTATTCATTATATATGATAAATACTTGTATATCTGATAGAAAGCTAAACTATTATCAGTTTATAGCTTCCTCTAATAGCGAGTAAGTATAGCTACTTCCTTTTACTCCTGTTAGCAGCAGATTAATTTTATACTGCTGCTTTGCTTATGGATTCTACCGATGTTGTAATTGTGGGCACTGGTGCAGCCGGCCTAATGGCGGCCCGCACATTAGCCCAGGCCGGCCGCCAGGTGCTGGTGTTGGAAGCCCGCAACCGGGTAGGCGGCCGGGTGCATACCTACACGCCCGCCGGTTTTAGCGCCCCTATCGAAACAGGTGCTGAGTTTTTGCATGGCGCAGTGCCTCTCACGCGGGCTTTGCTAGCCGAAGCAGGCCGCACGTGGCACGTCTCAGAAGGCCGGGCCTATGCCGTGCGGGGTGGACAACTGCAGGAAGACGACAACTTCTTTAAACACCTGCCGCAACTACTCGATAAGCTACAGGCGCTGCCGAACGATCTGCCACTGGCTGATTTTTTACAACAGGAATTTTCGGGAGAGGAGCACCGGACTCTGCGCGAGATGGCCCTGCAGTTTGCCGAGGGCTACGACGCAGCTGACCCGACCCGCGTGAGCGCCTGGGCCCTGCGCGACGAGTGGGCCAGCGGCGACGCTGACGACTCGCCAAGACCGGTGGGCGGCTACGGCCCGCTGCTGGACTGGCTGGCCCAACAAGCTCAAGCTGCCGGCGCTACGCTGCAACTCTCGCGGCCGGTACAGGAAATCCAGTGGCAGCCAGGGCAAGTGCTGCTTATTGATCAGCAGGACCAGCGTTATCAGGCGCGCCAGTTGTTGCTCACAGTGCCCTTGGGCGTGTGGCAGCAGCCAGCAGAACAACCGGGGTATCTACGCTTCACGCCCGAGTTACCCGAGTACCGGGCAGCGGCGGCGGCGCTGGGCTTTGGCATGGTTACCAAGTTCGCGCTAGAATTTAAGGAGCCCATTTGGGAGGTCAAAATGCCCGAAATGGAGTTTCTTTTCTCCGATGCTACGGTGCCTACCTGGTGGAGTCAACAGCCCGATGCACGCCCCTTGCTGACAGGCTGGCTGGCCGGCCCGGCTGCCGAGCGCCTACGACAGCACTCAGAGGAGCAGTTGCTGCAGCACGCGCTGGAGTCCTTAGCGTATTTGCTGGACACTACGCCTACTGCGCTCCGTGAGCAACTCCGGGCGTGGCACGTAACCAACTGGGGCGCCGACCCACTGGCAAGAGGCGCCTACTCCTACCCTACCGTACAAGCGGCTCCAGCCCGCGCCCTGCTGGCTACACCCATTGCCAACACCTTGTTTTTTGCGGGCGAAGGTCTTTACGAAGGCCCAGCTACGGGCACCGTTGAGGCGGCGCTGGTAAGTGGCCAGGAAACAGCACGCGCTATGCTGGCGTAATGTGGTCAGTTACTCGATACTCTGCAGCCAAGCATCAGCCTCAGACATCAGCGAAAAGCGCTTGTACAGTAGCTGGTTGGGTGAAATTGAAATGATAGATTGCGTTGCCAACCGATGCACTGGGTCTTCGCCTTCTACAATGGCGCAAAATCCGAAACCTGCTTCGGCTATGGCACGGGGCACCCAATTTGTGGCAATCCATTGCTGCGCCTCAGCCGAGAGCGGGCGCCGTCCACCGTGCTCCGACAAAATTTTAGAGGCACCTGTACGCAGCAATAGTGCTAATACCTGCTCGTAGAAGGCCTCCAATGCCGTTTGGGTGATGCGCTCAGCACTCCAGGCCAGATGTACGTACCCGATTGTATTGTAGAGTAGGCGCCCCGCCTCGTTCTGATAAAACTGAGTTTCGCGCGCTCGTATCAGTGTATTCATAACCAACATCTACCCCCTACCAAAACGCTAAGGATGCGGCCCCATGTGCAAGGAGCCTGCCACCTTTGTGGATAGTGTTTATGCTGGTGAGAGTAGCTGCTATTCTGACAGTACTGGCTGCTGCAAGATCTTGTGCAGCCAGCCTTTCGCCTCTTCTATGGTAGGCTGAGTTACAGGCTGAATCTCGTACTCCTTGTTAGCTAGCGTTTTGGTACTATAGCTGGCCGCGGCAATCTGCCCAAATACATTTTCCGACTGCACAATGCAAATGTGGCGGATACCGGCAGCGTAGGCCCGCGGGTTCCAGTCAGTATTCAGCCAATGTTGGTCGTCAGAGGTAAGGGCACTCATCTGGCGCGTATCGGCCAGCCAGCCCAATAATGGGGTGCGCTTGGCCTCTTCTTGATAACAGGCCAAGGCCTCGTTCATCATGGCCTGAAACTGCTGCCGATTGGCGAAAGAGTGCCACTGGGTGATGATGCAAGGCACATTCGGGTCGAACAAGATAGAGCCGTAGGTGTAAGCAGCCAGTGTAATATCAGCCATGAAAAGAGTAAGCAATAAACCGGCCTTCGCAACCAGATGGGTAGGACAAGAATACAGTGCGCAGAAGCGCTACCTACGTTTGCGTTTGCAAAAGGTTGCGCCCAACTCTATTTCGTCTTATACTGCGCACCCAAATTATCAGAAATCGTACGTACGGTTTCGCTAAGATATGAGGGTAGCTCGGCAGTAGGTTGTAGCAGGCGCAATAAATACAGATACTTGCGACGACCATCGGCCAACATGTCGGGCGTCACTTCTACCGTGAAGACGCCAAACGGCTCAAATTTCTGCACCCCTACCAACAGGAAACGGTCAGCATGCAGGGCATCGAGGTAGAAGGCGGCCTGGCGGTCGTAGTCGAAACCGGTGCACTGGGCACGGAAATGCTCGTAGTCGCGGGCACCAGTGGTTTTAAAATCGACAATAGTATACGGCTGGTCGGGCTGGTCTACCACCAAGTCGGCGCGGAGCTTACACAGCGTGCCGGTGGTAGGCTCCGTGAACAAGCAACTGGGCTCGGGCACCCCTACCTCCAACAGCTGGCGCAGCTCGGGTTGCAGCTTTACGCCCTCCACCAGCCACCACACCAGCGTATCGTTGAGGCCGGGCTGGCCGGGTTGATACTGCTCGGGCTCCAGCAGGGCCGTATGAAAAGCCGTACCGAAGCTAAGGGCATTCTGGTTGCCGGGTGTGCGAGGTAGGCGGCCATTCAGCGCATCGCGCAGGCGCGACAGGTCGGAGTTGGCCACGGCCGGCAGGGCGCGGTAGTCGTCGTAAGGTAGGCGGAGCAGGTCGGGGCGGCGCGCCGGGTCGGTTGGATAAGTCACGGGGAAAGAACGCGAATCGGCGGTAAATAACTCCGCCGTACTTGATAAACTCCTATGTATACGCAACAGTTTTATCCTAGCGTTTCCGTGCCGTTCTTTGCGTTGCAAGTTGTGAGTTGCCAGCTGTAAGTTTTGAAGTTTTCACCAGAGAATCTACACCTAGTAGCCGGCAACTCATAACCCGCACTCACAACTCGCAACTCACTGACCTGATGTCATTTCACCTACCGGCGGATTTGCTTGACCGCCCTACCCCCTACTACCTCTACGACCTAAACCTACTAGAGCGGACGCTCCACATGCTGCAACAAGCCGCCCAGGCGCACAACGTGCAGGTGCACTATGCCTTGAAAGCCAACGCCAACCTGCCCGTGCTGGAGCGCGTGCAACAGGCTGGCTTCGGGGCCGACTGCGTGAGTGGCAACGAGGTGCAACGGGCCCTGGACGCCGGCTTCGCGCCCGATCATATTGTGTTTGCTGGGGTAGGAAAATCCGATGCGGAAATCAACCTGGCGCTGACCGCCGATATCTGGTGCTTCAACGCAGAGTCGGGGCAGGAGCTGGAGGTCTTGAACGAGCTGGCCGGTGCCCAGGGCCGACGTGCCCGCGTGGCGCTGCGCGTGAACCCCAACGTGGACGCGCACACCCACCACTACATCACCACGGGCCTGGATGCCAACAAGTTCGGTATCAATCTATCTGATCTGCCGGCTACCGTGGAGTTGCTGGAATCCCTACCCCACCTGGAGCTGGTAGGCCTGCACGCGCATATTGGCTCGCAGATTACCAACCTGAGCGTATTTGAGCAGCTCAGCCACAAGATCAACGAGCTGCAAACCTGGCTGGAAGACAAAGGCTACCAACTCCCCCACCTCAACGTGGGCGGTGGCCTGGGTATCAACTACGACGACCCCGATACGGATCCTATCCCTGATTTCGAGGCCTATTTTGCAGCCTTTGGCCAGCATCTGCACCGCCGCGCCGGCCAGCAGGTGCATGTGGAGCTGGGCCGCTCGGTGGTGGCGCAGTGCGGCACGCTCGTGAGCCGGGTGCTCTACGTGAAGCAAAGCCAGCAAACCAACTTTGCCATCCTCGATGCGGGCATGACGGAGCTGATTCGCCCGGCCCTCTACGGCAGCCACCACCATATCCAGAACGTAACCAGCACTGCCAAAACCGATAAAACCTACGACGTGGTAGGCCCTATCTGCGAGTCGTCGGATACGTTCGGCAAAGGCATCCTACTCCCCGAAACCAAGCGCGGCGACCTAATTGCCCTGCGCTCGGCTGGTGCCTACGGCGAGGTCATGTCCTCGGAATATAACCTCCGCGAAAAAACCACCCCGGTGTATGTGGGGTGACTTTGTCGAGTGACTGAGTGAAAAGACGGCTGTCATCCTGAACGCAGTGAAGGACCTTATGCTAGTTGAACGACTATCGTAATAACGACTCGTTCACACGTGATAAGGTCCTTCACTGCGTTCAGGATGACAGCCGTCTTTTCACTCAGTCACTTACCGGTCCCACCATACCCGGTCGCGCAGGCCGTCGAGGGGGCCTTGTTCGCTGATTTGCGTACCGTTGGTGGTGCGCTCGGTTTCGGGGTAGAGCAGGCGGAGCGGGCGCGCCGTGGGGGTAGGCGCCTGGGGCGAGTTGGGCAGCGCGGCGGGGTAGCCCAGGCGACGGTAGTCATTCCAGGCTTCTATGCTGCTGATGCTGTTCAGGGCCAGCCACTTCTGGGCAATCAGGCGCTCTATCTTGTTGGCAGCCTGCTCGTAGCTGACGGTGGGCTGGGCCAGGTAGGTAGTCGTAGCGGCAGTCGGTACGTCGAGGTACTTAAACGATTCGCTGATGGCTGCGTCGTAGAGGCTTTTGGCGGTAGTGCCCGTTAGCCAGCCCCGCTCGGTGGCTTCGGCTTGCAGGAACAGGCTTTCGAACGAGCTGAGTAGCACCGAAGGCTGCTGGGCGCTTTTGAACAGGCCGCCGGGCTGGTTGTTGTTTTCGCGCGGACCGAGGAACGTGGACGTATTGGCGCGGTTGTAGGTGGTGCCGCTGTTGGCCGGCGCCCCGAACACTACGCCGCGGTACTGCCCGGCGCTGTTACGGGCATACAGCCGGGCCAGGCGAGGGTCGTTGAGGCGTTGGTACTCACCTAGCACAAACTCAGTGGGGCGCAAATCGGTGAAATTGGCTGTGACTACGCCCGCGGCGGTGCGGTAGTATGCTTCCCAGAAGGGATTCTGCTTGCCGGCTGTTACGAGGTAGCCGGGCTGCACGTAGGCATTTTCGCCTACCCCCAGAAAGCCGCTGCCTTCGGTTTGAATCTTGGCTAGCTCTGCTTGCACATAGGAGCCAGTGCCGGCTTCGCTCTGGCGTAGCAAGGCTCGCAGCTTCACGGTGTTAGCCAGCTTGATCCAGCGTGTCATGTTGCCTTGAAATACTACATCGTCGGCACCGGGCTTGGGGGCCGTGAGGGGCGCCTGCTTGATATCGGCAATGCCTTCGCTGATGAGGTTTACGGCTTTTTCATACACCTGCTGGCCTGGTTCGTAACGGGGCGTCAGGCGCACGGTGCCTTGCAGGGCGTCGTCAAATGGCACGTTGTTGTAGAGGTCGACGAGGCGCAGGAAGTGCCAGCCCTGCATAATCTTGGCAATGCCCGCGTAGTTGGGCGAGTTGGTGCCCTCGGCTTCCTGGCGCAGCAGTTGGTAGGTGAGCAGCGTGGTGTAGCCATTCTCCCAGAACGGAATACCATCGCGCCCGTCGGTGATGGCTACCAGGCTGTAGGCTTTTTCCTTGGTGAAGAGGTTGGCGCCCTCGTTGGTGGTGCCCCAGTAGCCGCCCCACAAGGCCCCTAGCTGGTTGAGGGCCACGGTTTCTTCGTTCACGGTGCTCACCAACGCGGCCGGCAAACGCAGGTCGGCGGGGACTTCTACCGCTTTATTCGGGTTGTTATTAACGTCGAGAAAATCTTCGCAGCCGGTGAGCGCTAGGCTGCCAACGGTTGCCAGCGCCAGGGAAAGCGTATAAATAGTACGTTTCATACAAGCAAAAAACAAGGAAGGCTAATCGATTAAAGTGTCACGTTCAGGGTGAAGCCCACGTTGCGGTAGGGCGGTACCTGGCGGAAGCTGAGGTAGCCTTCGGTGTTGTTGTAAGAGTATTCTGGGTCGCCGTAGTCGTTGTCTTTGGCCCGGATGGTAAACAGGTTCTGGGCTATTACCCCCACCGTGGCACCTTTCACCAGCTTCTGGCGGCCCAGCAAAACGGGCGGCAAGGAGTAGCTCAGGTTCAGCTCGCGCAATTTCAGGAAGTCGGCTTTGGCGGCGTAGTTCACTTGGTATGGCGCCACGTAGCCGTTCCAGTAGGCCTTGCCCCCGCTCTGGGTTTTCACTTCCGTGTTGGGTGTGAATACGCCGGGTGCGGTTTCAATCACCGAGTTGGGAATCACGAAGGGCTGCCGGTCATACTGTACCGTGAGCGGGCTGGTGCCGCTGGTAATCATGCGGTTGGCAATTTCCGAGTACAGGTGCGCGCCCATCCGCCAGTCGAACTGCGCGGCCAGCCGCAAGCCTTTGTAGTCTACCAACGTATTGAAGCCCATTTGGTAGGGTGGCACCATGGTACCACGGTAGGTGTCTTGGCTGGCTGAGGAGGGGTAGCCGGTAGTGCCGTCCACGATGACGCGGCCCTGCGGGTCGCGGCGGTAGTCGCTCAGCTGGAGGCTAGGGTAGGGTTTGCCCTGAATGGCATAGGCCTGCCGGAACTTGTTGACCGAGGTCAGGTCGCCGTATAGCTCCTTCACTTGATTGTTGATGTGGGCAAAGTTGAAGCCCAGGTTCCAACGCAGGTTTTCTTTGCGCACCACGTCGCCGCTGATGGTGGCCTCGATGATGTTGTTGGTGAGGCGCGCCGCATTCACGCGGGCCGAGCGGTAGCCGGTAGCCGCCGAGGTAGTAGCCGTGAAAATCTGGTCGCGCGAGTCGGAGTACACGTAGCCGGCTTCCAGGTTCAAGCGGTCCTGGAACAAGCCCACCTGGAAGCCCGCCTCGTAGGAAGTCACGAATTCCGGCTTGATATTCGGGTTAGGGTACACCGTGCCGGGCAGGTAGCCGGCCAGCCCACCAAATGGGAAGCCGTTGCCCTGGCTGTACACGTTTTGCAGGGAGTAAGGCGCCAGGTTCACGTTGCCGGTCTTATTATAAGAGGCAAATACCTTCCCAAACGACAGCACGTTGCTGTTGCGCAAGGCCGGAATGGCCTCGTTGAACACAAACGAGGAACTCACGCCGGGGTAGAAGTAGGAGCGGTTTTCCTCGCTCAGCACCGACACCCATTCCTGCCGCCCTGTTAGGGTCAGGAATAGGTAGTTGCGGTAGCCAGCCGTCAGCTCGCCGTAACCGGCCAGCTGCCGGTACTCCGTAATGGAGGAGCTACCGGTTAGCTCGCCTACCCGGTTTTCGGGGTTGAACAGGCCAGGCACTACCAACGCCGAGGCGGCAATACCGGTGGTTTTGGTGTTGTCGGCGCGCAGGTTCTGGCCAGCCAGCAGGCGGAAGTTGAAGTCGCCGAACTTCTTCTCGGCATTCAGAATCAGGTCGCTGTTGAGGCGACGGAAAGTTTCGCTGCCATCGTTCACGCTGCCAGCAATGTTGCGGCGACCAGTGCCCAAAAACTTGCCTACCGTGCTGCGCGTGTCGGTATTGGTATTAAATAGGCCAGCCCGGTAAATGGCGCTCAGCCAGGGCAGCACCCGGTAGTTGAATTCTATCTTGCCGTTAAGGGTCTGCTGCTCGCTGGTTTGGCGGTTGTTGGCAATCTGAAAATACGGGTTTTGCTGCATGTCGGTGAAAAACGCCGACGGGTTTGCAAACGGATTGCTCAGGTCTTTGAGTTGATGGAATGGCACGTTGGCCGGCATCTGGTAGGCCGTAATCCAGGGGCCATCGGGCGTGGTTTCGGTTTTGCTGAACACGTAGTTCAGGTTGTAGCTAGTAGTGAGCTTGCCGAACGTGCGCGACCCATTGAAGCGGCCACCCGTGCGACGCGTTTTGTCGTCGGGGATGATGCCCTTGGTGTTCACATCCTGCAACGAGAAAAAGTAGGTGCTTTTCTCGTCGCCGCCCGAAAATGACAGGTCGTTTTGCTGGGTGGTGGTCGTCTGGAATAGGTCCTCCTTCAGGTTGTCAACCGGCGAATAGGGCAGTTGCCAGCGCGTACCGTCGGCCAGGGCGGGCCCTACCGGGCGTACCTCCCCATCGAAGCGCGGCCCCCACGACTCGAACTGCGTGGGGTTGTACACGCCATCCACGCCCATACCGAACTCATTCTGGGTAGGCGGAATCAAATACACCTGCCCGAACGTACTGGTGTTGGTGTACGACACCCGCGCCTGCCCACGCTGCCCAGCTTTGGTGGTCACAATCAGGGCGCCGTTTACCCCTTCCGAGCCGTAGAGGGCCGCCGCGTTGGCGCCTTTCAGCACGTTGATGCTTTCGATGTCGTTGGGGTTGAGGCGGTTGATGTTGGGCACCGGCACGCCGTCTACCACGTACAGCGGCGCGTTGTTGCCGCTGATGGAGCGGGCCCCGCGCAGCAGCACCTGCACTTGTGGGTCCACTTTGCTGTCCACCAGATTGATGCGCAGACCGGCCACTTTCCCCGAAAGGCCCAGCACCGGGTTCACTACCCGGCCTTGGTTGAGGCGTTCGGATTCTATTTGCTGGTTGCCGCCACCCAGTTCCCTAGCCGAGCGCTTGATGCCCAGCGCCCCCGTCACCACCACTTCCGACAGCTCCGTTGGGTTTTCATTGAGCGATAAACTCAATGGCGCCGTGCTGGTGTTCACCGTTACTTCCTGCTGTCCGTACCCCAAAAAGGAGAGCCGTAGTACCTGCCCAGGTTGTGCAGGGATGCTAAACTGGCCATTGACGTCGGTGGCTGTGCCTACCGATGTTTCTTTCACCACTACCGTTACGCCCGGTAGCGGCTTACCCGAAGCTTGTTCTATAACAGTGCCCGTTACCAAGCGCTCCTGCTGAGCGCTGGCCGTAACTGCTCCCAGCATAAGAAGCGAAGTCAGCGAAACCGGTTGCCAAGCTGCAAAGCCGGGCCGCAAGAAAGAATAAAGATGCCGCATAGAAAGTGGAGAGATGCTCGCCGGAATGCAGTAAGCATTGATGAGATAGGGCTTATGCTAGTGAACAGCAGCGGTACAAATGAGACCCACCACTATTTAGAAGCATTTTAAACTACCGCAAACTTACACCCCAACTGATATACCTCCTACAGTATTTATATTAAATCTAAATTAAAATAAGCATTCCTTTCGTAGTCACGCGATTAGCTCTACACGTCATACTGGCGCCTCTATTATCCCCACGAAAAACACGACCAGTCACACTCGCTTCAGGATATAAGAAGATAGGCCTAGCTGACTAGGATGCCGCTTTTCTGAGTCCGACAGGGCTAGTTATAAGAATAGCTTCGCCCTATTTTCTGCTTTCTACCCTACTTATGCTTTACCGCAAGCACTCCATTTTCTCAACGCTGGCTTATTACACTACGCAAGCGTTGATGATGCACAACTTCACAAACTCACAAGTTTACCACTTACCAATACAACGTCCATTTGCCAGCTTTTCTCTGGTATTGCGTGTAGCGAAGCAGGGACTTGCGGTGGTTGGGCAAGTCGCCTTTCACGAGGAGGACGGGGCGCTGGCGAAGGAGGCTGTCGAGGGTAGGCTCCTGCTGGGCGTCGCGCAGGTTGAGGAGATTCTGCCGCCAGGCGTTGGTTGGCTCGAATTGAGTTTCGCGGGCCAGGGCGTCGTTGCCGTCGTAGAGAGACACGGGTAGGCGGCCCGTAGCAAAAGCCAGCGACGGCAACAACTCATTGTATATCAGCACGGGGCGCTGCGTGAGGCGACGCTCTTGCAGCAGTTCGGCCAGGGGGCGACTACCGTTGAACAGCAGTTCGTTTTGCCGCAGAATGGGCTTGGCGGACAGCAGCAGTACCACCGTAAACAGGGCCGGCAGCATCAGCAGGCGCGGCGCCATACGCACCTCGTCCCACAGCACCAGGGTAGCCACAATCAATACCACGCCTGCGGCCGGCCAGATGGCCGTGAACGGCGTAATTTCCAGCGGAAACTTACCGTCGATGGCCAGCAGTGGCAGCACGCACAGGGCAGCTAGAATCAGCCCGTACAAGATGCCAAAACCACTGTACCAGCGGTGCAGTACGCCATCGGTGCAGCGGCCCAGGTAGTAGGCCGTGAGCAGCGCTACCCCCGGAAACACCGGCAGCACATACAGCAGCAGCTTGGAGCTGGACAGTGAGAAGAATACCATCGGCACCACCACCCAGAAAATGAACACGTTGCGCCACTGTTGCGGCACCGTAGCCCAAGGTGTACGCACTGCCTGTGTAATTAGGGCCGCCGACCACGGCAAACTGGTAGCGGGCGCCAGCACCAGGTAGAACCACCACGGCTTGCTGCGGTGAAAAGTGGCTGCATTGGCAAAGCGCTCCACGGTGTGCTCGTAGAGGAAATAGCGCACAAACACTGGGTTTTCAATTACCAGGTAGATATACCAGCTCAGCCCTACCAGCACAAACAACCCGATACCCACCGCGTGGTGCCACGTGAAAGGCCGCCGGGCCTGCTCCCGCTTGAAGTAAAACCCAATCACCGCCATCAGCGGCAGCACAAAGCCCACGGGGCCTTTGGTGAGGAAGGCCAACCCTAGCCCTACCCAAAACAGGTACAGCGCCCAGCGGCGGCCATCGTGGTAGTAGCGCAAGATGCCGTAGGCGGCGGCCAGCTCCAACGTGGCCAAGTAGGCATCGGTGGTGACATTGAGGGCCGAGATAAGTACTACGGGTAGGGTTCCATAAATAACAGCGGCGCCCAGGGCACGGGCACGGTCGCCTGCAAAGAGCAGCAGCCCCACGGCATACACCAAGTACACCTGTAGCAGCACAGCCAGCACCGGTAGCAGCCGCGCGCCCAGGGCAGAGTGGTTGGCCAGTGCCAGTCCCGCGGCTGTAAGCCAATAGGTGAGCGGCGGCTTATGAAAGTGCTGAATGCCCAGCAGGCGTGGGTGCAGCCAGTCCTGCCCCGTCAGCATCTCCCGCCCGATTTCGGCGTAGCGGGCCTCGCTGCTTTCCAGCGGCCCCCAGCTGTTCAGCCCTATCAAAAAGGCCAGGCCCAGGGCCACGATAAACAGCCAAAGCCAAAGGCGGGAAGTAATAGAGCGCGGCATAAGCAACAGAATCAGACTGCAATGTTACCCAAAAAGCCGCGGGTACAAGTGCCTATAGGCGCTAAGGCAGATATCACCCCACCTACCCCAGCAACCGCGACTGGTATTTTACACCAAACTAACTATTTGGCAATTCGTTAGTTCAGTGTCATCCTTTCTGATTCCGCCCATGAAAATTCTTCTCACTGGTGCCACCGGCTACATTGGTCAACGGCTGCTACCCCTGCTGGTGGATGCGGGTCACGAGGTAGTGTGCCTGGTGCGCGACCCGCGCCGCTTTGTCCTCCCTGAGTCGTTGAAAGACCAAGTGGAAGTGGCCGCCGGCGACCTGCTCCAGCCTGATTCGCTCACGGAGTTACCCCTCGATATCGACGCGGCCTACTACCTGGTGCACTCCATGAGCGGGCACGACGCCAATTTTTTCCGAGCCGAGCAGCAGTCGGCCCAGCACTTTGTGGGCTACCTCAACCGCACCACGGCCCGGCAGGTTATCTACCTCTCGGGCATTGCCAACGACCGGGCCCTGAGCACGCATCTTCGTTCGCGTAGGGCGGTGGAGAAAGCCCTGAAACGCGCCTGCACGGCCCAGCTTACGGTGCTGCGGGCCAGCATTATCATCGGGTCGGGGTCGGCTTCGTTTGAGATTATCCGCGACCTGGTAGAGAAACTGCCCGTGATGATAACGCCCCGCTGGCTTCAGTCGCGCTGCCAGCCGCTGGGCGTGCGCGACGTGATATTCTACCTCACGGCGGTGCTGGACAACCCGGCCTGCCTGGGCCGCTCGTTTGACGTAGGCGGCCCCGACGTGCTGACGTACCGCGACATGCTGCTGGGCCTGGCCCGCGTGCGGGGCTACCGGCGGCTGGTATTCACGGTGCCCGTGCTCACGCCGCGGCTGTCGTCGTGGTGGTTGTATCTAGTCACCAGCACTACGTTTTCGCTGGCTCAAAGCCTGGTGGAGAGCCTGCGCAACGATACGGTGGTAGACCCCAAGCGCAGCATTGCCGACGCCGTACCGCACACCTGCATGAACTATGAGGAGTCGTTGCGGCTGGCCTTCCAGCGCATTGAGCAGAACGAAGTGGTGAGCAGCTGGAGCGATGCGCTGAGCAGCGGCGTGATGGAACGGCACTTCATGGACCACATCCAGCTGCCCCAGTACGGTGTGCTGCGCGACTGCCAGGAGCTGCGTTTCCGGCGCGACCCGGAGGAAGTACGCCAAAACGTTTGGCGCATTGGCGGTGACCGAGGCTGGTACAAGGTAGACTGGCTGTGGCGCCTACGCGGCCTGCTCGATAAGCTGGTGGGTGGCGTGGGCCTGCGCCGCGGCCGCCGCTCCCCCACCAACCTGCGCGCCGGCGACCCGCTGGACTTCTGGCGGGTGCTGGTGGCCGACCGCCGGGCGCGGCGCCTGCTGCTCTACGCCGAGATGAAGCTCCCCGGCGAAGCGTGGCTTCAGTTCCGCATCCTCCCCCACGACGACGGCACGCACACCCTGGAGCAGCTGGCAGTGTTCCGGCCGCGGGGGTTGGCCGGGCGCCTGTATTGGTACGCGCTGGTGCCCTTTCACTTTATCATCTTCAAGGGCATGATTGAAAACATTGTGCAGTACGGCGATACTGCACCGGCCACGCAGCCTACCCCGCGCCTGCTGCCGCAGCCGGGCTAGATCGGCACCAAGCAAAGAAAAGCTTAATGTCCTTTCATTTGCTTACAACGCCTTGTATTACAATTTACTACGCAGCCAGATCAGCTTTTTTAAAAGTCTGATCTGGCTGCTTCTTCGTGTGGGGATGCGCTACCTAGCCGGTAGCTTTACTCCTGTTACCTTCCTATCCACTATCGGGTTAGCTTGTGTTGCGGCCAGCACCCACGCGGGGCCCCGCTCATTCTTACGCACGATGCAGAAGCGCCCCGGCGGGCAACCGTCCGGGGCGCCGTTATTTTCTGCTGTTGCCGCATCGGGTTGGTAGCCGGCTTACTGCATTCTCTCTTATCCTATATACTTATGCCTCCCTACCCGCTGCCGGCCCCGGTGTTGCCCTCCCCACACGGGCACACCTATTATATGTTGTTCTATATCCTGGCTTTTGCGCTAGGGCAGTTGCTGCTGCTATGGGCCGGTTACCGACGCGGCTATGCTTGGCGGCCGTGGCTGGTGCTGCTGGCGGCCTCTACGCTGGCTTTCATCTTAGGCACCAAGCTCATAGCCCTACCCCTGACCGATTGGCCAGCCATCCTGACGGGGCAGCCCTGGCCTACCGACCCTGCTCGCTCGGTGCTGGGTGGCGCCGTGGCGGGTACGCTGGCCCTACTGGTGCTACGCCGCTGGCTGGGTTTTTCCTGGCACGTGTTTGATGTGTTTGCCCTACCCATGTGCCTCACGCTGGCGGTACAGGGGGTAGGATGCCTACTCACGGGCTGCTGCTTCGGTGAGCTGGCCGAAGCCGGTCCCGCCATCCGCTACGCCCCCGACACCCTCCCCTACCTCTGGCAGCTGCACCGGGGGCAGCTGCCAGCCGATGCTGTCGCCTCGCTGCCGGTGGTGCCTACTCAGTTGTATTCCCTGTTGCTGTACGTGGGGATAGGCGTGGTGCTGCTGGCTACGCGGCGGCGCGTGTGGCCAGGTGGTAGTCGCTACATGTTGTATCTGGGCTTGGTATTGGCAGGGCGCTTCGTACTCGAATGCTGGCGCGACCCCGCCGGCGAGCAGGTGGGCAGCGCTACGCTAGTGCTAGCGGGGGTGGCCCTCAAGCAAGTGCAGTGGGTGCTGTTACCGATGGCGCTGGTAGCCTTGGGCTGGTGGGCCCTCCGTGCGAGGCAAACCGACGATGTAGCTCCTACCCCGCCAACCGTGCGGCCTTTGCGAAACCTGCTGACAGTAGCGGGGCTGCTACTGCTTACGGCATTGCTAGGCCCCGGCGCACTTACCTCCCCAGAGCTGCTGGCCGTGAAGGCCACGTTGTTTTCTGTAGTGGGGCTGGAGGCCGTTTGCCTGCTGAGAGGGTATCAGTCCCGCGTGGCCTACCTGCCGCTGGCATTGGTACTGCTGATTGGTATGCTCACCAGCCAGAAAGCCGCCCCCGACAGCACGCGGCAACAGTATTTCACGTTCAGCCCTGCATTCATGCAGGGCAGGTACGACCAGGATTTGCAGGACGCAGCCAGCTCAGGAGGCTGTTCTGGTGGTAGCAGTCCAGCCATCCGACGTGCCTATTACCACCGCTACCAGGTAGCCGGCGGCGGCATTTCGTATACCGATGTCGATAACCCGGATGGCAACCGACGCCTGTTTGGTGCCGAAGTGTTGGCCGGCACCGAGCGCATTGGGTTTCGCGAGTTACCCTTAAATGGTTCTTTTCTGACCTCCGGTGAAACCGACCATGCTCAAAAGTCCCTATTTGATTTGCACATGTTTGCCGAGCGTGACCGGGTGCTGAGCAGATCTGGCAAGCTAGGTGTGGGGTTCCGCTTTGGCCTGCACGCGGGCAACCTAGGTTACCGAGCCGACGATGCCCGCGACGTAACCTTCAAAGAACGAAGGATGCTTCTGGCTCCCGACCTGATGCTCTGGCTTGGGCGGCGCGACATCTTATTTGTGCAGGCAGACATGGGACGCGGCGTTAATGGCTTGGGTACCATCGGTAGCACCGTTAGCCTGGGTTCGGGATTTGGCCAGACCCGCGGCAGCTTTGCGCAAGGCGGCGTAGCGTTCAATGAAAGCGGTCTGGGTATCACCCAAAAGACTACGCTCTTTGTGAGCGGCAATGTGCGCCTGGGTGGCAGCGGCCTGTGGGTAGAGCCCTATGCGGCCACCAACTTTGGCCGGACGCAGCGGCTTAGCCTCCGCCTGCACTACCGACTACCCATGCAGGGAAGCAGCCGCTAAATCGAGGTTTTTGCCAACCCCTACCCATGGCCCTGCGTACGTTGGGGCTATACCTAGCGGGAGTACCGCTGTGGCAAGGACCCTATTGGCACGTTGCCATCCCTCCCTCTCCGCTCTGCTTTCTGCCTTCCATTGCCGAAGCCCCACCCGCGGCCCCGCGTTCTAAAACGGCTTTTTGATGCAACATTTTCAAATCCTTCTGGATACCCTACCCGCCTGGCTCGGCAATGTGCTACTCGCCGCGGGTGCCATTGCGGCCGGCTTATTGCTGCGCTGGCTGCTCACCAAGACCCTGCGCTACTACCGCAGCTTTTCGGATAGCTTTCTGGTGAATGCGCTTATCCGGCGTCTGCAGCACCCCCTCAACTTCTTCATTCCGGTTTTAATCCTGGTTCTGATTCTGCCCCTGATGACGCTGGAACCGCCCGCTCACCGCACGGCCACGCGCCTACTGGGTATTCTGGCCACGGCGGGCTTTGCCTGGGTGCTCATCCGGCTGGTGTACGTGGGCGAAGAATTTGTGTACCACAGCTACGACCTCACGAAGGACAACAACATCAAGGAGCGCAAAATCCGGACGCAGCTCCAGTTTATTCGTCGGCTGGCCGTTATTGGTATTGGGTTGCTAGCCGTGGCGGCCATTCTGCTTAGCTTCGATAGTGTGCGCCGCATTGGTGCAGGTCTGCTAACGGGGGTAGGAGTTGGCGGTATCATCGTCGGTTTTGCGGCCCAACGGTCGTTGGCCAACCTGCTGGCCGGCTTCCAGATTGCTTTCACCCAACCCATTCGCATTGATGATGTGCTAGTGGTAGAGGGAGAGTGGGGCCGGGTAGAGGAAATCACGCTCACCTACGTGGTGCTTCAGATATGGGACCAGCGCCGCCTGATTCTGCCTATCAACTACTTCATCGAGAAGCCTTTCCAAAACTGGACGCGCATCTCGGCCGAGATTTTGGGCACAGTGTTTATTTACGCCGATTACACATTACCCGTACCGGCCCTGCGCGAAGAGCTCACGCGCCTGCTGGAATCCAGCCCGCTCTGGGACCGGCGCGTGAACGCGCTGCAAGTCACCGACTCCAAGGAACACACCCTCGAAATCAGGGCTTTGATGAGCGCCCGCAACTCCTCCCAGGCCTTCGATCTGCGGTGTTTTATACGCGAAAGCCTAGTGCAGTTCATCCGCGAAAACTACCCGGAGGCCCTACCCCGCACCCGCGCCGAGGTGTCGTACACCGACCAGGGCCTACTGGGCCGTCGCCCCGATTTCTTACCAACTACCGCCAATCAGCGGTAGCAGGCTGCTTCACTCTATTTTGTCATCCTGAGCTTGCGAAGGACCTCCTCACCGCAGAACGAGTCGTTGTCACGATGGTCGTTCTGTGGTGAGGAGGTCCTTCGCAAGTTCAGGATGACGATATTGATCTATTCGCTTATTCCCTACCCTCCTGCTTGCAGTAATAGCAGCATAGCTACCACCACGGCCACATAAATGCCCAGCGCCAGCCATTCGGCGCGGTTCTTAAAATCGTACGGGAACAGGGTACGGGCGCGCTGCTGTACCCAGTAGGAAGCCAGGAAGCCAAAGGCCGTTAGCCCCAACCCTAGCCCCTGCGGAATCACCTGCCGGAACATCAGTAGTAAGGCCACTAAGGGCAGCAACCCGATGAGGTAGCCCAGCAAACGAGCGGCAAAAAGCGAATTGGGCATGATAGGGGAAGAATTGTTCTAGTTTGAAAAAGGAGAACGTTCGGCTACGGTAAGCCGCGGGGCCGCTTGCGCCGTTTGATGCGCTTGATGGTTTTTCGCCAGGGCTCCCTAGGCGGCTGCGACTCGCGCAAAGCTTTGCGCTCGGCCCGCTTTTGCGTGCGGACGGGTAGGCGGGCTGTGAGCCGCTCGCGCGTGTAGCGCGCCCAGTGCGACACCGGAATGTTGTGCGCATGGCGCATGATGTGCAGCACCTCGCGCCGTTGCATGGTGCTCACGCCCCGCAGCCCGCGTGCCAGCATAAACTGCCGCAGCTCATCCACCATCAGCAGGCCACCCAGGGCTGTGCGCTCCACGGCCGAGTTGTAGCCCGCGGCCCGGTGCGTGATGAGGCCTTCGGATGTGGCTACCATAACGCCCACCCATTCCGGCAGCAAGGGCATCAGCCGGGGCACGTGCCTTTCAGTCACCACAAACGTTACGAAATCGTAGACCCGCATGTAATGCCCCAGCTGGTTGATGACCCGCTGCATGGTGTCGCCGGCGCCTTTAATTTCGTAGCAGTGCATAAACTGCTCGGTCACATGCACAATGTCGGCCCGGCTGCCGCCAGTGGGCAATTCTTCAATATACACGCCTTCGGTGAACAGCGGATACAGCAGAGCACGGATGGCAGGATCATTCATTAGAAAAGCAAAAAGTTAGTTGCCGTAATGTACTAAACAGAATTATTCGGGTTGCAACGCACCACTTTTATACGGCAGGCGTGGTCCGTGCTCCTACCCTTTTTCAAATACAGGCTCTATCCTACCCTCAGCGTTGAGCTGCAACGCCGCCGCGTACCGCTCGCCGGTCCGGCTCGACACAAACCCGCGAATCACGCCGGTTTTGCCTTTGCGCAGCAACTGGTTCATCTGCACGTCGCTGAGCTTTTTGCCCCCCCATTCAAACGGCGCCCGAAACTGGCAATCCTCGCGGAAGCGTGAGCAACCCCAGGCGGCGTTTCCGCGCAGCATAGTGCCCAACTTGCACACGGGGCACGGAATCTGGCCGGGGTCGGTGGGGGTAGTGGGCTTACTTTCGGCAGCGCGCACCAGCTCTAGCTGGTACTGAGGCGTAAGTCGTACAGCCGCGTCAAACTTCTGCCCGTCATCATCCAGGTAGCCTTTGATAACGGGTGTGCGGCCTTTGGAAAGTAACACGCTTACCTGCTTGTCGGTGAGCTTCTTACCAGCAAACTCAGTTGGTATACGAAACTGGCAGTTCTCGCGGAAGCGTGAGCACCCAAACGCCGCTTTGCCGCGCAGGATACCGCCCGTCTGGCACTTCGGGCACGGGCCGAGGCCGATGGTTGGCTGTTGGCTGCTAGCTGTTGATTGCTGACTTCTTGCCGACGGCTGGCTTCCTCCGGAGGCTGGGGTGGTAGGGTCGGCTATGAGTCGGCGCGAGCCGTCGTGCTTCACCTCATGCACCACCTCGCGCACCAGGTTTTTCAGCTCGTCCAGGAAATGGTCGGGTTGCAGGTCGCCGCCCTCAATCTGGCGCAGCTTCTTCTCCCATTGCCCGGTCAGCTCCGCCGATTTCAGAGTAGGATTCCGAATCAGACCAATCAGCTCGACGCCGGTGGGCGTGGGCACAATGCGCTTCTTCTCGCGCCGAATGTAGCCGCGCTTAAACAGCGTTTCGATGATATTGGCGCGGGTACTAGGCCGGCCGATGCCGTTTTCCTTCATCGCCTGGCGCAACTCGTCGTCGTCGATGTTGCGGCCAGCGGTTTCCATGCCGCGCAACAACATGGCCTCGGTGTACTCGCGCGGAGGCTGAGTCATTTTCTGGTCGAGGCGTGGCTTGTGCGGCCCGCTCTCGTCCTTCACGAAGTTGGGCAGCACGGTGCTCACTACATCGTCGCTGTCGGCTTCGCCGGGTGCTTTGGGGGCGCTGGGCGCCTGCTGCTTTTCCGGGTCGCCGTACACCACGCGCCAGCCGGGGTTCAGAATCTGCCTACCCCGCACCCGGAAAGGGTAGCCTGCCGCCTCGGCCGTTACGGTGGTATTCGACACCTCGCAGTCGGGGTAGAACGCGGCTAGAAAGCGACGCACGATGATGTCATATACGCTGTGCTCCTGGCTGCCCAAGCCACCGGCGCTGGCCCCGGTCGGGATGATAGCGTGGTGGTCCGTCACCTTCTGGTTGTTGAACACCTTGGTGCTCTTGCGAATTTTGGCTGCCAGCAGCGGCTGCGTAAGGCTGTGGTAGGCACCCAAGCCTTTCAGAATACCAGCAATTTTGGGGTACTGGTCGTCGGGTAGGAACGTGGTATCCACGCGTGGGTAGCTCACTACCTTTTTCTCGTAGAGGCTCTGCACGGTGCGTAGCGTGTCCTCGGCCGAAAGACCCAATTGGTTGTTGCACTGCACCTGCAACGAGGTCAGGTCAAACAGCGCGGGCGGCGACTCGTAGCCTTTCTTGATTTCGACGCCCGTGATGGTCAGTGGCACGCCCGTAACGGCGGCCATGGCCGTGTTGGCTTCCTCCTCGCTCACAAAATAGCCGCGGGCTTTCAGGCGGGCCTTTTCGTCGGGCTCGTCGTCCTCGGCTTTGCCTTTTTTGGGCGGCGCCACGTGGCTGAACATGGTGCCGCGGTACTCCGTGCGCAGCACCCAGTACGGCTCGGGCCGGAAGTTCTGAATCTCGTGGTAGCGGTCGACCAGCAGGGCCAGGGTAGGCGTTTGCACGCGGCCCAGGCTGAGTACCTGCCCACGGCCGGGCGCATATTTCAGCGTGAACAAGCGGGTAGCGTTCAAGCCCAGCAGCCAGTCGCCCACGGCGCGGCTCTTGCCAGCCTGGTAAAGGCGGTCGAACTCTGCACCGTCGCGCAGGTTGGCAAAACCTTGGCGGATAGCCTCTTCCGTGAGTGAGGAAATCCAGAGGCGCTTGAAGGGCTTGCGGTACTTGGCCTCGGTCAGCACCCAGCGCTGGATCACCTCCCCTTCCTGCCCGGCGTCGCCGCAATTAATCACCTCCTCGGCTACATCGAGCAGCTTCTTAATCACGTTGAATTGCCGCACCACGCCATCGTCGCGGCGCATGAGTTTGATACCGAAGTTGTCGGGCATCATGGGCAGGTCGTGGATGCTCCAGCGCTTCCACTCGGGGCGGTAGTCCTCGGGTTCCTTGAGTTGGCAGAAGTGTCCAAACGTCCAAGTGACCTGGTAGCCGTTACCCTCGTAGTAGCCATCCATCTTGCGGTTGGCGCCTAGTACGTTGGCAATTTCGCGGGCCACACTGGGCTTCTCGGCAATACAAACCTTCATCGTCAATTTTGCAGATGTTGCTGAGGTAATTTCAGCGAATAATCAACAAAGATACGGCGCAGAAAGGTCGATTATGCAGTTGGGCTTTCCCGAAAGGCCCTATACACCTGGGCTAGCGGCCGCTTCTGCCTGCCAGGCAACGCGTTGCGCAATACGCTCCCGTTAGTGGCTTGCAACTTTGGAAAGACTCGCAACTTGCGTAGCTTTCCAACGAGTATTCTACTATTAATTTTCTACGTGACAGCTATTCTACAAAATGACCTTTGGCAACGCATTCAGCATTTTGAATTAGACGATCCAACTGCTTCTTTTTCCTTTACAGACCGTTTAGCGCGTGAAAATGGCTGGTCGTTGGAGTTTGCCGTGCGGGCTGTATCAGAATATAAAAAATTCATGTTTCTGCTGTGTGTGGCGTCGCACCCTCTCACCCCTTCCGACCAGGTAGACCAGGTATGGCATCTGCACCTACTTTATACCCGGTCCTACTGGGAGGATTTCTGCGGGCATACCCTTGGCCGCGCCATTCATCACGGCCCTACCAAAGGCGGCACCCACGAGCAAGCCAAGTTTGACGACTGGTACGCCCGCACCAAGGAACTGTACCACGCCACTTTCGGCACCCTACCCCCACCCAACTTGTGGCCTGATAGTGAGACGCGCTTCCGCGACGTCAATTTCCGCCGCGTGAACCTGGATGCGTATTGGCTGCTACCCAAGCCCCGCCGGCGCTCATGATACATTTGCTACCCAACTGCTCGCCCGCTGAGTTGTTGTTTCTGCTGCACCGACCAGAAGCCACTGCACGTAGGCCTCGTATTCCGCAACGGCGCAAGCTCTTACGCGTTACGTTTCTGGATTTGCTTCGTCAGCAGGTATTGCAACTGAAACCGCTCCTCACGCGGCCTCACCCACGCGACCCCGCTTCTCAACATCTCTACGTGATGGCGGGAATTATGCTACCCACTTATGTGCCGCTACCCCATGAACGCATATTTGTGCAAGCACTTCAGCGCGATACGACGCTCTGTATACCCTTTCGCCAGTTCGTAAAAATGGTAATAGAGTTACTGCCTAGCCCGGCAGCTTATCATCGGCAGATTCTACAAAACCCGAACACAGGACGTTTTTTCCACCATGAGGCGTGGTGGCGACGTATTTTTTCCTGTTGGACGTTGACTAGTGAAGGGAAGATAATGCGAGATGAATTGCAGAATCAAATCAACAGAATAGACTTACAGCTGTATGAAGCCGCCAAAAACGACATATCGCAAGCTCAACACTTGATGCGGGAGATAGGCGGCTTCCTGTTCGTGCTCCCTACCTACGCTTCCGAGATTGGGCGGGAGATAGATCGGGAGATTCAGGCGACACAGTTGCCACCGGATACGTTCGCAAATTTTGGCGGGGCTGACTTGTCCTGGCACGACTGCGCCGACAGCTTCGATAGCCACTGCGGGCACGCCGACGCCGACGGCGGCCACGGTTGCGACGGTGACAGTGGCTGCTCTGGCTGTGGTGGCGACGGCGGCTGTTCGGGCTGCGGGGGCTGCGGCGGAGATTAAGCTTTGTTATTCATAGTCTGAATGAAGCATACTATCGCCTTAAAGTAAGGGTAGGACGATACGGGCACGTTTTTCAGTGCTAGCGGCAGAGTTTTTTGCTTGTACTTTTTATCTTGGCCGCATGCATCAAGAACCTATTCGCACGGCGGGACAACCGCTGGGCACCGCTACCAAGGCCCTGATTATGCTGCACGGCCGGGGCGGCAGCGCTGCCGATATCCTGTCGCTGGGCCGCCACTTGTCCGTTGGCACCTATGCCCTACTTGCTCCGCAGGCCACGCAATACACATGGTATCCGCAGTCTTTTCTAGCCCCTACCACACAGAATGAGCCCTGGCTTTCTGCCGCCCTGGCTGCCGTAGACCGTGCAGTAGCAGAGGCGGTAGATAACGGCCTCAGCCCGGAGCAAATCTATTTTCTGGGCTTTTCGCAGGGTGCCTGCCTTACCCTGGAGTATGTAGCCCGCCACGCCAAACGCTACGGCGGGGTGGTAGCCTTCACGGGTGGGTTGATTGGCGACAAAGTGAATCCTGCTACCTACACGGGCGACTTTGGCGGCACACCCGTGTTCATCGGCAGCAGCGACCCTGATTTTCACGTGCCCGTAGAGCGCGTGCGCGCCTCCACAGCGCTACTCACCCAGTTGGGTGCCCACGTCACGGAGAAAATCTACCCCAACATGGGCCACACTATTACGCAGGAAGAAATAGACCTAGCCAACAAGCTAATATTCAACAAGTAGGATATTAACCCAGGCTTCAGCCCTAGGGCCAAGGCAAACAAATTGCACCTTTTCTAGTCTTCTGACTATAAAAAACACTTTTCCATGGAACCACGCATCCTCGGCCTGCACCACGTGACGGCAATTGCGGGCAACGCCCGGCGCAACTACGACTTCTACACTAATGTACTGGGTCTGCGCTTCGTGAAGAAAACTGTCAATTTCGACGACCCCGGCACCTACCACTTCTACTTCGGCGACGAAACCGGCTCAGCGGGTACCATTCTCACGTTTTTTCCCTGGGAACACATCACGCAGGGCCGGCGCGGCACCGGCCAGGCCACGGAGGTAGGCTACTCCGTGCCTGCGGGCAGCTTCGATTTCTGGATAAAGCGCTTTGAGCAATACGGTGTTACGTACAACAAACCCAGTGAGAAGTTCGGCGAACCGTACCTTACCTTCTTGGACCCCGACGGCCTGAAGCTGGAGTTGATTGTGTCGAAAACGGAAGATGCGCGCACGCCTTGGACCACTGCCGAGGTAGGCGCTGAGGTAGCCACCAAGGGCTTCCACACTGTCACACTCACGCTGGCCAGCATCAAAGCCACGGCCGACATCCTAACGGAAGTCTTTGGCTATACACTGCTGGAAAGCCACGTAAACCGCCACCGCTACATGACCGACACCGTGCAGGGCGCCGCCTACATTGACTTGGTAGAAGCACCCGGCGAGGCACGCAGCGTAACGGCCGGCGGCTCGGTACACCATATTGCCTTCCGTGTGAAAGACGATGAGGCCGAGCTATACTTCCGCAAAAAGTTGCTTGAGAGAGGCTTGCAGCCTACCCCACAAATTGACCGCGACTACTTCCACTCCGTGTATTTCCGCGAGCCGGGCGGCGTGCTCTTCGAAATTGCCACCGAAAATCCTGGCTTCACTGTAGATGAGCCTCTGGCCGAACTCGGCACCCACCTGATGCTACCCAAGCAGCACGAGCACCTGCGCGCCCGCCTCGAAACTCACCTACCCCCCATAGGGTAACACTGAGCGGCGGCCACTACGCAAGCACAAAAAAAGGCGCTTTCCATTATGGAAAGCGCCTTTTTTTGTGCAGAAAGTACGAGTTACAGCTTATCCTGCTCAGGCTTGGGCAGTACTTGCTTGTGGTCGTCGCCGTTGAGGTAGTCTTCGTCGCCTTTGGCGGCGCTGTGCAGATGCAGCGGCGCAGCACCCATCTCAGCGCTTTCCCCCTGATCAGTTTTCAGTTGGTAGCTGCCATTGTTTACGAGGCCGGTAGTGCCGTCGCCACGCTCCTCACTGGTTACCTGCTGGCTGTCCTGGTCTATGCGGATGGTAGGGTTGGCGGGCGTGCTGTTGTTATCGGCGGTTTGCGGTTCTTGGTCCATGAGAGTAAGGCTATCAGCTGAAGCTCAGCTGGTGATACTGGAAGAAATAACGCAGGCTATCTATTCGTAGCCACGTGCAGGCCAGTAGCCGGCTTGCTTTCCTGCTATACGCACGACTACGCCCACGGTTCTTTTCTCCAGCCGCTGCGGGCTGTTACTCCTCGTCGTGCAGCATTTCGGCCGGCTGCGACAAGGTTCCTGCCATGATGCCAAAGGCTCCTAGGAGCAGAAAAGAATTACGGGCTGCTTTGTTTTTAGCAAAGCCAAACAACCAGGGCGAGCTGGCCGCCAAGACGCCCACTGCCACGTCTAGCACCAAATGTGTCTTAAAAGGAAGCTTCTTGAATAGGCCCCACTCTGCCCGCGTGAACAAGCTAGAGGCAAGGATGTTGCCTGCCAGCACACGCGTTAGGGTTGTGGCAGTTTCTTCCTCCTCGAAGCCAGCGAGTTTTGGGAGCGCGAGGGCCAGGGGAATGTAGCTGTAGTCGGTGAAGCCGTGCTGACGGCGGGAAATAGGCTTTTGCATGATGTGGTGATGAGTGAGGTACTAGATTGAGTCTGCCAGCGCCGATGTATTGGGTTGTATGCTTATGGCTGTTAAGCCATAGCGCTACATACTCGCCAGCTGGTATTTTCTAGTCTTACGGCACATTTGCGGCGGCTGCCGCGTGCAGGCCGTATAATCCGTATTTACCACGGTAGCTGTTTACCCAGCTGCTCCCTACCCTCTGTATTTTCACGGAGTAGGCTACCCTGCTTTGGTGACAGGCACTGCGCCTACTTCCATTCCTCCCACGTTACTTGCCCGGTGCGAACCATTTTGGTGTGCCCTGTTGGCCTCTTGCTTTCCTACCCTATGCAACTTCCTGCTTTCACGCGCTCTGTGGTGGCGCGCACCCACGCCATTCTTACCCCCAACGGCTTCAGCAATAGCAATGTGCCCAACTGGACTGGCTGCACCGTCAACGTACTAGTGAATGAGCGCCTGGGAGCCGGTTTTGGTCAGATGCTGATTACAGCCCGCGAAAACGGCCAGGTAGCAGGCCGCACTACAGCAGCGCAGATTTTCTTCTACGTGGTGCGGGGCGAATGCCAGGTGGCTGTGGGCGGTACTGTGCGGCTATTGAAAACCGGTCAGTTTGTGTATGTACCTATAGAGCAGGAGTACCTGTTCGATCGTTTCGATGCAGGTACGCAGCTGCTCACCTTTCATAAAAAGTACGAGCCGCTGGCCGGCCACTTGGCGCCCGAGGTACTATTTGGCGAACAGGACGAAAACGAAGCCCGCCCCCACATGAGCGACGAAGGGCTGCGCATACAAGAACTGCTACCGCAAGACCCCGCCTTTGATATGGCCGTGAACATCTTCACCTACGACCCCGGCGCCTTTCTGCCGACGGTAGAAACGCACAGCACTGAGCACGGTTTGCTTTATCTGCAAGGCCAGGCCATTTGCCTGCTCAACCAGCAGTACTACCCCGTGCAGCAAGGCGATGCCATCTGGATGGCACCTCACTGCCCGCAATGGGTAACTTCGATTGGTAAAGAACCTTCCGTGTATATCTACTACAAAAACGTAAACCGCTTCCCGACAGTGGTATAACTCACTATCAGAAAGCGGTTTTATGCATGAGATAGGGATGCAGCGTGGTGCGCCTCTACCTCTACTCTACTGTCAGCACGATCTTTCCTTTCGACTCACCTTGCTCGCCGTATTCTTGCGCGGCGCGGGTTTCGGCCAGCGAAAACGTGCGGTCGATGATTGGGTGAATAGTGCCGGCTTTCAGCCAAGCTGAAATGAGGGCCATATCGGAACCACTATTTTTAGCCATAAAGGCCGCTTGCTTTTTGCTCGAAAAGGCCGCCGCTACCGCTCCCGCGGCTATTGCTTTGGGGTCGGGGGTGGTGGTTACGTAGCGGCCGTTGTTGCGCAGGCAGGCCTTGCTTTCCGAGAAGGAGCTTTTGCCAGCCGCATCAAACACCACATCATAGCGGCTGCGGTCTTTCGTAAAGTCGCGCTCTTTGTAGTTGTATACCTGCGAGGCGCCCAGGCTGCGCACCAGCTCCACATTGCTGGGGCCACAGGTACCTACCACCTCGCCGGCACCCAGTGCCCAGGCCAATTGCACGGCCATGGCCCCTACCCCACCCGAGGCTCCGTTGATGAGCACCCGGTCGCCGGATAGCAGGGAGGCGTGGTCGCGCAGGCCCTGCAGGGCCGTGACGGTTACCAGCGCCACTGCCGCAGCTTGCTCGAAGCTTAGATTATCGGGAATGAAAGCGGTTTCCACCTCTTCCAGCACTGCATACTCGGCGTTGGCGCCACCCAAACCGGCCACCATGCCATAGACCCGGTTGCCGGGCGCAAACCGCACTACATCGCTGCCCACGGCGACTACTTCGCCAGCTACGTCGCGGCCCGTTAGCTTCGGAAACAAGGGGCTCATGATCAGCTTCATGTCGCCTTTCCTGATTTTCCAATCCACAGGGTTGACGCTGCTGGCCCGCACACGCACTAAAATCTGGTTGGCTTTGGGTTTCGGCGTAGGCTGCTCGCCGTATTGGAGCACGCTGGCGGGGCCGTACTCGTTGAAATATATCGCTTTCATCAGAAGTAAATTACGTGGTAAATACTTCCTGATGGATACGCACGGGGCCTACCGCAAAGTTGTCGGCCAGAAAGTATTGACGAATATCTTATACCAAAAAGCCACCGTATCAGTGTTGATACGATGGCTCTGGTAGCCGTCGGCATTCTCCCCTCCAAGGTAGCCGACAGCAAAACGGGTATGGCCTGTGTGGCGCAGTTCGCAAGGGCCTTCGTCGGTGTCAGCTTGGGCATGCCTACCCTTTGGGAGCTGCCTGCTGACCTTTCGAGGCCACGTGCGAAGTATATATCTCTATACTAATGCTGTTTTTAATAACTCTCCGTGTGCCGCCGTTTGCGACATCCATTTGGTACTGGCAACGCAGTTACACGAATTATTATGCTACAAGAATACAGCGAGGCAATTAAGAGGGAGTTAAAAGAGAATTAAAAAGAAATTAAATCGGCCGATACCTATTTAAATTACTGATTGTAAGTTATTTATATTTTGATACTCTATGGTGGTGCTGTAGAATATCCAGCTAGCGAATCGAAACAGCGCCCATTTTTAACTCACGGGCAAAATTAGCTCTACTTCGGTGCCTTCGTGCAGACGGCTGCGCACTTGGATACTGCCCCCGTGCAACTCCATAATTTTGGCCGTGAGTGGTAGCCCAATGCCGTGCCCAGGCACCGTACGCACGTTCTCGGCCCTGAAAAACGGTACGAACACCTGCTGCTGATCTTCCAGGGTCATGCCTACCCCTTGGTCGCGCACCAGCAGGCGTATGGCGTGGGGGGTGGTCAGCAACGTGGCCACAATAGGCTGCGGGGGGTCGGTAGAAAACTTGCAGGCGTTTTCGAGCACGTTAAGCACCGCCGACAACAGCAGCGCCTCGTTGCCGCGCACCACAAACGGGTCGGTGGGTTGGCTGGCATCGGCTTCGCTGAATTCCAGGTCGACGCGGTGGGTAGGGTGGCGCCGCCTGATTTCCTCGTGGGCCTGTAGCAGCAGCTCGTCGAGGTGTATCTGGGTAAGGGGCACCTGTGAGGGGTCGTCGGAGGCGCGCGCAATTTGCAGCAACCCGTTGGCGAGGTCCTTCAGCAGGCGGGCCGCATCGAGGGTGCTGCGCAGCACCCGGTGATACTCAGCGGGCGTACGCTCTTCTTGCATCAGAGCCACTTCCAGCTCCCCAATAAGGGCCGTGAGGGGCGTGCGCAGCTCGTGAGACGCATCGCGCACGAAGGTGCGCTGGCCGGCAAACGCCGTTTCGAGGCGGTCGAGTAGGCTGTTGAAGCGTTGCGCCAAGTGCGACACCTCGTCTTGACCGTTGGTTTCGGAGAGGCGCTGGTGCAGGTCGGAAGCCGTGATACTATCTACCTCGTTTACGATGCGCTTCATAGGCCGCAGGGCCTGACCAGAAAAAAACCAGCCCCCTACCCCCACAATCACAAACGAGACCAGCAGACCCACTAGCAGAATCAGCCGCAGGTTGCCCAATTCCCGCTCGCTATCCATATCTACGGAAGACGCTATTACTACGAATGTACCGCGCTGCGCATCGCGGTAGCGCAGTGCCACCGTTTGATGATAGGCAGCATCATGCCGAACGCTCCAGCCCAGGCGGCGCGCCTCGGCTAGCAGCCTTCCTGGTGAAGCCTTGGTGCGCAGGACACCCTCATAAAAAACGATAGAATCCTGGCTGTTATACACCCGTGCTTCTTCCTGGGGCAACGTACGATAGAACTGGCGCAGATAGCGCCTGTACGATACCCGGCTCGCATCGGCGCGGTTCGTACCATCCAGATACACGTGCCCTACAATCTGGGCGCGCCCGAGCAGACTCTCGGTGAACAGCGTCCGCCGGGCCTGGTAGGTGAACGCATAAATCACCAGCGAAAAGATCAGCAGCGTGCAGCCCACAATCAGCCCGAACTGCAACGCCAACCGAAGACGAATAGACATGGTTTTGGTGTGATGATGTGCTGGGGCGGTGATTGTTGATGCGGTAATGACCCGTGACGCTGCGTTTGCGACGTACTTCCCACGCTGGCACGAGTCGTTGTTGTGCCTGTTGTTCTTACCTCATAAGGTCCTTCGCAAGCGCAGCATCACGGGTCATCACCGCTTCAACAATCACTGCCTCAGCCTATTATTCTTCCTTCATAATATAGCCCATACCTACCAGGGTGTGGATGAGCTTGGGGGTGAAGTCGCGGTCGATTTTCTTGCGCAGGAAGTTGATATACACATCAATGACGTTGGAGCCGGTGTCGAAGCTGGTTTCCCATACCTGCTCCAAAATATCTACCCGCGACACCACCCTACCCTTGTTGCGCAGCAAAAACTCCAGAAGGGCAAACTCGCGGGCAGTGAGCTGAATCGATTGTCCGGCCCGCTGCACCAGCTTGGTCACGGGGTCGAGGGTGAGGTCAGCGAGGTGCAGCACCACGCCAACTGCGCCGGGGGCTTCCTGGTAGCGCCGCGTGAGGGCCCGAATGCGGGCCAGCAGCTCCTGAAAGGCAAAAGGCTTCACCAGATAGTCATCGGCGCCGGCATCGAGGCCACGGATTTTATCGTCAGTTTCGCCCAGGGCCGTCAGCATCAGAATAGGCACCGAGGAGTGGCTTTCGCGAATGCGGCGGCACACTTCTATCCCGCTCAGGCCGGGCAACAGGTTGTCCAGAATCACCAGATCATAGCCATTCACCAGCGCCAGGCGCAGGCCCAGCAGGCCATCGGAGGCAATATCAACGGCGTGTGTTTGCTCGGTGAGGCCTTTATGCAGGAAGGCCGCTACTTTGGGTTCATCTTCTACCAGCAATATTTTCATAAGCAATGATACGCAGCCAAAACCGGATGAGAAATCTATTTTTCTACCTTTGGCTTGATCCTACCCTCCGTTCATGCACCATTTGATCTACATGAGTACAGCCGTGCAGCCGCTAAGCGATGCAGAGCTAAGCACGCTGTTAAGCCAGTCCCGTCGTCGCAATCAACTGGGCAATATCACGGGGGCACTGGTGTACGGCGACGGACGCTTCATGCAGATTATAGAAGGCGATAAAGCAGCGTTGGATGAGCTCTACGCCCGCTTGCTAACCGATGAGCGCCACATAGGCCTAGTGAAACTGGCCGATAAAGAGGTAGCCGAGCGCAGCTTTGCCGACTGGTCGATGGCTTTCCGGCCCTTATCTGACGAAGAGTTTCTGAGCCTAGAAGGCTACGTTCAACCCACCCGCTTGAATTTGCAGCCGCTCAATATGAGCGCCGCCGATGCCCTGCTGCTGCAAATGATGCGTAGCTTTATTATGCATCCTCCGGCCGCCGGGTAGCCCCTACCCCTCCGTGCCGCGCAGGCGCCGTGCCAGAACACCAAGCGCGGCGCGGGCGCGCGATTTCACAGTACCCAGCGGCTCGCCCAGTGCCTCGGCAGCCTCCTGCTGCGTGTAGCCCTGGAAATACAGCATATCCAACAGCTGCTGTGCTGCCGGCGACAGGTCCCGAATCAGCTCCCGCACGCCTACGTGCTCGGGGTGGAAGGCGGTGGCCACGAGCTGTTGTGCTGCTGGTAGCCGGTCGGGTAGTGCGGTAGTGCACTCGGCGCCACGGGCACGCAAGGCACGCAGCTCGTCGATGGCCTTATTGCGGCAGATGTTGAGCGCCCAGGTAGAGAGTCGTCCCCGCGTAGGGCTGTAGCTTGGGAAGGCGTGCCAGATCTTCAGCATGCTTTCCTGCAACACGTCCTCGGCCAGGTGGGCATGCTTCACAATCCGCAGAATAACGCCGTAGAGCATGGCGCTGTACTGGTCGTAGAACAGCAGCATGGCGGCTTCATCGCGCTGGTATAGGCGCTGTACTAAGGCAGCCTCCACGGACGTCGGTTCAGAAATCATACAGGCTTCGGCAGTAGAGGCAGACATTGTAGCAGAACAGAGCCGTGCAGACCAACTACTACCCGCACTGAGGTGGTGGGGTTGCCCGTGCAGAGGCGGCAGAGAGGGTGATTAATCGGGTTGGTGCATGAGCCAGGCTGCGGCCGCTGTTTCTTCCTCAAACGTCTGGTAATTCATGGCTTGCTGCTGGGCTTTGTTGGTGAGCTGGCTGGTGGTGAGGCGGGCAGCGGCCTGCTGCGGCAGCACAATAGCCCCGTGCCGATAGCCGGCTTCGTGCATGGCGTGTGGTAGCCATTCCTGCAACATCCAGTTCAGTTCTTCTTCGTTCAGCGGCTGCATAACCTGCTGGATGGCCAGCACCTTGCTCCACTTGTGCCGTACCAAGGCCCGTGCCACATGATTCAGCAGCGCCCGAAAAGTTGCGGTATCCCGCTCATTTGCGCTCCATTTCAAGTATAAATACCGACCAGCAGCATTTTCCAGAATACGGCCCGCGGCATTTTCGAAATATATAGGAAGCAAAGAGGCACTACTCATGGGGAGGGAATCGGGTAAATAGCAGTTTGCCGTTACGACGAATCAGCCAGCAGAGTTGTGCGCAAGGTGGAGCTACAACCGCAAAAACAAACGATTACAGGCTAGTTTACCTGCTTGCCTCTTCCCCCTACCCACCTTTGCCAGCCGTGTTTGGTTTATAGAATAATTTTAATATGCCTCTTCCTGACACCTTATGTGCTGGCCCAAAAAGCACCCTCACACGCAGCTGCTCTGCTGAATCCTGTTTGCAATACTTTAACATATTGCAAATCAAATAATTAAAACAAATTACTACTTCTCTTAATGCAAAACGCAATCCGATGAACCATCGGATTGCGTTTATCTATTCGACTTTATTTTATCACTATTTTAGTTTTGTCTCTGCGCCATGATTTCGCTTTATGACACCACCGGGCAACCCGTTGTGTACGTTGATCCGGCTTGCCAGGGGTTATATGATGCTAAGGGTCGTCTGCTGGCCTGGTTCGAAGAAGACTTCCTGTATGCTGCTAATGGCCGCTACCTGGGCTGGCTGCACCAAGGCTGGGTGTATGACCGCAACGGCAATCCTGCCCTGTTTATGAGTAACGCCATCGGTGGCCCGCGCCGGCCAGCCGTAGACACGTCGCAGCCGACACCGTGCTACTGGCTGAACCGTGCCGCGCCACGCCGCACTGCCACTCGCCGCAAAGCGCGTCCGGCACGCCGCCGTCGGGCAACGGATTGGTCTACCCTATCGGGGCCGGCCTACTTTGCGCAGTAAGCCGGCCCCGCTAGCGCTCTACTTCTTCGTTAGCTTATCCGACAGCATCTTGATAAAGTAGCCGCCCACCACCGAGCGGGCCTGAAAGCCGACTTTACGTGCATCGGTCGTTTCGTGCCAGTCGTTGAGGGGCACCCGGTCGGGCGTATCGTTGGCAAATTGCCACACGGGTGCTACCAGTGCTTTAAACTCTGCATCACTATCGGAAAGGGTAGCCGTCCACATAATCCAGTCCGATTTGGTGTAGGTCTTGCGGCTGTCCAGGGGTAAGCCATAGCGCTGCTGGTGCTTGAGGTAGAAAGCCAATTCTTGCTGGGCCACCTCCTTCGGAAATACATTCAGGTCTAGCACTTTGTCCCACACCAAGTTGTATTTCTGACTCCAGGAGCCGGCGGGCTTATCAAAGGTGAGAGCGTAATGGTCGCCGTCGCGGGCCATGGTTTGCCAGCGCTTGGCCATGTCGCGGGCCAAGGCCATGTACTCGTCGGCGGTTTTCTTATCGCCGAGTTGCTGGGCCATCTGGCCGTAGCAAGCAATGCCCATAATGGCCTTCACCGAGAGGTTGGTGTTGCGGGCCAGGTGACCGGCAAAGTCATCGGTGCTGAGCTGATTGGCCGGGTCGAATCCGTCACGCTTCAGGAATCCTACCCACTTGGTGAGGGTAGGCCAATGCGCGCGGGCAAAGTCAGGCTTGCCATCCATCTTCACGGCGGCAGCGGTCAGAATCAGCATGTTGCCGGCTTCTTCCACGGGCATATCCTCGCCGTAGGTCTGGCCGTTGGCCAAGGGGTAAGTGCCAATATCGTGCGCCGGAAAGTCCTTTTTCCACCGGCCCGACTCGCTATAGTCGAAGATGAAACGCAGTAGTCCTTTGGCAAGCTCATTATTATAGAGCAGGAACATAGGTGCCGAGGGGTAGGTCACGTCCACAGTGCCGATAGAGCCGTTGGAGAAATTCTCTTTCGACAGAAAGAACACCTCCCCTTTCGGGCCGGCTACAATCTTGTGGGCGGCAATGGCTTGCCGATACGCCAGTTGGCAGAGGTCAGCGTACTCTTTACCGCCGGCGGCCTGCGCATCGGCGTACAGCTTCTGATCAAACTCCGTGCTCTTGCGGCGCAAGCGAGTGTACTCCTTCTCAGCTGTTTGCAAGGCCTTCGCCATGGTCATGGCTGGGTCGCGGCGCCACCAGCCGCGCAGGTTCTGCCCAAAGTACTGCACAGAATACAGGTCGTCGTAGCCCAGCAGCACGTGCTGCTCTGTGGGCTTGGTCACGCGGCCCATGTCCAGCACCGTGGCCACGGCCACACGCTGGGCTGCCCCGGTTTGTGGCTTGCTGGCCGCCGCAAGCTTGCCCGATTGCGCAAAGGCGCTCTGCAAGGCCGAGGGGGTACCGCTGGTCGTTTGTGCACTTTTGGGCGCGGCCAAGTAGGCGTAGCCCCAGTCAATGCGGACGTTGTCGCCGGCCTGGCCTAGCACGGGTTGTGCCGTGGTACCCACTGCCTGCCAGGTTAGGGTAGCGTCGTTGCCAGCCTGGGTTTGCACATTTTGATAGGGCGTGTTGGCGGCGGTGGTGCCGGCTTCGGTGAGCAGTACCTGCACGGTGTGAGGCTTGCCATCGGTAGCGGCAGCGCCCAACGTGATGTAGCTCACCGGTCGGGCCACAGTTTCCAGCTCATCCAGCAGCAGCGGCGACAAGAAATTAGCCGTGAGCCGCACCGGGCCAGCCTCAAAGGTGTAGTTGGTTTGCGTAGCCGTGAGCGTCACGCCCGTTTGGCGGGCGGCAGGTATGCGCTGCTGAGGCAGCTCTACATATAGCCCAGCGTCCAGATGCTCGCCCCCCTGCGGACTCACGCAGTGCATGGCCAGCACGTTTTCGCCGGTGCGCAGGGCTTTGCGGGCCGCTTCGGGCACGGCAAAGTGTTCGTATTTGCCGTTGTATTCGCCCTGCTTGGTCAGCAGCACACCGTTCAGATATACTTCCACATCATCGTCGTGCCAGAGCAGCAGCGTGAGCTTGCCCGTGGGCAGTGGCGCGGGCACCGATACGGTGCGGCGCACCCAGATGTCACCTTCCGTCCAGTTGGTACCTTTCAGGCTGCGGTTGTCGGTGAAGGGCGCGGGGCCGGTTTTCCAGCTGCTAGCGGCGGCAAAGGTTGGTTTTTCCCAGCCTTCGGCGGGCTTCGTGAAGGTGTAACGCGCCTCGTAGGGCTTTTCCTGCGCCGTCGGAATCACGGCGCGATATTCGGGCGCGGCTTTGCCTAGGAACTGATAGGTTTTGCCATCCACCCGCACCAGGCCTTCCAGGGTCTGCGGCTCACCGGTCCAGTGGCGGGTAGGCGCGGCCGTCAGCGTATCATTGAAGGACCAGATACTGAAATAGGGGTCGTGGGTGATGAGGGGGTAGGCGGGCGGGCGCAGGCTTTGGGCCAGCAGGCTGCCGATACTGAGCCAACTGCTCCCCAGCACTAAGATAATCCGGGAAATACGCATCATACAGATAGAAAGAAGGTTAGGTAAGGTATTAGTTGTGAGGTGTGAATTGCCAGTTGAAAATCGGCTGTCCTCCTGCGCAGCGCGAAGGACCTTATCACGCTGGAACGACAGGCGTACCAACGACTCGTTCGACTGGCATAAGGCCCTTCGCGCTGCGCAGGAGGACAGCCGATTTTCAACTCACCAAACTCACTGATTGACTAGCGTGAAGTTTTCGAAGGTGCCGGTGGCCGATGCCGGTCCTTGGGCCACCACTCCCACGCGCACCCCTCGGTCCCAGGGCGGCAGGTAGGCGCCGTCTACGGTGGCGTTGGTTGGCGGCGCCTGCCAGGTTTTACCCGCATTGGTACTCCAGCTGAAGCGGTACTGGCTGCCCTTCTCCACTTGCATGCGCAATTGCAGGGCTTTGGCAGCCGGCAGGGGCACTTCGGCCAATACTTTTTGCTGACCTTTGATGCGCTGCCACAGCTGCACCTGCCCGCCGCCGGCCGTGAGGGCCAGTGCGTTGTCGGGGTCACCGTGGGCGGTGAGGCCGGCCGTGGTGCCGGTGGGTAGAGCAGCAGGGTTTAGCAGCGTAGTTGTAGCGGTGTAGGTGGCGGTGTGGGTAGGCTGCCCCAGCACGGCACCGCTACCGTCGGGACTGGCCATGAGGTGCAGCTGGCCGCCTTGTACCCGGAATGCGGGCTTGTTTTGTACTGGCCATTGCCAGGTAGGCAGCAGGGTAGCGCGGTTAAATTCATCGGTCAGATTGTGAGCAGCCACAGCCGGCGCAGCGCCTACCGTCGTGCTGCGCCCCTGAAACTCGGGCCAGCCCTCGGCGTTCCAGGTGAACTCGCTGAGTACTCCCTGGCGGCCTACGTTCTGAAAGCCTTGGCTGTCGTAGGCGTGATGCAGCAAAAACCAGCGGCCATTGCGCTGCACCACGGTGCCGTGGCCGGGGCACTTCCAGGTGTCGTTGTTCACCATAATCGGGTTTTTGCTGTACTTCTCCCAGGGGCCCAGCAGGTTGCGCGAGCGGGCCACGCCAGTAGCGTAGGTGCAACCGTTGCCGCAGCAGCCGTTGCCGGCATAAAAGGCGTAGAAATACCCTTCGTGGCGCACCATGCTCACGCCTTCTACCAAGCCGGCTTCCCAGGCCGCATCATTGCGAAACAGCTCTTGTTTTTCGCCCAACAACGCCGTGCGGTCGTCGTTGAGACGCTGTGCCCAGATGGGGGTAGGCTTGCGCACGCTGTTGCCGTCTTCCTTCCAAATCAGGTAGAGCTGGTTGTTCTCGTCGCGCATTGGGAAGGCGTCGATGGAGCCATCGGGCTGGCCTACCAACGGGCCGTGGTCGTGGTAGGGGCCGGCCGGCGTATCGGCCGAGGCCACTCCTACTGCCAGGTTGCCGCCGCGCTGGTGCGCCGTGTAAAATACATAGGTTTTGCCGCCCTCCTGACTGATTTCGGGCGCCCAGAAGTAGTAGTCAGCCCAATCTGGGCGACCATCCGGAAACACGTGCCCTACCAGCTCCCACTTGGCCAGATCTTTCGATTTCAGCAACGGGAAAACCGGCCCCCAATTGGAGGTGGTGGCCGTAGCCCAATACGTGTCGCCCACCTGCACCACCGAGGGGTCCGGAAAATCGCCGGGCAGGATGGGGTTGGCGATGGTGGCGGCAGGCGCCTTGGTTGTGGTGGTGGTTGGGGCTGTTGCCTGCTGACAAGCACCTGCACTCAGGCAGCCTATCAGCAACAGTGTGGTGTGCTGCCGGGTAGCGGAAAAGATAGAAAATGTCACAGCGAAGAGAATATGAAAAGCAATAACCAGAGCATTCGTCATGCTCTGGGGGCAATATATGCAAACGTTTGCATACACTGCAAGCAATTCATTTACTCTCTGCTAAAACAATTTAGCAAGATACTTCGCTTGACTGCTCTGTTATGGTATCTATAACAGGTGTACCCTGCAAAGACGACTCGCGGATGAAAAGCCGGGGCTGCAGGATTACCTGGCGTTGCAGGAAAGCGCTGTCCTGCGACTCTACCAACTCTAAGAATAAGCGCACGGCGGCCTGCCCCATCTCCTCGCAGCGCTGATCAACAGAAGTAAGCATGGGTTCGGTAATGGCCGTGAAGGTTTCATTGCTGAAGCCTGCCAACGCTACCTGCTGCGGCACCAGCACCCCTTGGCTTTTCAGCAGCTGCAGGGCACCCAGCGCGGCCGTGTCGCCGGCCGAAAACACGGCATCAACTCCGCCATCCGGCAAGGCCAGCAGCTGGCGCATGCTTGTTGCACCGTTTTCCAACGTCATATCGGAGTATACAATCAGCTGCTCGTCGGCGGGCAGCTCATAGCTGGCCAACGCATCGAGGTAGCCCTGGCGACGGTTGCGGTAGATGTTCAGGTGCTGCGGGCCGGCAAAGTGGCCGATGCGCCGGCACCCCTGCTCCAGCAAGTGGCGCGTCACCTGGTAACCGCCATCGTAGTCGTTGAGCACCACGGCATTCACCGTGTCACTTTCCAGCACCCGGTCGAAGAACACCAGCGGAATCCCGCGCTTGCGCACTTTCTCGAAGTGCCGGAAATCGTTGGTGGCCCGCGAGAGCGAAACCAGAATACCGGCTACTTGGGCGCTGAGCAGGGTTTCCACGTTTTTGCGCTCCTGCGCCACATCCTCGCTCGATTGGCAAATAATCACGTTGAAGCCCGCCTTGCTGGCGGCCGTTTCGATGCCGTGCACCACGGTAGCAAAAAAGCGTCCTTCAATGTAGGGCACAATCACACCAATAAGCTTGCTTTGCCCCTTGCGCAACGCCGCGGCCAAATGGTTGGGTTGGTAATTGAGCTTTTTAGCCAGCTTCAGCACTTTTTGCTTGGTAGCAGGCCCAATGCTATGATGGTCGCTCAGAGCACGCGAAATAGTGGTCATGGATACACCCAGCTCACGGGCCAGATCGGCCATCGATACAGGACTACTGGTAGCATCCACAGGTTTCTTGGAGCGAGGGGCCATAGGTCTTGGTCTGTTCTACTTATTTGTACTTCCAACGCTTAGCTAAAGCTATTGCGTTTTATGCTTCTACAACATGCGCTACGCTTTAGTGCGTGAGAGCAAATGCAGGGGTATACTCAGTTGTAGCAAACAAAGATAGGTACGCGGGGTAAGCTACCCGGCGGATTTTGATACGGTATCTGCTACTAGCCATCTGGTGTGCTGGCAGTAATCCAACTGGTATTCCCGGCCGAATTTACTTAACTAGCACTCCCTACACAATCGTTTATGTAAACCTCGTTCAATATATGAAAAGGCAGTTACTCTGGCTGTTTATATTGCTGGGCTATCAGCTGAGAGCCCAAACGCCCCTCATTCCGGCCCACGACCCGGTGATGATTCAGCAAAACGGCACCTATTACATGTTCTGCACCGGGCCAGGCATTGCCGTATGGACGTCGAAAGACCGGCAGCACTGGCAACCGCAGAAGCCGGTGTTTGCCACAGCACCCGCATGGGCAGTAAAGGCCATTCCGGGTTTCAAAAACCACATCTGGGCGCCTGATATTTCGTTTGCCAATGGGCAGTATAGCCTATTTTACTCGGTATCAGCCTTCGGGAAGAACACTTCGGCCATAGGGCTGGCCACCAACAAAACGCTGGACCCTACCTCACCCGATTTCAAATGGGTGGACCACGGGCTAGTGGTGCAATCGGTGCCGGGTAGGGATATGTGGAACGCCATCGACCCCAATCTGGTGCGCGACGCAGCCGGCACGCCGTGGCTGACGTTTGGCTCTTTCTGGGATGGTATTAAGCTGGTGCAGTTGCGCCCCGACCTCACGGGTCCTGCCGAGCCGCAGCAGTGGCGCACTATTGCGCACCGCCCCCGCGACCCCAAGCTGAATGACTCCCTACCCGGCGACGGCGCCATTGAGGCACCGTTTATCTTCAAGAAAGGCAAATATTACTACCTGTTTACTTCGTTTGACTATTGCTGCCGCGGTCCGCAGAGTACCTACAAGATGATGGTAGGACGAGCCGAAGACGTGCGGGGCCCCTACCTCGACCGCACCGGCGCCCGCCTCGACCAGGGCGGCGGCACGTTGGTACTGGAAGGCGACAAAAATTGGAACGGTGTAGGACACAACGCAGTAGCTACCTTCGACGGCACTGATTATCTCATCTTTCACGGCTATGATGCCGCGGACCGTGGACGCTCGAAGCTGCGGCTAGAACCGTTGCGCTGGGACGCAGCCGGCTGGCCAGTGGTCAGTGCTAAGTAACAACCGGCTACCTGGTTGTTTTTTACACAATCGATTGCGTAGTTACAAAATCATTCTACCTTTGGCGAGTTACGAGTATTGCCTGAAAGCTCGCAACGCATCATCCTTACCATCACCAACCCACCACATGCGCTATAAACACCTATGGTTAGCCGCTGGCATTCAACTAACTGCACTTTCTGCTTCTGCTCAAACTGTGCAGATGACCGTGCAACCCGGCGACCCCAAACTCATTGTCAGCAAGCATATTCAGGGGCAGTTTGCCGAACACCTGGGCCGCAATGTCTACGGCGGATTCTGGGTAGATAAGGACCTGAACGTGCCCAAAAAAGGCCGGATTCGGATGGATATTGTGGAGGCGTTGCAGAAAATCCACGTGCCCAACCTACGCTGGCCCGGTGGCTGCTTCGCCGACACCTATCATTGGCACGATGGAGTAGGCCCTGCCGCCCAGCGACCCAAGATGCTGAACCTGTGGTGGGGTAATACCCTGGAAGACAACAGCTTTGGCACGCACGAGTTTCTGGAGCTGTGCGATATGCTGGGCACTGAGCCCTACCTGGCTGCCAACGTGGGCAGCGGCACCGTGCAGGAAATGAGCAACTGGATGGAGTACCTCAACTCCGACGAGGACACGCCCATGGTGCAGGAGCGCAAAAAGAACGGCCACGCCGACCCATATAAGGTGAGCTGGTGGGGAATCGGCAACGAAAGCTGGGGCTGCGGCGGCAACATGACGCCCGAGTACTACGCCGACGTGTACAAGCGCTACGCCACCTTCGCGCACGACTACCCCGGCACCAAGCTGAAGAAGATTGTGAGCGGTGCCAACGGCGACGATGCCAACTGGACGGAGGTGTGCATGAAGAAAATTCCTCGCAACATGATGTGGGGCCTTACGCTGCACTACTATACCCTACCCACCGGCAGCTGGACGGGTAGCAAGGGCGCGGCTACAGGTTTTGATGAACAGCAGTACTTCAACACTATGCGCAATGGGTTGCAGATGGACGCCATTGTGACCAAGCATGCGGCCATTATGGACAAGTACGACAAGGAAAAGCGCGTGGCGCTGCTGGTAGACGAGTGGGGCATCTGGACCGACGTGGAGCCCGGCACCAACCCCGGTTTCCTATACCAACAAAATACCTTGCGCGACGCGCTGCTGGCAGGCACTACCCTCAACATCTTCAACAATCACTGCGACCGGGTGAAGGGCGCCAACCTGGCCCAGGCCGTGAACGTGCTGCAGGCCCTGATACTGACGGATAAGGAAAAGATGCTGCTCACGCCTACCTACCACGTCTTCGACCTGTACCAGGTACACCAGGATGCACAGTATATGCCCCTCGATTTCAAGAGCCCCGACTATGTGATGGGCAGCGAGAAAATTCCGGCCCTGAACGCTTCGGCCTCCAAGGACAAGAACGGGGCAGTGCACATTTCGCTGGTGAACCTCGACACCAAGAAAACCATCAACCTGGAAACTGCCCTACCCGGTGTGAGCTGGAAAAACGTGTCGGGCCGCATTCTGACTTCAAATAGCGTGAGCGACTACAACACGTTTGAGAAGCCCAACAACCTCAAGCTGGCCGAGTTTAAGGGCGCCAAGAAAAAAGGCGGCAACCTGACCGTGGCCCTCCCCCCCAAATCGGTGGTGGTGCTGGAGCTGAAGTAAGAACCGTCTCAAAACAACCGCATGAAACTTACCTTCCTACCACTGCTGCTGGCCGCTACCAGCGCCTTGGCGCAGACTCCTATCACAACTACCCTACCCACGCGCCAGCCCGGCAGCAACCCCATCATCCTCGACAAATATACCGCCGACCCGGCCGCGCTGGTGCAGGGCAACACCGTGTACCTCTACACCGGCCACGACGAAGCCCCACCCCGGCAGGAGCGCTACGTGATGCACGAGTGGCTGTGCTACTCCTCTACTGATATGGTAACCTGGAAGGAGCATCCCTCGCCGCTAAACGTGAAGGAGTTTGCCTGGGCCAAGGATGATGCCTGGGCCTCGCAGGTGATTGAGCGCAACGGCAAGTACTACTGGTATGCGGCCGTGGAGCACGGCACCATTCCGGGCAAGGCCATTGGAGTGGCCGTAGCCGATAGTCCGCTGGGGCCCTTCAAAGATGCCCGCGGCTCGGCGCTGATTGCCAACAACATGACGGAGAGCAAAATCTCTTGGGACGACATCGACCCTTCCGTATTTATTGACAAAAAAGGCCAGGCCTACCTGTTTTGGGGCAATACGGTGTGCCGCTACGCCAAGCTCAAGCCTAACATGACGGAGCTGGACGGCCCCATTCAGACCATTGAGGTGCCGCAGTTTACGGAGGCGCCCTGGGTGCATGAGCACAACGGGTGGTACTACCTGAGCTACGCCACCGGCTTCCCCGAGAAAATTGCCTACGCCATGAGCCGCAGCCTAACCGGGCCGTGGGAGTACAAGGGCATCTTGAACGAAGTAGCCGGCAACTCCAACACCAACCACCAGGCTATCATCGACTTCAAGGGTAAATCCTACTTCATCTACCACAACGGCGGCATCAACACTGGCGGCAGCAGCTACCACCGCTCCGTCTGCATCGACTACCTCTATTACAACAAGGACGGTACGCTCAAGCGCGTGCAGATGACTTCGGAAGGCGTGCAGCCGGCGAAGTAGAGCATCATAGCAAAAGGCCCTTTCTTCTAGTAGAAGAAAGGGCCTTTTGCTGTACGAGACTATTACACGGCGCGACCGGAGCGCCTCCCCCCCGGCCCCCTCTCCGAAAAGGGAGAGGGGGAGCTGAGCGACAAAATGTTAAGTGTTGAGTGTCGTTCAACAGGCATAGTTCCCTCTCGGCTCCCCTCTCCCTTTTCGGAGAGGGGGTCGGGGGTGAGGCCCTCTTAAGAACGATTGTGCGCTCAGTTATGCACCTCTATTTAGATCATTTACCGCGCGCCAACGGTAGGCGCTTCACCGGCAGCTTTAGTAGTCAGTGGTGTGCTGCTAAGTTGCTGAAACGTGATTCCCGACGCCGAGCGTAGCTTAGCGGTAGTAAGCGGCTGGGTAGGGAAGAAAATGCTAGTCATCACCGTCAGGCCGTTATCAGCGAACAGCTCTACCGAGGCCGCATCAAAGTATAGCGTCAGCTCAGTGCCGGCGGCCGTGCTCAGGCGCGGGGCCGTGGCCCTACCCTTGAACTTGGCGCTAAAACTATTCTTGCCTGCCTTACTGCGGTCGATGAAATACTGCTTGGCCGTTTTATCGTAGCCCAGTACCAGTTCTTCGCCGGCCGCGTTGCCTAGTACCAGCTCAAAATCCTGCAGCTGCTGGGTATTGAGTGTGAGCTTGCGCTTGGCAGTAGCGCTACCAAGGCGCGCCGTGAGGTCGATGGGCTCTTTGGCCGTTACGTTTTGTAGGGTAGTGGCCTGGCCAGCTATGTTGCGTAGCTCGGCGGCGGGCTGCGAGGTGAGGTAGACTTCGCCGTTTTCTTGGCGTAGGCCAAGCTCGCGCGGGATGGTCATGGCGCTGCGCCAGGGCGAGGTAGGCACTTCGTTGGCGTATTCCCAGTTGCTCATCCAGCCCATAAACAGGCGGCGGTTGCCAGTATTGTCCCACGTTACACCGGCGTACTCATCGGGGCCGTAGTCAGCCCATTTGGTTTTGTCGTTGAGGGGCGTAAACGTCTTGCCATCAAACTGACCCACAAAGTATTGCGTAGCCGAGCCGCCGTTGGGTCCGCCGGGGTTCAGATTGACGATGAGCACCCAGTGGGTTTTGCCGTTGAGCGTGAGTGGAAATAAATCGGGGCACTCCCACACGCCACCGTGGGCCCCTAGCTTCTCGCCAAACTCGCTGAGCTTGGTCCAGTCTTTCAGATTGGGCGAGGCGTAGAACGTGATGCGGTCCAGGGTAGCCAGGGTCATCACCCACTGCTTCGTGGCTTCGTGCCAGCTCACCTTCGGGTCGCGGAAGTCCTTGATGCCGGGGTTTTTCAACACCGGATTTTGGGCGTATTTCTCCCAGGTTTTACCTCCATCGAGGCTGTAGGCAAGGCTTTGATTTTGGTAGGTGTTGGTGCCGGCTTTTTCGCCCTTGGGGTCGTGATGGGTGAAGATGGCCACCATGGCGTTCTTGCCGAAGCCGGCCGTATTGTTGGCATCCACCACGGCCGAGCCCGAGAAGATGTAACCCAAGCTATCGGGGTAGAGGGCAATGGGCTGCTCCTGCCAGCGCACCATGTCGGGGCTGGTGGCGTGGCCCCAGTGCATGGGGCCCCAGGTCATGCCTTTGGGGTAGTGCTGGAAAAACAGGTGGTAGGTGCCTTGGTAATACACCATGCCGTTAGGGTCGTTCATCCAGTGCGCGGCGGGCGTGAAATGGTAGGCCGGGCGGTACTGCGGAGTAGCAGGCGGCACGGCGGCAGAGTCTGCCGGCGGCGTGGCCGAAGCGGTGTCGGCGTTGGTTGTGGTGTTGGCGTCGGAGCTGCACGCCGCCAGGCCAGCGAGAGCCAGCAGCAGAAAGAGCGAGTATTTCATAAGCAGGTAAGAAAAGTGGGTGGGAACAGAAAAACTACGCCGAGCGAGATTTCAGCAAAGCCTCTACATCGGCCGCCCCAATGGCGGGGGTAGCGCCCTGGTGGGTAGCCACCAGCGCCCCAGCGGCGCAGGCAAAGCGCAGCATAGCCGCTGGCTCGTCGCCAGCTAGCCAGCCTTTCAGCAGCGCGGCTAAGAAGGCGTCGCCGCTCCCAATGGTGTCACGCACCGTGATGGGTAGGCCGGGGGCCTGGTAGTGCTGGCCGCCGGTGTAAAGCAGGGCCCCTTCGGCGCCACAGGTCACGCACACGGCCTGCAATTGGTAGTGCATAGCTAGCCATTGCATGGCATCGGCGCGGTCTTGCCGGGCTTCCTGCCCTAGCCACTGCATCACTTCGACTAGTTCGTGGTGGTTCAGCTTCACTAGGTTGGCTTTGCTGAGCAGTTGCAGCGTGGTTTCTTTGGTGTAATGCGGGGGACGCAGATTAACGTCGAACACCCGGAAACGGGCCTTTTCGAGCAGGCGGTACAGCGTGTCGCGGCTACCCTCCTGGCGGGCGGCCAGGCTGCCGTAGACCAGCATATCGGCCCCGGCCACCAGGCTGGCCAGCTCCGGCTCGTACTGAATGTAGTCCCAGGCCACGGGCTGCACAATCTTGTAGACCACCTCGTGGGCGTCGTCTACGTTGGCTTTCACTACCCCCGTCAGGTGGGTATGGCCTTGCTGCACGTAGCTAGTGCTCAGGCCTTTCGACTCGATAAACGCCAGCAGCTCCCGGCCCAGCTCGTCGTCGCCGACGCGGCTGATGAGCTGCACGGGTTGTCCCAGCTGGTGCAGGTGCACCGCCACGTTGAAAGGTGCCCCACCCGGCTGCTGGCCGGTAGGCAAAATGTCCCAAAGTACTTCTCCGAAGCAAATAACAGAAGTAGGCAAAGTAGAAAGGTTTTGGTGATGGATACGAGTGTCCCGCTGGTCGCTTGGCACAGTAAGAAATGCCCGCCGGGCTGCTTAGTGCAATACCAGTATTTTATCGGCGTCCTCCAACGTTTTGCCCTTGGTTTCGGGCATTAATTTCCAAACGTACAGCAGTTGCAATACCATCATGACCCCGAAGAACGCGAAGGTGTTGCCGCCGCCCAGCTTATCGGCTAGGGCCGGAAAAATAAACGTGATGGCTGCTGCCAGCACCCAGTGCGTAGAGCTTCCCAGGGCTTGTCCCTTGGCCCGCACCGCCGAGGGGAAAATCTCGGAAATAAATACCCAGATGACGGCCCCCTGCGAGAAAGCAAAAAAGGCGATATAGGCGAATAGCAGCAGGGGCACGGCGCCAAACTCCTGGCTGTAGAAGGCCCGCGCCACCAGCCCCAGCGTGAGGATGAGCCCCAGCGAGCCAACTAGCATCAGCCGGCGCCGGCCAAACCGGTCGATGACGTTGACGGCCAACAGGGTGAAGCAGAAGTTGACCAACCCAACGCCCGCCGACGACAGCAGCGCCGCCGACTCGCCACGGCCCGTCATCTCGAATATGCGTGGGGCGTAGTAAATGATGGCATTGATACCCGACAGCTGGTTGAATGCCGCGAAGAGCATCGCCAAGATAACGGGCCGACGGTAGGGCCGTGCCCACAACGATTCATCAGAGCCTTGGTCGGTTGCGTTGGCTACCAGGATAGCCGATACGTTTTCCTCCGCGGTGGCCGGGTCGATGCGCTCAAATACAGCCCGCGCCTCATCGGGCCGGTCGTGGCGTATCAGCCAGCGGGGGCTTTCGGGAATGCGGAACAGCAGCAGGAAGAAGGCCAGTGCCGGCACGGCCTGTACCCCCAGCATCCAGCGCCAATCCTGCTCGCCGCCTACCCCCGCCAGCAGGTAGTTGGAGAGGAAGGCCAGCAGAATACCCAATACCACGTTGAATTGAAACATGCCCACCATGCGTCCCCGCGAAGCCGGTGGCGACACCTCTGAGATGTAGAGCGGCGCCGTTACCGACGAGGCCCCTACCCCCAGCCCGCCCAAAAAGCGGAAGACCATGAAGGGTACCCAGGCCGGCGACAACGCTGCGCCTACTGCCGATACCAGGTAGAGCACGGCAATCCAACTCAGCGTAGTGCGGCGCCCCAGTCGGTCGCTGGGCACGGATCCAAATATGGCGCCGATGACCGTGCCGATTAGGGCGATAGACATGGTGAGGCCGTGCTGGTATGCGCTTAGCTGCCACAACGCCTGCACCGATTTTTCGGCGCCAGAAATAACGGCCGTATCGAAGCCGAACAGCAGGCCGCCCAGCGCAACCACTACCGACCAGAAAAAAACGTTCTTTTTCATTCGTCAAGGAATGACGACCGGGCACGCCGCTCGCCTTTTACTAGTGTGTCTATTGATTTTCCTACGCTCGTGGAGCACACGGTTTACCACCCCGCGTTCTGCTTGTACAGCCCCTTGCTGTAGTTGATTTGATTCAGCGGAATCGGCATGTACTCGTCGCGGCCGGGCGTGAACCGGGCAGTAGACAGGTACTGGCGCAGATTCTTTTCCTTGGCGAAGTAGGTATTTAGCGTATTGGCCGCCACTCCCCAGCGCACCAGATCAAAAAACCGGAAACCCTCCATGGCAAACTCCAAGCGCCGCTCAAAACGCAGGGCTTCGCGGGCGTACGCCTGCGTGAAGCCAGCGGTAGGATACAGGGCTATTTTGTAGTTGGAGGTGGCAGCGCCGTTGGCCTGCTTCAGGCGACTAGTGCTATTCTGAGCCCGCTGCCGAATCTGATTGATGAGGGGTAGGGCGTCAGTCGGCCGGTTCAGCTCAATCAGCGCTTCGGCTTTCCACAGCAACACGTCGGCGTAGCGAATGATGGCCCAGTTCTTCGACGAATTCATGAACGGCGGCGTTTTCTGAAAGCTGGGGTCGGTGGGCAGCACACTTTCCTTCATCGAGAGGTTGTAGCCGTACACCTGCGGCACGCGCACCCACGACTGCTGAAAAACGAAGTTGGGGTCGTACTTGAACGGGTGCCCTACAATAGCCACCGTGTGGTCGAGGCGCGGGTCAACGGTGGTGCTCAGAAAATCGGCAGCCGTTACCAGGTCGCCCGACGTGTTGAAATCGGTGAAGCGCGGCAGGCCGTTGGCATCCGTCTTAAACGAGTTGATCAGGTTTTGGCTAGGGGAATGAAACGAGCAGCAGCCGTACTCCGGGTTCATGGGGTAGTTCAGCTCGTTGCCCCGCTGGGTGCGTCCTTTGGGCGTACCATCGTTGCGCGAAAACTGAATGGCAAATACTGATTCTACACCATTGTCCCCTACCGTCAGGAAGTTAGTGGCAAAATCGGGGTGCAGGGAGTACTTGCCGGAGCTGATGACGGCATCGCACAGCGAAACCACTTCCGTCAGCTTGGCCGCATCGATGCTCGTTACGGCATTGCTTTCATTTTGCGTGTAGGCCTGGTAGAGCAGCGTTTTGGCTAGATAGGCCTGCGCTGCCGGCTTGGTAGCCCGCCCAATTTCGGGCTGGGTGTCGGGTAGGTTGGCTGCCGCAAAGCGGAAATCCTCGGCAATCTTGCCCCACAGCGCATCATTGCTTAGGGCCACGTTCGACACCGTCGGGTACTGATCTACCGGTAGTTCCTCGTCGATGTAGGGCACGTACTTAAACATCTCCTTGAGCAGGAAGTAGAAGTGCCCGCGCAGGAAACGCATTTCACCCTGACGCACTGCCTTATTGGGCATAGCACTGACATCCAAGGTATTGAGGCGGCGCAGCGCGTCGTTACAGCGCGAAATACTCAGGTACATGCGGTACCAGAACTCGTCGGTATTGCTTAGATCAACGCGGTTGAAAGTGAAGGTTTCGTAGAAGTGAAACGCGTCTACGTCGGCTGTGCCCCCGCCGCCTTTGTAGGCGTCGCCGCCGCGCACGTTGCCGTAGGGCCACATGGAGGTGTAGGGCACATAGTAAATATCGTTGCCAAGCTGCGCGTAGGCGGCAATTACTTGTTTGTCAGCGTTTTCAACTGTATTCAATTGATTGTCGCTGAGTGCGCCGGTTGGGTCGACGTCGAGGAATTTTTTATCGTCGCAGCTCACCGCGCACGCCAGCAGCAAGCCGGCCAGCAGGCTGGTTTTGAGGAGTTTCATAAGAAAGGTTAGCTAGCGTAGCGGTTAGAAGGAAACGTTGAGGCCCGTGGTGAACACCCGCGGAATTGGGTACTGGTAGTTGGTCACTTCGGGGTCGGGCCCAGTGAATTGCTTGCTCTTGGCAATCAGGAAGTTTTGCCCCTGCACGTAGATGCGCACGTTCTGGAGGCGGAGCTTGCTAACCAGCTCCGTAGGCAAATTGTACCCTACCTGCACGTTGCGCAGCTTCAGGTAAGAGGCGTTTTCGACGAAGTAAGTGGAAGCCCGGCCCTCGTTGTTGGAGTTTACCAGGGTAGGTGCCGGGATAGAAGAGCCGGTATTGGTAGGCGACCACGCATCGAGCAGGCGTTGTCCCCAGTTTTCGCCGGACGCCAGCGACGAGAAATCGGTGCGGAACTTGGAGTTGTTGTAGGCATATAATCCTTGCACGCCCTGCAAGAACACTTGCACATCGAAGCCTTTCCAGGCAGCCCCCAGGTTCAGACCGTACGCAAAGTCCGGAATGGCCTCTGTAATCCAGGTCTGGTCGAAGTTGTCCACCTTGCCGTCCCCATTCAGGTCGCGGTAGCGGATACGGCCGGGCGCGGCCCCTACCTGGGTAGGGCCTTCGCCTACCTCTGCGGTATTTTGGTACAACCCATCGGCCACGTAGCCATACACCGCGTTGATAGAATGGCCCAAGCGCGTTACGTCCTGCCCGTTGCCGCCGTAGGCATTAATCACCTCGTCGGGGAGGTAGGTGAGCCGGTTGCGGTACGTCGACAGATTACCCGATATATTGAATGTCAACCCGTTGCTCAGTGCATTTTGGTAGGCCAGCAGAAACTCCCAGCCCGAGTTTTTAATAGATGCACCGTTCACGAACTTGTCGCCCCCCTCGCCTACTACCCCTAGGTAGGGCAAGTTCACCAGAATATCGGTGCTGTTCTTCACGAAGTAATCGGCAGAGCCTGTGAGCCTGTTTTGGAAGAAGCCCACGTCCAGCCCCACGTTGGTCTGCGTGGTGGTTTCCCATTTCAGGTTGGGGTTGGCCTGCTGCACGCGCCGGTAGCCCGAGGGCAGGTTGGTGTCGTTGCCGTAGATGTCGTAGGCCGTGCCAATATCATAGGCAAAGTTGGGGTCCAGCGTGCCCAGGCTCGACTGATAAACAGCGCGCGAAGCGAAGTTGGCAATTTCCTGATTGCCAGTCTGCCCCCAGCCGGCGCGCAGCTTCAGGTCCGACAGTACGTTCACGTTGTTTTTCACGAAGTTCTCCTCGCTCAGGCGCCACCCGCCCGATACGGCCGGAAACACCCCAAACTGGTTGTCGGCCCCGAAGCGGGAAGAACCGTCGCGGCGGATGGTACCCGAGAGCAGGTACCGGTCCATGAAGGAATAGTTGATTTTGGCAAAATACGAGGCCAGGCGATAGGCCGTAGCTGAGCCGCCGTTGTCCTTGTTGGCCGAGCCCGCGTCGAGCACAATGTAGTTGGGGTCTTCGCTGGCGAAGTTGGTGCGCGAGGCGTAAAAGCTCTCGTTGGTGTAGCTGATACGCTCGTTGCCTAGCAAGAAGCTTAGCGCATGCTTGTCGCCACCCAGTGCCAAGTCGTAGTTCAACGTGTTCTGCCACACCCAGTTACCATACGTACTTTCGTTGTTGGTTACGCGGTTGTTTTCGTTGGATAGGTAGCCGGCCCGGAAAGTTTTGTACAGCTCCTTGTACTTATACAGTGAGTAATCGATGCCGAAGCTGGTGCGCAGATGTAAGCCTTTGATGATTTCGGCATCGGCGAAGGCGTTGCCAAAAACGCGGTAGATGTTGGAGCGGTTCTGCCGGTTGTCGGTCAGCAGGCGCACGGGGTTGTCCCGGTCGCCGATGCCGTTGACGGGGCCGCCCCACCCTACCCCATCCACGGTGCGCACGGGCACTATGTTGAGTAGCTGGCTGCTCCGGTCACGCACCAGATTCAGATCAAATTGGGTTTCTTCCAACTTGCTCACAGTCAGATTTTCCCCGATTTTCAGGTGATTCCCCAGCAATGAATAGTCGGAGTTGAGGCGGGTGGTCCACCGGTCGGCGCCGGTGTATTTCAGCGTACCCGAGTTCTTGTAGTAGTTCAGCGACAACAGCATGCCGCCATGCTCGCCCCCATTGCTCACATTCACGTTGTACTGCTGCACCAGGGCCGTTTGCTGGGTTTCCTTGAACCAGTCGGTATCGGCGGTGCGCTGAGTGCGGTCGGCGTCCAGAAACTCCGGCACCGTTACATTGTCGAGCACCGGCCGGCCATCGGGCCCCAGGCGCGACTGGAAGCTGTAGAATGGAATGTTGGGTGTAGTGCCATCGTTGATGGCCGCTTGCCAGTAGATGCGACCGTAGTCTCGGGTATTCAGCATCTGAATGTGCGGCCCCGGCCGCTGCGCCGAAAAGAACGTGGAGAAATCTACCCGCGTAACGCCCTTTTTTGCCTTCTTGGTAGTGATGATAATCACCCCGTTGCCGGCGCGCGAGCCGTAGATACTGGCCGCCGACGCATCTTTCAGCACCTGAATCGACTCAATATCGTTTTGGTTAAGCTGGTTGATACCCTCCTTGGTTGGGATGCCGTCAATCACGTAGAGTGGGTCGTTGTTGCCCAGCGTGCCAAAGCCCCGGATGCGCACAGCCGTCCGGTTGCCGCTCGGCGAGCCATCGGCGGTGATTTGCACGCCCGGCACCCTACCCTGCAGGTTATTGACCACGTTGTTGGAGGTCATTTCCTTGATTTCCTCGGGCTTCACCACCGCCACGGCGCCCGTCAGGTCGGCCCGTTTTTGGGTTTGGTAGCCCGTCACCACCACCTCAGACAGGTTCTGGGTAGCTGGCACCAGCTGAATGGTGAGGCTGGTTTTGCCGGCCACTGCTACCTCCTGCGGCACATACCCCAGCGACGAAATCACGAGCGTGGCAGATGCAGGTACGGTTAGCGTAAAGCGGCCTTCACTGTCGGTGGAGGCGCCATTGGTGGTGCCCTTCACTACCACCGTCACGCCGGGTAGGCCCTCGCCCTTTTCGTCGTTTACCTGGCCTGTAATTTGAATGTCGGCCCGCACGCTGGCGGGGGCGGTAGGCAGGGCTGCTGCCGTCCTGCCCGGCACTGCCAAGAGAGGCGCTGCAGCCAGCAGCGTAAGCAGGCTCAGCCGCCGCGTTAGGAGTACGCTTTTGTACATAGTTACGAAAAGAAAGAGGTGAGAAAGCTGTGTACTGGAAGCTGCTACCTGTTTCCTGTCGTCTGGCTGACTTGCCAAGCTACCCCACGTGCAAACGTTTCAGTAGGCAGAGCGGTGCGCAAACAGATCCAACGGCTATAGCGGCTTCACGACCCAAAATTCCCGTATCCTCCCCTCGTCGTCTTACACGATTGATTCAAAAACATTCAAATCTGAATCAATCGTGTTTCAAAAATTACATTCCTATCTATCAGTACTTTACATTTAGAAATCGTTTGCAACACCAAGTACGACTTTCAATTTTTAGACCTGTCTTTCGTTTTTAGATCAGGTGCTGGGCGTGCTGTGCAAGGCCCGAAACTCGGAGGGCGACATTTGGTAGCGGCCCTTGAAGCTGGTAGAGAAATAGGCCGGCGAAGAAAAGCCGAGTTGATAGGCTACTTCCGCAATAGTGAGCCCTTCTTCTAGCAGCAGTTGCCGGCTTTTCGTCAGGCGCAGACTTTGGATAAAATCACTTACTCCCGTACCCAGTACAGCCTTCACTTTGCGGTAGAGCTGCACCCGCGAAAGCCCCAGACTCTGGGCCACATCGTCTACGCTCAACTCAGGGCGAGCCAGGTTGGCTTCCACAATGGCGGTGAGGTCGGCCAGGAACTTTTGGTCTACCCGCTGCTGAGGCGCTACGGTGGCCGTATTGGTGCTTAGCTCCCGTCGGAAATGCTCGCGCTGGCGCTGGCGGTTGGTGAGCAATGTGCGCAAGCTTTCCAGCAAGAAAGTAGGGTGAAAGGGCTTGGTCAGGTAGAGGTCGGCGCCGGCTTGCACCCCTTCCACCTGTTGCTCGGGCGCCGAGCGGGCTGTGAGCAGCACCACCGGAATGTGGGACGTGCGCCAGTCGCTTTTCAACTGCTGTACCACCTCCAGGCCACTCTGGTCGGGTAGCATCACGTCGCATACCACCACATCGGGAATGGTATCGGCCGCGATGCGCAGACCGCCAACGCCATCCAGCGCCGTTTGCACCTGAAAATGTGGCCGCAGCTTGCGAGCCAGAAACGCATTCACGTCGGGGTTGTCTTCTATCACCAGCACCAGCGCCGCACTGTTGTCGCCGGTGGCAAAGGCGGCATCCGGTAGTGTATCGGCCAGCTCCTCATCCAGCGTGAACGAAGCGGCCACGGGCATCGACACAGGTACCGCCGCACGCAGGCCCTCGGGTAGCGCAAGGGGTAGGGTGACAACGAACGTACTACCCTGCCCCGGCTGACTCCGAAACGTAAGCTCGCCTTGGTGCAGTCGCGTGAGGCCCAACGCCAGCGCCAACCCCATGCCCGAGCCTTTGCTGCCGGGCGCCTGCCCTTGGTAAAACCACTCAAAAATATGCGCCTGATCCTGTGCGCTAATGCCAGGCCCTGTGTCTTCTACGCTCACGCGCACCTGCCCGGTGGCCGGCACGGGTTCTATGCTCACCGTGACTTGCCCTTTCTCGGGGGTGAATTTCAGGGCGTTGGCCAGCAAATTGAAGAACACTTTGTCTAAAATATTCACGTCGAACCACAACCACACAGCGGGCTCGGCGGGCAAAAAGCGCAGGCTAATACCTCGCTGCCGGGCCGTTTTCTCAAACATATCCATGATTTCGCGCACAAACGCGACGAGGTTGCCCTCGGTGGCGCGCACGGGCATTTTGCCCACGTCAATCTTGCGGAAATCCATGAGCTGGTTCACCAATTGAAGCAACCGTTGGGCGTTGCGGCGCACCAGGCTCAATTCGTGCCGCTGCGTAGGAGCCAGAGGCGGCCCGTCCGTTAGTACCTCCTCCAGCGGACCCAACATCAGCGTGAGGGGTGTGCGCAGCTCGTGCGAGAAATTGGTGAAGAAGCGCAGTTTGGCTTCCGTTTCCACCCGCGCCTGTTCGGCCAGCTCTTGAATGCGGTTGCGCTGCGAGCGGATTTCCTCATTTTGCTGGGCCAGCACCCGCGTAATGCGCCGGTTGGCCCGCAGTGCGCGCCATACTAGTAGCCCCAACCCAGCTGCCCCCAACAAAGCCGCGCCCAGAATGTATAACCCGCGTTGCTGGGTGGTGTAAATGTGGCGCTGAGTTTCCAGCAACTCCTGCTGCCGCTGAATATCCCGCTGCTGACTGGCCAGCTTCTCCGTCTGCATCTTCATTGTGAGCACGTTGGTCGAGTCGATGACCATGGTGCTGAGCATGTTTTCTTTGTCGTACGGCTCGTTGCGCAGGATTTTCATCGCCGTCCGAATAGCTTCTTCGCCGCCCGGCGAATACAGGAGCGTAGCCGTTAGAATGCTGTCCTGCACCAGCTGCAGGCCACCCTGCGGGCCGCTCAGGCCATCTACGCCTATCACGTGCACTTTCTTGTCTATTCCGAGCTGCTTGCACACCTGGTACGCGCCGAGTGCCATGCGGTCGTTGTGGGCAAAGATGAGCTGCACCTCAGGATGCGCGCGTAGCGCAGCCGGCAGTGCCCGTAGTACCGATGGCCGCTTCCAGTCGCCTTGCACCTGCCCTACCACCCGCACTCCCGGGAAAGCAGTTAGGCCCTGTAGCAGCCCCTGGTGCCGGTCGTGGGCCGGCGAAGAGCCCTCTGCGCCTAGCACTTCCAGTACGCTACCCCGCCCGCGTAGTAGGCTGCCAATGTAGCGCCCGGCCGTTTGGCCTACCTCGTGGTTGTTGCCCCCCACATAGGCGGTATACAGCCGGGATGTGGTGCGCCGGTCCAGAATCACTACGGGTATACCGCGGTTGAATGCTTCTTCTACCAGCGGCGTAATGGGCTCCGCTTCGTTGGCCGATACAATCAGTAGATCTACCTTTTCTCGCAGAAAAGCCCGCAGCTGACGCTGTTGCAGCGCACTATTATCGTGGGCATCCTTAAGACGAAACTCCACATTGGGGTAGAACGCTAGTTCTTTGTACATGCCCGCCAGCATGGCCTGCCGCCACGCATCGTTCATGGTGCACTGGGAGAAACCGATGACGTAGTGCGGCGTCGGTGCGGCGTTGGTTATGGTCGCAAACAGGCAACTCAACCCAACTACGATGCAGTGCCACCATCTTCTCCTCAAGACCATTCGTTTCATGCCCTAAAATAGCAACCTTCCATCGATTCTACCGCGCATGGGTGTTCGGAGCCTAACCACTGACCAGTTTCCTCGCTGCCTTCAACTACAACATCTAACTCATTGCATATCTATAAGATATGCTTACCTAACTGCAAATAAAAACGCCTAGCCAACGTGGCCAGGCGTTTCTGTTTAGTGGCGTTCTTGTCTTTAGCCAGCAGTTGAAAGAACCAGGTTAGTGTAGTAATTTCTCAAGCAATCAGATGGTCCTTTTTCCTGGCCGCAGTTAGGGTAGACATAGTGCAGAATGCGTTGGTTACTTCTTTGCAATTCGATACAGCTTGGCGCCATGCCGCCGCACGTACGGCGCAAACTCGCCCGTCACCGGTGCCAGTTCCTGCCCCGACCACAAGTCACGCACGGTGCAAGTGCCCGTGAGGCCCAACTCGCGCAGCGACACCCGCACCTGCGCCGAGTCGGCGGGGGCGGGCTGGTAGGGACTTTGGGTAAACACCAGAAACTGCATGGTACCGCCCGTGTTCTGCACAGCGCCAGCTTGGTCGAGCCCCACGCTGCCCGTCAGGCGCGTCATGCCGGCCGGTACTTCGTATTCAATGATGGAATTAGCGTGCGTTCCGATGCCGTGCGCGTAGGTCTTGCCCCCTACCTTCAATTCCCCACCCGATACGCTCTTCCCAACGGTGGTTTTGCCCCACCCCGCCGAAGCTGCCTTCCACGGCACAGTAGTTAGGTCCACCGATTTGCCGTTGCCGGTAAGGATAGGCGCCAGCCAATTAGCGTGGTCCCAGGCGCTACCATCACCCCCATCGCGCACATTAAGGTAGAGGGTGCGGGCGCCTTTCAGATCTACGTCCAGCGCCTTGCTCTGGCCGGGCGTTTGGCGACTGATAGTCCCACTATTCCACGCGGCGGCGCTGGGCGGCAGTAGTTCCTGGTCCTGGGCGTTGAACACAGCCAAGTACTTCGCACCGGTTTTGGGGTCGTCGGCAGTCCAGGCTACCAGGTCGTTGCGACGGAACAGCTGACGGTTGTTGGTACTGGTGTTCAGCACGTTCAGCACTGCTTTGTTGGTCAGCAGCGACAGCGTGAAGGGGTCGTTGCTGGGCAGGTCGCCGCCAAACATCAGCGGGGAGCGGAAGATGCTCCACAGCGTCATCAGCGTGTACTGTTCGTCGCGGGTGAAACGCGTCATGCGGTCGTCGCCGCGCTCGGCCCGAATGCCCAGGCGGCCCATCGGTAGCATGTCAGCATCGGGCCAGGCGCCGGGCTGGCGGTAGGGATTCCAGCGGTTGCACACCTCAAAGTGCTCCTTCAGCTGCTCCCAGCTGTCCCAGAAGTCGCCCACGGTGCGCCACATGTTGGCGTGCTGCTGGGCGTGCTTGGCGTTGGCAAGGGGCGTTTCGCCCGGCGACATGCTCAGCACAATCTTCCTACCCGACTTGTCAATAGCCCGCCGAATCATCTCGATTTCCGGCGCGTGGTAGGGCTCCGACAGGTCATCTATCTTCACAAAATCCAGCCCCCAGCTAGCGTAGAGCTTAAACAGCGAGTCGTAGTACTCCTGCGCACCGGGCCGGCCGGCTACCACCGTGTACATATCATGCAACCACGCGGCTTGGCCCTCCTTGGAGTAGATGTCGGCAGCCGTAGCCTTACTACCCAGGATGGCGAGCTTACGTTGCACGGCCACCACCGGCACGCCCCGCATGATGTGAATTCCAAATTTCAGCCCCTTGGCATGCAGATAGTCGCCCAGCGGCTTGAAGCCCTTGCCACCCGCCGCCGACGGAAACCGGTTCACGGCCGGCACAAACCGCCCGTATTGGTCGATGTTGAAATCGGGGTCTTTCTCGTTATAGCCGTGCGCTTTATCGTTGCTCACATACCAGCGTATGTCTACCACCACGTACTCCCAGCCACTGCTTTTGAGGTGCTGGGCCATGTAATCGGCGTTGGCCTTCACCTCGGTTTCCGTCACGGTAGGGCCGTAACAGTCCCAGCTATTCCAGCCCATGGGCGGGGTAGGCGCCCACGCGTGAAAATCGGCAACAGGCGCTTTCTGGGCGAAAGCGGCGCTGCTGGTGAGCAGCAAAGCAGTTAGTAGTCGTTTGGTGGAATGTAGCATCAAGACGGGTACGGAGTAGAAAACAAAATCGGTAATGTAGCAGCAATAGGCAGAGCAAGCCAATAGGCGCGCGCCCTGCGCCTAAAAACAAAGAGGGCCAGTGCGTTACACTGGCCCTACCCTACTATTTTTTACCAGGAATGCGCAACACCGTGAAGGAATTGGGCGCCAGTGTGTAGCTCACTGCGCTACCCGATTTCACTTGGAAGGTCTCTTCCTTGGGTGCCAGCTTCGTGGGCTCATTCAGGCTATTTTGCGTTTGCAAATCGTTGGTGGCCATCACCATAGCCTTTCCCGTTTTGCCTACCTTCTTGGCACCGGCCAGGTTTAGGGTCACGGGGCGGGCCGAGGTGGAGTAGTTGATGAGCTTCACCACTACGTCGCCGGCGGGGTCGTCGGCTACGGCACTCACAAACAGATTGTTGGCGCCGTTCTTGGCGTTTCCGGGTAGCTGCACAGGCAGGATAGTTGTGCCTTTGTTGAGGCTAAACAGCTTTTGCACGTAGTAGCTAGGCGAGCCGTAGGCGTTCAGATTATCAAACCAAATCAGGTCGGGGCCCCACTGCCAGGCGTCTACGTTGGCGAATAGAGGTGCGTAAGAAGCCATTTTCACTACGTCGCCATTGCGCTCCAGCCCCGTCATAAAGGCCGCTTCCGAAATGGCTGCTTCCCAAGTGTTTTTGTCGCGCGGGCTAACCGGGGTGGCAGGATGCGCGGCATACTCGCCAGCAAAAATCTTGGGGCCGTTGCGGGGGTAGTCGTCGTAGCGGCCCACGTTTTCCCGGAACCACTCCGGCTTGGAGTAGTAGTGCTCGTCGATGAAATCGGCTTTCAGCTCCCGGAACTGTTCCGTGGCGTATTTAAACCGCTCATCCCCCGGATCGGGGCCAGAGCTGGCTATCAGCTCAATGTTGGGGTACTTTGCTTTCAGCGCCTTCGCAAAGGGCTTGTACCGCTCTATGTACTGGGGTCCCCATTGCTCGTTGCCGGCCCCAATCATCTTAAGATTGAAGGGCGCCGGGTGGCCCATCGCGGCGCGCTTGGCGCCCCAAGGGCTGGTTACGGGGCCATTGGCAAACTCCACCAGGTCCAGCGCGTCCTGGATAAACGTCTCCAGGCTGATGTCGTCGGCGTGGTTGTGGGCTTCGGCGCCAGTAGCCACGGCGCTGGGGCCGCCGGGGGTGGTAGCGCTTAGGGGCGCTTGCTCGGCCGAGTTGAACTGGCAGGCCATGCCAATGTTGAGGATGGGTAAGGGCTCGGCGCCCAGGTCTTCGGCCAGTTGGAAATACTCAAAGAAGCCCAGCCCAAACGACTGGTAATAGTCGGGCGTGTAGCGGTGGGCAAACTCGGTGTTCCAGCGGTTGATCAGCGAGGCGCGGGAGTTCAGGTCGCCAATGGTTTCCTTCCACTGGTAGCGCTGAGCCAGCGTACGGCCCTCCACAATGCAACCGCCGGGGAAGCGCAGGAAGCCAGGTTTCATGTCCTTCAGCAGCTGCACCAGATCGGTGCGCAGGCCGTTGGGGCGCTTCATCCAGGTGTCCTGCGGAAACAGCGACATCACGTCCAGGTCAACCGTGCCGGTGCCCTCTACCGTCATTTTCAGGTGTGCTTTGCCGCTGGTAGCGCTGGAACGCAGCACAGCGGTGTACTGCTTCCATTCGTTGGTGAGGCCGCCTACCTTGGTTTGGGCCAAGGTATTGCCCTTCTCGTCTTCCAGCGTCACGGTCAGGCCGCTGATGCTGCCGGGGCCGCGCCGGGCGTAGATCGAAAAGTTATAGTTTTCGCCCTGCTTCACCCCCATTCCCCGGAAGCCTTCGTTGGTCAGGCCAGCGTCGGGGCTGTTGGTGCGGGACGTCAGGCGCAGGTAGTGCGTGTTGGATTTGCTGATGGGCTGCTCGGAGAGTACAATGTATTCCGTGAGGGCCGAGCCGCCCTTGATGGCTCGCCAGCCAATCAGCCGGTCGTCCGTTTCAAAGGATTTATTTTTCACCAATTCCGGGTACAAACCGCCATCGGCCGCGAAGTTGATGTCTTCAAAAAACAGCCCGAACATATTCTTCGGGACTGGTGCAACAGATTTGTTTACCTGCACCGTAATTGCAGCCGGTGCTTGCGCAATCGATTGTGTGGTACTGGCTAAAAAAAGGCTGCCGAGGAGTGCAGCCCGCGTGAGCCGGGCAAGAGGGTAAGTGGGAATAGTTGTCATACGAACGAAAGGGTAAAATCAGAAACTTCGACTTCCTGCGGAGTAAGATAAGTAAAATTGTTCGTGGTCAGCCGGAGTTACTACCACTGGCTGACCACGAACGGTTTCTACTACTTACCAGAACTTGACGTATAGGGCTGTAATCATCAACAGGGTGATGACAATCAGTGTCATGATGCTGGGGCTAACCCGGAACAGGCTCCGGTCCAGGTGCAGGGCTTTGGGGTTGATGGCCGGTCCGAGCAGGCTCATACCAATCATCAGGGCAGCCGTGAAGGCGAAGGAAAGTCCCATGCAAATCAGGAAGGGAATCTCGTAGGCGCCTTGCCCGTTGGGGAAAGCAGAGTACAGAATGGTTTCGGGCCCAAATACGCTTACGGCGTAGTTGTTGAAGAATACCGAAAGAATGAAACCCGACAACATCCCGGCAATAGCAGCCTGGGCGGTAGTACGCTTCCAGAACATACCCAGCACAAACACCGCCACAATACCGGGCGAGATAAAGCCAGTATACTTCTGGATGTAGGTGAAGCCACCCTCACCGCCAATGCCCAGCAAGTCTTTCCAAGTGAGGGCAATGGCTAAAGCGGTAGCTGCCATCACCGTCAAACGGCCAATCCATACCAGTTGCTTTTCGTCGGCTTCGGGCTTGAGGTAGCGCTTGTAGATGTCGAGCGTAAAGATGGTGGAGATGGAGTTGGCCTTACCAGCCAGCGAGGCCACGATGGCTGCCGTCAGGGCGGCTAGCGACAGCCCTTTCAGGCCGTTGGGTAGGAAGGTGAGAATGGCTGAGTAGGCGTTGTCGGCGTTGAAGTTGCCACCGGGGGCCATTTCACCTTGTAGGCCACCATTTTTGTGCAGCACATAGGCGGCAATACCAGGCAGCATCACAATCACAGGCATCAGGAGCTTCAGCATACCGGCAAACAGGATACCGGTACGAGCCGTTTTTAGGTCGGCGCCTAGGGCGCGCTGGGTGATGTACTGGTTGCAACCCCAGTAGTTGAGGTTTACAATCCACTGGCCAGCCGCATACATGGCAATGCCCGGCAGCATCAGGTACTTGTTGATTTCCACCTGCGGCGTATCGGCCGTGGGCTTATCAAACATCATGTGGAAGTGGTCACCAGCATCGTTCATCATGGCGTTGAAACCGGCAATGGCGCTGCTGCCCAGACCAAACCGCTCGCTTACCAGCGTGAGAGCCAGGTACGTAGTAGCCAGACCACCGATGATGAGCACCCCTACCTGAATTACATCGGTGTAGCCTACCACCTTCATACCGCCCAGCGTGATGATTACCGCAAACACGGCCAGCGCTACCATAATCAGGTGGAAGCTTTCGCCACCGCCTACCAAGTTGCTGATGGCCAGCGCCCCGAGGTAGAGGATGGACGTGAGGTTCACCAGCACGTACAGAAACAGCCAGAAGATACTCATAATCAGACTCAGGGTAGCGTTGTAGCGCTGCTCCAGAAACTGCGGCATGGTATAAATCTTCTGCTTGAGGTAAATCGGCATGAAGAACACGGCCACGATAATCAGCGTAATGGCCGCCAACCATTCGTAGGCTGCCACGGCTACCCCTACCTGAAACCCGTTGCCCGACATGCCGATGAACTGCTCGGCCGAGATGTTGGAAGCAATCATGGACGCGCCAATAGCCCACCACGTGAGCGAACCTTCCGCCAGGAAGTAGTCCTGGGTGGTCATCTGGGCCTTCTGCTTGCTCTTGTAGACGTAGAAGCCGTAGGCCCCAATGCCCACGATGTAGAGCAGAAAGATGGATAAATCTAACGTGTTAAAGCTGTTCTGCATGCGGATGAAAAAACGGGGAGGAAACTAAAATGAAAGCCGGGGGGCCTAACGCCCCCCGAAAGCTACTTCATTATAGCGTAATTCATTCTTGAAATTGCGCAATTTTGTATCGGCATCGATTACGAGGAACTCGATACCGGCCATTTCGGCAAAGTCTTCTAGGTATTCCACCGTCAGGTTCTGGCTGAAACCGGTGTGGTGGGCGCCGCCGGCCAGAATCCAGGCAGCTACGCCAGTAGCCATATCGGGCTTCACTTTCCAGAGCACGCGGGCTACAGGCAGCTTAGGCAGCTCCTGCTCGGGCGCCACAGCTTCTACTTCGTTCACAATCATGCGGAAGCGGTTGCCCATGTCCACAATAGTCGCGTTCAGACCTTCGCCGGCGGGGCAGTTGAACACCAGGCGCACGGGGTCGGCTTTGCCGCCAATACCCAGCGGGTGAATCTCGGCGCGCACCTTGCCTTCGGCAATAGATGGGCAGATTTCGAGCATGTGCGAGCCCAGCACCTGGTTGTTGCCGGGCGCGAAGTGGTAGGTGTAATCCTCCATAAAGGAGTTACCACCGGGTAGGCCAGCGCCCATCACTTTCATGGCGCGCACCAGAGCCGAGGTCTTCCAGTCGCCCTCGCCGCCGAAGCCGTAGCCCTCGGCCATCAGGCGCTGGGTAGCAATGCCGGGCAGTTGAGCCATGCCGTGCAAATCCTCGAAAGTATCGGTGAAGCCTTTCGCCTTTTTGTCCTGTAAAAACTGGCGCATACCAGCCTCAATCTTGGCCGCTTCGCGCAGGCTCTCGCGCTGGCTGCCGCCTTCTTTCAGCGTATCAGCCAGCTCGTATTCGCGCTCATAGGTAGTCAGCAGCTCGTCAATTTGCGCGTCGGTTACGGCGTTTACCACCGCTACCAGGTCGCCGATGCCGTAGGTATTCACGGAATAGCCAAACTTGATTTCGGCCTCTACCTTGTCGCCTTCCGTCACGGCTACGTAGCGCATGTTGTCGCCGAAGCGCACGAAAGCAGCGCCCTGCCAGTCGGCCCAGGCACAGGCTACGCGGCTCCACACGCTCAGCTGGCGCTGCGTTTCCTCGGCTTCCCAGTGGCCCACAACTACTTTGCGCTTCACGCCCATGCGCGCCGTGATGAACCCAAACTCCCGGTCGCCGTGCGCCGACTGGTTGGTGTTCATAAAGTCCATGTCAATCTCACCCCATGGAATATCGCGGTTGAACTGCGTGTGCAGGTGGGCCAGCGGCTTTTTCAGAATTTTCAGGCCGTTGATCCACATTTTGGCCGGCGAGAACGTATGCATCCAGGCAATCAGGCCCACGCAGTTTTCGGCTACATTAGCCTCCTGCACCAACTGATAAATCTCCTCGGTAGACTTCAGGATGGGTTTGAAGACGATTTTGATGGGCAGCTTGGTATTCAGCTCGGCAGCAATCTGCTGCGAGTGGGCGGCTACTTCTTCCAGGGTTTCGGGACCGTAGAGGTGTTGCGTGCCCGTGATAAACCAGGCTTCGTACTGTTTGAGGTCAAGCATTGTAGTTAGCTGTTGGCTATCAGCGGTTAGCTGATAGCTTTTAAAGGTTGAAATCTGAAATTAGAGCTAGAGACTAGTCTAACTCCCCTTCTTTTTTAAGGAGGGGTGACCGAAGGCCGGGGTGGTAAAGTCGTTGAACGATGCTAGAGCTAGTTTTTAGTTTTTAGCTCCGTTCTAACAGTTTTACCCTCCCCTACCCCTTCTTAAAAAAGGAGGGGAGCTAGACTTAGCTTCTGATTTATTAGCTCTGGCCGTAGTAGGAATTTGCACCGTGCTTGCGCTCGTAGTGCTTCTTAATCAAGGAGTCTTTCAGGCGGGGTACGTCGGGGCGAAGGGTGCTGCTGAGGTAGGCCATGCGGGCCACCTCTTCCAGCACAGCGCTGTTGTACACAGCTTTTTCCACGGTTTTGCCCCACGTGAAGGGCGCGTGGTTGCTGAGCAGTACCATCTCTACCTCCGTGGGCGTGAGGCCGCGCCGCTGAAACTCATTGATGATCTGCCAGCCCGTCTGGTGCTCGTAGTCACCGGCAATCATGGTGTCGTCCATGGGCGGAGCGCAGGGCACGTCGGCAGTGAGGTGGTCGGCATGGGTGGTACCCAGCACCGGGATGTCCAGCTGCGCCTGCGCCCAGGCCGTGGCGTAGGTGGAGTGCGTGTGCACAATGCCGCCAATCTGCTCCCAGTGGCTATAGAGCACGGCGTGGGTTTTGGTGTCCGACGACGGCCGCTTCTCCCCTTCCACAATCTTGTTGGCGAAGTCGACAATCACAATATCCTCGGGCCGGAGCGTGTCGTAGGGTACACCGCTGGGCTTAATGGCAAACACCCGGTTTTCGCGGTCCACCACGCTGGCGTTGCCAAAGGTAAAGAGCACCAACCCCAGCTTTGGGAGCTGCATGTTGGCGTCGTAGCAGGTTTGCTTCAGGTCTTGGTACTGACTCATGCGGTAGCAACGGCCACTTCCGCAGCCTGTTTATCGCCCAGGGTAGCCGTTTCCACGAACTTTCCGAAGGCTTGGTATTTTTTGTAACGGGCAGCGTAATCGGCCACGCGGTCGGGCTGGGGCGTGTAGGTTTCGGCAAAGCCGCTACCCATAGCGCGCTGGGCCGTGAGTACATCGGAGTGAATACCGGCGGCTACGGCTGCGTACATGGCCGCACCCAAGGCCGGCGCCTGCTCAGAGGTAGCAATCTTGATGGGACGGTCGAGCACGTCAGCCAGCGTCTGCATGGCAAAGCGCGATTTTTTGGCTACGCCACCAATACCGATAACTTGCTTGATGGCAATGCCTTCGCTCTCGAAACGTTCCACAATCTGCTTGGAGCCATAGCAAATGGCTTCTACCAGTGCCCGGAATACCTGCGGTGCCCCCGAGCCCATGGTCAGGCCCATAATGGCACCTTTCAGGGCCTGGTTGGCGTCGGGCGTGCGGCGGCCGTTCACCCAGTCCAGCGCCAATACAGCCGACTCCTCGGGGTCGATTTTCTCGGCGGCGGCGGTCAACTCCACAATCAGGTTGCCGCGCAGCTCCTCGCGCAACGCCTGTAGCTGCTCCGGCGAAATCACCGTGGACTTGGGCAGCATAGTGCGTAGGGGCCAGTCGATAATCTGCGTGAACCACGCCAGCAGGTCACCAAACGCCGATTGGCCGGCTTCCAGACCCAGCATGCCGGGGATTACGGAACCATCTACCTGGCCACAAATGCCTTGTACTAGTTTGTCGCCTACCTCGGCAATGGGCGCCACCACTATATCGCAGGTGCTGGTGCCCATTACCTTCACCATAGAGTAGGCTTCAATCTCGCCGGCCACGGCGCCTGCGTGGGCATCGAACGAGCCCACGGCTACTACCGTGTCGGTGGTGAGGCCCAAACGCTCGGCCCACTCGGCGGAGAGCGTGCCGGCTACCTGATCGGCGGTGTAGGTTTCCTCAAACAATCGGTTGCGCAAACCAGCCAACTTAGGCTCCAGCAGTGTCAGAAACTCCTCGGAGGGTAGGCCGCCCCAGCTCTCGTGCCACATGGCCTTATGGCCGGCGGCGCAACGGCTGCGCTTGAACGTGGCCAGGTCTTGCCCAGTGAGCAGCAGCGTCATCCAGTCGCAATGCTCCATCCAGGAGTAAGCGGCCTGGGCCACGGCTTCGTCTTCGCGCACCACGTGGGCAATCTTGGCCCAAAACCACTCCGAGGAGTAGATGCCGCCTTCAAACTGCGTGTAGTCGGGGCCACCCCAGGTGCGGGCTTTGTCGTTGACTTCCGCGGCTTCGGCCAGCGCTGTGTGGTCTTTCCACAACACAAACATGGCATTGGGATTCTCCTCGAAGCCGGGTGTGAGGGCCAGGGCTACCCCCTGCTCATTCACGGCGCCGGGAGTAGAGCCGGTGGTATCAATGGCAATGCCCTTGATCTGCGCAGCCGGCACCTGCTGCGCCACTTGGCGCACGGTAGCCTCCAGCCCTTCGATATAATCGAGCGGGTGCTGACGAAACTGGTTTTTCTGGAGGTTGCAGTAGGCTCCCTGCTTCCAGCGAGGGTAGTAGTGCACGGCTTGGGCTACCTCGTCGCCGGTGTGGGCATTCACGAGGAGGGCGCGGACCGAGTCGGTGCCATAGTCAAGACCGATAACGTAGGCGTGATGGTCAGTCATATTGTTGATGAGTTGATATGCTGATGGGTTGATGGGCTGGTCGGCTAATGTGCTGATGTTTTGATTATTACTTGACAAAATCAATACATCAGCACATTAGCCGACCAGCCCATCAAAAAATCATTTCCGTACCCCAAACTTGAAGATGGTGGTAGACTGTAGCGTATCGCCGGGCTTCAGCGTGGTGCTGGGGAAATCCGCTTGGTTGGGCGAGTCGGGGAAATGCTGGGTTTCTAGGCAGAAACCGGCGTTTTTGCCATAAGTGACGTTGTTTTTGCCGGTGAGCGTGCCATCGAGGAAGTTGCCGGTGTAGAACTGTACACCCGGTTCAGTAGTAGTTACTTCCAAAGTACGGCCCGTAGTAGGCTCATAGACGGAAGCGGCCTGGTGCATGCCGCTGGGATTGTTCAGCGCCCAGTTATGGTCGTAGCCACCGGGTACCTGCGCAATCCGCTCCCCAATGGCGTGGGGGGTCTTAAAGTCGAAGGGCGTGCCCTTCACCGGGCGCAGCTCGCCAGTCGGAATCAGCTGGTCGTTCACTACGGTGTAGCGGTCGGCCGGAATCATCACCTGGTGGGCCAGCACGTCTTTGCTTTGGCCCAGGGCCAGGTTGAAGTAGCTATGGTTGGTGAGGTTAACGGGCGTAGCCTTGTCAGTGGTAGCCGAGTAGTCGATTTTCAGCTCGTCGTTGTCGGTGAGCGTATAGACCACCGTCACCTGCAAGTTGCCTGGGAAGCCTTCCTCACCGTCTTTGCTCAGGTAGGAGAGCGTGAGCGTCTGGCCATCGGCCGAGGAGCCGGGCTTGGCGTCCCATATCACCTTATCGAAGCCTTTCTTGCCGCCGTGCAGCGAGTTTTGGCCGTTGTTCTGGGCCAGTGTATATGTCTGACCATCCAGCGTAAACTTACCGCCTTTGATACGGTTGCCGTAGCGCCCAATCAGCGCCCCGAAGTACGGTCCCGACTTCAGAAACGCCGGACTCTGGTAGCCGCTCACGTTGTCAAAGCCCAATACAATATCCCCCATCTTGCCGTCTTTGTCGGGCACTATCAGGCTAGTGATGGTACCGCCGTAGTTGCTGATGTCCACCTTCAGACCGTGGGCGTTTGTGAGGGTGTAGAGTTGGGCTTCGGTACCCTCAGTGGTTTTACCGAAGGAGGTAGAGGCGGGCATAGCAGCAGATGTTTGGGTGGAGTCGGCAGCGGCGGGGGTGGTAGTGCCGGCTTCAGTGGAGGTAGGGCTTTGGTTGCAGGCGGCTAGTAGCAACGTTGCAAACAGGCCACTGGCAAGGTAGCCAGCGTAGCGAATGTGTGTCATCAACGGAAAAGAACAGGTGAAGGATAGGTGGCAAGTAATGAAAACGTATGCAGAAAAACGCAGCGATACAGATAAAAACGCCCAAGCTAATTTCCTTAAAATGCCCCCATGTGCTATCGTTTCAACAAGAGTATCCTAGCTCTTTATTGCGCTTTTAAGTGCCAAAAACCCGGATTGCGCACGCATTTCTGCATATGACATTGGTTTTCGCGGTGTAAAGTAAAGATTCTATTTTACGTACACAATCGTTTGTGTATTTAATCTTATTTGATGCTTTTCTGTATGGCACCACCTACCCGTTAATCAGCGAACTGTTATCTTCTGTACCAAGCGTTTATCTCCATATTGCACTTGCGCCATGTACATTCCACTGGCTAACCTCACTTTAACGGTCAATTGCGTTTGCTGTGGCCCAAAATCCTGGTGGTATACCTCCCTACCCTGCCAGTCGAAGATTAGCACGGTAGCTACGCCTACTGATTTCTGCTCGCCTAAATCAACAGTGAAGTTACCTTGCTCGGCTGGAATTGGGTAGATGCTGACACCAGTTAGTAACTGGCTAGGTAGGGTAGCGGTGGTTACACCTACCGGACTTAGCGTCCAGCGCTGGCAAGGGCAACCATTGTAGTCCCACAGCCCTAGTTGCTGCCCAGCCACAGTGGAGGCGTTAGGAACCTCTATCACACGGTTGCCATTTGCGGATGCAAACACGAGCGTACCATCGTTGGCGCGGTCGATAGAAAACCGTTGGCAAGCCAACCCATTGTAAGCAAAAAGTTGCAGCTTAGCCCCCGCATCAGCCGAGCAGCCCGTTACATCCATGGCCAGCCCGCCCAATGCATTCGTGATTTTATACTCCCCATTGCCTACAGCCGTGAAGTCCCATTGCTGGCAAGTGAGGCCGCTGGACGTACCCTGCGCCACCATTTGTCCCGAGGCTCCTGTGCAGCCCCAAGCGTCCCACACTAAACCACTCAACTGATTCTTGACTTGGTAGCGGCCGGCGGCTACCCACTCGCGGCTGATAACAGGCCAGCCCGCACCATCCCAGGTCAGGCGGGCCAGCCCTAGCTTGGGCGCCCCGTTGTCATAGCCATCGTAGTAGTGGTGCGAAAAGTAGCTCACGCCATTTTCAGTGAAAATGCCCGCGTGGCCTGGCCCAATATAGCGCCCAACCGAGCTAAGCACAGTAGTACCGCCCAAGCTATTCAGATCTTTGCCATCTTTATCCAAGAAAGGTCCCGCTGGCGTAGTTGCGCGCCCTACCTGAATGTAGTAGGTACTATTAATGCCTTGGCAGCAACTGCCGCGGTTGATGAACAGGTAGTAAAAATTATCGTGCTGTACCAAGTCGGGAGCCTCTACCCCACCGTTGGCCAGCGTATAGCCCGCGCTGCTCAAGGGCTTGCCGGTGGTAGCGTTTAGCTGAGTGGTGCGAATACCACCGAAGAACGAACCATACGTGAGCCATACGTTGCCGCTGGCGTCGCGCAGCACGGCGGGGTCAATGGCATTGGGGCCGCTGCCAGCTACGGAAGAAACCACTTCGCCCTGATCTTCCCATTTGTAATTGGCATTGGCAGGATCCAGTGTCACGTTAGTAGCAAGGCCAATGGCCGACACCTGCGAGCCGAACGTGGAGCAGGAATAATAGAGGTAGTATTTACCATTCATATAAATACACTCAGGCGCCCAGAAAGTACCCGCGAAGCCTGGCACCTTGGTGTTGATCCAGCTAGGGTAGGCATTGTTGACAAATACCGCCCGCGGCGAGGGTGTCCAGGTTATTAGGTCCGTGGAATACATATTATAAATGCCCTGCCCGGTAGTGAATATCCAGTACTTGTTACCTTCCTTCACGATGGTGGAAGGATCGTGAGAACCGTAAAACCCTTGCAGCGCATAGGTGCGAAGGTTACTAATGCTAACTAGCAGCAGCAGCAGCAACAAGCGCTGGATGACGCCAGATAGATGGGCACGAAACGGAATGAGTAGTAGTGTAGGCATAGCGGTGGGGTTTGAGAAAGCATGAGAGCAGGGAGTTCTTACTCGCCGCTGGGTTTTGTAATAGGCGTGTTGATGGCTACGGGCGTCCCGAAGTTGGGAGTGCCATCGGGGTTCCAAGTGAAGGACTGCATGCGCGGGTTGCGCGTGTCGTAGCAGCCCTGACTAGCACTGGAATTGGCGTGATAAATCAGCCAATCCTGCGTACCATCTTTGGATTTAAAAAAACCATTATGCCCGGTAGCATAGGCACGGTTAAGAGGACTCTGAGAGAAAACCGGTTTGGTCGATTTCGTCCAGGACGCTGGTAGCATCGGATCGGCGGTGGCATCGGCCGTCAGCATCCCTAGGGAATAATAGTCGGTACCACAGAAGCTAGCGGAGTACACCAGAAACGTTTTGCCCTCATGTTGCAGAATTTCCGGTCCTTCGTTGACGTAGGGCGGCCCCACCGTTTCCCAGCTATACTCGGGATGCGACAGCTCCACGCGCGGCCCCGTCAGCGTCCAGGGGTTGCTCATCAGAGAAATGTATAGCCGTTGCACAGCGTCTATCCCATTGTGTCCCGACCAAATGAAATAACGCTTACTATTTTGCTCCAGCACGGTTCCATCGATGGCCCAGAAATCGGCAGAAGCACAGAAGATGCGACCTTTATCGGTCCAGGTGCCGGTAGTGGGATCTGCGGCGCTGTTTTCCAGTACCCAGGTTCGTTGCTGCCCCAAATCGGTGCCAGCCGGTCCGGCAGAGTAGTAGAGGTACCACTTATTGTCGAAGCGATATAGCTCGGGTGCCCACAGGTTGCCGGAGGCTGGTCCACTTGCAGGCGGAGCCCAGGCCAGCGTACTCGACACTGTGCCCAAGTCCGACATCTTGCTGGTTTTCCAGATGCGTAGATTAGTGTAAGTAGTGTTCAGGTAGTAGTACGTGTTTCCTTGCTGATACACCCATGGGTCGGCGCCGGAGGGTAACAGCGGGTTGGTGAACGTGGTACCAGCAACCGGAGCAGGAGTTGGCACCGGAGTAGACGATACTGGCGAGTTGTCGCCTGCGTCGCCGCAGCTCGATAGCAATATCAGAGCTAGTAGCTGCTTTCCCTTTCGACTCAATAACCCCATGTAGAATGTTATCATAAAGCACTTTATACCAAGCTATTTAAGGCTATAGAAAGTAAAACAGCCGTTTCAAGCTACTGCCCGAAACGGCTGTTTTGTTACCGCTATACCATTAGCGTATTAGTAGCCAGGATTCTGCTTCACATTGGGGTCAATATCGATATCCCGTTGTGGAATGGGTAGCAGCTTAGAAACGCCTAGACGGAAGTTGGTGAAGTCCGAATCGCGACTAGTCAGTTCTGTGATACCAGCTTGGTTATCCATTAAGCCATAGCGCAGAATGTCAAACCAACGTGTGCCTTCCCCGGCCAGCTCCTTAGCGCGCTCAGTACGGATGAGCTGGCGCATAGCTTCCTGCGAATAGCTGCCTGTGAGTGAGGCCAGCCCTACTCGGTTCCGCACGCGGTTTACCAACGGTAGTGCGTCGCTTACTCGGTTTAGCTCAGTCAGCGCTTCGGCCTGCATCAGCAGTACGTCGGCGTAGCGGATCACGCGGAAGTTGATGCCCGAAGTGAAATCCTCAGGAGTTGTGCGAGTGCGGTCGTTCAGGTACTTGCGCCAGTACTGCTGGTTGGGGTTGTAGTTGCGTTCTACAATCAATTCAGCGAAAGTTTTGCCGTAGAAACGGTCGGGGTTACGAGCACTGATGATGGACACGTCCCGGCGTGGATCAATCATGTGCCGGGTAGTGCTGCCTGGTGCAAACGCAGTTGTAGAATCGGTATAGGCGTTTAGCAGCCACAGACGGGGCTGCACGTCGGCGAAAGTATAATAGGGAGGGCCAAAGAAATTGGGCCGGTCATATGCTTCTGATGCAGACGCATTATCTTGTCCCTGCCCTACTTCCAATGGCGAGTTCACGAATTGAATCTCGAACACCGACTCTCGGTTATTTTCGTTGGTCGAGGTGAAATTGTCAAGATAATTAGCCACCAGATCGTACTGGCCCGAGCCGATAATCTGCGTGAATAGTGCCGATGCTTCGATGTACTTACGCTGCATCATATACGTTTTGGCCAGCAGTGCCTGAGCAGCCCCTTTCGTTACGCGGCCCTTCTCGGAGTCACCGTACGATAGCGGCAGATTTGGAATGGCTGCCGTGAGGTCGGCAATGATTTGCTCTTCTATCTGTGCCGTAGTAGCTTGTGGAGCGCGGGTAGTCACCACCGGCTCTACCAGAATCAGGGGCACGTTGCCGAAGAAGTAAGCCAGATCGAAGTACGAAAGCGCCCGCACGAACTGCGCCTCGCCCAACAGACGGTTTTTCAGCGTCGCGTCCATGTCGATGTCCGGCACGTGGGTCAACACCTGGTTGGTGCGGAAGATAGTGCGGTAATAGTCGTTCCAGGCGAATGACGAGATAAAGAAGTTGTTATCAGGCGTGATGAAACGCGTGAAGTTAGCCAGCTCCACGAAGGGGCTTTGGCTGTACGACTCGTCGGAACGGGCGGCCATAAACTGCCATGAGTGACCGTAGCAGGCATATTGCTGCAAGCCCGAGTAGCAGGCGTATACGCCCTTAACGGCATCATCCTGAGTTTTCCAGAATTGTGAGGTATCTGGAGCATTGGGGTTGCTCTGATCCAGTAGATCCTTCTCGCAGCTCGTAGTCAGCAGCAAGCCGCTGGAGAGCAGAAAAAGAGCAGCTATTTTATGTATTTTCATCGGTTTAGTACAGATTGGATGGGTAGGCCTGCCCACATAGAATGGCAGGCCCACCACAGTTATTAGAAGTTCACTTGCAAGCCGCCAATGAAGCTGCGCACGTTGGGGTAGGAGCTGTTGTCTACACCGCGGCTGTAGAAGCCTGTGCCAGTTGTCTCCGGGTCGAAGCCCGAATATTTGGTGAAGGTCAGAATGTTGCGCCCCGTCACGTATACCCGTACGCTGCCCAAGCTGGGCACTTTGCTGGTTACGCTCGTAGGTAGGGTATAGCCCAGCTGCACGTTTTTCAGGCGCACATAATTGCCGTTTTCCAACCAGCGTGTGCTGTTGAATAGAGCGTTAGAAGCTGCCGCTTGCCCTAGGTTGCCTAAGCCACCACCCTGCAACAGACGCGGTGTAGTGCTCGAAGGATTGTCAACCGACCACGGAGTCACATCGGCGTCGTAGTTATTGGGGCCGTTATAGCTTTCCAAAGCCAGTTTGGCTTGGTTGTAAACCTTGTTGCCACTGGAAGATTGCAGGAATACCGACAGGTCGAAACCTTTATAGGCGGCATTCAAGTTCAGGCCCATCACTAGGTTTGGGATGGATTTGCCTGCGAATACGCGGTCGGCATTATCAATCTTGCCGTCGTCGTTTACGTCTCTATAGCGTACGTCACCAGCCGAGGCATAGGGTTGAATGATGGTACCATTAGAGCTTTTGTAATTCGCTACTTCATCGTTCGATTGGAAAATACCATCGAACGGAATCAGGTAGAACTCGCCCAGCGACGTACCTAATTGCGAGCGGGTTACGCCTTCGCCACCACCAAACGTCTGTCCTACGGTCGGGACGGCCGTAATTTCGTTTTTGAGGGTTGTCAGGTTGAAATCAGCACCGTAGGTGAAGTCACCTTTTGTCTCGTGATAACCCAGGCCTAATTCAAAGCCCCGGTTTTCGATAGTGCCCGCGTTCTGGTAGATATCGTTGCCGAAGTGGCCGAGGTAGGTGAGCACCTGCACTGGCGCCAGTGCGTTGCGGGTTTCAGAAATATAGTAGTCAGCTGACAAGCTCAAGCGACTGTCAAGCACGCTCAAATCCAGACCAATGTTGCGAGTGCGGCGGTCTTCCCACCGAATATCGGGGCTAGCCAGTGCCAACTGCGAAGAGCCGTTTACAATTGTCTGGCCGGTGCCGATAACGTAATTCACGTTTTGCCCAATGATGGGGTAGGGCAAGTAGCTGCCTCCGTAAGGACCATTCAGTGCATCGTTGCCATTGGTGCCGTAGCTGGCTCGCAGCTTCAGGTTGTTGATAGCCGGTACAGCATCCTTAAAAAAATCCTCCTCCGAGATGCGCCAGCCCAGCGACGCTGCCCAGAAATTACCCCACCGGTTCTCAGGGGTGAAGCGCGATGAACCGTCGCGGCGGGCGCTAAGCGAAGCCAAGTAGCGGTTCTTGTAGTCGTAGGTAGCCTGCCCGAAGAAGGAGCGCTTGGTGTACTCAAACGAGGACCCTTGCACTACCCCTACCCGAGGGCCGGCGCTCAACTCGAAGTAATACTGTGGCGAGCTAGTAAAGCCTTGCGCGCCTGCCTGCACGTTGTGCTGGCGGTAGCTTTGCTCCGAGTAGCCCAACAACGCATTCACGCCGTGGTCACCAAGACGCTTGTTGAAATTCAGCGTATTCTCAGCCAGCAGGAATAGGTCGTAGCCCAAAAACTCGTTCAGCGACGACGTATTGATGGCTGTGTTCTGGCGTATGATACCCAGTTTCTGCGCATCGGCATTGCTGTAGGTATGGCCATCCATGGCCACATTTAGCCGATAGGTCAGGAAATCAAAGAAAGAGTACTCGGCACTAACGTTGCCTGCCAACCGGTTGTCTGCCTGCGTGCGGCGTAGCAGCGACTGTGCTCCAATGGGGTTGGTAGCGAACGAGTTCAGCACCGATGAGCCTGTACCGAAGCCTCCCAGATTTGCCGGGTCGTATACCGGAATACTAGGAATAATTGTAAGCACATCAATAAACGGTGCTCCGTTCAGCAGTGTCGTGTTGATATGCGTGAGCTGGGCGTTTTCCTGCAAGCGGAAACGACCTTTCGTGAGACCTGAGTTTAAACGCAAGCTGTATCGTTTAAAATCAGGACCTTTCACAATGCCTTCTTGATGAAAATATTCACCCGAAATCAGGTAATTGGAGTTGTACTTTTCTCCCGAAGAACCTCCCGAAAAGGAGAGGTTATAATCTTCCAGCGTACCGGTCTGGAAAAATTCCTTTTGCCAATCGGTATCTACATTAGGGTTGAAGGCTCCGCCAGGACCTTTAACAGCCCCAGCCAAACTGTTCTGACCGTTGTTGAGCGGGTCTAGGCCAGCATTGCGATACGCGATAACAGCACGATCAGCCCACTCACTGGCGTTGGTTAGGTTGTAGGTTTTATACACATTATCGACGCCCCGGTAGCTATTGAAGCTAATGGATGGCGCCCCGGCCTTGCCTTTTTTAGTAGTGATCTGTACTACCCCGTTAGCTCCCCTCGAACCATACACGGCCGTAGAAGAAGCATCTTTCAGAATGTTTAGCGTCTCAATATCATTGGGGTTCAGGTCGCGGATATTATCCGTCCATAAACCATCGATGATGTACAATGGGCCACTGCTGGCATTACCCAATGTGCCAATACCGCGGATATTGATAATAGGTGTGGCGCCGGGACCACCCGAGCCTGTTACTTGTACGCCTGCTACCCGCCCTTGCAATGCCTGCGTCACAGTAGGTACCGGAGTCTTATTTGCTTCCTTTACATCCAGTGGCGCCACGGCGCTGGTCACGTTCTGCCGGTTCTCAGTCAGGTACCCCACCACTACTACATCGCCCAAGGCCCGTGAATCTGGCGCTAGAGCCAGATTGATAGTGCTACGGCCGCCTACAGACACCTCTTGCGCGGTATATCCGACAAAGGAGAATACTAGGGTAGCACCATCGGGTACAGTCAGGGTATAGCGGCCGTCAGCATCGGTTTGGGTGCCGTTGTTGGTGCCTTTCACTACCACATTTACACCGGGTAGGGCGGCCCCTTTTTCATCCACCACACGCCCTGCAACGGGCGCATCGGCGACAGGCAGTAGGGTACCTGATAAGAAATCGGTTGCTGGAGTAGCTGCCTGCACTGCTACGGGCAATAGGGGTAAACCGCAGAGCAGTGCTGGCACAGCTAGCCAACGCAATTTGGGTACTGTCTTTCTCATAAAAAGGAGGAGTGGGAATTGGAAAACACATACTCACAATCGATTGTGTAAAAACTATTCGCAATCGATTGTGTAAGGGCATCAAAAGAAAGCCTACGGCTTGTCTGAAATACTATTGAATAGAGTATTCAAGGGTCTCAACAAGGCACTGGGCAACAGGTGCTGTGAGAGTTGAATTGAACCGAAATATAGGAATGTTACGGCAACTTTATCGTTTGTGTAAGCGAATATTTTTTCGCTTACCGATCTGTATACTCTACATGGAAAGCGCGTGTTCCATTTCAATTGCGCTATCGAAAAGCCCGGTATCAATCCATTACAACCTAAAGCAGTATTATTAGCAGCTGGATGACAGATTGCCTTCTCACAGATAAGCGCGTCATCTGCTGTAGCCGTGCGCCTGCTATAACTAAATTTGTTGCCCGTGGCTGCTGATTTCCTGCTGTTTGTTGATACGGAAACCACCGGCCTACCCACCCGCTGGGACCGACCCTATGCCGAAGAAGGCCACTGGCCGCACGTGGCGCAACTGGCCTGGCAGGTGTACACGGCCGCTGGGGAGCTGGTATGTTCCGATGCGGGCTACCTGCGCGTGCCAGCTGGCACCATGCCGGCCGAGGCCGTTGCCGTGCATGGTCTCACCGAAGACTTTTTGCACGCCCACGGCGGCGCCCCCCGCCCCGTGCTGGAGCGCCTGCACCACGATTTACTGCACTACCGCCCACAGGTAATCGGTCATTTTCTCCAACTCGATTTTCACGTGCTGGGCGCGGCGTTTCAGCGGGTAGGCCTGTCGAATCCGTTGCCGGCCTTGCCGCAGTTTTGCACTATGTTCAGCAGCAGGCCCCTGAGCTTGCGCGGGCACTACCTGAAGCTGGCCGACCTGCACGAGTATCTCTTTCAGGAACCGCTGCCCCGCCTGCACGATGCCGAGAGCGATGCTGCCGCCACGGCCCGCTGCTTTTTCGAAATGCGCCGCCGGGGGCTGTTTGCCACCACGGCCCCTACCCTACCCCGGCTGGTGCCCCCAGCGCCCCGCTCCTTTTGGGCGCAACACCAACTTCCCATCACCGTAGGTGCAGCGCTGTTCTTTCTCCTTCTCTATTGGTTGATCTATGGATAACGTTCTGGCTTTTTTGCGCACTGTGGAACCCTTCCAGCTCCTCCCCGACGACGTACTGGCGGGGGTAGCCGAGTTGGTGGAGGAGGTCTACCACTCTCGCGAAACCCTTCTCTACCAGCAAGGAACCAGCAAGTTGCGGGCACTGGATATTATTGTAGAGGGCGCCTACGACACGTTCTTTTATGATAGTGAGCAGCGCAAGCGCCTACCCCTCACCTACCCGGCCGGCACGTGCTACGGGGGCATTTCTATTTTGCTGCACAAAAAACGCTCTATCCGGACGGTGGTGGTGCGCGCCCGCACGCGGGTGCTCACCCTACCCCGCCGCGACTTTCGGGCCCTATGCGTGTCTTACCCCGAGTTCTTTCACTTTTTCACGGCGCGCTACGGCGAGCAGATGCTCAACGAGGAGTTTGCCCATTTTGTGAAACCCCGCGACACACCCGAGCAGAACTTTCTGGTAGCCGACCAGCTGTTTTCACGCCGCGTGGAGACGTTGGAGATGCGTCCCATCACAGCCTGCACGCTCGATACGCCCATCTACGAGGCCGCGCAGCGCATGGCGGCGGCCAAGGTGAGCTGCCTGTTTGTGGCCGACACTCAGGGCACGATTGTGGGCTACTGCACCGACATCACGCTGCGCGACTCCGTGATTGCCCAACGCCTCGATGCCAACCGCCCCGTGGCCGACGTGCTGGCTACGCCGCTGGTCACGGTGAGCAGCAATGTGTATGTGTATGAGGCTATTCTGAAAATGTTTCAGACCAAGACGCGCTACCTGCTGGTAGAGCGCGAGGGCGAGTTTCTGGGCTTTTTGAGCCGCAACAAGCTCCTGAGCGATTTGGCGCAGTCGCCGTTTATGTTCATTCAGGCCGTGAAGCTGGCCCAGAGCACCCACGAGTTGAAGCGCCGCTGGGACCAGGTACCCGAGATTGTGCAACAGCTACTAGGTAGGGGCGTGAAGTCGGAAATCGTGAACCAGGTGATTACCGCTGTAGCCGATGCCATTGCCCTCAAGGTGATTGACAACGTGCTAGCCGAGCACGGCCCTGCGCCCGCTCGCTTCGTGTTTATGGTGTTGGGCAGCGAGGGTAGGCAGGAGCAAACCCTGGTGACGGACCAGGACAACGCCATTATCTATGAAGACAAAGCCAATGAGCAGCGCGAACTGGTGCGCGCCTACTTCCTGCGCTTCGCCGAGGCCGTGTCCGATCAGCTCAATCACATTGGGCTGCACTACTGCACGGGCGGCTTTATGGCTAAAAACCACAAATGGACGCACTCGCTCTCGCACTGGAAACGCAACTACCAGGAATGGCTGCGCGAGTCGAACCCCGAAAACGTGATGCGCTTCGCTACCTTTTTCGACTGCCGCTACCTCTACGGCGACGAGTCTATCATGGACGAGCTGCAAGCATTTCTGCACCAGGAACTGCAAAAGCCTTCCGAGCGCTTTTTCCGGTTTATGGCCCAAAATGCCCTGCAATACGAGCCACCACTTACCTTTCTGCGCAATATTCGCACGTTTGTACAGGGAACCCAAAAGGTGTTCGACCTCAAGCGCACCATGACGCCCATTGTGGACCTGGTGCGGGTGTACGCGCTGCAACATCAGATTTTCCGGACGAATACTGGCGAGCGGCTGGCTCTGCTGCGCGAGCGGGGCGTATTCCGCGAGAAAGAATATCAGGAGCTATTGCAGGCCTACTACTACCTGATGGGCATGCGCCTGAACAAGCAAGCCAACCAGCTGCTGCAAGACCGCACCGCCCCCACCAACTACGTCGACCCGACCACCCTCACGCAGGTGGAGCAGGTCACGCTGAAAGAGATTTTCAAGGTGATCCAGGACTTCCAGCTGAAAATCAAAGTGGGCTTCACGAAGTCGTTTTAGCCCTACCCCTGTTCCATCGACGGAATGGCATCGGCATACACTCCGCGTCAGGCACCACTATAGCGGCTTGCTGATTACCTATACCCGTATTGCAGCGGCACAGGTAGGCGTGCCGACCCGGAGGGAGATGCTAGCAGGTAAATTGTTTAGAAAAACCGTAGGCGGATAAATAAAAAACGGCTTCCACATTACGTAGAAGCCGTTTCGGTGGGCCCACTTGGAATCGAACGGTTCAAATCTCACTTTACCTATACTGCCTTTAAAACCCTTCTGACAGCATTTCAGGCCACTTTTGAGTTCAGGTAGAAACACCTATAACCGGGTATAATTAAAAGTTTTGTCCCGTGAGTTGTCCCGTGAAAACAGATAGCGTACCTTAGGGTATTCACTTTTCCGGGCTAGGAAATGCTACGTATCAAATACTATCTGACCGACGGCAACGCCGACGGCGAAACGGCTATTTATGCCGCCTGTTACCTGGAAGGGAAACGGAAAAAGATTTACCTCCCCCTCGCGGTACCGCCGGATCAGTGGGACGCGAAGAATCAGAAGTACCGCCGCAACTTCCCTAACTTCTCGGATGCAAACCTGCTGCTCAAACGACTAACGGAGCAGCTAGAGGCCGCTGCGCTGGCCCTCGCCGTTAAGGGCAAGCTACCCACGGTAGAAGATTTGCGCGAAGTAGTAGCCAAGACAGTAGGCGGCGCACAACCCAACGCCCCCGCCGGGCTGCTAGAGCTGCTGGAGCAGTGGATAGAATCCAGCCGCCGCGACAAAACCGAAAGCACGGTAAAGAGCTACAAGACGCTGCTCAAACACTTAACCGCCTACGCCAAGCTCCGCCGCCTCCGGCTGGAGTTTAGCAACGTAGATTTTGCTTTCTGTGAGGGTTTCAAAAGCTATCTGCTCCGTACGGCCGGCATTGCTAATACCTCTGTTAACAACAACGTAAAGTACCTCAAAGCCTTTCTAAACGCCACCTTTGAGCAGGGCCTACATGAGTTTGCCCACTTCAAACGGTTCCGCAAGCTGGAGGACTTGCAGCCGGAGGTAGTCTACCTCACGCGGGCGGAGAAAGAGGCCGTAGCTACGCTAAATCTGGACTATATGCCCCGCCTGGAGCAGACGCGGGACGTATTCCTATTTGAGTGCGAAACCGGCCTACGGTTCTCCGACGTGCAAGCCCTCCGACCGGAGCAGATACAGGATGGGTACGTGCTGGTTACGACCCTGAAAACCTCTGACCTACTGAAAATACCTCTTTCGCCGTTGGCGCTGGCTATCCTACGCAAGTACGCCGGCCGCTCCGAAAGCTGGGCCCTACCCGTAAAGAGCAACCAAAAGAGCAACGCCGATTTAAAGCAGATTGCCCGGCTGGCCCGCCTCACCTCCCCTACCACTACTACCCAACTTCGCGGCAAAGAGCGCAAAGCCACTACCCGGCCTAAGTACGAGTTGATTTCTACTCACACCGCCCGCCGCACTTTTGTAACGCTGGCACTGGAGGGAGGAATGCGGCCGGAAACAGTGATGCGAATTACCGGCCACAAAGATTACAAGACGCTACACCGTTACCTCAAAATAACGGATGCAGTAGTGCAGGATGAATTTAAAGAATATGTTGAACGGCAGGCCGCACCATTGATGCGGGTTGGATAATAAACGAATTTATGTATTTCAACAATCCACACTTATATAAGCTAATACAGAAAATACATCAAAGCCATTCATTCGATATAAATGATCTTGATGATGCAGTTGTTTTTCATAATAAACTAGAAAAATATAGAATGAAATATGAACACAATATGTATCGTGACATGTTGCTATTATCCCCTGATCAGCAGGTTATATTATTAGAGCATTGCTTAGATCAATTTGTAAAGCACAGACTTCTATACATATTACCAAAAAGACCTTATGAAGGCAAGCCCAGCTACGAACAAGAAGAATTATGGAGAAGCAGACACGACCCCGAGATTATCAACTTTAATTTTGAATTAAAGGAACTTAGCGATGAGGAGAAACTAAGATATGATATACTAAATATGCGTATGACAATAGATGAAAATACAGCATCATCTATGGAGTATGGATTATATGATGATTATGAATATCTAGACTGGCTTATTTCTGAAAGAATTGAAGTAGGACCAAATGAATTAGTATCAGACCTAACCGACACGCAAAAAAAAAGAATCAGAGAGAAAATAATAAGCAATACTTATGAAAAAGCTCACGAATCCACTCTAAATCAATACCAAAAAATCACAGACAAAGAACTTAGAGGCCTTTGGATATTAGATTATAATAAATGGAGATATAAAAAGCAAGAAGATGAGGAAAAGAATGAGTTTTCAATTATGTGTAGAGATGCTATTAGAAATTTAAATTTCTTTAAAGGAAACAATAAAAATAATATAAAAGAAGAAATTTCCCTTAACTCAGAATCATCTAGTATAAAAGGGCCATTATTAAAATGGCAATTTGAAAGAGGAGGCGTTGCTGATATGGCAGAACTACTATATCGATTAGAAAAGGGTGGATTTATAAATTTAAAAGAGTTTATGAATGATGGTAATGTTTCTGAATTATGCAGAAGAATATGCTACATATTCAATTTCAGTGGTAAAGACCCTATCAGTAACTTAAAGGCATACCTCAGCGACCTTAAGGTTAAAGACAGCCTAGGCGAAGGTCCGGTTAAGCTAGAAGATCTAAAACCTATTGGCCGCAGCCGTGGCGGGAAGATGGATAGTGTCTTACCAGCTCAAGATTAATACTTGACTGTCATAACCTTATCTTCTACTTCCTACAGAATGGTATCGTAGGAAGAAAAGGAAGAAAATTTCTTTCCTACCCCTACCTACCCGGCTAGGTTTGCAGCATCACTAATCGATTGTTGCAATGCAAAACCTACTTATCCTAGCTGACAGCCCGGAGGCATTCCGGGAACTGCTCCGCAACTCCCTCGCAGAGTTGCTACCCACCACGCCGGCGGCTACCGCCCCCGATACATTGTTGACTATTCCGGAAGTCTGCAAGGAGTTCGGCGTGTCTAAAACCACCTTGACAGAGTGGACTAAGAACGGCATTGTACCTTTCGTGCGCCTAGGGCGGCGTATGTATTTTGAAAGGTCACAAGTATTGGAAGCTGGCCGGACGCATAAGAAGTACCAACACCGCAAGGGCTAGGAGTGATGAGTGCTACCCACCACTTCCGCCCCCGCCGGTTGGCCGAACAGTTAGAGCAAGGTCCTACCCAACGCCCGCCCCAACCGCCAAGCCCGCCGCGCCGCCGCAACCCCTTTCCGGCACCTGTACCAGACCGGCCGTTTCGGGCGGCGCTGCTCTACCGGCTGGAAACCCTCCCCTACCTTGCCAACCTAGGCGGCCCCGATAAGGAGTACCGCCTAGTGGCTGAATGCCTACCCACCGCCGAGGGTACCGCCGTGCATGATGTGCTGTTTCTGTGCCCACCGCAACCGCGCTACGCCGGACAGTGCGACGCTATCCTACAAACTAGGTGCATAGAACGCCAGAAAGACCTACATTCTGGCCTCCGCACGGTTGAGAAAATGCCGGCGCGGCTCTCTCCGTGGGTAGAATGCCTGTTTGTAGGGGACTACAAAGCCGACTACCGGGAGAAAGTGCTAGGGCCGGCGGCCGTCGTGCTAATGCGACGCGCCACGGCCACCGAGCCGGCCTACCTGCTGCTGCTGGTCACGGAAAAAGCCTATATACCTAAGAGCCGCCCAACTAACGCACAAACCGCACGGAATACCCTGCAAACCGTGCTGCCACAGCTACCAGAGTGGCTCAAGCTACTCCCCTCCGAATTGGAGTAACGCAACGGCGTTTGCCTGTATTTATCAGGCATTACAGGGAGGCAATACGAACTGCTAGACGGTTCCCCTAGGCACAGATGCCTACCCCGCCTCTCTCGCAATTACCACACACAAACAGACTGGAAACAGCCTGCCACCGCACCGAAAGCAGTGGCCTTGGTTGCTGCTGCTTTTAACGAACGAGCGCCTACCCTCTTAGTAAGGGTAGGCGCTCTGGAGCAGGCTGTTTCGGGCTAGGAATTAGCTGGTGCTACCACTGGCAAAGATAGGCGTTTCGGGCTACCGTGTACGACAATTTGCACCTACATTTTACGCTACCCAACCCCGGCCCAACGGCGGAGCAGGCACTAGCCCAGGCTCCGGCGTTTGCCGGGGCCACGGGCGAACCTGACGCACGGGGCCGCATCCGGCATACGTACCGGGGCTTGCGCCTGGAGTACCGGCCGGGACAATACAAAGGCCGGGTACGCGGTTCGCTGCACACCTTCGCACAAGGCAACAACCTAGGCACCTTCGCGGCTGCCGACGCGGCCCGCGCCGTGGCTGAACTGGCAGAGGCGTTGGCCCTCCCCCCGGAGGCGTTGCTAGTGAAGTGGCTGGAGGTTGGCGTGAACCTGACAGTGCCCACCGCGCCGCGCCCGTTTCTGGAGCAGCTACACCACCACCGACAAAGCCCGTTCTACCCGCTGGCTCCGCCCCCCGGTGTTGCCCGCCCGCTGGAATACGTGGCCTACCACGCGGCCTACCGGCTCAAGTATTACGACAAAGGAGCCTATGCCGCCTTACAAGGGTTTATAGTGCCTCCGGGGCACCATTCGCTACGATTTGAGATAGTGTATACCCGTGCCCGCAATCTGTGTGCGCTCACAGGTTTGCCGATTCTCACGCTGGCCGACCTGATAAAACCCGACATTTTACGCGTGTTAGGCGGCGAATTGCTCAAACACTGGCACCTCACTACCCACCGCCGCCCGCTGGACTACACCACGCTCAAATTTTCCGATGCGACGCTGTTACTAGCTGGTGCCTCGCTGGAGTTTTGGGCCGCTACCCGTGCGGCTACTCCGCCCGCTACTTACCACCGTAACCGGGCCCGCTACAACCGCCTCCAGCGTGACGCCGCGCACCGCACCGGCCCACACCCCTACGATGCCTTACTACCTGCTACACTAGATCAAATGCTGACAAATGTTGACAAATGCTAACATTCTCAAAAGTGATAGGCTTTGCCACACTTGTAATCAGTTGGTTTAACACTACTTTCCCTTATTCTCTCGCTACACTGAAAACAAACAGATTTCAACAATGGAACAGCAGAATTTCAACATCACACAAACAGCTCTACTATCCCTGCATTTCACTGAGATGGGTGTTTCTGCTGATGGTGCGTTTGTATTCCTTGCTAACACTAGAAACTCTGATGCGGGGTTTTATGGCTACAAAAGGATTGCCGCCCTCGATGTACTCAACGGCAATTACGTGCGGCTATATGGCAAGCCGGAGGGAGAGCAGGCACCGGAGCATCCTTTATGGGAGGGTGAAGTAGATTCCATACAGGAGTTGAAGGATACTATTTCTACGATAGAGAGCCAACAATAACGCCCTGTTATAGCACTACACAAAACCACACATTTCACTCCGTAATCTGAGTTTAAACCACCTGTTCCCTAAGGATTTCGGTTTCCTCGCGCGCGTGCGCGTATTGGTCCCGAAATGCTGATCTGAACCGGCTAATTACCAAAGCTGAACCCTACTGCCTATCTTACTCCCTTTGTAGCCACTCACCCGGCTACTGCTATTCTATTTTTATCCTGTTTCCTCTGTGACCTACCCCGAATTTGAAGCCCGCTGGAAAAACTCCGGCGGCGCGGAGCGGGCCAACTACGGCCTGTTCCTGCAAGACCTCTGCGACCTGCTAGGAGTACCCCGACCCGACGCTACCACCGACAACCCCGCCCAGGATGCCTACGTGCTGGAGCGGGCCGTAACGTTTGACGACGGCGCCGGTAAGAAAAGCACCGGCCGGATTGACCTCTACAAACGCGGCTGTTTCGTGCTGGAAACCAAACAAGGCACCGACACACCCGACGTACTAGCCCAGGCCGAACGCGCCCAGCTAGGATTGCCCCCCGAACGCCGCCGTAAGGGCCACGCCGTACGCAATACCGGCAAGTGGCGGCAAATGATGGAAGCCGCCCGCCAGCAGGCCCTAGGCTACGTGCGGGCCCTACCTACCACCGAACCGCGCCCGCTGTTTGTGATAGTGGCTGATGTGGGCTATGCCCTCGACCTATACAGCAACTTCGCCGGGGTTGGGGATTCCTTTGTGCCGTTCCCGGATTCGCAACGGTTCCGGCTGCCGTTGGCCTCGCTGGCAAATGAGGAAACCCGCGCTATGCTCCGGCTGCTCTTTACCGACCCACGGGAGCTAGACCCTAGCCGCCGCGCTGCTCAGGTAACGCGGAAACTAGCCGCCCAGCTTGCCGCCCTGTCGGCCCAACTGGAACAGGCCGACCACGCCTCCGACGTGGTAGCGCAATTCCTGATGCGGTGCCTGTTTACCATGTTTGCAGAGGATACCGGCCTGATACCAAAGCAGTCCTTTACGGGCCTGCTGGAGCAGTACGATACCGACGAACGCCGGCAATACTTGCCAGATGTGTTGACAAGTTTGTGGACAACAATGGATGCCGGCGGCTTTTCCCCCTCGCTGGTGGCGCGTATTCCCAGGTTCAACGGACAACTATTCCACAACGCCGCGGCCCTACCCCTATCAGTTGCCCAAGTTACACTGCTCCGCCAAGCCGCCGCCGCCGATTGGACTACCGTAGAACCGGCCATTTTCGGAACGCTGCTGGAGCGGGCCCTAGACCCCAAAGAACGCCACCGACTAGGTGCCCACTATACCCCGCGCCGTTACGTAGAGCGGCTGGTGTTGCCCACCGTGATAGAGCCCCTACGCCGGGAGTGGGCCGCCGCTCAGGCTGCCAGCGCCCGCCGGCAAGATGAGGGCAACCTAAACGCCGCCCGGAATGAGTTAGTAAAGTTTCAGCGCCGCCTAACCACCGTGAAGGTGCTAGACCCGGCTTGTGGTACGGGCAATTTCCTGTACGTGACGCTGGAACACCTCAAACGCCTGGAGGGTGAAGTGCTAGACGCTATCAATGGTTTCGGGCAAACCGGCCTGCTGGATTTGGCCGGCGGCACCACCGTTGGCCCGCGCCAACTATTAGGGCTGGAGCTGAACCCCCGCGCCGCTGCCATTGCCGACGTGGTGCTACGTATCGGGTATTTGCAGTGGCATATCCGTACGCACGGCCTTACCCAAATGCCGGAGCCGTTACTAACGGATGATCATAACATTCAACAGCAGGACGCCGCCCTACAACACGGCCCGCCTACCCCGCGCCTCGATGCCCAAGGCAACCCCGTAACCCGTTGGGACGGCACCACCCGCCCGCATCCCGTTACCGGCCTGGCCGTGCCCGATGAAACCGCCCGCGCTGTGGTGCTGGAATACCCCAACCCCCGCCCCGCCGAATGGCCTACTGCTGATTTTATTATAGGTAACCCGCCATTCATTGGCCCAGCTCGAATGCGCGAAGCATTAGGCGACGGCTACACAGAAGCACTACGATTTGCATATCGCAATCAAGTACCAGATTCGGCGGATTTTGTGATGTACTGGTGGCACCATGCTGCTCAAACTGTGCAAGCTGGCACCGCTGCACGTTTTGGATTCATTACTACCAATAGCATTAAACAGACCTTCAACCGGCGGGTGATGCAGCCCTTTTTGGAAGGAGACAAACCACCCTTATCTCTCACATTTGCTATCGCTGACCACCCATGGGTAGATAGCACTGATGGAGCGGCTGTACGAATTGCTATAACTGTAGCCGAAACTAATCCGAATGTAGTAGGCCTTGGTCAACTGCTGACGTTAAAAACTGAAACAGCAGCGGAAGATGATGATGCATCTGATGTGACATTCACAGAGCAGCAAGGACAGATTCTATCCGATTTGACTATAGGTGTTAATTTAGATTCTACTAAGCCATTAAAAGCCAATGAAGGTTTAAGTAATAGAGGGGTAATGCCTTTTGGTTTAGGATTCACTATTAGCCAAAATTTGGCTTTATCTCTAGGACTAGGCGAAACTGATACATTACAAGAATATATCAAACCTTACCGTAATGGTAAAGATTTGACAGCAACAACTAGAGGGGTTTATATTATTGATTTCTTCGGTTTGAGTGCTGATGAAGTATTAATTAAATTCCCTAAAGTCTATCAATACTTATTAGAACACGTTAAACCAGAACGGGATGCAAACCGAGACAAAGCCATACGTGAAAACTGGTGGCTGCATGGAAGGACGCGCTCTAGCTTTCGGCCAGCGTTATCGGGTTTGTCAAGATATATAGTCTCACCTAGGGTAGCAAAACATAGGTTTTTCTTGTTTCTTGAGAAGAACATTGTACCAGACGATAAGCTTAACGTTTTTGCTTTTGATGATGCTTATCAATTAGGAGTGCTTTCGAGTAAGATTCATGTAACGTGGGCTTTAGCCACAGGCGGTAGATTAGGTGTAGGCAATGATCCTGTATACGATGGCTCTCGGTGTTTTCAACCATTCCCTTTCCCAGATGCTACGTCAGCCCAACAGGCCCGTATTCGAGAGCTAGCCGAAACATTAGATGCGCACCGCAAACGCCAGCAGGCCGCACACCCTACCCTCACGCTCACCAACCTCTACAACGTGGTAGAGAAGCTCCGCGCCGGCCAACCCCTGAACGCCAAAGAGCAAACCACCAATCAGCAGGGCTTAGCCTCCGTGCTACTCTCCCTACACAACGACCTAGACGCCGCCGTGGCCGATGCCTACGGCTGGCCCGTTGACTTGCCGGAGGCGGAGCTACTCGCCCGGCTGGTGCAACTCAACCACGCCCGCGCCGCCGAGGAAGCCGCTGGCACCGTGCGCTACCTCCGCCCCGCCTATCAGGCCCCCGGCCAACAACAGAGCGCCCTCACCCTAGGCACTACGGCCACCGCCGCCACGGCCGTAGCAGAAACCGCCCCGCAACCGTGGCCCACCGAACTGGCCCAACAGATGCAAGCCGTTCGGGCCGTGGTAACGCAAGCCGGCGTACCACTCACCCCCAAACAGGTAGCAGCCCGGTTCAAGAAAGCCAAGCCCGCCCAGGTACAACCCATGCTGGCAACGCTCACGGCTCTTTCATTACTCCGGCACCTAGAGCCGGAAGATGCCTACGCCGCCTAGCTAACACCGCGCCCCGGTTGTCAAAGTAGACAGCCGGGGCGCGGTTGTTTTAGGCTTGTATTCCTACCGTAAACACCGTATTTTACGGTATAACAGCATAGGGCAAATGTTGAGGAATGTTGAAGTGTAGCGCCTGGAAAACTACGTTTTACCGCCAGTTCCTTAAAGATTTCGGTTTCCTATGCCTGCTATTGTCCTGTAACAACCTAACCGTAGGCCCGCGTGCGTACGGAATGATAACAAAGCATAACAGTATGCCCCGTACCCCAACCTTTCCCGATACCGCTGACGAGATAAAACGGCTTGAGCTATCCGACCTCCGGCAACGGGGGCTGCTCCGACCGGGCTACCATTCTACTACGCTACGCTGGAGCCGCAACGGCCACCCCTCCGGCTCAGTTGGGTTAGATGTGGTATTACTGGATGATCAGTCATACCTACGCCTACACTACACCCTCAACGATACAACGCGCTACGATTACCGGATAGAGTTGGAAGCCGTACCGACTAACCTAGGCAACGGCTTTCGCTACTACATGATCTGTCCGGTATCCGGCCGGCGGGCAACTGTGTTGTATCTACGTGACGGAACAGGCAAGTTTGCCCACCGTTTAGCCTATGGCCCAACGCGGCTGTTTTATGGTTCGCAGTTAGAATCTAAAACGTTCCGGGGGTTGAGCAGCTACTTTGCCGTTGATAGAGAGTGGGAGAAACACTACAAGAAAGGGCGTAAAACTCACTACCAAGGCAAGCCTACTAAATGGTACGCCCGGTTGCTAAAGCTAGGGGAGAAAGCCGACGCCTTAGCACCAGCAATGGATAAGCTACTAAATGGATACCGCTAAATAGGGCATTGATTCTTTTTTGTCCCGTAAAACGTCCCAAACAAAAACAAGAAAGCCTGTATAATGCTGACAATCAACACTATACAGGCTTTACCTGTGGGCCCACTTGGAATCGAACCAAGGACCTACTGATTATGAGTCAGTTGCTCTAACCGATTGAGCTATAGGCCCGATGCGTACTAATCTGCTGAAGCAGGTTGGTTTCGCTGCTGCAAACTTCGAAGTTTGCGGGCGAATTTCCAATTTTAATCCGCGTTGGAGTGAACCCGAGCGGATGAAACATACCTTCGGGCAGCTGCAAGCCGCCCCTACCCTTCTGCACATGACTAAAAAACCTAATCTGCTGTTCGACTTCGGCGGCGTTATTATCAACATCGACTACCAGCGTACGCTAGATGAGATGCGCCGCTTTAGCCCGGCCGGTAGCACCATTGCGTTCAACCAACAGGCCCAGGCCGAGCTGTTTGACCAGCTGGAAACCGGCCGCCTCACCAGCGAGGCCTTTCGGGAAGGGCTGCGCACGGGCTACCAGCTTACGGCCACCGACGACGAGCTGGACGCCGCCTGGAACGCCATGCTGCTGGATGTGCCCGCCGAGCGCCTGGCTCTCATTGCCGAGCTGCGCGAGCAGGGCCACGAAACGGCGCTGCTCAGCAATACCAACCACATGCACATCGGCGTTATCAACCAGCAATTAAAAGAGCAATACGGCTTTGCGCACGGCATTGCCGACGCCCTGGACCGCGTGTTTTATTCCCAGGAGGTAGGCCTGCGCAAGCCCGGCGAAGAGATTTTTCGGCACGTGCTGCGCGAAATGAACTGGAAAGCCGAGGAAACTCTTTTTATTGAAGACAGTATCCAACACATTGAAACAGCCCGCCGCCTGGGAATACAAACCCTGTTCTTGGCGCCGCCGCTGACGCTCACCGACGCTTTGCCCGACGCCATTCGTGCCTTCTCCCCTACCTCTGCCTGACGCCGAAGCCCCCACGGCCGCCGACGATTTTTCTGCGCCTACCCCACCTTACACGCTGGCCGATGCCAACGCGGCCTTTGTGCGCTACGAGCAGCCTGAGCCGCCGCGCTGGCGCGTGTACGGCCTGCACTTGCTGCTGTTCCTGGTTACGCTAGTAACCACCACGCTGGCGGGCATCATGCTCACGCGCGGCGGGCTGGATTTCCTACCCCTCGACGTATTCGGGCTGCGGGGCGAGGCGTTGCGCATGGAGTTGAGCCGGGGACTGTGGTTTTCGGTGCCGTTTCTGGGCGTGCTCACGGTGCACGAGTTTGGGCACTACTTCACGGCGCGCTACAATCGGGTGCGCACCACCCTACCCTACTACATTCCGTTTGTGCTGGGCATCGGCACATTTGGGGCGGTTATTCGCATCAAGGACCGGATTTTCTCACGCCGCGAATACTTTGATATTGGCCTGGCAGGGCCGCTGGCGGGCTTCTTGGTAGCGGTGCCACTGCTGATGTATGGCTTCACACATCTGCCGCCGCTGGCCGATTATCTATTCCAGATTCATCCGGAGTACCAGCGGTTTGGGGCTGATTATGCGCGGCACGTGTATCCCCCCGGCGCGCAGGGCATCACCTTTGGCAAGCCACTGATTTACCAGTGGCTGGAAAGCTGGCTGGCCGATCCGGCGCGGTTGCCGCACCCCTACGAGCTATTGCACTACCCGGTATTGCTGGCGGGGGTATTGTCGCTGTTCTTCACGGCACTCAATCTCCTACCCATTGGGCAGCTGGACGGGGGGCACATCCTGTATGGCTTGCTGGGCTACCGGCGCTTCAACCGCCTTTCTACGGTACTGTTCATTGGCTTCATTTTTTATGCTGGGCTGGGGCTGTTTTCCCTCCACTCCGACCGCGACATGTGGCTGTATGGGGGCGCCCCATACGCCCTGTACTTGTTTGTAGTGTTTCGGAAGTTGCTACCTACTCCCGGCCGCACGGTGTTGCTGGCAGCTGCCGTGTGGTTTGGGCAGTTGGCGCTTACGGTGGCCCTACCCGGCGTACTGGGCAACCCCGGCTGGCTGGTGTTTGGGCTGCTGCTGGGTAGATTGACCGGCGTGCACCACCCACCCGCCCCCGACGAAACTCCGCTCTCCCCGGGCCGCAAGGTGCTGGGCTGGCTGATGCTCGCGATATTTGTGCTGTGCTTCACCCCGGCACCTTTTCATTAAATGGTGAGGTTGTGAAATAGTGAGTAAAAAACACGTGTGTCATTCTGAGCTTGCGAAGGACCTTCTCACACGAGAACGAGTCGTTGGTATGTCAATCGTTCTGCCTTGAGAAGGTCCTTCGCAAGCTCAGAATGACACACGTGTTTTTTACTCACTACCTGTAACTCACAACTCGCAATTGGTTATTGATTAATGATTTTAGAACAACGTTCTTTTTTCTCTACCACCCAACTTGCGTTGCGTCCCCACGGCGTGCACGTCAGCAAGCGCTCGGCCACTGGCGACGTGTTGCTGGAATTTGAAATGCCGTATGAGGAGGTACTGCCTGTGCGCGTGGAGCGGCGGCGCCCTACCCTGCCACACCGTTGGCGCACGTGGCTGTTTGTGCTGGGCTGGCTGGTGGTGAATGCCCTGGGCAGCTCCTATGTGCGCGACCGGCTTAGCCACACTGTGTGGCTGGCTGCTACTGGCGGCGTGCTGTTATTGGGCTTGCTGCTATACGGCTGGAGTGCTTGGCGGCGCTACTTTGTGCTCGTTACGGCCCGCGCCCACGTGGTGCTGTCCGATAGGTGGCGGCAGCGCCGGGAGCTGCACCGCTTTGCCAACAAACTAGAGCAGACCACCAAAGACTATCTGCGCTACCATTATGCCGATGTGAACCCGCTGGGCCTGATTGAGCCGCAACTGCGCCGCCTGCGCTGGCTTCGCGAGCTAGGTGTCATCACCGAAGCTGAAGCCCGCATCGGCACCGTGCGCCTTACTGGCCGCCATACCGACACGCTGCAAGGCATGGGCCACGAGTTGGAAGCGCCCTATGTGAATTAGAAGTGAGGTTGTGAAGCTGTAAAAGTTGAGAAATAAAAAAGCGTCTGTCATCCTGAGCTTGCGAAGGATCTTCTCACGTTAGCACGATGCTCGTAACAACGACTCGTTCAGGCGTAATAAGGTCCTTCGCTGCGCTCAGGATGACAGACGCTTTTTTACTTCACAAACTCACCACCTACCCCAGCGCGGCTACGCCGGGCAGCTCTTTGCCTTCCATATACTCCAGCAAGGCGCCGCCGCCGGTGCTGATGTAGGAAACCCGGTCAGCAAAGCCGAGCTGGTTGACGGCCGCGGCCGAGTCGCCACCCCCGATGAGGGAATAGGCGCCGTTTTCAGTGGCTTCGGCTACGGCACGAGCTACGTACTCGGTGCCCAACGAGAAGTTCGACATTTCGAATACGCCCATGGGGCCATTCCAGAGGATCGTCTTGGAGTTGCGAATGATGTCGGCAAAGATTTCGCGCGACTCGGGGCCGATGTCGAGGCCCATCCAGGTGGCGGGAATGGTATGGTTGCCGGCCACGTCGATGTCGGCGTCGTTGGCGAATCGGGTGGCGATGATGCTGTCGCCGGGCAGCACCAGGTTTACACCTTTGTCTTTGGCTTTCTGAATGAGGCTGGCAGCCAAATCTACCTTATCCGCTTCGAGCAGCGAGTTGCCAATGCTGCCGCCTTCGGCCACGGCAAACGTATAGGCCATAGCCCCGCCAATCAGCAGGTTGTCTACCTTATCTAGCAGACGCTCAATGATTTCGATTTTATCCGAAATTTTGGCGCCACCCATGATAGCGGTGAACGGATGATCGGGGTGCTCCAATACTTTCTTAGCGTTGTCTAGCTCGCTTTGCAGCAGGTAGCCGCCTACCCGGTCTTCGGGGGCAAAATACTGCGCCATTACGGCCGTGGAGGCATGGCGGCGGTGGGCCGCGCCGAAGGCATCGTTCACGTACACGTCGCCGAGGCGGGCGAGTTGCTGAGCAAACGCAGCGTCGCCTTTTTCCTCTTCGGCGTAAAAGCGCACGTTGTCGAGCAGCAGGATTTCGCCGGGTTGCAGGTTATTGGCCATATCGGTGGCTTCCTGGCCGAGCACGTCGCCACCGAATTTCACCTCCTGGCCATACTCCTGTTGCAGGCGCAGCACAAGGTTACGAAGCGAGTTTTTCTTGTCGGGGCCACCTTTGGGCCGGCCCATGTGCGAGAGCAGCACCACGGAGCCGCCATCGGCCAGGATCTTCTTGATACTCGGCGTGGCGGCCCGGATGCGGGTGTCGTCGGTGATGCGCAGCTCGTCGTCGAGGGGCACGTTGAAATCGACGCGCACCACCGCACGGCGGCCGGCAAAGTTGTATTGATCGAGCGTTTTCATGGGTGAAACGGTTGGGTTAGGTACCGTCTTATACGCGACGGCGCTGCGTAGTTCGGGAGAATTTTGGAAATGTTGGGTGTTGACCTGTCTCAATCCACCTGTCATCCTGAGCAGCGCGAAGGACCTTCTCACGGTAGAACAACGTCGTATAAACGACTCGTGCACGCGTGAGAAGATCCTTCGCTGCGCTTAGGACGACAAATGGTATTACCTCACAGCACTCAACACTTCTAAACTCCTCCTACCTTTGCAGTACGTATGAAAATAGGCATCTTCTTCGGCGGCACTTCGCGCGAGCGGGAAATTTCGTTTGCGGGCGGCCGCACGGTATATGATAATCTGGACAAGGCCTTGTTTGAGGCCGTACCCATCTTCGTAGACAGCCGCGGCAACTTCGTGTTGCTGGACTGGCAGTACATCTACAAAGGCACGATTCGGGACTTCTATCCGCCCGTATCGGCCCTACCCGCCTCGGAACACAAGATGCAGGTTTACCTCGAAAGTCTCGGCGACTTGACTCAGCAGGAGCAAGACCAGCTTATTAGTGAGGTAGGCCGCCGTGTAGCCCCGCATGAGTTGCGTGAGCTACTGGATTTTGCTTTCCTGGCCCTGCACGGCCCCAGCGGAGAAGACGGCGCCATTCAGGGGTTGCTGGAGTGGTACGGCATTCCGTATTCCGGCTCGGGCATTCTCCCTTCGGCCTTTGGGATTGATAAGATTGCGCAGAAAAAATTGTTGAAAGCGCTGGGCCGCCCTACCCCGGAATTTCGAGTGATAACGCAGGAAGAATGGGATGTAGCCGATCCAGAGGCCACCCTCGCTTACCTCACCCGGGAGCTAGGCCTACCCCTCGTGTTCAAAGCACCGCGCCAGGGTAGCAGCATTGGCGTGAGCATCCTGCGCGACAACGACGTGGCCAAGTTCCGCGCCGCCGTGGAGCGCAGCTTGTTTCGCAAAACCGTGTACCGCTCGGAGTGGGCTCAGTTCACGGAGCGCGACAAGCTCGCGTGGGTGCAGCAGCTCACTGATATCCGCGAAGGAATTGGCCTACCCGTAGTGCTTGATGCTGTTAGTCCTGAGCAGAACGCCAGCAGCCAACTGCCTACCGCTGATAACGCTGTTCTCTACCACCCCGAAGCGCTGTTACGCGCCCTCAACGAAGCCTTTTTAACGGCAGAGGAAGTGCGCCTGACTAACACCGACGGCGAAACGCAGGTGCTGGTGGAAAGCTTCGTACACGGGCGCGAGTTTTCGTGCATTGTGGTAGAGGACCCCAATGGTCAGCCGCTGGCCCTACCCCCCACCGAGATTGTGAAGGGCGAGGAGATGTTCGATTACCGCTCGAAATACCTGCCCGGCCTCTCGCGCAAAATAACACCCATCGATCTGCCGGAAGCGGATATTCAGCGCATTCGTGAGCAGTGCGAGGAGATGTTCCGCACGTTTGGCTTCCAGGTATATGCGCGCTTAGACGGCTTTATGACGGCCGACGGTCAGCTGTTTTTGAATGACCCCAACACCACGTCGGGTATGTTGCCGGCGTCATTCTTCTTCCACCAAGCCGCAGAAATTGGGTTGAATCCCAGCCAGTTTTTGACTTATCTCGTGCGGACCTCTTTGGCCGCACGGCGGCGGGCAGGCATGAAGCCGCTGCAACTGGCTAATCTACTGTCAAAGTTAGATGAAGCCGTGGCTCAGCGTCAGCAGGAAGATCGTCCGCGCACGAAAGTAGCCGTGATAATGGGCGGCTACTCATCGGAGCGGCATATTTCGGTGGAGAGTGGCCGCAACATCTACGAGAAGCTCAGCTCCTCGGCTAAGTACCAGCCAGTACCGGTGTTTCTGACGGGTAGCAGCCAGGATTTCCGTCTGTACGTGCTGCCCATCAACGTAATGCTGAAGGATAACGCCGACGACATTCGGGAGAAGATTGAGCAGCATGAGGCCGGCCACGACCTGCACCCCATTTTGCAGCGCATTCGCCGCGAAGCTGAGGGCATCACCAGCACTTATGCTGGGCAGCCTACGGCTCAGCCCCGCCGCATCTCTTTCGAGGAGTTGGCCCAGGAAGTAGACGAGGTGTTTATTGCCTTGCACGGCCGCCCCGGCGAAGACGGCGCTCTGCAAACCGAGCTGGAAAAGTACGGCCTACCCTACAACGGCTCGGGCACGGCTAGCAGCAGCATCACCATCAACAAGTTCGAAACCAACAAGCGCCTGCGCGAAGCCGGTCTGCGTGTGGCCGAGCACCGCATGGCTACGCGCTTGCAATGGGAGGCTGACCCCGAAGGTTTCTACCACGAGCTGGAAACTGCGTTTCCCTACCCCTTCATCGCCAAACCCGCCGACGACGGCTGCTCCTCGGCAGTGAAGAAAATCAAGACGCGGGGAGAACTGTTGGCGTTCTGCCGCCTCATCTTCCGCCATCAGGAAGATCTGTTGCCCGATGCGGCTACTACCTTGCACCTAGGCTTCAAAGAGGAATTTCCGCAGAAGGATGCCTTCCTGGTGGAAACGCTAATTGACCGCGACGGCGCGGCCCATTTCCTGGAAGTAACTGGCGGTCTACTCACGCACTGGAGCGAAAATGGCGAGCTGGAAATAGAAGTGTTTGAAGCGTCGGAGGCTCTGGCCACAGGTGAGGTGCTGAGCCTAGAGGAGAAATTCCTAGCCGGCGAAGGCCAGAATATCACCCCCGCCCGCTACGCCCCCGACCCCACCGAGCGCCAGCGTATTTCCGAGGAGGTGAAACAGGAGCTGCGCCGCGTGGCGCAAATTCTGGATATCCAGGGCTACGCCCGCATCGACGCGTTTGTGCGCGTGCGCCAGACCGGCGCCGTGGAGGTCATCATCATCGAGGTAAACTCCCTGCCCGGCATGACGCCCGCTACCTGCATCTTCCACCAAACGGCCCTCAACGGCTACACGCCCTACCAGTTCATCGACCAGATTCTGGAGTTCGGCAAAGCCCGCCAGGAGAAGGCAGCGTTAGAGGCAGGAGAATAAAAACCACCTGTCATCCTGAGCATGTGGCGCATCAAGCCAGTGTCGAAGGACCTTATCCCGTGAGAACAAGTCATTGTTGAGATAGTCGTTCAACTGGCATAAGGTCCTTCGACACTGGCTTGATGCGCCACATGCTCAGGATGACAAGTAGCTTTGTTCCCGCCAATTCTTAATTTCTACTTATTAATTCTTAATTACCCGAATGGCTTTCCTCAAATCCGATACGCCTTTTGACGTGGTGAAGCACCTAGTGGTGATTGGCGCGCTGGGTGCGGCGCTGCTGTTTGCCTTCTTCTTCGTGTACCTACCGATTTCGACCAATCACGGCGAAACCATTATGGTACCCAAGGTAACAGGGATGCAGATGGCCGACCTGGAGGACTACCTCGATGAGCGCAACCTACGCTACTTCGTGGACGACAGCACCTACGAGCCGGGCGTACGCCCTGGCACAGTGCTGATGCAGGACCCCGCGCCCGGCGAGTTTGTGAAGGAAGACCGCAAGATTTATGTGTCGGTGGTGAGCAAGAACCCGCCACAGATCAAAATGCCCAAGCTCACCGACGGCTCGGTGAAAAACGCGCAGATGATCCTGAAAAGCTACGGCCTATCCGTGGGCAAGATTACGCTGGTACCCGATCTGCGGCAGAATGAGGTGCTGAAGCAGATGATGGACGGCAAGGAGTTGGCGCCCGGCGCGGCCGTTACCAAGGGCACGCAAATTGATCTGGAGGTAGGCGACGGCCTGGGTAACCAGGAATTCCCGGTACCCAACGTAGTAGGTATGCCCGCCGACGAGGCCCTGACGCTGCTGGCCGGCCAGGGCTTGCAGCCCGGCGAGAAGTTCTATCAGCCTGCCACCACCGACCAGCCCGCGGGCACGGTGGTGAAGCAGCGCCCGGCTGCTACCGGCAATGCCACCATCCGCATGGGGCAGTTGGTCGATCTGTGGATTGCGGGCAGCGAGCCTACGTCGCTCACGCCGGTAAACTAAAGCAGCTCAAATTAGTATTCTAATAAGGTAGCGCGGGGCTAACTGGCTCCGCGCTACTGCGTTTGTACCAAACTGCTGCCCGTACCGTTTAGCGTCCGTAACTTGCCCGCCAATGAACCATTCGCTACGCGTCTTTTGCTTTCTGCTGTTTCTGACAACTTTGGTGGCACCCGGCCGTGCCCAAACGGTGCGCCCCTTAGAGGCCGACCCGACGCGGGCTACCCATGCCCGGCACCGCGTGGCGCTACGCCCTACCCTGCTTTCTTTACCATTTTTCGATGATTTTACGCTGCCCGTAGAAGGCGCGCCTAGCCCCACGCGGTGGGTAGCAGCGGGCGGAGCGTTGGTTAACAACCGCTTTCCGGTGGCGCCGCCCAGCCGGGGCGTAGCTACCCTCGACGGCCTACGCGCCAACGGGCAGCCCTATGGCCCTTCCACAGCGTATAGCGATACGGATACGCTTACCTCTCAGCCTATTAACCTGAGCGGCCTGACGACGGCCGACAACGTGTACCTGAGTTTTTACTGGCAGGCCGGCAGCGTGGTGGGTGCTCCGCAGGCCAACAGCAGTGCACGCCCCGTGTACTTGCAACTGGAGTTTCTGGACCGCAACCAAGTATGGCAAGTGGTGTGGCAGCAGCTCAGCACGGGCGTACGCACCGCGTTTCAGGAGCAGTTTTTTGCCATCAATACGGCGGCCTACCTGCACAGCGGCTTTCAGTTTCGCTTTCGGGTGGTGGGCAACCTGGCTACTACGCGCGATGCCTGGAGCATCGATTACGTACGGCTCGACCGCAACCGCTCTGCCACTGACAACTCCACGCAGGATATTGCCACCAGCAGTCCACTCAACAGCCTGCTGAAGCGCTACGGCGCTATGCCGGTGTGGCAATACAACGCAGCCGCCAACCCGACGGATGAGCTAAACGACCAGGTTACAACTACCGTCAACAACTTCGATGCCATTGTGCCCACGCCTGTGCCCTATGCGGGCACTGTGCAGGTGCTACCCACTGGTACCCCTGCTACCTTTCTCACCGGGACCCGCTCCCTCGACCCCAGTGCCCGGCAGGTAGCCATTACGGGTAGCCTGCGCACCACACCTCTCCCCCTCACGGCAGAGGCCAAACGCGTGCGGCACCAAGTGGTATTGCGCACCAGCGAAATTACCCCACGCACCCTACCCAACGATACGATTTACCGGGTAACGGAGCTGAACAATTACTACGCCTATGATGATGGCTCGGCAGAGGCAACCTTCAACGTACCCCGTGGCAGCACCGGCCCGGCCAATTATTTTGTGTATCGCATCGAACTGAACAAGCCTGACCACGTGCAGGGTCTACGTCTATACCCGCTGCCTTCGCCAACTGCTAATAGCCAGGGCCTTGTGGTAGCCGTGTGGAATGATAACCAAGGTAGCCCCGACCGGGAAGCACTAGCTACACGTGCGTATGCCGTGCCTGCTACCCTCCCGGCCGGTCAGCCGTACGTAGATGTCAATTTTGCTGCCCCAGTGCCCGTCAATGGCACTTTTTATATAGGTTTTGCGCCTACCAGCGACTTCCTGAATTTTGGGGCTGATCTGAACAGCACCGTGCCTCAGGGCTATTTGCTCTCGGGTTTTAATGGCACCAGCACCAGCCAAGGCACCTGGACTGTGACAACGGCTATACCCGCCTACGCCCCCATGATGCGGCCACTGATGACCAACGGCGTGGCCACCTCTACCATCCCGGCCGGGGCCGCGGCAGCCCTCGCCCTATACCCCAACCCCAGCGCTGGCCTAGTGCGGGTAGAGGGGCGCTACCGGTCGGCTACAGTGCTGGATGCGCTAGGCCGGGTGATCTGGCAGCAGCCAACGGCCCAGGCCGGCCAGGCCGTGCTGGACTTACAGGCTCTACCAGCGGGCCTCTACCTCGTGCGCTTCACCCTTCCCGACGGCAGCACCGTCGTTACCAAGCGCTTGGTTATCACCAAATCGTAACTTTTCACCCCCTCCTTTTTCATCTATGGCCGATATTACCGCCCCCGAACTCAAGCAACGCCTGCAAGCCGGCGAAACGCCCACGATTATTGACGTGCGCGAAACCTGGGAAAACGAAGAATCTCGCATTGATGGCAGCCAGAATATTCCGCTCGGCTCGCTGCCCGACAAGCTGGATGAATTGGAAGAGCTGAAAGACCAGGAAATTATTGTGCATTGCAAAAGTGGTGGGCGCTCTGCGTCGGCTAAAGCCTTTCTGACCCAGCAGGGCTTCACCAACGTGCGCAATCTGCTGGGTGGCATGCAGGGCTACCAGCAGAGCTGATTGGCTGTCTCTCAGTAGCATGTACGACAACCGCCTACCCTCGCTGGTCTGTAGCTGGCTGGGGTAGGCGGCGTGGCGTACCCTTGTTTATCGACAATAGGTAAATTTAATTTTACACAATTAAACATTACCCCCCGCATACCAGTTACTATTGCACTTTCTTATGGCACACGCTCCCGAAACTACCACGTCTGAAGAAGATTTCTCGCTGCTGAAGCTGGAAAATCAACTGTGTTTTCCACTCTACGCAGCGTCCCGGCAACTCACCAAGGCCTACCAGCCCTACCTGCGCGAGTTGGACTCCGACCTGACGTACCCGCAGTATCTGGTACTACTGCTGCTGTGGGAACACCAAGAGATGACGGTGAAGGAGCTGGGCGAAAACCTGCTGCTGGACTCGGGCACGCTTACGCCCTTGCTGAAGCGCATGGAGCAAAAGCAGTGGGTGAGCCGACGCCGCGACCCGCGCGACGAGCGGTCTGTAATTATTGGGCTGCTGCCGGCGGGCGAGGTACTGCAGAAACCCGCCTGCTCTATTCCGAAAGGCTTGCTGGACCGTCTTGCCATTTCAACCAAAGAGCTGGCCACGCTACGTCGCCTGCTCAATCATGTGATTAAAAAGCTTACCTGACGCCGTAGCGCGTCGCTCTTTTATTTTTCCCATTTCCCTCCCCACTTATATGAGCATTCAACGCTTGTACACGGCGAAAGCCAAAGCTACTGGTGGCCGCGACGGCCGCGCCATCTCCAGCGACAATATAATTGACCTACCCCTCAGCACACCCAAAGAAATGGGCGGCCCAGGTAAAGAAGGTGCTACTAACCCCGAACAGCTGTTTGCTGCTGGCTATGCCGCCTGCTTCGACGGTGCCCTGAACCTGGTAGCCCGCCTGGAAAAAACGCCCATTTCGGGTAGCACCGTAGAAGCCAGCGTGAGCTTCGGCAAAGACGGCGACAACTACGGTCTGGCCGTGGATCTGCACGTAAACATTCCTGGCCTGGAGCAGGAGCAAGCCGAAGCGCTGGTGGCCAAAGCGCACCAGGTATGCCCCTACTCGCGTGCCACCCGTAACAACATCGAAGTCAACCTGTCGACTTCCACCAACGCCTAACGGCCCTACCGTTGCGCAACGCGTTGCTTTCCCGCTTCGTTGGGAAAGCAACGCGTTTTTATTTTCCACCCTTTTTATACTACACCATGAGCAACCGCACCATTTTGCTGGCCAGCCGCCCCCAAGGCAAGCCTACCCCGGATACCTTCCGTTTCGAAGACCGTGAGCGGCCTACCCCCTCCAAGGGGCAGGTGCTGCTAAAAACCCTGTATGTTTCCGTTGACCCCTACATGCGCGGCCGCATGAGCGACGCCAAATCCTACGTGCCGCCTTTCGAGGTAGGTCAGCCAATCAGCGGCGGCGTGGTGGCCGAGGTAGTGGAAAGCCAGCACCCTGAGCTGGCGGTAGGCACCGTGGTAACCGGCAACCTACCCTGGCAGGAGTATAGCCTGTCGGATGGCAAGGGCCTGACACCAGTGCCTACCGATGGGCCGCCCATCAGCTACTACCTGGGCGTGCTGGGCATGCCGGGCCTCACGGCTTATTTCGGGCTGCTTGATATCTGCCGACCCAAGGAAGGTGAAACCGTGGTAGTATCTGGTGCAGCTGGCGCCGTGGGTTCGGTGGTGGGCCAGCTAGCCAAGATCAAAGGTGCCCGCGTGGTAGGCACCGCTGGCTCCGACGAGAAAGTGGCCTACCTCAAAGAGCTAGGCTTTGATGAAGCCATCAACTACAAAACTACCCCCAACATCGCCAAGGCCCTGGCCGACGCCTGCCCCAACGGGGTAGATTGCTATTTCGACAACGTAGGCGGTGACATCACGGATGCTGTGTACGATTTGCTGAACACCCACGCCCGTATTGCGCTCTGCGGCCAGATATCCACCTACAATGCTGAGAAAACGCCCGTGGGCCCGCGCCCCGAAGGCAAGCTACTCAAAACTAGCTCGATGCTTCAGGGCTTCATTGTAAGCAACTACGCCAAGCGCTTCCCCGAAGGCGTGCGCGAGCTGACGCAGTGGGTAGAGCAAGGCAAACTCACCTTCGAGGAAACCTTTACAGAGGGCTTCGACCAGATTCCGGCAGCTTTTCTGGGCCTGTTTGCGGGCGAAAACACCGGCAAAGCCCTTGTGAAAGTAGCCGAGCCTAACGCAGCCTAGCTAAGGGTACTACCCTACCCCGGAAAGCTGTACAGCTGCGATAAGGCTGGCGAGGAAATTGCAGTACCTCGCCTGAGTACCTTTTAGCAGAATTAGCCCTTTTGCTGAATGGATGAGCACAGCCCCGGCGCCTCTACGGTAGCCGGGGCTGTTTGCGTACAAGGCTATTTAGCAGCGCTTTGCCCTACCAACCGGCCATCAGAGGTGTAACGCAGTTGCCCTAACTCTACTAGCTCCCGCAGCAAGGCAGTTACTTCGGCGGCTTCGCCGGGTGCAAACTGCGCTACCAGTTCGCGAGGGGTTTGGGGGGCAGCAGACAGCCGGCTCAGCACTTGCTCGCGTAGGGCGGGTGTGGGCGCCGGGGCCTGGGCTTTTTTCTTTTGGGCCAGGCAATAGTCGCACACGCGGCAGGGCAGGGCATCCAGCTCGCCAAAGTATTCCAGCAGCAATTGCTGGCGGCAACGGCCACCGTCGGCGTAGCGCAGTACGGCCTCGGTTTTTTCCTGGGCCAGCGCGCGGGCCTGGTTCAGGTACTTCTGATTCAGAGGCAGCTTGTCGGCATCGTGGCGAGGGGTAGTAAACAGGGCCTGGGGCGCGTCGTGGCGCGGCTGGTAGTGGATAATGTTGGCGCGATGCAGGTAGAGCAGCATTTTGCGCACCTCTACCACACTGCGGCGCAGGTGCTGGGCCAGACTATTCTCCGAAATCCGCTGAAAGCCAGTGAACAGCTCCCCGCCGTTGAAGCGTAGCAGGGCCTTAATCAGCGCATCGTGCTGGGCGTTGGCTACCTGAAAGCGGTAGAGGTCGGAGTGGTCGATGGGGATGTGCACGCGGGCGGGGTTGTGCACGGCCTCGTTCAGCTGCACAAACCCCTCGCGCCCCAGCGTGCGCAGGGCGTTGTGCGCGTCCAGCGCCTTTATGCGGTACGTTTCGGCAAACTGTTGCACATCAAAGTCAAAGGCCACTAGTTCGCCCCCGCCCACTGCCGTGCGCGAGAAGTTGGCTAGTGCCTGGTACACACGCCGCACCGTATCCAGCGGCGGGTGCGCCTGCTGGGTACGGCGTCGCAGTTCGTCGGCATCGTTGGGGCCTTGCAGCAGCACGGCAAAGGCATATTTCTCGTCGCGACCGGCGCGGCCCGCTTCCTGGTAGTAGGCCTCCAGGTTGTCGGGCGCATCGAGGTGCACTACCAGGCGCACATCGGGCTTGTCGATTCCCATGCCGAAGGCGTTGGTGGCTACTATCACGCGGGTGCGGTCCTGCATCCAGTCCAGCTGAGTGCGGTGGCGCAACTCGGCGCCCAGGCCGGCGTGGTAGGGTGCAGCCTTCACTTGGTGGTGCTGAAGGTAAGCGGCGGCATCCTCGGTCTGGCGGCGCGTGCGGGCGTATACAATGGCCGTTTTGTCGGCCCCTACCCCGCGCACTACCTCCAGCATCCGGCGGTACTTGTCCTCTGTGGCCAGCACCGAGTACGACAGATTGGGCCGGGCAAAGCTCTGTTGAAACACCCGGTAGCCCGGCCGGAAGTGCAGCTTCTCCACGATATCCTGCCGCACCTGCTCAGTAGCAGTGGCCGTGAGGGCAATAACCGGCGCATCGGGTACCAACTCACGCAGGGCGGCAATCTGGAGGTAGGGCGGCCGAAAATCGTAGCCCCACTGCGAGAGGCAGTGTGCCTCGTCGATGGCCAGCAGGCGCACGCGCATCTTCCCTACCCTGGCCCGAAACATATCCGTGAGCAGCCGCTCGGGCGACACGTACAGAAACTTCACCGGGCCGTACACGCAGTTGTCCAGCGTCTGGTCGATTTCCTGGTGGCTCATACCCGCATACACCGCCTCGGCCTTGATACCGCGTCTGCGCAGGTTTTCCACTTGGTCCTTCATCAGGGCAATAAGCGGCGACACCACTAGGCAAAGCCCATCACGCGCCAGCGCCGGCACCTGAAAGCAGATGCTTTTGCCGCCCCCCGTGGGTAGCAGGGCCAGCGTATCCTGCCCCGCCAGCACCGAGCGGATAATGTCTTCCTGCATGGGCCGGAACTGCTGGTGGCCCCAGGTTTGGCGGAGTACGTGCAGAATGTCGTCGGTGGCGGGCAGCATGGAACACAAAGGTAGGGAGGCAGGTAGGAAAGTAGTCAGATAGGTATTTCGTTCGCCTTTTTTCGAGCAGAAGTAACTTTTCCTTACACCACTTTGTCTATTTAGTAAAGTAACTTACGAAAGCTACTTACTATGTCTACTCCACCCGATACACTCCTACTTGCTACCGAACTACGCACCGTAGTTACCCGCTTGGTGAAAAAGCTACGCGCTCATTCTCCCTCTCGCGAGAAACTTTCCCTTACCGAACGGTCGGTGGTGCGCTTACTCGACCAGCACTCGCAGTTGCAACCCAGCGAGATGGCTGCGTTTGAGCAGGTTACTACCCAAGCCATGTCGCAGATTATCAACCGTCTGTCGGCCCGCGGCTACCTCACGCGCCAGCCCGACCTCTCCGATGGCCGCAAAGTGCTGATTTCTCTTTCGGAGGCTGGTCAGCAGCTACTCCACACCATCCGGCAAGAGCGCGACGAGTGGCTGCACCATGTGCTGGCCGCGCAGTGCTCAGCGGCCGAGGTAGAAGCACTACGGGAAGCGCTGCCCGTATTGAGCAAACTTGTTGACACTAAATAAGCTGCGCCGGTTAGCGCCCGTGCGCTTTCGCACAACGCATGAACTTCAGTACGTTCCGGGCTTTACGAAGCCGCAATTTTCGCCTCTATTTCATGGGGCAAGCCCTATCCTTGCTGGGCACCTGGATGCAGAAAACCGCCGTGAGCTGGGTGGTCTACTCCCTCACGCATTCTAAGCTGATGCTGGGGGTGAGTGTATTTGCTACCCTATTTCCGGCGGCCGTCTTCTCGCTGGTAGGCGGCGGCGTAGCCGACCGCTACAACCGCTACCGGGTGCTGCTTATCACCCAAGTGCTATCCATGGTGCAAGCGGCCCTGCTCACCCTCACGGTTTATTTACAGCCCAACGGCGTCTGGAGCATCATTGGCCTAAGCGTGCTGCTGGGCATCATCAACGGCTTCGATGTACCGGCACGTCAGTCGCTGGTGCACCAATTGGTGGAGGACAAGCGGGATCTACCCAACGCATTGGCGCTCAACTCGTCGATGGTTAATTTATCGAAATTACTGGGGCCGGCTGTGGCAGGCTTTGCGCTCGAACACATAGGTGCCACGGCTTGCTTCGGCGCCAACACTTTGAGTTTCATCGCCGTCATTGGTTCGTTGCTGGCGTTGCGTCTGCCGGCCTATATGGCAGTGCCCCATACGCAGCCTATTTTGCAAGAGCTACGTGCAGGTCTGCGCTACCTGCGCACTACGCCTCATATTCGTTTTGTGGTGCTGATGCTGGCGCTGGTAAGTCTGTTTGCGCTGCCTTTCACCACGCTCATGCCTGTGTACGCAAAAGACGTATTTGGCGGCACGGCCACCACTTTTGGGCTGCTTGATAGTGCCATTGGGGTAGGCGCCTTTGTAGGAGCGTTGTACTTGGCCTCGCGCCCTTTCGGTACCAACCTCAACCGCGTGCTTACGCTCAACACCTTCGTGTTTGGGATAGGGCTGATTTTGTTTTCACACGCTCCTACCTACTGGCTGGCCCTGCTGTGCATTGCAATAGGAGCCTTTGGCATGATGTCGCAGATAACGATTAGTAATACCCTACTGCAGACGACTGCTCGCCCCGATATGCGTGGGCGCGTCATTAGTTTCTATGTGCTGGCTTACACAGGTATGGTGCCGCTTGGCAGTCTGCTGGTAGGCTGGATCAGCCAGTACATTGGCGTACAAAATACGGTGCTGGTGCAGGGGCTGGCAGCTCTGGTGCTAGGCGCCATGCATTGGCGCGAGTTGCGCAAGCAGCCCCTGGCACCTACCGCACTCCCCCCACAAGCCAACGCCACGCAGGGCTTAGCTTTATCGAGCTAACAGTGACTTTTGAATTGCTTTCATCTTAACCAGATTTCTAGTCCAATTATGCGAATGACTAGAGGCTCGAACGCGCTGATTGATTGATTAGCGCGTTTTTATCTTTTTTACATAAATCAATCATTCACATCTCAGTCAGCAGAAACAGGCATAACCCTCTTTATCCATTATTTCATCATATAAATACCTATTTTATTGCACTATACCATTAAAAGTAACACTATATTTGTCTTCAAAATTAACTACACTTTTTAGCACATTATTAATCTACAACACTCCATGGAACATGAATTGATTCTTACAACTGGCAATGTAACGGCTTACTATGATCGGGTTAATAATTGGCTTTATTTAGATTGGCACGGTGAGGTAACGCTAGACTCAATTCGCTCTAACTGCTTGCAACTGGCGCGGTGCTTTTTGCTTAGGCGGTACAAGCGTATTCTGAATGATAACACCAACGTCACGAAAATTACACCGGAGGTAGCTCCGTGGCTGGCCAACGACTTTTTGCCCTACCTGCGCTTGCTAGGCATCGAGTATATAGCCTGGATATGTTCGTCCGACATGCAAATCCAGAACGATACCGAAGCGGTTTTGGAAAAGCTTACTTCTCCGGTAGTCGCGCTCTTCGATGATATGGCCACGGCGTACGAATGGCTCAGTACAGCCCGGTTTCAATCGCCCGTTATGCTGAACACCCCACGGAGCATCACACAGATTATAACTACTCTAAAGGAAAGGATATCCTCTATGAGCGGTCAGGCCTAGACGCCACATAAATGCAAAAGCCCGATTTCGAGTGAAACCGGGCTTTTTATATGCAATGCGTTCTACTACTTAAGCAGCGGCCGACTCGCCATTCTCACGGTCGTCGATGGCCTTCTTGAGCTTGGCAATGGCCTGCGTAGCACGCTCCTCATCAAGACGGTTGATATTCAAAAGCATCTTCGTCTTTTCCTGACGCGTAATCAGCGGGTGGTTCAGCAGACGGATGATCTCCTCCTTCTGCGAAGCAGAAGCGTACGTGACGGCTGGAGCAGGCTGCTCGGCAGGCACGGCCTTCATAGCAGGTGCCTCGGCGGCCACGGCCGGTGCGGGCACAGGAGCAGCCGGCTGAGCAGCTACTGGAGCCTTCACCTCAGGCGTGTTGTTGCCGTAGTCCATCTCCTCTGCAGGAGTAGGCTCGTACCCGGCAGCACGAATAATCCAAGCTAGAATATTACGGTAAGCTTTGCCAATGGCACGGGTCTGGGCCATGCTCATGATAGCAAACTCCTGGTAGAACTTCTTACCGTTCTCCTTATTCGAGCACACAGCGAAGCCAGCGCCTACCGTGTGGCCCGAACGCAGGTCAAACAGCGTCACCTTGGCCTGGTATTTCAGCTCAGTTTCAGTGCTGACGTTGATAACGTGGTCCACAATGGGCACAATGCCCAAGCGCGAGCCAGCATACTGCCAGCCTTCCACGTTCACAAACTCCTTGCCCTGCACAGTAGTCGAGAGTTTGTTGTCTTTGATAAACTTGGCCAAGTCAGTAGCCAAGTGCAACGTCTCATCCGAGCGCGCAATGTCGTAGCTTTCTACTTTGGCTTTGCGAGCGGTTTCTTTTGTAGTGTTGGTGGTCTTGGTTACTTCGCTCATGGCGTCTTCCCTTTAATACGTTATGTTGTTCTAATTACTAACGAATGCAGCGTGAAATAGGTGCAAAGAATCAAAGATTTTTCAACAAATTTTATCTTTGATTTTCAGACTATTACAAACTACATATCGCTTTGTATATCCTAACAAAATTAGCAATACTAAAATTCATTTGCAAGCACTATTTACTAAAAATATGAGATAAGCATAGTACCATACTCTGCTAGCAATTCTACCTAGTAGGTACAACCAAAAGCATACTGTAAGCACTGCTGACCACCCGCTTTAGGCCCATCACCACACAACGCAAAAAACCCGTCTCACTGTTCTAGAAACAATGAGACGGGTTACACAAACGGTCCGGGGCGGGTCGGACGCGTTGCCAGGTACAATAACAAGGCTATAGGAGAAAGGAAAGTTCCTAGCTTGGTGCGATATACGCTTTCGTTACAGTCAGGTTTACTCCGAGATGTAGCCGTCTTTCATTGTAATGGTGCGGTCGGCCATTTCGGCCAACTGGTCGTTGTGCGTCACAATCACGAACGTTTGGCCTAGCTCCTTGCGCAGCAGAAAGAAAATCTGGTGCAGTTCCTGCGCGTTCTGCGAGTCGAGGTTGCCGGAGGGCTCGTCGGCAAAAATGATTTCTGGGGAGTTGATGAGCGCACGAGCCACCGCCGTGCGCTGCTGCTCACCGCCGCTCATCTCTGAGGGCTTGTGGTCGGCGCGGCGCTCCAGGTTCAGCATGCCCAGCAACTCGCGGGCACGCACGCGCACTTCCTTCTCCGAGCGTCCGGCTAGGTAGGCGGGTAGGCACACGTTTTCGAGGGCCGTAAACTCGGGCAATAGGTTATGAAACTGAAAGATGAAGCCGATGTGCCGATTGCGAAAGCGCGCCAGGTCCGAGCGTTTCAGCGCACTCACCGATTCTCCGTCAAATAGTACCTCGCCCGTATCGGGGTTGTCGAGCGTGCCCAGGATGTGCAGCAACGTGCTCTTGCCAGCCCCCGACGAACCAACAATACTGACGATTTCGGACTTCTCGATTGTCAGGTCAATACCTTTCAGCACCTCCAGGGAACCGTATGTCTTGCGGACGTTGATGGCTTGCAGCACAGCAGATGAATATAGTCGGGGTAGGAAAACAAATCTACGGAGGAAAGCCGGAGTTTGTGGTCAGGCAAAGGTCCGTTTCCGCGAAAGGTAGGGCACATGCCAAAAACCGGCCAAAGGCCCAGGTTCCGTTTCCCCCGATTATTACCTACTTTCGCGCTTACTAATACGACCCGAATCCCATTTTCAACTGACCTCTATGAACATTCACGAGTATCAGGGTAAAGAAATACTCAAGCGCTACGGCGTGCGCGTGCAAGAAGGCATCACGGCCGATACGGCCGAAGAAGCAGTAGAAGCCGCCAAAAAGCTGAACGCAGAAACCGGTACCAGCTGGTACGTGGTGAAAGCCCAGATTCACGCCGGCGGGCGCGGCAAAGGGGGCGGGGTGAAACTCGCTAAGAACCTGGAGCAAGTGAAAGACATTGCCGACCAGATCATCGGTATGCAGCTCGTAACCAAGCAAACGGGCGCCGAAGGCCGCAAGGTGCACAAGGTGCTGATTGCCCAGGACGTGTACTACCCCGGCGAGTCGGAAACCAAGGAATACTACATGAGCGTGCTGCTGGACCGCGCGACCGGCAAAAACGTGATTATCTATACCACCGAAGGCGGAATGGATATTGAGGAGGTAGCCGAAGCGCACCCCGACAAGATCAATAAAGAGTACGTGGACCCCGCCGTAGGCCTGCGCCCCTTCCAGGCTAGCAAAATTGCCTTCAACCTGGGCCTCAGCGGCCCGGCCCAGAAGGAAATGGTGAAGTTTGTGACGGCCCTGTACAAGGCTTACGACGAAACGGATTCGGCTATGTTCGAAATCAACCCTGTGTTGAAAACTTCGGACAACAAAATCCTGGCCGTTGACGCCAAGGTTACCCTCGACGAAAACGCCCTATACCGCCACAAGGACTTTGCTGCCCTGCGCGACACCAACGAGGAAGATCCGCTGGAAGTGGAAGCGTCAGAATCGAACCTGAACTACGTGAAGCTCGACGGCAACGTGGGCTGCATGGTGAACGGTGCTGGTTTGGCCATGGCTACCATGGACATCATCAAGCTTTCGGGCGGTGAGCCTGCCAACTTCCTCGACGTAGGCGGTGGAGCTAATGCGCAAACCGTAGAAGCTGGTTTCCGCATTATCCTGAAGGACCCGAACGTGAAGGCCATCCTGATCAACATCTTCGGGGGTATCGTGCGTTGCGACCGGGTAGCAAACGGTGTGGTGGAAGCCTACAAAAACATTGGCGACATCAAAGTGCCAATTATTGTGCGCTTGCAGGGCACCAACGCCGAAGAGGGCGCCCGCATCATCGACGAGTCGGGCCTGAAAGTGTACTCAGCTGTACTCCTGAAGGATGCTGCTGAGAAGGTGAAAGAGGTACTGGCAATGCAAAACGCCTAACTCTCACCCCCAACCACAAGCAAAAGCCCGCCGGAGTATTCCGGCGGGCTTTTGCTTGTGGTTGGGGGTAGGAACCAGCTATTGCACGCCGCCTTTTTCGGCAACGCCCGCGTTTTCTTCGGCCTCTACCGGAATGGCTTCACCCTGCACGCGCAGTTCTACCTCCATGTTGCCACGGGTGCCCACCGAGTAGGGGCAAATTTTATGGGCCTGCCGCACCATATTAATGGTCTTGTCTTTGTCAAAAGCCTTCAGGTCTATATCCAGCACTGCCGAAAGGCCATAGCCTTCTCCTTCCTGAAACAGCGATACGGAGCATTTCACTTCCGTTTGCGGGTCGAGCTTGTCGCCGGCGCGCTGGGCAATTACCAACAGCGCCTGCTGAAAGCAGGAGGAATACCCGGCTGCAAACAGCTCTTCGGGGTTAGTAGCGCCTTTCTTGCCGCCCAGGCCTTCCGGCACCGACATATCCAGGTCGATAATACCGGTAGCGGAGCGTACGTGGCCGCTGCGGCCACCAATAGCCGTTGCATCGGCTGTATAGAGAGTCTTTTTTTCGGTGCTTGCCATAAAAAGAATGAGTCAAGGTAAACAGTTTTCTATGCTAACTGGACTGAGCCGCGGAAGGTTACTATAACCGAGTGTATGATTTTGCAGAAAAAGCCATTTGTGGTTTGGCAACGGCGCATTTTCTGTCTAGTTTTGCGCCTCACAAACCGGGTCGCGTAGTACAACGGATAGTATAGGAGTCTCCGAAGCTCTTGATCCAGGTTCGATTCCTGGCGCGACCACACAAAAGGCCTTTAGCAATGCGCTAAGGGCCTTTTTATTTTTCAGTGACCTAGTATGGTAAGACAGGCAACGAATAGCCTACTAGGCTACTACTCTATAGTAAAGTGTCATTGGTATTAACAAAAAGAGTATTCGTACTCGAAACAGGTTTTATTCTTGTGATAATCGCTCGTTTTTTAAGCGCTATTTTTAATCCTCTAATATCCCCCAGTATGCCGCGTATCAAGCAAGGCATTGGGGCACTCCTTGCGGTAGAGTTCGAGGGACTCGCGTATCAACCGAGACAGCAAAGGATGAGACGTCCGGTCCGGGGAATGCGCATATACTTTTTTTGGTGTTACCTGCTTACCCTGCACTGTGATAGAGAAGATTGTCCCATCTAATATGATACGATTGCGGTTCGCTTCTTTTCGCTCCAGTTGCGCTGCGCTGCTGGTAGAAACCGAATCAAATAGTTGCACCAGTGCGCGGTGACTGGCAGAAGCTATTTGCAGACTATCCCACGTATAAACTGAGTTCCGCTCATCAGCAGCCAAAACACGTTGGAATAGAGCGTCTCTCTCGGCTTCTGGTAACGTAAATAGTTTGCCGGCAGCATCCAATGCTTGCATGGCTTTCACATCTGGGTCGGCTGACATACGCGTAAGCCGCACACTGTCTAGCCGCCCATAGCGCAACTGTACCACTTTCTTGTTACGTGTAACTTCTATGCGGTAACGAGCTGGAGTATTCGCCTTGACCTCAATAGTGTAGTGTGTTGTGTTAGCTTGGCCATATACCGTTGCACTTCCTAGTAAGAAGGCAACGCAAAAGAAGTATTGGTACTTATCTATAATAAACATAGCGCTGTGTATAAACTCGATTACAACATACGTGCAACATAATAATTTGGCAGCTAACTGTATATTCCTAACCTGTATGCCTGCCAATGAAACCGCTAGCAGTTGCTCCAACAAGAATACTCTACAACAATAGCGGATTCTCGCTATTACCTGTTCAAGCATTACCCTTCGTTAGGTGTGCAACCAACTATTTCTCCCTACCCCCAACACTCCCTACCCGGATGCTGTAAAAGGCAAAGCACACCATGCTAGCGGTAAGTACAGCCTACGCAACCTACTCTCTACCTTCTCTTTTCCTCTGTCCAGCGTCCTGTGAAGCAAGTATTCTCTACTCCTTCTGTTACCATCTACCTGCATGAAGGCCTCCACCACACCATAGAAGTGCAATGGCTGGATTTCGTCAATAGCGAAACCTTACGCTCGTGCTTACTTGAGGCGTTGCGCTTAGTTCGCCAGCATAGGGTGCGCGCCTGGATAGCAGACAACCGTTTGCTGCGCGCCATCCGTACCAAGGATTTTGAGTGGATGGATAGCCACATCATGCAGCCGCTAGATCAGCTACAGGTCCATCGCCTTGCGGTTATTGACTCGCTGGATGGCATGAATCAGCTGGGCATCAAGCTTTTCTTATCCTCCATCATCCCCAACACCAACATCGTTACCCAGACCTTTACGTCTGCCGAGACAGCACGTGCCTGGGCTACCCTTCCGTACTGATTGCTCTTTCCTCTCCCCTCCCACCTATGCAAACGCTATTCTCTTTTCCTTTTCTCACAGTATACTTGCATACAGGTCCATTCCCGGCGTTAGAAACTCACTGGCGCTCATTTGCCACGAGTACCGAGTTTCGTGACAGCATAGAGCAAGCTGTACACTTAGGCATACAGCATCAGGTAAAAGGGTGGATAGCAGACGACCGGCAACTGGGCGCCGTACGTCCCCGCGATTTGGATTGGGTGTACAATGATGCGTTGCTACCCCTCGACCAGGCCGGCTTACTACGCTTTGCCTTGTTAGAATCACAGGACACTCTCAACCGGCACACCATTGCCAAGGTCTATACGCGTGCGGAGCCGGCCGTGTCCTTTGAAATCCGCACATTTCAGGATATCACCCTGGCCCGCGCCTGGGCCAAAGGAATCGACTAATACTTATAGCAATTATCCTATTTCACCCCTACTACTGGCGAGGTATTTGGAGAATAGCTCTGCGGCACTATATGGACTACGTAGCGTGCCAGCCATTGCAGAAATACTACTTCCTGATACATATGCACCGCAACGAAGCTCTACCACCTGCGCCTACCCGCCTACAAGACCGGGCTCTTGTACTGGCGTTTGTTCTTTCGCTTGCACTAGCCCTCTTCGAATTGCTGTATTTTTATCCGCAGCCTACGTCTACCCATCTGCCCCCGTTTGCCGTGCTATTTAATCCTCTTGCCACTGCGGCCCATGATACGCTCAGCGCACCTACCGAAGGCATGCGTACCGCGGTAGAACCTAGCATCTGAGTGCCTCGGGAGTGTTGCCGACCGCAATTGATTTTATTGCCGGACACCCCAGCGAAAGCTTTACATTGAAATAAGCTTGCTCCTTCTACCTTTGCCACATGAACAAACTTCTGCTCAGTGGTCTATGCTTGATTTTTGCTACCACCACCGCTACTGCCCAATCCTCGTCGATGCGCTGGCTGAACGCTCCTAAGAAAGCCACCATCAACGGCAAGAAGATAGAAGTGCAGGTAGAAGGTGGCACCGACTTCTGGCGGGTTACGCACTACGGCTTTATCCGCGACAACGGCCACTTCTACTACCAGGAGCAGACCGGCGACTTTCTGGCGAAAGTGAAAATTACCGGTCATTACCACGAGTTGTATGACCAGGCCGGGCTGATGATTCGCCTGGACGAGAAGAACTGGATCAAGACCGGTATCGAATTCGTGAAGGGCGTGCAAAACGTTAGCGCCGTAGTTACCCGCGAAGTATCGGACTGGTCGGTGGTGCCGCGCCAAGACAGCCCGCCGGCCGTGTGGCTGACGCTGCTGCGCAAAGGCGACTATGTGGAAATTCAATACTCCTTCGACAATAAGGAGTTCAAGATGCTGCGGCTGGCTTATTTCCCGCCCACGCCAGGTAAGAAAGTACAGATTGGCCTGATGTGCGCCGCCCCGGACGGAAAAGGCTTTCCCGTGGAGTTCGAAGATTTTTCGGTGACGCCCGTGACGGCAACCAGTCCGGGTAAATAGCCTGTCTCCTTCTCCATGTCGCTTCTGACAGCAACTACGTAGCAAGATTACTTCTCCCAAAGCGCTGCTTCACCTTTTGGCCGGAGTAGCGCTTTTTGTTGAGTTGCTTCCGGTATTGCAAGGAAGGCATAGGTACGCGCCGTGCTACTTTCCTTGCTAGCAGTATGAGAATGACGTAGCTCCGGAGTAGCAGCTAGTTGGGTAAGCCGACCAGCAATAGGTACCATTGAACCAGCAGAGCCCTTTACTCACCGAGTTTTCGGCCTTTTTCTTTTTGCTTGTCGTTCTTTACGCTCTTAAGTCTACCGAGCCCGTATACTAGCTCGTCCGAGACTACCCCGCAGCTTCCCTATCTACCCCCTACCTGCATTTATCCTTACAAAGGCGCTGGTTGCGCAGTATCATACCAATGGAGTTACAAAATGGGTTTGGTGAAGTATACCTTACCATTGCATTTGATGCAGCGAATAACTGGGTATATAATAATTGGATCGGCCGACAGACCTACGTAGGTATCATTGCCGGAGCCGATGCGTGCCTACATCCGTTGCGAAACCACGCCTGCGCTTACCTGCTCAACGATAATCGTCAGGTGATTGGCCCCTGGGACCACGCCGTGGACTGGCTGATAACCAGTTGGGCACCTCGGGCCATCAGTCAGGGTCTCACGCATTTTGCGCACATTATCAGCTCTGAGGAATTAGCAGCGCTTTCCGCCGAAGCGATGCACATTGGCATCAACGGGAAGCTGCAGATGCGCATGTTTGATGACAGCGACAAAGCTCAGGAATGGTTGCGAATGGCCCAGCAAGCCATTCGCACAGCCTAAAGCAGGTAGCTTGCTACCTACTTATACGATTATACGATGTAGATACTACGCAGCCAATGTACTGCCGGCTCTACCTCTGTAAAAAACTGAGCCGTGAGGGCTGCCGACGCATCGCAGTTGGCTACTTTGGCCATTTCTACTCTTGTCTGGCTGTTGTGGGCCGTGATGATGGCCCGGTGCGAATAATTAGTCTCGCGCACTACAGCGGGCGTCCATTCGTGCATAAGCCAGGCTACATCAGCCGGCGATGGAGGCAGCATTTCCCGGTGGTCGGTTAGCACCAGTGAAGCCTGCGTGATAACCAGCAGCGCCTTTATGTACCGGAACACGGCCCGAAACTCGGCACTGTTCATCGGTTGCCCGGTCCAGCGTACGTGTATATAGCTATCAGCCAGCCACTCTACTTGGGCTTGGCTGTTGTGAAAGCATAATGCGCAGGATTCAGCAGATGAGCTGAATGAATTGGCTGACGTCATACTCAAATGAGATTTAAAGGTCAGCAAGGGTGAGGGGGCAAGAGAGCGAAGAAGGGCGTGCATACAATCGTAACTTGCTGCCAAGGTTGCCACTTAAATCCCCAAAATCAAAGAACATCTTGCGTAAAATGTGACCATAATTATATCAATAAAATATATAACTTTAATCAAACACTATAACCATAAAGCATTTAATAACAGCTATTTGTATTTAGTCGCTGACAACATAAGAGGCACAATACAGCTCCTATGCTCTTTTTACACTTTTGATTATTTATACAATGAGTACAACTAATTATGTAGTTTAAGTGGAAAAGGCGCCGCACGCGCTACCTAAATTACTTACAATCAACCTCGTTTTATCCAGTTTACCTATACCTATTGCATGTTGCCTTGTCGGGCCAGATGCATTTTGAGAGCTGCCTACCCTCGAAATCCGCGCAGCCGCAACGAGTTGGTGAGCACCGAAACGGAGCTAAGCGCCATAGCTGCTGCCGCCAGCATGGGTGAAAGCAATACGCCAAAGAAAGGGTACAACACGCCCGCTGCGACAGGAATACCTAACGCGTTGTAAATGAAAGCGAAGAACAGGTTTTGACGAATAACACGCATGGTTTGCCGCGACAAATTCAGGGCCGTTACCACGCTCTGCAGGTCGGCACGCATGAGGGTGATGCCGGCTGCTTCCAAGGCTACATCGGTGCCGGTGCCCATGGCCAGCCCTACATCAGCCTGCGCCAAAGCGGGCGCGTCGTTGATGCCGTCTCCCACCATAGCCACTACTCTACCCTCTTGCTGTAGGGCCTGTACCTGAGCGGCTTTGTCCTGAGGCAGCACCTCGGCCACGTACCGCCGAATGCCTACCTGCGCCGCCACGGCCTGCGCCGTTTGCGGGTTGTCGCCGGTCATCATCACCACTTCCAAACCCAGTGCTTGTAGCTTGGCAATAGCGGCGGCGGAGGTAGGGCGCACCGTATCGGCTACGGCCAGCAAACCAGCTGCCTGCCCATCAAGGGCTATATAAAGCACGGTTTTGGCCTGATGCAACAGTGCGTCGGCGGCTTGGGCCAGCGTGGCGGATAGGATAATGCTGGCTTCCGCTAGTAGGCGTTGGTTGCCGATGACCACATGTTGCCCGTCCACCATTGCGCGGGCGCCGTGCCCGGCTACGGCTTCAAAATCAGTTACTTCCAACCCAAAATCCACCGACTGCTCGCCAGCATATGCTACTACTGCCGCCGCTAGCGGGTGCTCCGAGTGTCGCTCTACGGCGGCCGCCAGCGCTAGTAGGTGCGCTTTGGGGTAGCCGAGGGCAGCTACTATGTCGGTTACGGCGGGTTGGCCCTGGGTAATAGTACCGGTTTTGTCGAGCAGAATGGTGGTTACGGCGTGCGCTTTTTCCAGGGCTTCGGCGCTACGGACGAGCACGCCATGTTCGGCCCCCTTGCCGGTGCTGACCATAATGGCCGTGGGCGTGGCTAGCCCCAGCGCGCACGGACAAGCGATAATCAGCACGGCCACAAAGTTGATGAGCGCCAAAGGTAGGCGCATGCCAGCCGGAGCTAGCAAAAACCACACGATGAACGTGAGCACGGCAATGCCAATGACTGTGGGCACAAAGATGGAGCTGATGCGGTCGGCGAGGCGCTGAATGGGCGCCCGTGAGCCCTGGGCATCTTCTACCAGTTGCACAATGCGCGCCAGCATGGTTTGCTCGCCTATCTGCGTCACACGGAAGCGGAAAGCACCGGTTTTATTGAGCGTCGCGCCAAAGACGGCGTCACCGGCTGCTTTTTCTACGGGCAGACTCTCGCCGGTGAGCAGGCTTTCGTCGAGGGCAGAGCGGCCGTCGAGGATGACACCATCGGTGGCTACCTGCTCGCCGGGGCGCACCGTTACTATGTCGTCCACATCGAGTTGCTCTACGGGCAGGTCTACCTCCTTGCCGCCCCGTAGCACGCGGGCCGTTTTGGGTTGCAAGTGCAACAGGGCCCGCATGGCATCGGAGGTGCGGTTTTTGGCGCGGGCCTCCAGCACTTTGCCTAACAGAATGAGGGCAATAACGGTGGCTGTGGTATCGTAATAGGGCTCGGGCATCAGGCCCTGCGCCTGGAAGAAGCCGGGAGCCAGCGTCACGGCTAAGCTATACAGAAAGGCCGCGCCGGTGCCCACGGCAATCAGCGTGTCCATGTTGGCGGTGCGATGCCGCAGGCCTTTCCAGGCCGAGGCGTAGAACTCGCGGCCGCTATACAGCACCACGGGTAGCGTGAGCACTAGCAACAGGTAGTTGAGCCACTGCATGTTGATGCGAGCAGACAGCGCGGGCCACAGCATCAGCATGGAGAGCGGCATGATAACGGCCGTGAGGGCAGCCGCTACCCATAGGCGCCGCTTGAGGTGACAGTAGGCCTGAGCTTTTTGCTGATCGAGAGCAGCTTGGCGGTCGGCGGCGCTGGTATCGGGACGGCGGGCTGCCACATCGTAGCCGGCGCGGCGCACGGCTTCGCGCAGCACGCCTGGCGAGGCCATACCCGGTTCGTACTCTACGGTGGCCTTTTCGGTGGCGTAGTTCACCAGGGCCTGCGTGACGCCCGGCGTGCGGCGCAACGACCGTTCGACGGCCGACGCGCAGGCCGCACAGCTCATCCCTTCGATATCGAGGGTAGCCGACGCGGTGGGGCCAGATGCAGTGGGCTGGTCGGCGGCAGATTGCGTATCCATAGCGGGTAGGAAGTTCAGATTGAGTGGGAAGCCACGCGGAGGCTTCACATACTATCTACTAAACCAACAACCCCTACCCAATGGATGTGCGACATTCACTGGGCAACTGTACAGAATTTTGGCCTACCCTACCTTGCTATGCCAGCAAATCCTGGTACTCGGCGTGGTGGGCCTGCACAAATTTCTCCATGAACTCGCAGCTTGTGCGCACATGTAGCTTCTGCTCACGAGCGAAGTCGAGGGCCTGGCGGGCCAACGCATCGGCTACGCCCTGGCCCCGTAGGGCTTTATCTACAAAGGTGTGGGTGAAGTCGATAACGCCTTCGGTGGGGAAGCTATAGGCCAACTCGCCCTGGTGGCTGTCGATGTTGACGGTAAATTCCTGATCCTGGGCTTGGTGCTCGATAGGGAAAGACATAAGCGGAAGATGTTGAAAAAGAAAACAAAGCAAGATGCGGTGCTGGCCATGCAGGCAATTTTTGCCGTCAGAGGTAGCCACGCGTTGCCCGCTTTACGTAGTTCAGGGAGCGGGGGCGGTCATTCGCACCGTTTTTCCGCCGTTTCACTCTAAGTCTCTCTCCCATGCAAAAGCATCCCAACGACGGCAGCAACGATAATCCGGACGAGTTCAGCGAGTTTCGGAAGCCGCAAGAAAATCAGAACGTCTTCAACCTGAAAGAAGGCGAAGAAGCGTCCAAGCAGCCCATGCATCCCAATCCGCAGGCGGCGCAGCCCAATGCTGGTACGCCCGGCTATGGCGACTTTGGCAAGCAGCCAAACACCTCTACCAGCGGTACGGAGCATAAGCCGGCCGGCACCAACCCTGGCGGCTCTGCCGCGCCGGACACAGTAGACCCCTATCAGCGGGGTGGAGTGGCCCAGAACCAAGACCCGCAGGGGGTAGCCAAATCGATGCACGCCGATGCGCAGGAAGACGAAAGCCGCACTTCCTGGGCCGATGACGACCCTCGCTACGGTAGCGGTACTCGCAACTGGCCTACCAACGAGCCTGGCAACCCCACCACGGAAGGCCCCGACCCAAACAAGGATAATCTGTAATTCTGATTTTATGGCTGATTCAGCAAATAACACGCCCGACAACCAACCCATGTCGGAAGAGCAGCGCAAGCACCACGAGGAGCTGTACTCCTATAAGAAAGACGACGAAGGAACGCTCGATACTTCCGACATGCTGGACGAGGCCTCGAACGGCCTACCCGATACGCCCACCGCTGGCCCCGACCCCGATACCAGCAGCCAGACCGACGAGTTGCTGTCCCCTGGCTTCAACAACCCTATCGACGACAATAACCGCTAAGCGGCTGCTCGTACGGCGTAAGCCCGCTCTTCCACGCTGCTGGAAGGCGGGCTTTTGCATTGCTACCTAATCAGTTATATCAGTCTTATCACCCCTAAACGTAGTGCTCCATGCATCTGCTTGTACTAACCGATTTCTCGCCCGCAGCCGATCAAGCGCTGGCCTATGCCGATGCGCTGGCCGTGCAGCTACATGCCACGCTGGTGTTGCTGCACGTGCAGCGCACATCGATTCTTGATTCGGAGGCTCTTACGGGTAGCCTGTCGCCGCTGAGTGAGGGCGAAATTGCTGCGGCTTTGTTGCAGCGGCGCAACGGGTTGTCAGCACCGGTTGTGACGGAGGCCACCGTGGCCCGCGTGGCCGAAGCTGCTACCGCGGCAGTGCAGCGCTACCAGCCGGTGTTGCTGTTGCTGGGTAGGCCCGCCGCCACTGCCGACTCGCCGGAGGTGGTAGGGCACACCACAGCCCTCAAGCTGCTTGGGCACCTACCCTGCCCACTGCTGATCGTGCCCGAAAAGGCTTCTGCCCCTATGCCCCCGCAGTGCGTTGCCATTGCTGCCGACAACCAGCCTTTCACGCTTTTTCCGCAGGCCGAACCCGTAGTGGCTTGGCTGCACCGGCTACCTGCCCAGTATACTATTGTGCACGTAGCCGAGCCCGAAGACAACGACAGCGCCGTGGTAGCCTGCCGACAGGTAATGGCTAGCGGCTTACTGCCTGCCACTGCGCACCCTCGCCACCACGGCGTGCGCCACCTCTCGGTGGCCGATGGCATTGCGCAGGGCGTGCAGGAAACCGAAGCAGAGTTGCTGGTTGCGCAGGTGCACCGGCACACATGGCTGGGCGACTTGTTTCATCATAGCGTCACGGCTCGACTGGTGCAGCGGGCTACCCTGCCGGTGCTATTGCTACCCATCAATGGTTCATCGTCTATTATTGGCTGATTATCTAGAACATATGCTTCTTAATGAAATTAAAACCGCATTAAAACACAGCTAATCAAGCTAATAAGCAGAACCACGGCCAACGTAGCGCGTTCAGGGAAAGTCATTATTCCTTACATCCGAACGCATGCACGACCTAAAGCATACTACCTCACGCCGTCATTTCTTGCGCAGTGCGGGGCTGGGCACCACCGCCGCGCTGGCTGGTGCTGCCGGCCTCGCGCCCCTCACCACCGCCGCACGACCTATGCAAAACGCCGATAAGAAAAAGCTAGGCTTCGCCATCGTAGGGCTAGGCAAATTCTCGCAGGAGGAAATGATGCCGGCTTTCAAGGATTGCAAACACGCCGAGATTACGGCCCTGGTGAGCGGCTCGCCCGACAAGGCCCAGCGTCTGGCCAAAGAGTATGGCGTGGACTCCAAAAACATCTACAACTATCAGAACTTTGATAGCATTAAGGATAACCCGGCGGTGGATATTGTATACGTGGTGCTGCCGCCCAGCATGCACGCCGAGTATACCATTCGGGCGGCGCAGGCTGGCAAGCACGTGCTCTGCGAAAAGCCTATGGCACCTACCGTCGAGGAATGTCAGCGCATGATTGATGTCTGCAAAAAGGCCAACCGCAAACTGATGATTGCCTATCGGGCGCAGTTTGAGCCGTTCAACCTGGATGCCATTGAGCGTATTCGCAAGGGGGAACTGGGAAAAATTCAGGCTATTACGTCGGACCATGGCCGCATTGTAGACCCCAAGGGCGACAAGGCCGATGAGTGGCGCGTGGTACGCAAGCTGGCGGGCGGCGGCTCGCTGATGGATGTGGGCATCTACTCCCTGAATGCGACGCGCTACCTCACCGGCGAAGAACCCGTGGAGGTAACGGCCCAGGAATACAGCGACAAATCGGACCCGCGGTTTAAAGAAGTGGAGAACAACATTCACTTCACGTTGCGCTTCCCCAGCGGCATTCTAGCCACCTGCACCAGCTCCTACGACATCGAGCAGGTGAAGCGCTTCCGGGTGTTCGGCAACAAAGCCTGGCTCGACCTCGACCCCGCAACCGACTACTACGAGCACGAAATGACCATTGGCAAAAAAGACGGTCAAATGAAGCCCAGCATCAAGGAAGGCAATCAGTTTGCCGCCGAGCTGGACCACATGGCCGAGTCGGTGATGCAGAATAAAACGCCCAAAACACCCGGCGAAGAAGGCCTGCAAGACGTGAAGATCATTCTGGCTATCTACGAGGCCGCCAAAAAAGGCAAACCGGTGAAGGTGAATTGATAGCAGCCTCCGTTTTGGAAGGTACAGCTACATAGCTCAACGTCGTCTTTCTACACACGAAGGCCCTACCCCTCATCAGGGGTAGGGCCTTCGTGTGTATTCATTTTACTTTTACCAACGCCAACCAACCGTGGCGCCACCGTACCAGTTGCGGCCGTTGGCGGGCTGGAAATAGCGGCCACCAAATGCGTTCAGGTCGTTGCCGAGGCTATAGTTGCGGTCCGTAAGGTTGTTGACACCCGCAAACACGTCCAGTTCCAAGCGGTCCAGTAAGGTACGGCGCCAACCGGCGCGGCTGCCGAAAGTCCAATAACCGGCGGCGTATTCCGTATTGGCATCGTTGAGTGGTAGGCGGGCCTGGTGGTTGATGGTGGGGTAGAGATAGAGTCCCAACTGCGAGGTGGCATCTACGCCGGCCGTAAGCGTGTGCGGTGCGGTGCCCGTGAGGCGGTTGCCACTGAAATTATTGCCTCCCGACTCGTACGTGCCAAAGCGGTAGCGCTGGTAGGCATAGCTGGCCCAGGCGCGCACGCCGGTAGGTAGGGCGGTGGGTTGAGTACCAACGGCGGCACTACGCCATAGCCAGCCGCTTACGGTGGCTTCTACCCCACGTTGGCGGGTGGTGCCGGCATTGTAGAACACGCTCACGCCCTGGTCGGTGGTGCGCGTCACGATGGTTTGGCTGAGCCGGAAATCGTAGGCCGCCACATCAAACGTGAGGCGTTCTTGCAGGAAGGAGCCACGAGTCCCTACCTCGTAGTTGGTGCCGCGCTCGGCCTGCAAATCCTGGTTCAGGGAGCCATCGGAGGTGCGAATGTCGTCGGTAGTAGGGGGAGCGTAGCCAGTGCTCACACTTCCGTACACCGACCACTGCGGCGTCAGTTGCTTCAGCAGGGCCACCCGCGGTGATACCTCCGGCCGGAAGGTGCGCGTCAGTTCGTAGCCATCGGGGTTGGTGGTGGCGTCGGATACGCGTGCAATGCGGTAGCGCAGGCGGTTGTAGCTGGCCGCTACCGTTAGCAGAAAATCAGCAGGCAGCTCGTAGTCAGCCTGCGCGAAGCCGAAGCCCGTGAGTGTACGCACCTCGTCGTTGTAGCGCAGCGCCCCTACCCTACCCCTCTGGTTCTGGAAGCTGCGCCCATCTAGGAAGCCTGTTTGCAGCTCGCCGCCCGCCGTGAGGCGGAGCGTACGGCCAGCCAGTGCCGTGCGGTAGTTAAACGCCGTGCGCCCACCGCCGCCTAGCTGGGTATTGCGCTCATAGTCGGTAATAGAAGCGGTGCGAATAGCGCTGCCCGTGGTGTAGAGCGTAGTTTTGTTGGAAAAGCGCTCCGTGAAGCGGTACTCGTGGGATACACCTAGTAGCGCCGTGCGCGAAGCATAAAAAGTATTTTGCGCCACCGACCCCGCTACGGTAGCCGTGCTGGGTCGCGCCTGTCGCGGGTCTTGCGCAAACTGCGCCCGCGTGAGGCCACCAGGCAGTTCATAGTCAATATCGGTGTAGAGCACGTGCACGCCAATGGTCTGCTTGGCTGATGGCCGAAACTCGCCATCGAGGGTCACTACGTCGCGGCGCAGGCCACCTTGCTGGCGGTAGCCATCGAGGGTTTGGCGCACGTACTGGGCCCGGATGGCGCTGGTAGCCGTGCCGCTCTCGGCCACAGCCGCGTAGCGCCGCAGTCCGTAGCTGCCCGTAGTGAAACCTACCTGCGCCCGCGTAGTGCCCGCCTCGGGCTGGCGGGTGCTGAGCAGTGCCACGCCACCTGTACCGGCACCATACACACTGCCGGCCGGACCTTTTATGACCTCAATTCGCCCGATAGTGGCAGCATCGAGCAGATTGAGAGCTGTGCTGCCGGTGGCGTCAGTAAACGGAATATCGTTGTAGTACACCTTCACGTTTCGCACGCCATAGGGCGAGCGTAGCGAGCTACCGCGGATGTTGAGCCGGTAGCTGGCCGTGGCGCGCTCCTCCAGCCGCACACCAGGCAGCGTGTTCACGGCCTCGGCCAGGCTGGCCTCATTGAAGCGGCCAATAACGCGGGTATCTACTACCCCCACAGCGGCGGCCGTGCGGCGCAACGGCAGGTTTTGACCGTAGCCTACCACCGTAGCTTCGGGCAATACACGGGCGGCGGCGGTGTCGGGCGGCGCGGTCTGGGCATGTAGGGTAGCAGGCAGCAGCAAGAGCAGCAGGTAGCGGTAGGCCATCGAGAGGGAGCAAGGTGTGTTGTGCCCAACGGGAAGGGCTGGATGTTTGTTCGGGCAATTTTCTGCGTTGTGGCTCCTCACCTTCCCCACGTAGCAGATTTGTGGTAGCTTGGCTGCTCTTTGTCTGCGCTAACCCGATACCCCAGTAAGCCCCACGCCCCACTATGTCAGCAGTTCCATCATCCCCTACCCTCTCCACTACCAGGCCCCATTTAGAAGTACTGGACGGCCTCCGTGGGCTGGCGGCGGTGGCGGTGGTGGTGTTTCACTTCATGGAAATTATCATTCCTGATTCCAGCAAGAACTTCATCGGCCATGGCTATTTAGCCGTTGATTTCTTTTTCTGCTTATCGGGTTTTGTTATTGCCTACGCTTACGATAATCGAATTGCCGGAATGGGTTTCGGGCGCTTTATCGCGCTGCGTCTCATCCGTTTGCATCCCCTAATTCTTATCGGCACCGTTATCGGCTTGGTGGAATTTCTTTTTGACCCGCTGGTTGACCTACATGCCGTGTATGGATCCGGAAATGCTGTTTTACTGGTCTTATCATCCGCCCTGCTGATTCCCTACCCGCTGGTTAAGGAGCGGTACGCTAATATTTATCATTTGAATCCGCCTACCTGGTCCTTGTTGTGGGAATACGTAGCCAGCATTTTCTACGCACTGCTGCTTTTCAGACTGCGCAACAAAGTGTTATGGGCGCTGACAGTTGTTGCGGCCGTGGTACTTTTCTACGCAGCGTATCATTTTAAAAACCTGGCTGCTGGCTGGAGTGGCGAGACGTTTTGGGGCGGCGGCGCCAGGGTGTTTTTTTCGTTTCTGGCGGGCATGCTGGTGTACCGCTCGCAGTGGATCCTACCGTCGCGGCTTGGGCTGGGCGGCGTCAGCATTTTATTGCTGCTTGCCCTTCTCTCTCCGTTTTCTGATCAGTATAACTGGCTAACGGAGCCGCTTATCGCTATTTTCTACTTTCCGTTTCTGATTGCCTTGGGTGCCGGTACGCAGGTATCTGACCGGCTGGCGGCCGTATGCACGTTTTCCGGCGAGATTTCCTACCCCCTCTACATCATTCACTACCCCTTTATCTGGCTGTTTTATAGCTACTTTCAAATACAAAAGCCTGGCACCAACCAGCTGAGCGTACTTGTACCACTAGCAACCGGTGCGCTGCTACTGATGGCCTACCTAACGTTGATCTGGCTGGACATCCCTATCCGGCGACGCCTCAAACACTGGCTGGACAAAGCACGTTAAGCATTTATTTCAGAGCGATGTAGAGACGCAAGGATGCGTCTCTACGTCCGCGCCGTGTGGCCGATGTCGTTCAACGACGAGATGCAAGGATGCGTCTCGCCGTCGCTCACTGCACCGCAATTTTTTGTCTATTCCAGCCCTTTCAGCCCGTACCTGGCAAAGTTCAGCAAGTCGCGGTTGAACCGGTCTTTATCGGTTAGGAACAGGCCGTGGGGGGCGCCGTCGTACTCCACGTAGGCGGCCTGGGGCACGTATTGCCACATCCGGCGCCCGCCCGCGTCCGCGGCGGCCAGCTCGTCGTGGCCGCCATGAATGACCAGGGTAGGGATAGGCACGGCCAGACTCAAAAACGCCAAATCTGCCCGAAAATCGGTGGTGCCGAAAGCCGCAATGCACGCTTCGGTGGCCCAGGGTGCAGCACGGTTGCAAAGCTGCTGCATCCATTGCAGCGAGGCGCTGCCCACAGAAGCGTGCAGGAGGCCGCTGCTGTAAAACTGCCGGTTGTAATCGCGCAGAAATGCGAAACGGTCGGTGCGGACGCGGGTTGTTTCCGCTGTCCGGTCTTCCTCGCTCAACCCCGCCGGATTTGCCTCGTCCTGAAATAGGTAGGGCGTTACGGACGACGCAAAGACCACCTTGCTTACCCTAGCGCCCTGGTGACGACGCATGTAGCGGGCCACTTCGCCTCCACCCATCGAAAAGCCTACCAGCGTCACGTTTTGCAGGTCCAGCGTATCCAATACTGTCTTTAGGTCGTCGGCAAAGGTGTCGTAGTCGTAGCCGTGCCAGGGCTTGTCGGAATGGCCGAAGCCGCGCCGGGAAAAGGCCACTACCCGCACTCCGTAGCGCGGTAGCTCCAGTAGTTGCGGCTCCCACATTTCCAGGCTGGCGGGGTAACCATGTAGCAATACAATGGGGTCGCCCTCGCCCAAATCGACGTAGTGCAGGCGGATAGGCTGGTGCCGGTCGTCGTGACCGACGGTCAGAAAGTTCATGTAGGCAGAGCAGAAGGTGATTGGAGTTTGTGCGTACGGTCCAACGCAGGTGGCCGTTTCGTAGGCTTCGGTGGTTTTTGCGTAGTTTAGGCACTACCCTACCTTGTATATTTTATCTGTTTAGTGAAATAATTCATTCTACCTTTAATGAATTATTTTGTCATTTTTCTCAAAATCCCTGATTCTCTTACGTGCAAAAGACGCATCTAATCAGCAGAAAATCGATTAGTGGTAACACTAGTGTTATGCTAGATTCTCTGCGCATAGCAGCTGCCTTCATGGTATTAATATTCCATGGAGCAGTGCAATGGCTACCATCTTACCCTGACGCCGTGGCGCTGCTGAGCAATCTGGCGCACGCGGCTGTTGTGGTCTTTTTCGTACTCTCCGGCTATCTGATTTCTTATACTACCACTAGTAACAACCGCGGCGTCCGACAATACAGCGTCGCTCGCTTGAGTAGATTGTACTCTATTGTGTTACCGGCTTTGCTAATAACCATCGGCATTGAGTTGCTCGTTCGCTCGCTCAACCCGACCCTAGCGGCCGAATACTCCAGAGGCAACTCCCTGCCGCGTTATGTACTTTCTTTCTTCTTTTGCACCGAGGTCAACTTCTTCTCTACCTCCCCTCCCATTAACGGTCCCCTGTGGTCGTTGAGTTACGAGTTTTGGTACTATGTCCTTTTTGGCCTGTGGTTTTATCGTACCACGTATCGCAAATCGTCGCTTATCCTATGCCTAGTGGGCCTGTTTGTTGGGCCCAAGATTTTGCTGCTCATGCCCATTTGGCTACTAGGCTATCTGGCTTACCGACTACCTAAGCCCCCAATCCAGAGCGGGCTTTCATGGCTATATGTGCTGCTACTGCTAAGCACCGTTTGCCTACTCGCTATCTATTTACCCGACTTCCCCTATGCCCTCGGACACAAACCCCTCTTTTATAGTAATCGATTTGTAACAGATATAGTTATAGGTTTAGTTTTCGCAATAGCAGTATGGCTATTGCCACTGGATAGTCATACCAGTAGCAACAGATGGGTCCAAAATTTTAGGATTATATCCGATCTATCATTTCCACTATATATTCTACATTTTCCTTTATTAGTATTATGGAGAGCCTTATTCGGCTATAATGTCAATGATATAGGGCAATTATCTTTCGCTATTGTAGCAGTCACATTAATATCTTCATTGATTGGTTTTTTACTCGAAAAGCAGAGGGGCAAGTGGATACTTCTTTTTAAGTGGATATTTACTTATATAAAACCACCTGCCACACACCCATCACAACAAGTAGAACCTTTAGTACAATTAAAAAAATAAGTGTTCGTTAAGATCTAAAAATTATTTATCATAGTTGCGTACTGAACCGAGTGCGATATTATACTGTGACACTTATTTAGGGAAAATTATTCAATGTAAGCACCTCATTCCCAATTTTATTTACCCATAAGCAACACTCATTCCTAAGTACTTTCGACACTTATTACATTGATAGGAAAGAGCAAAGAGTAAAGAGTAAAGAGTAAAGAGTAAAACATTTTTTACTTAGCTAACCTGCGATGAAACAATACCTCACCCCCAAAGTGCTGGCCGCGCTACAGAGCCTGCCCACCTCCGACGCCCCTACCCCCACCTCGCTGGCCACCACGCCCGAGGAGCTGCACCAGCGCGCCATCCAGCTCGACCCTACCCTGGCCGAACAGCCGCTAGACGCTATCGAAGCCCAACTCGCCAGCATCTACGACGATGATACCTGGACGCAACAACAGCTGCCACAGGTACCCGAGGGGGTAGCACATCGGTACACGTATGTGTATGTGAACCAGGAATTATTAGGGTAAATAATGTATTTACCACGCCGCTACAGCCGTAAACTGTTTTTTCCGCCGGGTCTACTGGCGCTGGCGTTTCTGCTGTTGATGGGTTGTATGTGGGTGAGTGGAGACGCGCGGTTGCGACCAATCTTTGTAACGACAGCTTATTTTCCTACCCCCGAGTCGTCCGCTTATGATTGGACAAGGTTTTACAGAATAAAAGAGAAAAGTAATTGGAAAGAATATCATATCTCTGAACCAATAACCGATTCTACAATATGGAAATCATTATGCAATAGATTTATTTTTCTATCTAACAGTGCGGATTCTTCGCAACGTATAAAAGTATATTTCGATAGTAAAACTAAGTATGAGAGCATTGTTAGAATACTAAGCATTGCTGAATTAGCTAAATCAAAAAGTTATATCATTGATTTAGCTGATGAAACAACGAATTTTTATATCACAGAGGGAAACTTACTGGCTCCCATACATAAAGATCCATTTCCTCTTACTTGCGCCTCGGATTACTATTTTGTTCCATTGTATCCTTCAAAAAATCAATTTATAAATTTCAGTAAATATCTTCGTCTTGAAAATTTATTTATACTATCTGCATTTATATTATATACAGTTCTATTAATAATATCTTTCAGATTTCATTATATTCGTAACCCTACCCCTCCATACGCAGTTGAATAGCGCACAACCTTTTGCTATTCCGCTATGCGTTTGCTCACGCTTTCTGCCGCACTACTTGCCACGCTTTCGGCCACGGCCCAAAACGTACCACCCGAGGCGACGCCCTTCAAGATGACGGGCAATATTTACTTACCCAAGAAACTGCCCGCCACGCCCGAGCGCGTGAGCAGTCTGAAAGCCCCGCCCGGCTTCACCATCACGAAATACGCCGAGGGGCTGGATATGCCCCGCATGCTGGCCCAGGCCCCCAACGGCGACCTGTACGTGACCAACCGCGTGAAAGGCACCATAACGCTGCTGCGCGACGCCAATAAAGACGGGAAGGTGGATATGACGAAACAGGTTGCGCAGAAACCAAACCTGCACGGCCTGGCACTCAAAGGCAACAAGCTATACATCAGTGCCATTCGGGAGCTGTATGTGGCCGACGTGAAGGCTGATGGCACCTTGGGAGAGTTAAAGATGCTCTACAAAGACCTACCCGACGCTGGTCAGCACGCCAACCGCACCATGCAGTTTGGCCCCGATGGCAAGCTCTACCTATCGGTAGGTAGCACCTGCAACGCCTGCGACGAGGATAACAAAGAAAACGCAACGCTCATCCAGATTAATACCGATGGCTCGGGCCGCACAGTGTACGCGCACGGGCTACGCAATACCATCGGTTTCGACTGGCACCCTACCACGGGGCAGCTCTTTGGTATGGACCATGGCATCGACTGGCTCGGCGACGAGGACCAGCAGGAAGAGCTAAACCAGATCAAGCAGGGCGCGCACTACGGCTGGCCGTCCATCATTGCCGATGGCAAGCACTACCCCGCCAACAAGCCCAAAAGTGGCGAATCGTATGAGCAGTTTGATGCCAAAACTGTGCGGCCGCTGTTGCTCTATAAAGCCCATTCGGCACCGCTGGGACTGGTTTTCAACCGGGCCAAGCAGTTTCCGCAGGAGTATCAGAACGATGCCTTCGTGACCATGCACGGCTCCTGGAACCGCGCCGAGCCCTCAGGCTACAAAATTGTGCGCGTGCATTTCGACCAGCAGGGCAAGCCAGAGAAGTTTGAAGACTTCGTGACGGGCTGGCTGGTAGAAAACAACAAATCGGAGTTTGGCCGGCCTTGCGGTTTGATTCAGGCCAACGACGGCTCCCTACTGGTGTCAGACGACGACAACGGCGTGATTTACCGGGTGGCGTACACGAAGAAGTAAGCCCCTAGTTATCTGTCATCCTGAGCACAGCGAAGGACCTTATTATGTGAGCACGACCTATATCAGATGGTTGCTATCTAATGCAAGTTGTGCTCATGTGATAAGGTCCTTCGCTGTGCTCAGGATGATAGATAGTTTTGTTTTATCCTGTCACCCCGCTCTTTCGTAGCTTCACGCTGCATGAAAAAAATTTACCACAACCTCACATTTCAGGTTCTTACAGCCATTGCGCTGGGCATTTTGGTGGGTGCGCTCTTCCCGGAGGTAGGCGCGGCGCTGAAGCCCATTGGCGACACGTTTATCAACCTGATCAAAATGCTGATTGCCCCCATCATCTTCCTGACGGTGGTGCTAGGCATTGGCAACATGGGCGACCTGAAAAAGGTGGGGCGCGTGGGCGGCAAGGCCATCTTGTATTTCGAAATCATCACCACGTTTGCGCTGGTGATTGGGGTAGGCGCGGCCAACCTCACCCAGCCTGGCCGCGGCATCGATACCAGCAGCGTGGCTGCGCAGGCCAGCAAAACTGCCGAGTACGCCGAAAAGGGCGCCAACATGGACTGGGTGGCCTTCTTCACCCACATCGTACCCGACAGCTTTGTGGGAGCCTTTGCCGAAAGCGACGTGCTGCAAGTGCTGCTGATTGCGGTGCTATTTGGTCTAGCCCTGAGCAAAGTGAAAGCTGATATCAGCGCGCCGGTTATCAGCATGTTTGAGAAGCTGAGTCAGATCTTTTTTGCGGTGCTGGGCCTGGTGATGAAGCTGGCGCCGCTGGGTGCTTTCGGCGGCATGGCCTTCACCATCGGCAAGTATGGCCTCGACACGCTCCTACCCCTGGCCAAGCTCATGCTGACGGTGTATGGCACCATGGCCTTATTTATCTTCGGGGTGTTGGGGCTGGTGGCGTGGCGCTACAAATTCAGTGTCCTGACCCTGCTGGGCTTTATCAAGGAAGAGCTGTTGATTGTGCTGGGCACGTCGTCGTCGGAGTCGGCCCTACCCCTGCTCATCGACAAGCTTGAAACATTCGGCTGCTCGCGCTCCGTGGCCGGTCTGGTCATTCCCACGGGTTACTCGTTCAACCTCGATGGCACCACTATCTACCTGTCTATCTCGGCTATTTTCCTGGCCCAGGCCTTCGGCATCGACCTTTCTTTGACACAACAGCTCACCATCATCGGCATTCTGATGCTTACCAGCAAGGGCGCGGCGGGCGTCACGGGGTCGGGCTTTATCGTGCTGGCCTCTACCCTGGCCGCCACCAAGGTTATTCCGGTAGAGGGCATGGCCCTGCTGCTGGGCGTAGACCGATTTATGTCGGAGGCGAGGGCCATTACCAACATCATCGGCAACGCGGTGGCTACGGTGGTCATTGCCAAGAGCGAGAACGAGTTTGACGAGGAAAAGAACCGCCTTGCTTTGGCCGGTCGTATCAAACCTGAGGCGCAGGAAGTAGCAGAGGAGTAGCCGTAATATGCTGATTGATGATGGGTTGATGTGCTGATTGATGACGTTCTTTTTTGTCAATCAACTCATTATCGATCAGCACATCAACCTATCATCAATCAGCCCATCACCCTAATGCCCGCCCTACCCCCCGACCTGCGTAAAGCCCTGTTCAACCTCCCACAACGAGAAAAAGATCAACTGCTGGCCCGCCTTGTAGCCCAGGACAGCGTCCTGACGGAGCAGCTAAGCTACCGCCTGCTCGAAGGCCCCGATGCACTGGAGGAACGCCGCCACCGCCTACGCCAGCAGGTAGACGACCCCGTGCGCGGCTACCACCAAACCCCCAACGACCTGCTCGTGATTCTACGCCAGTTGCAAGCCCGCCTGGCTTACCACACCAAAATCACGGGTGATACTTACGGCGAGGTGGAGCTGAGCATTCGCTTGCTGCTGAACGTGTTTGCGCACCAGCCCGAAAGCGTAGCGCGTCTGCACGGCCCTACCCAGCCGCTGCTGCAACACCTGGCCCGCCGCACCCAAGATGTGCTCAAGCAAGCCCAAAAGCTCCACGAAGACTACCACCTAGAGCTGGCCGACAGCCTCAACCAGTTGCTGAAGCAGCTCTACCAATCGGCCGCCGCTCCGCTGGCGAGAGAGCTAGGCCTGCCGGTGGAGTGGTGAATTTGTGAAATGGTGAGTTTGTGAAGGCGCCTGTCATCCTGAGCTGGCGAAGGACCTCATGACCGCAGAACGAGTCGTTGGTACGCCTGATGTTCTCGCGTGATAAGGTCCTTCGCCAGCTCAGGATGACAGGCGCTTCTACATTCACTACTTCACTCTTCACAACTTCACTATTCTTTAATCAGTAGAAGCAAGAATGGCTGCCGATACCCGGTTCGCCTTTTTAGCTCTACCTCTATGTCGTCTGTTCCCACTCCCGAAAACGTGCGCGTGCCTCAACACCTTTCCGATGCCGACTTGCGGCAAGCCTTGGAGGAATTGGACGCCAAAATAAAAACGCTGCACAACCGTGCCCACGCCACCACCGCCGGCTCCCACGCCACCTACCACGAGCACGCGGCGGCGCTGGAAGCAAAACGGGCAAAGCTGGTGGCCCAGCTAGGCCCTACTCCCACCGGACCAGCAACGGGCGCTGCCCCCTCCGAACAGAATAAGAGCCTGTGGGAAGAAATTTCCCGCGGTATTGATAACCTGCGCAAGGACCTACGCGACATCGTTTAAACCACCACACACGCTGTATGAAATTATACGCCACGCTCGCCGCCGCGGCCCTGCTATTGGGCGCCTGCACTGCGCAGGAGAGCTACAAAAACGCCGTTAGCTGCGCCGAGGTAACGGTGGGCATGACGCAGGAACAGGTGCGCCACCTCATGGGCGAGCCCACCGGCGACGACGCCACCAGCAGCGGCCACACGTGGTCCTACCTCTTCGGCAGCGCCACCGACACGCAGCCTATTCGGGTTATGTTTGACGCCAGCGGCAAGGTAACGGGCAAGGAATGTGCCCCTGAGGCCTCGGGCAAAGAGCGCCCCACAGGCAACTAAGCAACGAGCGAAGCACACGCAAACAGGCGGGATTCTTGCACTGCGCGGGAGCTAAATGAATGCAGAAATCCGTGTTCCTTGGCAAACTCGTATGCAGTAGCTGATGGGCAGTGCTTTCTATCGTTTTCTTATCCGCTCCCGATGCTGCTACCGCTACGTGCTATTCGCTACTTTCTGTTGATTTGCTGGCTGCTACCTACCTTGCGGGTGGCAGCCCAAGGGCCCAACCCAGCTACTCCCTCGGCCCCAACCGTGCAGCCGGGCCGGTTGGTTTTTCGTCTGAAACCGGAACTCCGCCATCTGGCTACGGCCACTACCATTGCTGAGCCTACTCTGACAGCCGCGCTACAACGGCTCGGGGCCACGCAGCTGCACCAAAAATTCAGCAACACGCTTCTGCCCGACCCTGAGAAGCCTGAATCGGTCGATATCAGCCTGATTTACGAAATCCGGCTGCCTACCCCCACGGACCTCGACCGGGTACGGCACCTGCTGCAAACTACCGGCGCCGTTTTATACGCCGAGCCGCTGTACTACTACGCGCCCCTCTCCCAGCCCAACGACCCCCTGGCCGACTCTACCCGTGCCGATGGGCAGTACTACCTGCGCAACATCCGGGCGTACAGCGCCTGGAATATCACCAAGGGCGATACAACCGTTGTTATCGGCATTTCTGACACCGGCACCTATTTCGACCACGAAGACCTGGGGCAGGTGAAATACAACTATGCCGATCCGATTGATGGTATTGACAATGACAATGATGGCTACGTAGATAATTTCCGGGGCTGGGATTTGGCCGATAATGATAATAACCCGTACGTCGACGCGCAGCTTAGCCCGCAAAAGCACGGGGCATGGGTTACCGGAATAGCCGCCGGCACGCCCGATAATGCCCGGGGTATTGCTGGCGTGGGCTATAACTGTCGCTACCTACCCCTCAAAATATACCCCAGTACGGCACGGGGCGCTTTTGCCGGCTACGAGGCTATGGTATACGCCGCTGAGCACGGTTGCCGGGTGCTAAACCTGTCGTGGGGCGGGGTAGGCAATCGTTCTCAATTTGAGCAGGATGTCATCAGCTACGTTGCCGTAAACCGCGACGTAGTGATTGTGGCTGCGGCCGGCAACACGGATGCTGAGTTAGACTTTTACCCAGCCAGCTACGACCATGTGGTGTCGGTAACAGGCCTGGAGACGAACAATATAAAAGGCAGCCTGACGTATAGCCGCAACGTTGACCTATGCGCACCGGGGACAAGTATTGTGACCACAGCAGGCGACGCGCCGGGCGGATACGCAACATTGGGCGGGTCATCTTTTGCTTCGCCTATTGCAGCAGGCGTGGCGGCGCTGGTGCGTAGCCGGTTTCCTACCTATTCGGCCGCCCAGGTAGTTGCGCAGTTGCGCGCCACAGCTAACCCCGACATCTATACCCTACCCGGCAACGCAGCCTATGCGGGTAAGATGGGCACCGGCCGGCTGGACGCGTACCGGGCAGTGTTGACTACTGATGCGCGCGCCGTACGGGTAGTGCGCAGTCAATCTATACGCACCGCGGCAGGGGAGCAGGAGCTGGAAATAGAGGTGCAGAACCTTTTGCAGCCGGTGACCAACCTGCGAGTAGCCATTGCATCGCTCTCGCCCTACCTTACGACTACTGCCGATGTGTTTGGCGTGGCTGCCCTGCCTACCCTTGGCAGAGCCACCAACATCGATAAGCCTTTCCGGCTAACTGTTGCTGCCAATACACCGCCTAATACCAAAGTGCTCATCGAGTGCCGGTTGATAGCTGATAACGGCTATCAGGCAACACAGTATCTGACGGTGGTGGTGAACCCCGGCTATGTGGTGCTCGATGCCAACGACCTGCGGCTTACCCTAACCAGCCAGGGCACCTTAGGCTATGACAATCCCGCTTCCGGCATTGGCGAGGGCGTCACGTACCGCCAGGGCAGCTCGCTGCTGTACGAGGGGGGACTGGTAGTGGCTACTTCTCCCACACGGGTTTCCAACCAAGTGCGCGGCACCAAGGGTACCGACCACGATTTCTACATCCGTAGCCAGACACTGTTCAGCCGTCCTACGCGGGCTACGCAGGAAGTGCAGGGCGTTTTTCAGGACTCTCTACCCAGTGCCACGCGCACCTATACGGTGGGCGTGCGAGTGCGCCAGCACGCCTACGCTTGGGCTGCTGCCCCCGCCCGCAACTACGTATTGCTCCAGTATCGGCTTACCAATATGACCTCCGATACCTTGAAGCCGCTCTATGCGGGCTTGTTCATGGATTGGGACCTGCCACGCGATGCGGCCCGCAATGTAGCCCAGTGGGATGCTGGTCGTTCTCTGGGATACGTGTATAGCGTAGTCACGCCTGATTTGTACGCAGGGGTGCAAGTGCTTGAAGGCGGCGCACCTGCTTATTATGCCATTAATAATGCAGCTACTACCGGCTTAGTAGCCCCCGCTAGCGATGGATTCAGCCGTGCCGAGAAGTTTGCCGGCCTTAGCAACGGTACTACTCACGCCAGCGCGGGCTTACCCTATGGGGCTGATGTTTCGCAACTAATAGGCGCTAAGCTCCGTGCCCTGCCTCCCGGCGACTCTACTACCCTAACGCTGGCAGTACTTGGCGCCTCGTCTTTAGCGGAGTTGCAATCCGCTGCCGACGAGGCCCGACTGCGCTTTACTCAAGTGCTGCCTACCCGCACGCAAACGCCTGCGGTTGCCTGGCAGGCCTACCCAAATCCCACTGCTGAAAAGCTGTACGTAGAAATTCCAGCAGCCTTTGCTCCTGTCGACGTCCGTTTGTTTAACCAGACAGGTGCTATGGTGCTGCGGCAGGCCGGCGCAGCTCGTACTACCTTGGATGTGCACTCCTATCCGGCTGGGCTCTACTTGTTGCAGATACGTTCGGCTAGCGGTACTACGCTTTCTCAGAAGGTAATCATTCAGCCTTGAGCGCGTTTTTAATAGGAATTAATAACGTATTAGGTTATCGGTAAGACGTTGCAACTATCAATCAGCACAAAATGATGCACACTTAATATAGAACATTATGCAACTAATTATGTTAGCAAGTACAATAAAGTATATAGAATCATTAATTTAATTCATCACTTATAATAAGTACAATTTTTGTAATTTTAATTGGATTATTTCATCATTGAAATGGTCTTGAATTTAGAAAATTGATATACTAATTTGCTTAGTTTAGACAAAGTATTCGTATCTTTGGATATGTCGAAAGTCAAACTTCCCGTTCCGCCGCCCGTGCAGCACTTTGCCCGTTGCGTAGACGATTCGTGCCGCCCGGCTGACTACGTAGGCGAATGGCCCGAAGCGGGCCAGGTGTACCCCGTGCGCGTGCTAGCGCACGCTCGTACTGGCCAGCCACAGGTGCATATCCTGGGTTTCTATGCTGAAGCTCCATACGGGGCTTTTGCGGCCAGGCGCTTTGCGCCCGTTGCCAGCGTCTGGCTGAATTAGCCAGCCCTTTCTTCCACGCCAAAACGGCTGCCTCCGTCACGCTACACGGAAGCAGCCGTTTTTATTTGGCCCAGTGTTAGCGACTGCCTTCCACCTTACCCTCTTGTCCGATTTCTAACGCCTCAGTGCTTTTGCTACCATACAGCGTTTCTTCGCTTAGGTTATAGATATCCTGAATATCGTGCAGAATGTGCTCAAAGTCTAAGTTCAGGTCTTTCAACAGCCCCGATTTCAAATCGAACACCCAACCGTGTACGATAGGGTAGCCTTTTTTGAGGTAGGCTTGCTGCAGCACAGCCGTCTTAATTACGTTGACGCACTGCTCCTGCACGTTCAGTTCTACCAGCCGGTCGTAGCGAGCATCAGTGTCCTCGATGGCATCCAGCTCGGTGTGGTGCAGACGGTATACGTCGCGGATATTACGCAGCCAGGGATTCATAATGCCCAGATCTTTGGGTTGCATAGCTGCTTTCACGCCGCCGCAACCGTAGTGCCCACACACCACAATGTGCTTCACACCCAAGTGCAACACAGCGTACTCAATCACCGACATGACATTTAAGTCAATGTTAATTACCATGTTGGCAATGTTGCGGTGCACAAAAGCCTCACCGGGAGCCACGCCCATCAGCTCTTCGGCTGTCACGCGCGAGTCGCTGCACCCGATGTAGAGATAGTCAGGGCGCTGATCGGCAGCCAAGCGCTTCAGAAAGTCCGGAGCCGTTGCCTCATTATTGGCCACCCACTGGCGGTTGTTTTCAAAAATCTGTTCGTATGTAATCATGGTAGGTTTGGAAAAAGTGCAGACAGTTCTCGGCTATACTACGATTTTACTGGGGAATAGCTGCCTACAGCCGTGCTGCTTTTCCTGATTAGGCGGTCTTCCTACCTTTACTCAGCCTAACGCTTCGCCGCATGACTCCCCCCTCCGACCGCTTCGTGTATACTATTCCCGCGTCGTATCGGCGTATGGAAAACCTGCATATTCTTTTCTGGCTGCTGAAGGATATCGGGTGGTGCATGATCTGGAAGCCACTCGGCATCAGCATGATCCTTCCTACCCTCAGCATTGCGCTGCTCATCACCTGGCGTACCCGCAGCATCAAGGCTGAGCTAGCTCACAACCTGGCCATTGTGTTCTGGATTACGGCTAACTCCTACTGGACGATCAGCGAGTTTGTGGGGTTCGATACGGTGCAGCTGGGTTACGGCCTTACTGGCAAGCATCTGACGCTGGTACCGTTTCTGCTGGGCCTGGGCATTCTGACGTATTACTACCTCATCGAGAAGCCCCGCGAAACCCGGCTTGAGCAGGTGGCTACGCTGTAACTTTTACCGATACTGATAAAAAATACCCGAATCAAACGGTGTCCAGAGGGCGGCTTTTTGGTTCGCTACTTTCAGGCCGTCGTTTGCCCAGGTATTGCAGGTATAGAACAAGTTGTACACGCGCTTCGCCTCATAAAAGGCATCGTAGCGGCCGTAGCTGTGGCCGGCAATGTGCTGCACCCTACCCTGCGCATCGTAGCGGAAGCTGGTTTTGATGAACTGAATAAGGCGGGCGTAATCGGCGGGCGAAAGGTTGATGCGCACGCAGTCGGGGCCTTCGCTGGGGCGATGGTAGAAGGTGGTATGCATAGCCGAGGAGCTAAGCCAAAACATAGCTTCAAAGGCCGTGCTGACTTTCAAATCGGCCCAGGTAGGCGTATCGAGGTAAAAGCCCTTATCGCCCCAACCAAAGCCCACGTAATTCATGGTGGTATCGGAGGCCGGCGTATCGGTATAGGGGATTATTTCGCTCCAGTCGATTTGCGGAGTGCGCACGGGTAGCACAATGTCGGTATGCACACCGTTGGAAAGGATATAGGCGGTGATAGTATCCTGACTCGGTGGCGTGCGGCTACCCACCGGAATGCGCGACAATACAAAGGATGTACCCAGGTACAACGCTACTGCCCCTACGATACCGGCGCTTGTGTATGTAATTCCCTTTCCGATTTTTTGAAGCGTTGTCGCCATGCGTGCTGTTGAGGTTTTCTACTGATACGGCGACGGCCGAAAAGTAACCTGCTGCCCCTCCCCCATCAGCATAAAAAAAGGCCGTTTCTCTACGGGAGAGAAACGGCCTTTCTTATTTAGCAGGCAATGCTACTAGGTTGCTTACACCAAGTTACCAGCCGTATGGGTAGGCGCCTGGCCCGACTCTTGCAAGCGGATCAGGTTCAGGGCCGAGCCGGCTTTAAACCACTCAATCTGTCCCTCGTTGTAGGTGTGGTTGAGGGTGATGAGGTCGGTGTCGCCATCGGCGTGGTGCAGGCGGGCCTGCAGCGACTTACCGGGCTGGAAGTCCGTCAGACCGATGATGTCGATGGTGTCAGCCTCCTCAATCAGGTTGTAGTCGTTCTTATCGGCAAACGTGAGAGCCAGCATCCCCTGCTTTTTCAGGTTGGTTTCGTGGATGCGAGCAAACGACTTCACAATCACAGCGCGCACGCCTAGGTGGCGGGGCTCCATGGCAGCGTGCTCGCGCGAGCTGCCTTCGCCGTAGTTCTCGTCGCCTACTACCACCGTGCCGATGCCCATGCTCTTGTAGCTACGAGCAGCCTGCGGTACGGTGTTGTAGCCCTCACCTTGCACCACGAAGTCGCGCACTGAGTTGGTCTCATCGTTGAAGGCATTGGTAGCGCCGATGAGCATGTTGTTGGAGATGTTGTCCAAGTGACCACGGTATTTCAACCAGGGGCCGGCCATCGAGATGTGGTCGGTGGTGCACTTGCCTTTGGCTTTGATGAGCAAACGCAATCCTTTCAGATCGGTGCCTTCCCACGCCTTGAAGGGCTCCAGCAACTCCAGACGCTCGGACGCAGGATCTACTACTACCTGCACGCCCGAACCATCTTCGGCAGGCGCCTGGAAGCCAGCGTCTTCCACGGCAAAGCCTTGCGCAGGCAGCTCTACCCCCAGCGGCTCGTCCAGCTTCACCTGCTGGCCGTCTTTGGTGGGTAGGGTGTCGGTAAGGGGGTTGAAGGTCAAATCACCGGCAATGGCGAAAGCCGTTACGATTTCGGGCGAGGCCACAAACGCGTGCGTGTTGGGGTTGCCGTCGTTGCGCTTGGCAAAGTTGCGGTTGAACGAGGTGATGATGGAGTTCTTGCGCTTAGGGTCGTCGGTGTGACGGGCCCACTGGCCGATGCACGGACCGCAGGCGTTGGCCAGCACCACGCCGCCCATCTGGGCGAAGGTGTCGAGTAGACCGTCGCGGGCTACCGTGTAGCGCACCTGCTCCGAGCCGGGCGTTACGGTGAATTCGGCATTCACCGACAGGCCCTTTTGTACTGCCTGCTCGGCAATGCTGGCGGCGCGAGTGATGTCCTCGTACGAAGAGTTGGTGCAGGAGCCAATCAGGCCTACCTCCAGCTTTTCGGGCCAGCCGTGCTCTTTCACGGCAGCAGCAAACTGCGAAATCGGCCAGGCGGCGTCTGGTGTGAACGGACCGTTCACGTAAGGCTCCAGCTCCGACAGGTTGATTTCAATCAGCTGATCGAAGTATTTCTCCGAATCCTGGTACACTTCGTCGTCGGCGCGCAGGTGCTGACGGATGCCATTAGCCAGCTCGGCTACGTCGGCACGGTCGGTGGAGCGCAGGTAGTCGGCCATCTTATCATCGTAGCCAAACACCGAGGTAGTAGCCCCGATTTCAGCACCCATGTTGCAGATGGTCCCTTTGCCGGTGCAGCTCAGGTTGTCGGCACCCTCGCCGAAGTATTCTACGATAGCGCCGGTACCGCCTTTTACGGTCAGAATACCCGCTACTTTCAGAATCACGTCTTTAGCCGAAGCCCAGCCCGACAGCTTGCCGGTCAGCTTCACGCCAATTACTTTCGGGAACTTCAGTTCCCAAGCCATGCCGGCCATCACGTCTACCGCATCGGCACCGCCTACCCCAATGGCAATCATGCCGAGGCCGCCCGCGTTGGGCGTGTGCGAGTCCGTCCCGATCATCATGCCGCCGGGGAAAGCGTAGTTTTCCAGTACTACCTGGTGAATGATACCGGCGCCGGGCTTCCAGAAGCCGATGCCGTATTTATTGGACACCGACGCCAGGAAATCGTATACTTCCTTGTTTTCATCGTTGGCCGTAGCCAAGTCTTCCGAAGCGCCATCTTTGGCTTGGATCAGGTGGTCGCAGTGTACGGTGCTGGGCACGGCTACCTTGGGCTTACCAGCCTGCATAAACTGGAGCAGCGCCATTTGGGCGGTAGCATCCTGCATGGCCACGCGGTCGGGAGCGAAATCGACGTAGGAAACGCCCCGCTCGTAAGCCTGTTTTACGTCGCCGCCGTAGAGGTGAGCGTACAGGATTTTTTCGGTCAGTGTGAGCGGGCGGCCAACGGCGGCACGGGCGGCTTCGATGCGCTGGCCCATACCGGCGTACACGGCCTGAATCATTTCTAAGTCAAACGCCATAATGCAAAAAAGAGAAAAGGTGAACTAGGGTAAACTTCCTAATAGGTACGCAAATATAGTTGCCCGGCGTTGCGCTGCCCAAACTTTATCTTCGCCGGAAGTTAGTCTATAAACCAACCAACTAGCGTAGTAGTTTAGCTTTCACTCATTCCTTACCTTGTTTAGAATATGTCTGTATTTCAGAAGCTCCTTTTGGGGGTTGGCATTTCCCTCTCCATGACCGCCTGCAACTCTGGTTCCGGCGACCGTACACCCGCTGACACGGCTACCAGTAAGCCCACTGGTCCGCTACGGGTAGGACCGTGGCGCGGCGTGCTGACGGCCCAAGGCCAGCAAATTCCGTTTTTGTTTGAGGTAGAGCAAGACTCGGCCAACCGGCCTGTGGTGTATCTGCGCAACGGCGAGGAGCGCCTGAAGCTGGATGAAATCACGACGGCCGGCGATTCCACCACCATCCGGTTGGGCGTATTTGATGCTGCCCTAGTGGTACGCCCTGCCGGCGACGGCCAACTGACCGGCACCTGGGTGAAATACGATGGCAAAGAGCCTTACCGCGTGCCCTTCACGGCGCAGCTAGGCGGGCAACAGCTGTTTCTGAGCAAACAGCAAATAGATCCGGCTGATTTTAATGGAACCTGGAGCGTGACGTTTCGGGGGGAGAAACCCGAGGACTCCTACCCAGCGGTGGGCGTGTTCAAGCAAAAGGGCCACGATGTAACGGGTACCTTCCTGACTACCACCGGCGACTACCGCTACCTGGCCGGCCAGGCTAATGGCGACACATTGCGCCTCTCTACCTTCGATGGCAGCCACGGCTTCCTGTTCACAGCAGCCAAGCAAGCCGATGGCAAGCTGCAAGGCGACTTCTACGCCGGTAAATCTGGGCACGAAACCTGGGTAGCTAACCTCGACCCCAATGCTAAGCTACCCAACGCCGACTCGCTGGCCGGCATGAAGCCCGGGGAGAAAAAGCTGACGTTCAAGTTTCCTAGTGTGCTGGAAGGCGGTAGCATTTCGCCCTCCGATCCTAAGTACCAGGGCAAGGTAGTGGTGGTGCAGCTGCTGGGCTCGTGGTGCCCCAACTGCATGGACGAAACCAACTTCCTGGCCCCCTGGTATGAGAAAAACAAGCAGCGCGGGGTCGAAATCATCGGCTTAGGCTACGAGCGCACGCCCGACCAGAAAATTGCTGCTGAGAAGCTGCGCAAGATGAAGCAGCGCTTTAACGTAGGCTACGACGTGGCCGTGGCCGGCGTGGCCGACAAGGACGCCGCTGCTAAATCCCTACCCCAGGTAGAAAAAGTACTGGCCTTCCCAACCACTATTTTCCTGGACAAAAAGGGCGAAGTACGCAAGATTCACACGGGTTTCTCTGGCCCCGGCACCGGCAAATACTACGACCAGGAAGTGGCCGAGTTCAACAAGACCATTGACCAGCTGCTGGCCGAAAAGTAGGCGCCGGCGCAGCCAGTAGCACGCTAACGTAATACCCGCCTGAGCACAATTATTCTGCTCAGACGGGTATTTTTTTGTTGGTTGATGCAGTTGGTCTCTACCCTTGCCGTAGCCGCTCCAGCATCACAATGGTATCGCCGTGGTAGGTAGTGCGTGCAAACTCTCGAAACTCAAACTTGTGGGCAAGTCGGAGAGAGGGCACGTTTCCGGGGTCAATGATGCACGTGATGCGGTCTACAGGGATATGCGCATCGGCCCAGGCCAGGGCAGTTTCCAAGGCTTGCGAGGCGTAGCCGCGGCCGTGCGCGTGGGGCGCAATTACCCACCCGGCTTCGAGTACGCCTTTGAGCGAAGGGGTCAGGTCGCGCTGAAAATCGAAAAAGCCCACGGAGCCAAGGTAGCGCCCGGTGGCTTTTTCCTCAATGGTCCAGGAGCCATAGCCGAGCATAGCCCAATGCCCCAGTTGCCCGAGCAGCCGACGCCATACTTCTTCCTCAGAGCTTGGCTTATTGCCTAGAAAACGATAAAAAGCCGGGTCGGCGTGTATGGCAGTGGCTTCGGGCAGGTCGGTTGGCTGAGGAGCACGCAGACGCAAATCGGTCGTTTCGAGCAGCGGCACCAGCGGCGGCGTTTGTACCAGACTAAAGGGTAGTGTAGAGACAGACATAATACGCCAAAATAACAGCCAGGCAGGACTTCCACTCTATCTACATTCGCTTATCCTGTACCAACTGACCTTCCACTGGGGCAACTCAATAGGGCATTCTGCGCGTACACATAAAACACGGCTCTCAGCCACTGCCCTTTCTATACTCCAAAACCAACCCCTACTCCCATGTGGATTCAACAAAAAGCCGACGAGCGCGCTTCCCTCTCCGACCTGCAAGGCCGCGCCGTAGGTCTCAAATTTGAGTGTAACAAGTGCCACGCCGAGGTATTCACAGATCTCATTGGCGTGCCCGCTCCCGATGCCCCTACCCCCGGCCAACCCGAAACAGCCGCCGAAAACTACGAAATTGAAGAAATCCAGTGCCACAATTGCGGCATGCGCCACGAGCTGATGGTAGACAGCACCTTTGATGGCGTGCTATTCAACGTAAGCGAGGTAGCCCCCGATCAGGTAAGCTACCAAGTAGCCCAGCCTGAACAGGATCTGCGTTAAGTTGTCTGAACCACGGATTCGCTCGGATTTGTCGGATTACACGGATTTTGTGGACGACTCCGAATGTATATAAAAACAAGAAGCGCTTGCCAAATGGCAAGCGCTTTCTGTTTAAATCGTCCACAAAATCCGTATAATCCGATAAATCCGAGCGAATCCGTGGTTCAGACTACTTACTTCTCCCGCTCGATGGTGTAGTTGATCAGCTGCTCCAGCGAGGTGCGGGCCGGCGAAGCTGGGAACGTGTAAAGTAGTTGCAAGGCCTCATCGCGGTAGCGCTGCATGGTCTGGATGGCGTAGTCGAGGCCGCCGGATTTTTTCACGAAGTCGATAACGGCCTGGATGCGGTCTTTGCGGCCGTCATTGTTCTTCACGTTGTAGATCACGCGTCGTTTGGTGAGCCAGTCGGCTTGTTGTAAGGCGTAGATGAGCGGCAGCGTCATCTTTTTCTCCTTGATATCGATGCCCACCGGCTTGCCAATTTCGGCCGTACCGTAGTCGAACAGGTCGTCTTTAATTTGGAAGGCGATGCCTACCTTCTCGCCAAACAGACGCGCCTGCTCAATAGTAGTCGCATCAGCGCCGGCGGAGGACGCCCCCACGGCGCAGCAAGAGGCAATCAGCGAGGCCGTTTTCTGCCGGATAATGTCGAAATACACCTCCTCAGTGATGTCGAGGCGACGGGCTTTTTCGATTTGCAGCAGCTCGCCCTCGCTCAGCTCGCGCACGGCGTTGCTCACGATTTTGAGTAGGGCATAGTCGTCGTTTTCGAGGCTCAGTAGCAGGCCCTTGCTGAGCAGATAGTCGCCTACCAGCACGGCTATCTTGTTTTTCCAGAGGGCATTGATGGAAAAGAACCCGCGGCGGTAGTTCGACTCGTCCACCACGTCGTCGTGCACCAGAGTGGCTGTGTGCAGCAGCTCAATAAGCGCCGCCCCGCGGAAGGTGGCCTCAGGTAGTGGGTCGCCGCCGCAAATTTTAGCCGAGAAGAACACGAACATCGGCCGGATCTGCTTGCCCTTGCGCTTCACGATGTAGCCCATGATTTTGTCCAGCAGTAGGACGTTGGACTTCATGGACTGGCGGAATTTGTGTTCAAACTCCACCATTTCGCCCGCAATTGGGGCTTGTATTTCGTCCAGGGTTACTTTCATGCGGGCAAGTTGGGCGCTGCAATGATACGGTGAAAAACAATGAGATATTGCGCCTTTCTCTGCTACGCTTTCGTATGCGTGCTGCTGAGGTAGGCCACGCGCATATCTTGCTGCTATTTCACCCCTCTCTTCTTCCTGGCTTATGCGCGGTATTGCTTCTCTCGTGCTGCTCACCATCTCCAACCTGTTTATGACATTTGCGTGGTATGGCCACCTGCATTTGTTTAAGAAAATACCGTGGTTTGCCAAGCTGGGTCTGGTAGGCGTTATTCTGGTGAGCTGGGGACTGGCTTTGTTTGAATACATCTTTCAGGTGCCGGCCAACCGCCTGGGTTTTGTAGAAAACGGCGGCCCATTCAGCCTCTTTCAGCTCAAAGTGATACAGGAAGTGGTGACGCTTACAGTATTTACGCTGTGTGCGGTGTTCATTTTCAAAACCGATAAGCTTGGCTGGAATCACGTGGCGGGGTTTGCCCTGCTGGTGGCGGCTGTGTATGTCATTTTCAAAAAATGGTAGCCGGCAGCCTCGTTGACAGCTTGTAGTGTACCTTCGCTCCTATGGCTGCTTCTCCCCTGACTTCTGTCGACTTTCTACTTCGCAACCCTACCCATACACGCCCGTTTGCGGCCGATGCTTGCTACCTACCCACTGGGCAGGCCAAGCCGGTGGTGATATTTGTGCACGGCTTCAAAGGCTTCAAGGACTGGGGCCATTTCAATGCCTTAGCTGATTACTTTGCCCGGCAGGGCTTTGTGTTTATCAAGCTGAACCTGTCGCACAACGGCGTGGTGGTAGGCGGCAGCGGCGACTTAGAGGACATGGAAGCCTTCGGGCACAACAATTTCAGCCTGGAACTGGACGACCTGGGCGCCCTACTCGACGCGCTGCATACGCCCGGTACCACGCCCCTACCCCCCGCCGAGTTGGACCTGACGCGCCTGACCCTCGTCGGCCACAGTCGCGGGGGCGGCCTGGTACTGCTGAAAGCCGCCGAAGACACCCGCGTGACGTCCGTAGTCGGGTGGGCCGCCATCAACGACATCGACCAGCGCTGGAGCCCCGACCTCATGCAGCGCTGGCAGGCCGATGGCGTGCAGTACATCGATAATGCTCGCACCGGCCAGCGTATGCCGCTCTACTATCAGCTGGCCGAGGACTACCAGCGCAACAAGGCCCGCCTCGATATCCCTACCCTGGTGCGCACTCTGCGCCAGCCCTTGCTCCTGCTCCACGGCGACCAAGACGAAACCCTACCTGTGCAAATGGCCCACGACCTGCAAGCGTGGCAACCCCGTGCCAAGCTGGTGGTAGTGCCCGGTGCCAACCACGTATTCGGCGGCCGGCACCCGTGGGAGGAAACCGGCCTACCCGCCCACGCCCAGCACGTAGCCGACGAAACCATTGCCTTTCTACGGTAGGGGCGCCTCGCAGGCGCCCATCGTTGCACGATGGCGCCTACCGTTCACAACAGATGTATATTTAACAGTATAGCCACGGGACTACGGGCGCCTGCAAGGCGCCCCTACCTAAATCTATGCCTACCCTCGCCTACCTCCTACTCGGCAGTAACCTTGGTAATCGGCAGGAAACCTTGCGCACCGCCGTGGCGCAGCTGCACGCAACGGCCGGCCCCGTAGTAGCACAATCCAGCCTGTATGAAACCGCCGCCTGGGGCCTCACCGACCAACCCGCTTTTCTGAATCAAGCCGTAGCCGTAGCTACCTCTCTGCCACCCGATGCCCTACTTGCCGCCTGCCAGCGGGTAGAGCAGCAGGCCGGCCGCACCCGCGAAATCCGCTGGGGCGCCCGCACCCTGGATGTGGATATTCTACTTTACGGGCAGGAAATCATCGATACCCCTACCCTACAAGTGCCCCACCCACGCCTGTCGGAGCGCCGTTTCGCGCTGGTGCCGCTGGTGGAAATCGCGCCGGAGGTAGTGCATCCGGGGGTGGGTAGAACAGTAGCGGATTTGCTGGCGGTGTGTGAGGATGTGTTGGGGGTAGAGCGAAGAGTATCATAACAGACCTTCGTCAATATAGCTACAGTTAATTGTGTTGACGAAAATCCGTTGCAGACTAGAGACATATTGACGAAGTTTAGGCCTTTTATCAATATAGATGTTGGTTGAAATTATGCGCACTCTGATAAATTCAAAGGTTAATATTCAGATTATAGAAGTTCATGCGTATGGAGTAATCGGGCTCTATAAAAATTGTAGAATTTATGTGGATTTAGTAGAAATATCCTGGAAATCGCCAATCCCTGAAAGTATAATACCAAAAGCGGGCGAAGAAATTAGAGTTCTAATTAGCTCACGCTCTACAAGGCCTGATTCAGATTACTTAGGTTCTGTGAAGTATTTGAACCCAAAACAAAACCCATGGTATAATCCTTCAATATATAAAACAGGAGACTTCTTCATCGGCACAATAGATGAAGCTAACACTTTTGGCTGTTGGGCATTACATCCTAGTGGCGCTGATGTACGGATTATGATAAATGGAAAAAAAGAAGGTTTACGAGTTGGTGATAAAGTCAAGCTTAAAATCACAGGAGTACACCCTGATAGAAAATCAATGAATGCGGAGCTTGCCGATTAACCGCGTACAATATCAGCTTTTAAAACCAAGGTTTAGTAATATGAATCAGACAAAATATTTTTAACCAATGGAGAACAGAATTTTGTCTTCCTTAGCTTCGGAAAGCTGTCCTGCATTATGGTCAATCTTACGACACGAATATTCCTTTTAACTATATTTTTTTGCACTATCAGGTTGCAACTTTGGGAAGTTACCAGAAAAGGACTTGTCAGAGCAAAATATTTCTTATGTAGAACTTAATTTTCTAAACTCGAAGACTGAAACTGAATAGTACCCAATTCGATTAGATAATGCACAGCTATCAGCTTTTTCCAAAATAATCAGCAAAAGGAAGTTGAGTACGTCGAGCCTGAAAACTGCTATGATTTATCAATAAAATTGAAAGAAGGTGTAATCCTTAATTACCGTATCGATGGTGTAAAATTTCAAGGCTACGATGACTCCTCCAACTTATCATTCTCCTTTTCGACAGGAGAAAACATTTTAACTAAAGCTTTTAAATTGAAGGATTTAGAGCATTGTAATGAGGTAGAGCCATTAACACAAGCTTTATAAAATAGCGGCTAACGAATTATACTTAAACAACAAAACACATATTGACGACTGGAAGAAATTGAAGCAGTATCTTTTCAAATACCGCTACTTTACAAAACTTCAGTCCATTAGTAATACAAAATAGCCCGGCTCATCAGCATTACACTGGTGAGCCGGGCTGTTTCTTATAAGTAGTTATTATACCGAAGCTACTGCTACAGCCGGCGTAATCTTCTTCACCAAGCCTTGCAACACTTTACCAGGGCCGCATTCCACAAACTCAGTAGCACCATCCTGAGCCATGCGCTGCACGCTCTGGGTCCAGCGGACGGGGGCGGTGAGCTGGCGCACCAGGTTCTGGCGGATTTCGTCGGGGTTGGTGTGGGGGGCGGCGTCTACGTTTTGGTACACCGGGCAGATGCCGGGTGAGAAGGTCGTTTTCTCGATGGCTTCAGCCAGTGCCGCTTCGGCCGATTGCATCAACGGGGAATGGAAGGCTCCGCCTACTGGCAGGGGTAGGGCGCGCTTGGCGCCGGCAGCTTTCAGCTGCTCGCACGCCAACTCGATGCCGCGCACTGAGCCAGAAATCACCAGCTGGCCGGGGCAGTTGAAGTTGGCAGCTACGACCACGTTGCCGGCATCCGTGATTTCCTGGCAGATGCGCACGGTGGTATCATCGTCGAGACCGAGGATGGCGGCCATGGTGCCGGGCTGTTCCTGGCAGGCGGCCTGCATGGCCTGGGCGCGCTGGGCTACGAGGCGCAGGGCATCGGCAAACGTTAACACTTTGGCAGCCACCAAGGCCGAGAATTCGCCTAACGAGTGGCCCGCTACCATGTCGGGCTGGAGACAGGGAAGCACGGCCGCTTGCACCACAGAGTGCAGAAAGATGGCGGGCTGGGTAACATCGGTGCGGCGCAGGTCCTCATCGGAACCGGAAAACATGATGTCGGTGAGTGAGAAGCCCAGGATGTCGTTAGCCTGGGTCATGAGGGCTTTGGCCTCGTCGTGCTGCTCGTATAAGTCGCGGCCCATGCCGCTGAACTGGCTGCCTTGGCCAGGGAAAATAACTGCCTTCATCTTGGTAGAAAGGTGGGAGTAAAATGTTGAGTTGATTCTAGTTGTCAGTCTGAATCACGGATTCGCTCGAATTTTTCGGATTGGTCGGATTTTGTAGACGGTTCGTGCCAGAGGCCCTCTTCTCTGCCTGTTGTGCAGAATACCTGGAACAACAAGATGGCTCTACTTCACGGGCTGCACCGATACAACGCCGGTTTGCTTGTCCACGTTGAACGCGGCTTTGTTGGGCATGCGGCCGGCCCAGTCGGTGCGGGGTACCAGCACTTGAAACTGCGCGTCGGCATCCACTACACTTGCTGAGTCGAGTTGATACACGGCGCGGTTAGGCAGTTCCTGCACGTAGTTGCGAACAGCAATGTGGGCGTCAGCCTCGGTACTAACAGACGTATTCGGCGTGGAGGTAGTAGCGGGTGCTGCAGCCGAATCGGCAGTTATGGTGTCGGCGGTAGTGGTGGGCATATCGGTAGTCGTTTCGGTACGCTGACAACTGCCCAAAGCGCACGCAAACCCCAACAGAAGGGTCAGAAGTTTCTTCATCATACCGCAAAGAAAACTAAAAGGCGCAGACCAGTTTGGTCCGCGCCTTTTGCTATCCGATGGGTAGGCCACCCTACCGATTGATCTGCACCCAGCCTTTGTAGGTGCGCTTGGTGCGGTTGAGGTCGTTGAACTCCACCTCGGCCAGGTAGAAGTACATGCCATCCGAGAGTTGAGGACCGTTGCTGCGCTCCTCGCTACTACCGCCCCCATCCCAGTTGATGAAGGGGTCCTGGTCGCCCTCATACACCTTCACGCCCCAGCGGTTGAAGGCCGTGAAGTGCGTGCGACGCAGGCTGCTGGTTACTTTGGGCCGGAATGTGTCGTTCACGCCATCGTTGTTGGGCGTGAAGATGTTGGGTAGCAAAAACAGCTGGCATTCATCGTTGCAGGCCTCGTTGCTGAAGGCGCTCAGCTCCCCGTTGCTACCCACCGCTCGCACCTGGTAGCACCCGGATACGGTAGTAAGCCCCATGTGCACGTAGCTGGGCTCCATCGTAGTAGCCAGCAGCTGATACTCCGTAGCCTCGGGGCCGCGGTAATACACCTGGTACCCCGTTACTGCCAGATTACAATTGGGCGGCGAGTTGGCATCCAGCTGCCAGCGCAGATAGTTGGTGTAGCGCTGGTTGGGGCTGATAACCGTGGTGGGCAACGCGTACAGATTGGCCGCCAGACTGTCGCAATTTGTTGTTTGTAGCGTCAGGATGGGCCGGCACGGCACCGGCGCCACGCATATTTCCTGGCTGGCATTCAGCAGATTAGGCAGGTTGGGCGAGGCATAAGAGCCATTGGTCTGCACATAGTAGCAGTACGTTTCGCCGGCTATCAATGGGTTGGCCGCCGTGCCGCGGTCGGTGTAGGTACCGCTGGTGGCAGTGCCCGCCACGGTAGCCAGCAGCGTGAAGGTAGGGCTGCCCGGCGCCCGACGGTAGATGGTAGTAGGCTGCAGGGTATTGTCCCAGGGCACGTTGTAGGTCCAGGTCAGCACGTTGCCGGACGCGGCCTCATCGGCCCTACCCGACAGGCGCACGCTGGAGGCCGGAGCCGCCGTCTCCCGAATTTCGGCGGCGTTGGCACTGGTGTTGTCGCGGCTGAAAAACTCCAGTTTATAAGTGAAGGCGCTATCCACTGTGTTGCGGCCCGCATCCACGAAGGTTGTTTCGGTGAGAGAAGTGGTGGTGAGTACCTGCTTGAAGGTAGTGGACGCAGCTGCTACGTTCTGGCCCGGTGCCCGGTAGAGGCGGTAGCCAGCCGGCGCCGTAAAGCCCGTCTGGTTGAGAGGCGGCGTCCACTTCACGGTTACCTGGCCGTTGGTGGCGGTGCGGTCTACCGTCACGTTGGTGAGCAGGGCGCTGGTGCCATCGAGAGTCACGCAGGCTTCAGCCGAGGCAATACTCTCACCGCCTTTAGGCAGCGGAAACACCGCGTAGATGCGGTAGCAGTAGGTTTTGCCCCGCTCCAGGCCCCGCCCGTTGTTGTCATCCTGAAAGGAACTCAGCCCGGCATCAATAGCCCCAATCTGCGTGTAGCCCGCCGAGGCCGGAATGCCCGTCTGGCAGTCGACAGGCACAAATCCCGACGTATTTTCCTTCCGAAAAATCAGCATCTGACTGGCCTGCGTGCATTGATACCGGTCCCAGGTGAGCACCACCCGCGTGCTGCTACCCTGCCGCTGGGCCTGTAGGGTTTGGGGCGGCGGCCCAATCACACGCACTCGCCATATCTTCTCGTCAATCAAGGGCGGGTTGCCGCCGGTGGGTACGTCCTGGGCTTTGAAGGTGAACAGGTAGGGGTCACGGCGCACATCCTCGCAACTGGTCACCCACCGAAACGCGCCCCGCGCCGTGGGCGGCCCCGTAGCGGTTTGCTGAAACGTGATGGGCGGAAACGTGCCGTAGGCGAACAGCTGAACGGGGTTGCGGTCGGGGTCGGTGGCTGTCACGGCGCCGTTCACCGTGGTGCCTGCCACCACGCAAATGTCTTCCGGAATGGTTACCTCGGGCCGCAGGTTGGTGCTGGGCCCTACCACAATCTGCATATCCCGGATAACGGTGCCAATCAGCCGGGGCCGGGCGCCCGCCACGCGCCGCCACTCTTCTACTACAAAGGCAAAGTTGTACTCGCCGATGCTCTGGCTGCTCGGCGCATTCCACACAATCAACCCTGTGTTGATGTCCTGCCGGAAGTAAGAACGACCACTACCCGGACTACCCAAGTAGGCTACCTGCCGACCATTGGTATCATATATATCAGGATACTGAAAGCCGGGCACGGTGCTCGAATCTACTACCCCACCCCGCGTTCTAATTATCTCGGGGGAGAAGCCCGCTTACTTGGCCGCAGCTTAAAGGCCAGCGAGTCGCCATCCGCGTCGTACGCTGCTGGGCTGTGCAGGTACACCTGGTTCGCAGTGGCCTGGTCGATGGCCGGGGCTGTGAGCACGGGCGAGCGATTAATGCCCAACGCCGGATCAATGGTAATGCTGGTGCCCAAGTAGAACGCCTGCCTATCCGGAGTACTCAGATTTCGCACTTCCTTGTTGCGATACTCCCCTATAAAGCTAACTAAGTATTGTCCAGGCGCATTATAAATATGGTCGAAGTAGTACACGTTGACCTTGGTATTGGGTGCAGAAGGAATAACGGTTCCGTTTCCTACCCGTGCCACGTCTATACTAGTACCGTCGCCAAAGAAGAAAGTAGAAGTAGGCTGGTCTGCCGCCTGAGGGCCCGGTATTTTCGTGTACAACACCATCTTAAAGAAGATGCGGCGCGGGTTGCGAGCGGGCGTGGTATCGGACTTGGCCTGAATGTCGCCGGCGCGGATGTGCGAGGCATAGGTGACCAACGGTAGTAGCCACAAAATAAAAAGGGTTACCACTGTTAGTGGTAACCCTTTGCGCCAGGTAGGTAGGCTTACGCTCATGATAGGATGGCTGATAAAATTAACTAATAACCTGTTGGTTACAAGTTAATGATTTATCTGCACCCAACCCTTATAGGTTCGCTTAGTATTGTTGAAATCCAGGAACTCTACCTCGGCTTGATAGAAATACATGCCATCGGCCAGGCGGGGCGTGTTGCGGCCCTCGCCCACGTTGCTGCCTCCGCTCCAGTTGATGCGCGGGTCCTGGTCGCCTTCGTACACCTTCACACCCCAACGGTTGAAGGCCCGGAACACAATGCGCCGCACGGGGCTCGAAATCTTCGGCACGAAGGTGTCGTTTACACCGTCGCCGTTGGGCGTGAAGATGTTGGGTAGCAAGAAGAACAGGCAGTCTTCGGCGCAGGCCTGGTTGCTGAGGTTGCTGCGCTGCCCAATATTGTCTACGGCCTGCACCTGGTAGCAGCCGGCCGCCGAGGGCAGATTGCGGTGCACGTAGCTCATAGTCGTTACAGAGTCGATGAGTGCGAAGGGCGCATCGGCCGTGGGCTGGTAGAAGATGCGGTAGTACACGATGCCACTGGGGTTACAGCCCGCCGGGTTGTTGCTGTCGAGCGTCCAGGTGAGGCGATTTGTATAGGTGAAGCCCACCGGCGGGAACGCGCCATTTGAAGCCGAGCCCACTGAACTCAAACTGTCGCAGTTAAGCGAGCGAAGCGTAAGTACCGGCGTGCACGGCACCGCCCGAATGCATAACTCCTGACTCAGGTTGATAAGGTTGGTGGGTAGGCCCGCACCGCTGTACGAGCCTGTGGTCTGCACGTAGTAGCAATACGTCTGCCCCGAGGTCACGTTCCGGTCGGTGTAGGTGCCGCCGGTGGCCGTGCCCGTCACGGTAGCCAGTTGCGTGAAGGTAGGGCTGTTCTGCTCGCGTCGGAAAATGACGGTTGGTTGCAGCGCATTGTTCCAAGGCACATTGTACGTCCAACGCAATATATTCCCGGCCGCCGTCTGATCGGTGGAACCGGCCAGTAGGACGCTGCTGGCCGGCCCTACCACCTCGGGCGTAGTAGACGCCGCCGTAAAGAACTCCATCCGATAGTTGTAGCCTACCCCTACGGTATTCAAGCCAGTATCCACAAACACCGTATCGTTCAGATTAGTAGTCGTAAACACCTGTTGGGTAGGGTTGGCGCTCTGCCCCGTGGCCCGGAACAACCGGTAGCCGGCCGGCGTAGCAAAGCCTGCGCTACTGGTTGGCTTCGACCAGCGCACCGTTATTTGGCCGTTGGCATCGGTGCGGTCTACCGTCACGTTGCGCATCAGCGCCGAGCGGCCGGAGATAGTCACACAAGCTTCGGCTGAGGCAATACTCTCGCCACCTTTGGGCAGCGGAAACACGGCGTAGATGCGGTAACAGTAGGTTTTGCCACGCTCTAGGCCCCGGCCATTGTTGTCGTCCACAAACGAGCTGAGGTTGGCCCCCACTGCGCCTACCTGCACAAAACCCAGCCCGGCCGGGATGCCCGTAGTACAGGAGTCGGGATTAAAATTCGACGGTCCTTCCTTCCGGAAAATTAGGATCTGGCTGGCCTGCTGGCAGATGTACCGGTCCCAAGTAAGGGTAGTCCGCGCCCCGCCTCCATTGATAAGCTGTGCCTGCAAGTTCTGTGGCGGCGGCCCTACCACCCGCACGCTCCACACTTTCTCGTCAATCAGCGGAGTACTGCCACCTGCGGGCCGGTCTTGGGCTTTAAACGTTATGAGGTAGGGGTCACGGCGTACGTCGTTGCACTGGGTGCTCCATTGGAAGGTACCACTAGCCGTAGGTGGCCCGAGGAGCGTTTGGCGAAAGGTAGCCGGCGGGAAAATTCCTCCATAGGCAAACAAATCCACCGGGTTGCGGTCGGGGTCGGTGGCCGTCACGGTGCCGTTCACCACGGTGCCCGCCACCACGCAAATGTCGCGCGGAATGGTTATTTCGGGCCGCAGGTTGGTGCCAGGTACCACCTGAATCTGCATGTCGCGCACCACACGTCCAATCAGGCGCGGCCGCGCACCGGCCACGCGTCGCCATTCTTGTATTTCAATGGCCACGTTGTATTCGCCCAGGCCCGATGAGCTAGGGGCATTCCACACCAGCTGGCCTGTGTTGGAGTTGATTGTAAAAACAGCCCTGTCACCAACATTTGCACCCGTATACGACACCTGTACCCCCGCTGCATCCCGAACATTAGGATATTGAAAACCAGGAACATCGGTAGCCGACACTACGTTTCTGAATACATTGATCAGATCCTCTACCAGCGCCTGGGTGCGCTGGCTGGGCAACAGCCTGTACACCAAAGAGTCGCCATCGGCATCGAAGGCGGTTGGGTTGTGTAAGTACACTTGGTTAGCCGAGGCCTTGTCAATGGCCGGGGCCGTCAGCACAGGCGAGCGGTTGATACCCAGCGCCGGGTCGATGGTAATACGGGTCGTAATATAAAACGCATACGTGTCTGTGCGCCCCGCCATATTCAGAATGCCCGCGTTGCGGTACTCTCCTACGTAGCTGACATCATATTGCCCCAGCGCATTGTAGGTGTGCTCAAAATAGAATACGTTGATATCCGTATCAGCCGACACCTGCGCGAAGCCGGTCCGGGGTACATCTTTAACGCTCGTACCATCACCGAAGAAAAACGTGGCTGTTTCCGCCTTCACCGTTGACCCCCGGTTGGTGTACAGAATCATCTTGAAGAAGATGCGACGCGGGTTGCGGGCGGCCGTAGTATCGGACTTTGCCTGAATGTCGCCGGCCCGAATGTGCGACGCCTGAGCCTGCGGCCGCAGGCCCAGCAACAGCAGAAAAGTCAATATAAGCCCCAGAAATAGCCTGCGGCCCCAGCAGAGTAGCGGAAGGTTCATATAGTGAACAGCTTAGAGAGCGGGAAGAAGAGTAGGAGAATATCAGGAGAAATCTGGTAGAAAACCAACAAATGTAGGACTGCCGGTGTTCTGAACTGGTTTCACGGTTCTAACGGCAGTGGCTTCGGATAGATTCATGAACGACGAAAGCCCTATCTAGATTGTTTCCTAGTAGGTCGGGGTGTACCTTTGGCCGTTGCAATTGAATCACCTTCGCAAACCATTTCGCAGCTTCTAAATGAGTTGGATTAGTAAAACATTTTCCAGCAGCATCGGTCGCAAGATTATCGTGGCCATCACGGGCTTGTTCCTGTGCTCCTTCCTTGTTGTCCACCTGATTGGCAACCTGCAGCTATTCAAGAATGATGACGGCGTCGCCTTCAACATCTACTCCCACTTCATGGGAACCAACCCAATTATCCGCACCGTAGAGTGGGGACTGTTGCTGGGTTTTGGCTTCCATATTTATGAGTCGCTCACGCTGTGGCGCCGCAACCAGGCTGCACGCAGCGTAGGGTACGTGTCGAATCACTCGGAGCAAAACAGCAAGTGGCAGTCGCGCAACATGGCCTTTCTGGGCACCATCATCCTGTTTTTCTTGTTGGTGCACTTGTACAACTTCTTCTACCGCGCCCGCTTCGGCGAGTTGGATCCAGACATTAACAACAACGATGACTTGTATACACTGGTAGTGAGTTCGTTTCACCAGTGGTGGTACGTAGCTCTGTACGTGCTGGCTCAGGTAGCCCTATGCTACCACCTGCTGCACGGTTTCAAAAGCGCCTTCCAGACGCTGGGCCTCAATCACCGCAAGTATACTCCTGCTATTGAGGTTATTGGCTACGCCTTCTCCATTATCGTGTGCGCAGGTTTCGCCATCATGCCGCTGTATTTTTTCTTCTTCACCAACGAACAGGGTGACCCGCTTTCGGCGGTAGCACCCTTGGTTGATTCCATTAACCTAGCGCTGAAGTAATGTTTCCGGACTCGAAAATTCCCGAAGGCCCAATAGGCGAAAAGTGGGACAAGCATAAATTTGACGTTAAGCTGGTTAACCCGGCTAACAAGCGTAAATACGATATCATTGTGGTAGGTACCGGCTTGGCTGGTGCCTCGGCCGCAGCATCACTGGCAGAGCTCGGGTACAATGTGAAGGCCTTTTCCTTCCACGACTCGCCGCGCCGCGCGCACAGCATTGCTGCACAGGGTGGTATCAACGCTGCCAAAAACTACCAGAACGACGGTGACTCCGTGTTCCGTTTGTTCTATGACACAGTAAAAGGGGGCGATTACCGCTCTCGCGAAGCCAACGTGTACCGCCTGGCGCAGGTATCGGTGAACATCATCGACCAGTGCGTGGCACAGGGTGTACCGTTTGCCCGTGAGTATGGCGGCCTGCTGGCTAACCGTTCATTTGGGGGCGCGCAGGTGTCGCGCACGTTCTACGCACGTGGCCAGACCGGACAGCAGCTTCTACTTGGTGCCTACTCTGCTTTGTCGCGGCAAATTGCATACGGCAAGGTGAAGATGTATACGCGCACCGAAATGCTGGACCTAGTATTGGTAGATGGCAAGGCACGCGGTATTGTGACGCGTAACCTAATTACTGGTGAAATCGAAACTCACGCGGCACACGCTGTTATTCTGGCTACAGGTGGCTATGGTAATGTATTCTACCTGAGCACTAATGCCAAGTATTCGAATGCGACGGCAGCATGGCGAGCCCACAAGAAGGGAGCTTACTTTGCTAACCCCTGCTTCACCCAAATTCACCCTACCTGTATCCCCGTATCCGGTGACTACCAGTCGAAACTGACACTGATGTCGGAGTCGCTGCGTAATGATGGGCGCGTGTGGGTACCTAAAGAAAAGGCTACTGCTGAGCGCTTACGCAAAGGTGAAATTCGCGTGGCGGATATCAAAGAAGAAGACCGCGACTACTTCCTGGAGCGCAAATACCCTGCTTTTGGTAACCTCGTGCCTCGCGATGTAGCCTCGCGCAACGCTAAAATGATGTGCGACGAAGGTCGTGGGGTAGGCTCAACGGGCTTAGCTGTGTACCTAGACTTTGCAGACAGCATCAAGCGCAATGGCGCTGATTGGGTGGCTGCTAAGTACGGTAACCTGTTTGAGATGTATGAGAAGATTACGGGTGAGAATCCGTATGAACTACCCATGCGCATTTATCCGGCAGTGCACTACACCATGGGTGGCCTGTGGGTGGATTACAACCTGGAAACCACAGTCCCTGGCTTGTATGCAACAGGTGAGTGTAACTTCTCAGACCACGGCGCTAATCGCCTCGGCGCTTCGGCGCTGATGCAAGGCCTAGCCGATGGCTATTTTGTAATTCCTTATACCATTGGGGATTACCTGGCCAAGACGCCGCCTACCCCTGTTACCACACAAGATCCGGCTTTTGCCGAGACAGAAGCAAAGGTTCGTGCCGACATTCAGAAGCTGATGAGCATCAATGGCACGCGCACGCCTACCGAATTCCACAAGGCCCTTGGCCACATCATGTGGGAATACTGTGGAATGGCTCGTACCGCTGAGGGCCTACGTCATGCAAAGGCTGAGATTCAGAAGCTTAAGCGCGAGTTCTGGTCTGATCTGAAAGTAATCGGCGTGAACGAAGAGCTTAATCAAACGCTAGAAAGTGCCGGTCGCGTAGCCGATTTCATCGAATTGGGCGAGCTGATGGTGGATGATGCGCTACACCGCAATGAAAGCTGTGGCGGTCACTTCCGCGAAGAATATGCAACCGAAGAAGGCGAAGCTAAACGTAACGACGATGAGTATGCTTACGTGGCTGCATGGGAATATCAGGGTGAAAACCAGCCTGAGAAACTAAATAAAGAAGAGCTGCTGTTTGAAAATGTGAAACTCACGCAACGCAGCTACAAGTAAATTTCGAGTTGTTAGCCACTAGCTACTAGCTATTAGCAATATGCTGATAGTTTAACAGTCTAAGAAAGCTAACAGCCATCAGCTAACAGCTAATAGCCAACAATACAATGGCCGGAAGTAACCCCAACGCCAAGCCGATGAACCTCACGCTGAAAGTGTGGCGGCAAAAAAATCGTAATTCGGAGGGTAAGATTGTGGATTATCAGGTGAAGGATATTTCGCCGGATATGTCGTTTCTGGAGATGCTGGACGTGCTCAACGAAGACCTTCTGCACAGAGGGGAAGAGCCGGTAGCTTTCGACCACGACTGCCGCGAGGGCATTTGTGGGTCTTGCAACTTGTTCATCAACGGACGGGCGCACGGACCAGAAAAAGGCACCACTACCTGCCAGCTCCACATGCGCAAGTTCAACGATGGTGATACTATCACTATTGAACCCTGGCGCGCTAATTCTTTCCCCGTCAACAAAGACCTGAGCGTAGACCGCTCGGCCTTCGACCGCATCATTCAGGCCGGTGGCTACATCAGCATCAACACTGGTGGCACCCCTGACGCCAACGAAATTCCGATTCCGAAGGAAATTGCGGACCGGGCTTTTGAGGCTGCTACCTGCATTGGGTGTGGTGCCTGCGTGGCTGCGTGCAAAAACGCTTCGGCTATGCTGTTTGTATCAGCCAAGGTGTCGCAGCTGGCGCTGTTGCCGCAGGGCCACGTGGAGCGCAAAACCCGCGTGGAAAATATGGTGGCGCAAATGGATAAAGAAGGCTTTGGAGCCTGCACTAATATTGGCTCATGCGCAGCTGAGTGCCCAGTGGGCATTTCGCTAGAGAACATTGCCATCTTGAACCGCGAATTTTTGGCTGCAAAAGCTACTTCGAATAACCTATCGTAAGCAACGCGGTTATAGTCTACGGAAAGGCGAAGTGGAGTTCCACTTCGCCTTTTTGTTTATCCCTACCCCCTAGCGCGCATGATTACCATCATCGTAGGCACCAATCGGCCTAACTCTCGTGCCCGGTTGGTGGCTGACTTATATAGCCAGTTACTGACAGACCTCGGTGCAACTCACCAGCTACTAGATCTGGTAGAATTGCCCGCCGATTTTTTGGTAACAGCCCTGTACGGCCATACTGGCCAACACGCTGGATTCAACCGATTGGCTGAAAAAGCAGCGGCAGCCGACAAGCTGGTGTTTATCGTGCCTGAGTACAATGCCTCGTTGCCGGGGGCTCTGAAGGGCTTTATAGATGGCCTCCCCTACCCTGGTGGCATCCGCGGCAAAAAGGCGGCGGTGGTAGGCTTGGGCACCGGCGCGCAGGGTGGCGCCTTGGCTTTGTGCCACCTCACCGATATTCTGATGTATCTAGGCACATTGGTGCTGCCTACCCGCGTACGCTTACCTTTCATCGACCAGTACCTCACGCAAGACGGTACGCTCAGCCACGAGCTATACATGCAGCTGCTACGCGAGCAGGCAACGCAGCTGGTCGCGCTTTAAGGCGAAAGCGGACAGTCATTAGTGCTTTGTACATTGGTACAGGCACCGGTTTTCTTTACTTGTCCAACGACGTGCTTACCTTTACGAGCGTTTGGCCTGCTGTATCCGCTCGTATGACTCGCTGGTTTGCTGTTATTCTTACTGCCCTAGTGTTGCTCCAGACGTTCAGTCAGGAACTGCGGGTAGTGGATTATCAGCTGCATACAGAGCGGATTACGAAGCTCTTTTGCGTAAACAAAGCTCGGCCGCAACTACACTGTAATGGCAAGTGCCACTTGGCTAAGCAGCTCCGCAAAGCCGCCGATGCGGAAAGCAAAGCGCCCAATGATACTGAAGGCAAACTCGAGTTTGAGGCTTTGCCCCTGCTACGCTTCCGCGTGGCCCGGCTGGTTTCCTATCCTACTGCGCCGCGGCGCTTCATTGCTTTTCGGGCTGCACAGTACGCATTTTCGCCGGTACATGGCATTTTTCATCCACCAAGCTTCTGGGTCTAACAACTAAGTATTGCGTGCTGCCATACGGCGGACGCAGCCCGGCACGTTTCTACTAAGGAGAAATGCACCTGTACCTATCTGTTTGTTTTCCAGAAGTTTTCTTATGAAATTTTCCCTACCTACCTTTTGGGTAGCCGCTGTGGTTACCGTATTCTCTCTGGCCAGTTGCAACGATAAAGAAAAAGAAGCTCAGCCTACTGTGGGCACGCTGGATATTGAGATGGAGCACGTAGTGGGCAACAGAGCGCTGGCGCTCAACACCACTACCTACACCAATCCCGTGAGCAACGAGCAGTTTACTGTTTCCCGTTTCAACTACTACGTTTCCAACATCAGGCTGCAAAAGGCCGATGGTACGGAGTACCCTCAGCCCGAGAGCTACTACCTGGTGCAGGAGTCTGACACTGAATCGAAGCACCTGCATCTAAAGGATGTGCCTATCGGCGACTACACTGGTATATCCTTCGTGGTAGGCGTGGATAGCGCCCGCAACGTGGCCGGTGCCCAAACCGGCGCACTGGACGTGAATAATAATATGTTCTGGGACTGGAACTCAGGGTATATCTTCTTCAAGATGGAAGGTAATCTAGTGGCTTCCAGCGCCTACCCTGCCAAATCATTTTTGATGCACGTGGGTGGCTTCACCAAACCCTACAACGCCGTGCGCACCGTGAAGCTGACTTTCCCGAGCAGTAACTTGCTGGTAGGTGCCGACCACAGCCCCGAGCTGCACCTGAGAATAGACGCTTTGAAGGTACTGAACGGCCCGCAACCTATACAGCTCAGTACCTTTAGAGGAGCGCACATGCCGGGTGCTAATGCCGTGCAGGTAGCCAATAATTATGCGGCAGGCATGTTCTTAGTGGACCATATCAACGCTAATTAGCCGTGCGCGTGTTCACTTCGCGTACCCTGACGGCCCCGTTGCTGGGGTTGGCGGGGCTGCTGGTGACTAGTTGCCAGCCTGACGCGGATATACTGAAGCAGCAGGCTGTGCCGGGCGATACACTCCCCAGCAACTTCCCTACCCCTGCCTACGCGCTCGAAACCAACCCGCCCGACCGGGCCACTTTTGAGCTGGGCCGGACGCTATTTTACGACCCGCGCCTATCGCGCACGGGTGATGTCTCGTGCGGTTCGTGCCACCAGCAGTCTGTGGCCTTTGCTCATGCCGACCACCGGGTGAGCCAAGGCGTAGATGGCTTGCTGGGGCCGCGCAATACGCCGCCTTTGCAAAATCTACGCTGGCGCCGGGAGTTACTGTGGGATGGTGGGTCCAAAAACCTCGAAACCATGCCGTTGGCGCCCCTCACCAACCCGGTGGAAATGGACGAGACGCTCGGCAACGTGCTCAAAAAACTCAATGCCGACGCTGACTACCGGCGCCGGTTTGCGAAAATTTACGGCAGGTCGCCCATCGACTCGTACCAATTTCTGCGGGCGCTGGCGCAGTTTACAGCCGCGCTGACCTCGGCCAACTCGCGCTACGACCACTACGTGCGCGGCGAAGCCGGTAGGCAACTGAGCGCGCCAGAGCTGCGCGGCCGTGCCCTGCTGGCGCAAAAATGCACTCCCTGCCACAGCACCGATTTATTCACCGACGAAACCTACCGCAACAACGGTCTGGACCGGGAATTTTCGGCTGATTCGGGTAGAGCGCACATCACCAGTGTAGTGCAGGATCGGGGAAAGTTTAAGGTGCCTTCCTTGCGCAACGTGACCAAAACGGCACCTTACATGCACGACGGACGCTTTGCTACCCTAGCAGAGGTGCTAGCCCACTACGACCACGGCGTGCAGCCCTCCCCTACCCTCGACCCGCTGCTGCGCCGCCCCAATGGACAGCTAGGTATTCCGCTCACCGCTCAAGAGCAAGCCGATTTGCTGGCCTTTCTGGAAACGCTGACCGACACGGAGTTTTTGCAGGACCGCCGCCTGGCAGAGCGTCAGTAGACGCGTGTGTTCCCGCCCCACAGCGGCCTTGCATCTCTTTTTGCTTTCCCTTATGAAGAAAATAGTATTGCCTACTCTGGCTTTCTATTCCTGGCAGCGCCTGCCTAGGCCTGCGGGCCTGCGATATTTGCGGCTGCTTTATGGGCATCACGCCTTACGATAACCAGAGCAGCTTCTCGATTATGCACCGCTACCGCGTGTTCAATGGCTATCAGCTTTTGTGGCACCGGCACCGGCTATTCCCAGTGGGTGTGCAGCCGTTTTTTCCCATCGAACCCAAACTCTGACACCGGCTATAAGCACAGTCACCGGGGCGACCCAACTGATTACGAAGCCTACCGCGTGTTGGAGCTGCGCGGCAAGTATTTTCTAGCCAAGCGTCTGGAGTTGAACGCCTTTGTGCCCTATGCAATGAACACCAACCAAAGCAACGCCCAGCAGCTGAACATGGCCGGCGTGGGTGATGTAACGGTTTTTGCTGGTTACCACCTCATCCGCGCCATCGAAACGCTGGGCGTGCAGAGCCGCCTGATTGTGGGCGGCGGTGTGAAGCTACCCACCGGCGACTACCACCGTACCAATGCTGCCGGTCAGCGCTACGGTATACTCAACTAGGTAGGCACCGGCACCACCGATGGGTTTGTGTACGCCAACTACATCGGCAACCTGCACAACTTCGGGCTGAGCGTGAATGCCAGCTACCGCCGCACCACCCGCAACAGCTTCCAAAATAGTATTGCGCCCAGTGCCACCAATTTTGCTACCCTGCTTTATCGCCTACCTCTGGGACCCAACTGGCAGGTCTACCGCTCGGCGCAGTTATACTACGAGCGCACCAAAGGCGAAATGCTGTTCACCACTTCACAAATTCACTATCTCACAGCTCCCGCAGGTGCTTGCCTGTTTGCCTACCCCAGATTCCGTGTTTGCTTTCGCCTACTATCTGGGCACTGTAGATGCCCTGATGGCCTGAGAACAGGTAGCTTACCACGCAGGCCAAGCCGATATACAGTCCGCCTTCGGCCCCGAATAGCTCCAGCCCCATGAGGGTGCAAGCCAACGGCGTATTGGCCGCGCCCGCAAAAACCGCCACGAAGCCCATGCCTGCCAGCAGCGGCAACGGCAGTGGCAGCAGCAGCGCCAAGGCATTGCCAAGGGTAGCGCCTACAAAAAACAATGGCGTCACCTCGCCTCCTTTAAAGCTGGCGCCTAGGGTGAGGGCCGTGAGCAGGATTTTGAGCGCAAACGCATAGGCCGGCAACTGCACACTAAACGACTCGACGATTACCGGCACGCCCAGCCCGATGTAGCGCGTGGTACCCAAGGCCCACACCAACAATGCCACTACGGCCCCGCCTACCACCGGGCGCAGGGGCGGGTAGGCAATCAGCTTCTTATAAAAACCACTCACCAGATGAGTGGCCGAGGCAAACGCCCGGCCCGCCAGTCCGAAGGCAATACCCGCCGCCGCCGCACTCAGCAGGCCCAGCACACTGGCCGTAGGCGCTACCATATGGGGGTAGTGCGTGTGACCAAGCCCCTGTACATCGGGCAGATACAAGCCCCACCAGCGCGTCACGTAATCGGCGCTGATGGCGGCCAGGAGGCTGGGTAGGATGGCATCGTAGCGCAAACGGCCAATCAGAAGCACCTCCAGCCCGAATACCGCCCCGGCTAGTGGCGTGCCGAAAATAGAGGCAAAACCCGCGCTAATGCCCGCAATCAGCAGCAGCTTCCGCTCGCGCTGGTGCAGGCGTAGCGGGCGCATAAGCTGGTCGGCGAGGGTGCCACCCATTTGCACGGCCGTACCCTCGCGGCCCGCCGAGCCGCCAAACAAATGCGTGAGTATTGTACCCAGGAGCACCAGCGGCACCATGCGCAGCGGCAGCGTTTGCTGGGGTTGGTGGATTTCGTCGAGAATCAGGTTATTGCCCTTTTCGGCCCGACCCGCCAAGTAATGATACATTAGCCCAATGAGCAGACCGCCCGCCGGCAGCCACCAAATAATCCAGGGGTGCAGCTCGCGCCATTCTGTGGCCCAAGCCAGCGCCGCCAGAAATCCCGCCGATGCTGTGCCGGCCAGTAGCCCGATGAGGGCACTCAGCAACAACCAGCGCAACAAAAAGAATACCTGCGGCCGGTATTCGTGCAGAAAGGCAACGGGAAGGTAGCGCATATGTGCGCCCAAAATACGCAAATGCCAGGGGTAGGCGTTCTACAATCTCCACCGCATAAGTACCCCGAAACCATTTGCCCGGCGCGCAACGTTGCAGCCCTATCGTGTATCTTGCTTACTGGATGACCTTTTCTACCCCGCCCATGGCTTTTCTGCTTCGTTTCCTGCGTGCCCGCTTCTGGCTTGCTGTGCTGATACTGGCCGCGGCGTGTAGTCCGAAGGGTACCATGGACGAAGAAGAGGAAGACCCCATTGCCACGCCTACCCCCTACGCGCTTACGCTGCCGGCCACTTTTCCGCAGAACCCTACCATCCCTACCGACAACCCGCTTACCAACGAAGGCGTGCAGTTGGGCCGGATGCTATTCTACGAAACGCGTTTGTCCCGTGACAATACCTTATCGTGCGGCTCTTGCCACCAGCAAAGCAAGGCTTTCACCGATGGCCGGGCACGGTCGTTGGGCGTAGATGGGCGGCAGCACCCGCGCGGCGCTATGTCGCTCACCAACCTGCTCTGGGAAACGACGCTGAACTGGGACGGCGCTGCCACCACGCTCGAAACGCAGGCCCGCATTCCGATTGAAAACGAAGTGGAGCTGCACCAGTCGCTGGCCGTAGGCGTAGCCAAACTTCAGCAAACGGACCTCTACCCCCCTCTTTTCCTGAAAGCGTTTGGCTCGAAAACCATTACAGAAGAAAACACGCTGAAAGCACTGGCGCAGTTTGAGCGCACACTGATTTCAGCCAATTCGCGCTTCGACCGCTACTACGCAGGCGACCGGTCGGTGCTGACGCCTGACGAGGTGCAGGGGCTGCTGTTGTTCAACAACCACCCCGAGCCCAGCCACGGCATTGCGGGGGCCAACTGCTTCCACTGCCACGGCGGCACGCTGTTCACGGCCCGCGACTTTTTCAACAACGGCCTCGATCTTTCCTTTGCCGATAACGGCCGTGGCCAGGCCACCGGTCAGGCCTTCGACAACGGCAAGTTTCGGGCGCCTACTCTGCGCAACATTGCCCTCACGGCCCCCTACATGCACGATGGCCGCTTTGCTACCCTAGAGGAAGTGGTGGATCACTACAGTGACCATGTGCAGCGCCAAAGCCCCAACATCGACCCCAACATGCTGGATGCCAGCAATGTGCCGTTTGGAAGTCAGGTTAGCCTCTCGGCCACCCAAAAGCGGCAGCTTGTGGCCTTCCTGAAAACCCTAACGGACACCACGTTTGTGCATGACAAGCGCTTCGCGAATCCATTTACTCCCTGATTGGCAAGCCATAACCGTTGGCTTGCGGGCAAAATGCGTACTTTGTAAACATGAAACGCTGGTTTGCCTACGCGCTGCTCCTGCCGGGGCTTTTCCTGTTGATTAGCTGCTTTACCACGTCGAAGGAGCCGCATTCTCCGGCCGTTCGTCCGGCCCGTGCCCCCCGCACCCTTTCACCAGACCGAGAGGTAGCCGAGCCAGCGCAACCCGAAACGGAAACCCCGCGCAAGTCATAGCATGATTCGACTACCCTATCTATCTGTAGTCGCTGCCCTGGCGGCAAGTTTTCTACTTACCCAACTGCCTTCTGCCACCGAGCCTACCCTCTCTGCAATTGGCACAATGTCTACCAGACAGTCCGCTACGGCACTTCTGCCCCTTGATTCACTGAAGTTGGTATACATGGGGTCTTCTGTGCCCACTGGCGTGGGCGCCACCAACCAGCACGGCTACACGGCGCTGTACTCTGATTTGCTGGCGCAACGAGCTGCAGCTGGGGCAGGATTGCCCTGGCAAACGGCCAACATCAGCATTTCCGGCAACAACACTATTGCCGTGATGAAGCGCTTTGATGCCGACCTGCTACCCCAACGCGCTAAGTATGTAGTGTTTGCGCTGGCGCTTGGCAATGAAGGCATCAAGGAAAAAGGCCAGCCGGTTTTTGAGCAATTCAAGACCAATCTGGTGGCGCTCATCAACCGGGCGCGGGCGCACGGCATGGTGCCCATCATCACCAATGGCTACACTCGCAACGATTACGGCCCCGAGCAATACGCCTTCACCAAACAAATGAACCTGCTGATTCAGGGCTGGAATGTACCCAGTATCAATTTGCTTGGTGCCGTTGATGATGGACAGGGCCGCTGGACGACAGGCTATTGGTCTGATGCCCTACACCCCAACGACCGGGGCCACGCCGAAATGGCGCACACCATGGTTCCTTCGCTTTTTGATGCTCTGCACGTGGGTAAGCCGCTGCCCACGCGCCGCGTCAGCCAGGGTATCAGGCTCATTAATACGGCTAGCCGGCCTGCCCCTACCCTCCGTCTGGTACCCGAGGATGTGGTGCACCCGTTTACGACCATTATCCGCTTCAAAACCGGCACCGCGGGCCAGCTGCTGGCTATCCAAGACAGTGCTGGACTGATAACTGGTGCGTTGCGGGTGACACCAAGTGGCGTAGTAGCCTATACCTCAACCAAAGGACAGCGCATCACGGGCAAAGTACCTGTGGCCAACAACCGCTGGCACCAGCTGGCCCTTACGCATTACTACGCTCGCGGAACCACTCAACTTTATGTAGACAGCACCCAGGAAGGCAGCGTGGCGGAGCGCCTGCGTCCTACCCAATTCAATTTGGGCGGAGCCGCCACGCCACGCCGCGTGCAGCTACGCGACTGGTTTTTCTACCGCTCGGGCATGAACCAGGATGAAATCCTAGCCGTAGCGGCCGACTCCCTGCTCAAATCCAGCCTGGAGTTCTACGCTCCACTTCATGGTCACTCAGCCACTTCCGACTCGCTCCAAAATCTAGCTCAAAGTATGAATATGCTGCGCGTGGTGCAAGCTTCACAGAAGATGCAGAGAACGAAACGGTCCGGCACTGCTACTCGCTCGGCAACGTCGCCGCCTGCTATTACCCCCACTTCCACTAAGCGGCGCAAATAAAGCGGAAGGCAGCTATAATCAGCTATTAGATTAGGTTTAAAAGCCACCGGCCCACTGAAGATACGTCAGTGGGCCGGTGGCTTTGGGTTTATTTGTTTCCTTAATCCACGTTGTCGTGCAGGAAGCGGTTGTCGCCGAGCAGTTCGTTGTCGTCAGAAAGATTGAATCGGCTGATGTTTTGCTCGCTGGAAGGCGTTACATTTTCCAGCTTCACCTGGCGGCGCAGGTAAGCCGGTGTTTCCAGTTGGTCTTTGATGGCTTCGTTGGTGAGGCCATTGCTCAGACCTTGCAAGCGGCGGCGGCGTTCCTCGGCACGGGCGTCGTGCGCGGGCCGGGCCGATGGCTGGTAGGGCGTGGCGTGCATCGGCTGCTGCTGATACTGCTGCGGCTGGGGTTGCAACACCGGCTCCGGATTCGGCGTTGGCGACGGGTTAATGGGGGGCTCGTAGGTGTACGAAGACGTTTCCAGGTCGAAGGTCGTCACCTTAGGCGGTTCAGGAGCAACGGGGGGCGCCGGAATTGGCGCGCCAAACGTAGGCACGATTGAATTGTCTGAACGTGGCTCGGCAGGGGCAGCCGGAGCAACTGTTTCCGGTGTACTGGGCGCTTCCTTGTTCACCAGGCTATCGGTGATGGTATGCGCCTCGCGGGCAAAACCGGTAGCAATTACCGTTACTCGGATGCTTTGGCCCAGGGTAGAATCGATGCCGTGGCCGAAAATCACCTCGGCATTCTGGCCAGCTTTGTCCTGAATGCATTCCGTAATTTCAGTCAGCTCATCCATTTCTAGCTCTGCCTGGTCACCCGACATGATGCTGAGCAGGATGCGCTGGGCGCCGTGAATGTCAGTGTTGTTAAGCAGCGGCGAAGCCAAGGCCTCCTCCGCGGCACGACGGGCGCGGTTTTCACCCTCCGTGATAGAGCTACCCATTACGGCGGCACCCGAGTCCTTCATCACCGTTTTCACGTCTTCAAAGTCCACGTTCACATCGGCCGTCACCGTAATGATTTCGGCAATGGACTTTGCAGCGGTACTCAACACGTTATCAGCCTTGGCAAAGGCCGAGCGAATGGGTAGGTTGCCGTAAATCTCGCGGAGCTTGTCGTTGAGAATCACCAGCACCGTGTCGCAGTTCTCGCTCAGCTCCTTGATGCCCTGTTCGGCCTGCTGGCGCTTCTTCTTGCCCTCAAACATGAAGGGTGCCGTCACGATGCCCACCGTCAGGATGTCCAGCTCTTTGGCTACGCGGGCAATAACGGGGGCCGCACCGGTACCGGTACCGCCGCCCATGCCCGCCGTGATAAACACCATTTTGGTACCGTGGCTTAACAGCTCCCGGATTTGTTCTTTGCTTTCAATAGCAGCCTGCTTACCCCGCTCGGGGTTGGCGCCCGCACCCAGGCCTTCGGTCAGGTCCAACCCGATTTGCAGGCGGTTGGGCACCGTCGAGGAAGCCAGGGCCTGCTTGTCGGTGTTGCAGATTACAAACTCAACGTCCTTAATGCCCTGATTGAACATGTGGTTCACGGCGTTGGAGCCGCCCCCACCCACGCCAATCACCTTAATGATGGACGTGTTTTGCGCTGGTATATCGAAGGTAAAATTCATGTAGAAGGGTCTTAGGATCTTGGGGTCTTGGGGTCTTGGCTTTTAATAGAGGCGCTTGGAGTCAGGTTGATACAGTAATAGTAAAAACCAAGACCCCAAGACCCTAAGACCCCAACTACCTAATACTGCTTATCGTCGAAATCGTCGATGAGCAGGCCTTTGGTGCGGCTGATAATGTCCTGGAAGAACTTACTAGCGCCCGAGGGCTTCTTGGGTTTCTCCGGCTCTGGGGCAGGAGCAGGCTGAGGTGCTGCGGGCACTGGGGGCGTGTAACGTGGCTCGGGAGCCTGCGGCTGGTAGTACACCTGTGGCTGCTCCTCCTCGTAAACGCTCTGGTTGATTCGCTCGTCGAGGGGACGGTAGCCAGCCAGCACCAAGCCCACGGTAGTAGCATACATCGGCGACTTTACCGCCTCAATCTTACTCTTACCCAGGTGCTCGTTGGGGTAGCCGATGCGGGTGTCCATACCGGTTACATATTCCGTGAGCTGCACTAGGTTTTGCAACTGCGAGCCACCGCCCGTCAGCACAATACCGGCAGCCAGCTTGTCGGCGTAGCCAGTACGTTGAATTTCGGCATACACTAGTTCCACAATTTCCTCCATCCGGGCCTCTATGATATAGGCCAGGTTTTTCAGAGAAATTTCCTTGGGCGCCCGGTCGCGCAACCCTGGAATACTTACGATTTCGTACTCAGAAGCTTCTTCCGCAATGGCTTTACCAAACTTCACCTTCAGCTGCTCCGCTTGGTTCTGCATCACGGCGCAGCCCTGCTTGATGTCGCTGGTCAGGATGTTGCCGCCGAAGGGTAGTACCGCTGCATGGCGGATGATGCCATCTTTGAAGATAGCCAGGTCCGTGGTGCCGCCACCAATATCAATCAGCGCCACGCCCGCTTCCTTCTCTTCGTCCGACAGCACCGACATCGACGAGGACAATGGCTCCAGGATCAGGTTGTCGATTTCCAACCCGGCCTTGGTCACGCATTTGTTGATGTTGTTGATGGCCGTGCTCTGTGCTGTGATAATGTGGAAGTTCCCTTCCAAACGCACACCCGACATTCCCACAGGGTCCATAATTCCCTCCTCGTAATCCACCTTGTAGTCCTGGGGCATTACGTGGATGATTTCGGAGCCGGGTGGGGTCACCAGCCGATACATATCATTGGTCAGCCGGGTCACGTCTTCCACCGTAATTTCGCTGTCGGTAGAAGCCCGTGTGATGCTGCCGTTATGTTGCAGGCTTTTGATGTGCTGGCCGGCAATACCTACGTTCACCACGCCGATGTTGATGCCAGACTGCTCCTCCGCCTGCCGGATGGCCCGTTTGATAGCGTCTACTGTCTTGTCAATGTTCGACACGATACCCCGCACCACGCCTTCCGACACGGCTTTGCCCATGCCCAAGATTTCGAGCTTGCCGAATTCGTTTTTGCGCCCTACCAGCGCGCAGATTTTAGTGGTTCCAATGTCGAGACCGACTACAATTTTATCGTTTTGCATGAGACGGAGGCGTGAGGGTAGGGTGTTGCAGCTAGGTAAGCTAAGGAATATGACGCAAAAAACGCGTATTTCCGGCGTTTTTAAAAGAGACTATCGCTATTCGCAGATAATCTGATCTTTGAATTCCACGTTGACGCGGTGGTAGGTATTCCAACCTAGGGCTGGTGGAATCTGGCGGTAAAATACCATTAGTTTCGCAAATTTTTCCGATATATTCTTCGGAAAACCAAATTCTATGCGCTGGTCGCCTACCTGTTGGGTGAGAGCAACCTTGCCATTTGGGTCAATAAAAACTTCCGCTACCTGAGCTCGCCAAAAGGGGTGCTCATCGATGTAGCGCAGCAGCTCCAGGTAGTGCCGGCCGGTCGAATCCTGGAAGAAACCAGCCTGCAACGGAGCTCCCCCCTGCCGGGCCACGGGCACCACGCGGGCCGTAAACAGCGGCGAGAGTGGCAGTTGCCGGCCATCAGCGTCGAGGTAGGAATCCTGGCGAGTATCCGGGTGCGTGAGGCGAGCGATAGGCCGGCTCTGGCGCACATCGGCGTGCAGATTGCCCGCCAGGTCGCGGTACACCTGTGCGTCTTTCACGAAGCTATGCGCCTTCAGGCGTGCTTCCAGCGCCCGCAGGTTCAGGGCCTCAGGCGCGCTACCTTCTAGCCGGTCTCGGCCGTTTCTAGTCAGTAGCTGCGTCACTTCCCGTTCGCTGATAAAGTAGTTATTGAACTCATTACTAATCTTTACAATGACTTGGCCCACAGGCCGATGCGTTTGCCGAATACCGGCAAATATCAGTAGCCCAACCAGCAGCACCAGGCAGCCAGTGGCAAATAGTAGATTATTGGCTTTACGCTTCAGCTCCATTCCATCTAATATCTAGAATATTCCGCAAACGGGGTACTAGCTGGTCGATGTCACCGGCACCTACCGTGGCCAGCACGTCGAAGGAATCGTCGGTTTGGGCAGCGGCCAGCACCTGCTCTTTGGTCTGTAACGACTTTACGGGGGCCGTTATCAGCTCCAGGAGCAATGCCGAGGTGATACCAGGTAGGGGTAGCTCCCGCGCCGGATAGATATCGAGTAGCACCACCTCGTCGGCCAAGCTCAGGCTTTCAGCAAAGCCCGCCAAGAAGTCGCGAGTGCGGGTGAACAAATGGGGTTGAAACACTACCCGCAGCCGTTTGCCGGGGTAGAGCGCTCGTAAGGAACGCAGAAAGGCGTCGATTTCGCGTGGGTGGTGGGCATAATCGTCCACATATACCCTTGAACCGGTACCCGAAGTGGCCGTTACGATGAACTCGAACCGCCGCTTCACGCCCCGGTAGGCCGCTACTGCTGCTTGCAGCGCAGCAGCACCGATACCTTGCAACTGCGCTACGCAAGCAGCGGCCAACATGTTTTCCACATTGTGATAACCTGGCACGGCTAATTGCAGATCCGGCACGTTACCAAGCGGGCTATGTAGGTCGAAATGAAACTGATGGCCCTCTGCGGTGATGGTCGAGGAATATAATTCTGTCTCTTGCTTTTTTGTGAGCCCGTAGTGAATAACACGTACCTCCGGCCCTACCGCATCGGCCACGCTGGCATCGGCCGTATGGTTGAGCAACAGCGTGCCGCCAGGTTTGATCTGCCGCGCAAACTGCCGGAATGATTCCACTAGTGCATCCTTGTCGCCATAGATATCAAGGTGGTCGGCATCGGTGCTGGTAATAATGGCCACATCAGGATGCAGCGTCAGGAAGGACCGGTCGTACTCGTCGGCCTCTACTACGATAGGCGTCTGCTTGGCTGCTAGCTGATGGTCGTTAGCTGACATCTCTGCCTCAGCAGTTTCTGTAGCGCCTTTCTTTATTTCCTCAGGCAATAGCAGGTTAGAACCGAGGTTGACGCTGATACCACCCAGGAATGCTCCTACCGGCAGGCCGGCGTGGTGCAGCAAGTGCGCCAGCATACTACTGGTGGTGGTTTTGCCATGGGTGCCGGCTACGGCCAGGGTAGGGCGTCCTTCGGTAAGCACACCCAGCACCTGGCTGCGCTTGCGAATATCGTAGCCTTGGGCACGCAGCCACGCCCACTCCTGGTGGTCTTTCGGAATGGCCGGCGTGAGTACCACCAACGTCTGTTCGCGGTTGTCGCGCACCACTGCCGGAATACTCTCCACTGCATCGGTGTAGTGAATGGCAATACCTTCAGCCGTAAGTGCCTCTGTGAGGGGAGTAGCCGTTTTGTCGTAGCCGCTCACCTGATGGCCGTTGGCCTGAAACCACCGTGCCAGCGCCGACATCCCAATGCCACCAATACCCAAAAAATAAACGTAAGGCTTCAAGGTTTTGAATTAAGAATTGAGGGTATATGAGGCACAGAAAGACGTGTTCCGTTTAATCGATTTTTTGATTAGTAATTAATTTCTCCAGCTCGTCTACGATGGTGATTGTAGCTGCTGGGCGCGCCAGCGCTAGGGCGTTGCTTGCTACTTGTTGCCGGCGCTCGGGCTGATGCAGCAGGGCCAAGGCTTCGTCGTAGAGACGGGTGGCGGCCTGGCTATCCGTCACCAGCAGGGCGGCGTTGCGCTGCACCAGAGCCATGGCATTTTTGGTTTGGTGGTCTTCGGCCACGTTGGGCGAGGGCACCAAGATACTTGGCTTGCCCGTGAGGCACAGCTCCGACACTGACAACGCCCCGGCCCGACTCACTACTACATCAGCAACGGCGTAGGCCAAATCCATACGTTGGATGAACTCCAGGGCGTGCAAACCATTTGCCGCATAGGGCACAGCGGCTGGTGCAGCTTGGGGGTAGTAGGTTTTGCCGGTTTGCCAGAGCAACTGTATCCCTCCTTGCTGTAAGCGCGGTAGCGCGGCGGCTGTGGCCTCGTTGAGCGTACGAGCACCCAGGCTACCCCCTACTACCAAGAGCACTGGTCGGCTGGCATCGAGCCCGAAAAAGGCCAGCGCCTCGGCGCGGCTGCCGCTGGCAATTTCGGCGCGCACAGGGTTGCCTGTAAGTACCAGCTTATCAGCGGGGAAAAACTTTTCCATGCCTTCGTAGGCCACGCAAATGCGGTCGACGCGGCGGGCCAGGAGCTTGTTGACGAGGCCAGCGTACGAGTTTTGCTCCTGAATGAGGGACGGAATGCCGCGCGAGGTGGCAGCCAGCAGTACCGGTGCCGAGGCATATCCTCCTACCCCTACCACCGCATCGGGCTGGAACTCTTCGAGCAGCCGCCCCGCCTTGCGTACTGACCGGAACACGCGCACCGGAAACATCAGGTTCTGGGGTGTCAGGCGGCGCTGCAAGCCCGTCACGTCGAGGCCCACAATGCGGTAGCCCGCTTCGGGCACGCGCGTCATCTCCATGCGGCCGTTGGCGCCCACAAAAAGGATTTCCGCATCGGGGTGGCGACGGCGCAGCTCATTGGCAATAGCCACGGCCGGGAAGATGTGGCCGCCCGTACCGCCGCCGCTGATGATTACTTTCATTTGGTTTTAGATATTAACTCTAGTCTTCATGCTGAGCCAGTCGAAGCATCTCTACCGTGCGTAATCAATTACTATTGGGCGAAGCGGTAGAGATGCTTCGACTGGCTCAGCATGACAGTCTGTGCTGTTGACGTTCGGTAGGCGGACGGCTACAAGCCGCCCCTACTACCCTACCCCATGGCTACCCGCGGAATACGGGCGGTGTCGGCGGGCTCGCCCACCATCGGGCGCACCTCCCGCTCGCCCCGACTCACAGCCAGGATAATACCGATACTGATACCGGTGAAAATAAGCGAGGTACCACCCATACTCAGCAACGGTAAGGGTAGGCCCGTAATCGGCCCCAGGCCCACGGCTACACCCATATTTACCATAGCCTGCAACACCAGACTGAAGCTCAGGCCCGCTGACAGCAGCCCGCCAAAGGCGCCAGCGCTGTTCATCACGGTTTTCAGCCCTCGATACAGAAAAGCTAGGTATAGGAACAGCACGAATGTGCCGCCCACTAGGCCGTACTCCTCGATAATCACGGCATAAATGAAGTCGGAATACGGGTGCGGGAGGATGTTGCGCTCGGTGCTCTTGCCGGGGCCTTTGCCCGTGACACCGCCTGTAGCAATGGCTATGTAGCTGTGCTCCAGCTGAAACGGCACCGGCTTCGATTTATCGGTGAAACTCGACACGCGGCTCATTACCGTCTTGTAGCGCTGACCCGAAGCCAGCCCTACCCCGCCCACTACCAAGCCAATGGCCACCATCACGGCCATTTGTTTCAGCGGCACACGACCAATAAACATCAGCAACAGACACGTAATGAACAGCAACAACGCCGTAGAAGCATTACTCATGATGATGATGCCGCAGATCAGTCCTACCCACAGCATCACAGGAAGCAGCGTCGTTTTGAAATCCTGCACGTGCTGCTGGCGACGACTCAACATACTGGCTAAATGCGCAATAAGCGCCAGCTTGGCCAAATCAGAAGGCTGGAAGGTTTGGTTGATAACCGGAATGGTGAGCCAGCGGGAAGCATCATTGAGGGTAGTGCCGCCAAAAAAGAACGTGAACAGCAGCAGCGGCACCGATAACAGCAGCGCGTACAGCGACAGGCGCGAGTAGTAGCGGTAGTCGATGCGGTGGGCCAGCCACATGAAAAACAGTCCCACCAGAATTAGCCCAGTGTGCTTAATTAGAAAATACTCGGTATTGCCGCCCATCTTCTTGTAAGCCAGCGTACCCGTAGCCGAGTACACCACCGCAATACTGATCAGCGAAAACAAAATCACAATACCCCACAGGACCGGGTCGCCCTTGAGGTTGCGTTGCAGCCAGTTTTTAATGGGTTCCATGAGGTGAGATGGTGAGTTTGTCGTTTTGGCAGCGCGGATTGTGTGAGAAGTCAAGTATGTAATGAGCAGAGAGTTGATGTTCGGGTTGAACATCTCACTCACCATCTCACGATTTCACCATCTCACCAACTGCCGCTGCGAATTGTCTACCCCGGTCTTCGTAATTTTTGAACAGGTCGAAGGAGGCGCAGGCGGGCGAGAGCAGCACCACGTCGCCGGGACGAGCCAGGGCGGCGGCGCGCTCTACAGCATCGGTCATGCGCTGGGTTTCAACGAGGTAGGGTACCACGCCGGTGAAGGCGTTGCGCAGCTTATCGTTGTCGACGCCCAGGCAAATCAGCGCTTTCACGCGCTCCTGCGCTAGGGGCAACAGCGAGGTGTAATCGTTGCCTTTGTCCGTGCCGCCGGCAATCCAGATGATAGGTTTGGTGATACCGTCCAGGGCATACCAGGCAGCTTCCACGTTGGTGGCCTTGGAGTCGTTGATGAACGTAGCGCCGTTGATTTCGCCCACGGGTTGTAAGCGGTGGTCGGCGTTACGGAAAGTTGCCAGGGCACTCTCAATTTGCTCACGTTCTATCCCCGCCACGCGGGCGCAGAGCACGGCCGCCAATATGTTCTGCCGGTTATGCTGACCGATGAGCGGCGAATTGATGGTGCTGATTTCCTCAGTTTTGCTATAAAAGCCGGGCAGCAAGTCCAAACGTATTAGGCTTTCTTCTTCGTAGTAGCCTGCCAGGTGAAAATCGGAGCGATGATGCAGGCTGAAGGGCAACTGCCGCACCGGCCGAAATGCCCCTTGGAAGTAGCGCTGGATGTTCTCGTCGTCGGCGTTGTAGATGAAGTAGCCGTTGCTGTCCTGGCTGCGCATAATACGCAACTTGGACTCAGCATATTTTTCCAACGAATACTCGTAGCGGTCAAGATGGTCGGGGGTGATGTTGAGCAGCACCGATACCCAAGGCTGGAAGTCGTGCGTGTCGTCGAGCTGGAAGCTGCTCAGCTCCACCACGTAGTAGTCGTGCTGGTCTTCAATTACCTGCTCGGCCAAGGAGTAGCCCACGTTGCCGGCCAGCCCTACCTTCAGGCCAGCTTCTTTCAGCAAATGGTAGGTGAGCAGTGTGGTGGTGGTTTTGCCGTTGGTACCCGTGATGCAGATGCACTTAGCGTTGGTGTAGCGCCCGGCTAGCTCAATCTCAGAAATAATGGGGATTTGTTTTTCCCTTATCTGCTGAATAATAGGTGCTTTCTCTGGAATACCGGGACTTTTCACTACCTCGTCGGCAGCTAGAATTCGCTCTTCGGTATGCTGATTTTCCTCAAACTCAATGCCCACTGCCGTCAGCTTTTCCTTGTAGTGCGGCTGAATTGGGCTTTTATCGGATACAAATACGGTGTGTCCTTTGGCCTGCGCCAATAGCGCCGCCCCTACCCCACTTTCCGCAGCTCCTAAAATGACGATGTTCATAGTTCGTTTGATGAGTTTAGCCCGCAGAAGACGCAGACCTCAGCGCCCTCTGCGAAAACACTGCGTCCTTTGCGGGCTAAAGTCCATTACCTCAATTTTAAAGTAACCAGCGTCAGCACCGCCAACATGATACCCACAATCCAGAAACGCGACACGATTTTGGACTCGTGGTAGCCTAGCTTCTGGTAGTGGTGGTGCAGGGGCGACATGCGCAGCAAACGCCTACCCTCGCCGTACTTTTTACGGGTGTATTTGAAGTAGCTCACCTGCACAATCACCGACAGGTTCTCAATCAGAAACACCCCGCACAGCACCGGAATTAGCAATTCTTTACGGATGATAAGGGCCAGCACGGCAATGATGCCGCCAATGGCCAACGAGCCAGTGTCGCCCATAAACACCTGCGCGGGGTAGGAATTATACCACAAGAAACCCACGCACGCCCCCACAAACGCAGTACAGAACACTACCAACTCCCCGGAGTTTGGAATATACATAACATCCAGATAGTCAGCCAGTACCGAGTTACCACTCACAAAGGCGAAGATGGCAATGGTAGTCCCGATGATGGCCGAGGTGCCGGCCGCCAGCCCGTCGAGGCCGTCGGTGATGTTAGCGCCATTGCTGACGGCCGTGATAATGACGATGACGATGGGAATGTAGAGGAAGGCGTAGAGGCCGTTGAAATACGGCCCGGCGTAGCTGAACAGGTTGCCGTAGTTCAGCTCATTGTTTTTGGCGAAGGGGATGGTCGTAATCATCAGCTTCACGTCCTGGTATACGGTGCTGGCATCCACAGCCGAGAGCTGGCCGTCGGGCAGCAGGTACTGGCGCACGGTCACGTCGTTGGAAAAAAACAGCACCCACCCTACCGTGATGCCCAGCCCTACCTGGCCCAGCACCTTAAAGCGGCCGGCCAAGCCTTCTTTGTCCTTCTTCACTACCTTAATATAGTCGTCGAGAAAGCCAATCAGACCGAGCCATACCGTGCTCAGCAGCATCAGAATGGTATAGATGTTATCGAGACGGGCAAACAGCAGCACCGGTACCAGAATAGCCAGCAGGATGATCAGGCCACCCATGGTGGGGGTACCTTTTTTCTCCATTTGGCCCTGCAACCCCAGGTCGCGGATGCCCTCGCCAATCTGGCGGCGCTGCAACACGCGGATGAGACGCCCCCCAAATACCTGGGCAATCAGCAGGGAAGTGATGACGGCCATGGCCGCCCGAAATGTGGTATACTGAAACACCCCCGCGCCCGGTAGGTGGTAGGTTTTGTATAAAAACGTGAAGAGGTGGTAGAGCATGAGCGCAGGAAATCAGCGAAAAAAGACAGTCTGGACAATTCCAAACCGCAAAGGTTTGGCTTTTTGCCGAGGCGTCAGGTATTGCGTTTGTTCTGAATTTGATTAGTGCCGGTCACCGTCCACGGGCCGGGTAGGGCATCGTGGTAGGTGGTGTGCACGGTGCGCAGTTGCTGCACCAGCGCATCGGCCCGGATCAGCGTGGTAGACAGCGCCGGACTAACAGGGTGGTGCGACGTGCCATTTTTTTCGGTTTGCTGCATCCACCAAGTGGGGGTAGCAGAACTACTCGGGTTCTTCTTCATTTTTCCAACAGCTCAAACATCTCGCGCAGCACCTGCTTATCGTCGAACGGTGCGCGCACTCCCTTCATCTCTTGGTAGGTTTCGTGGCCTTTGCCGGCTACCAGCACAATATCGCCGGGCTGGGCTAGCGCCACCGCCGTTTTGATGGCCTCGCGCCGGTCGGCAATGGTCAGTACCTTGCCCATATCGGCTGGGGCCACGCCCGCCTGCATCTGATGCAGAATATCGTTGGGGTCCTCGAAACGCGGATTATCGGCGGTTAAGATTACGCGCTCAGAACCCTGGCAGGCCAGTTTCGCCATAATGGGACGCTTGGCCGCGTCGCGGTTTCCGCCGCAGCCTACCACCGTAATCACCTGCTGCCGCGGCTGGCGGATGTCGGCAATAGTATCAAGCACATTCTCGAGGGCGTCGGGTGTGTGAGCATAGTCCACGATGCCCGTCACGCGGGTGTGCGCCGATACCACCGGCTCAAACCGCCCTGGTGCCGACAGCAGGCCGGACAGGATGGTTAGCACCGCGTCGGCGTCTTCGCCCAGCAACACCGCCGCGCCATACACGGCCAGCAGGTTGTAGGCGTTGAACACGCCAATGAGGCGGAACTGCACTTCGCGGCCGTCTACTTCCAGGTGCAGACCGTGCACGGCGTTTTCGAGCAGCTTACCCCGGAACGTCCCTACCCCCCGCAGCCCGTACGATTCGCGCTGGGCCACCGTATTTTGCAGCATCACCGGGCCACGCTTGTCGTCGGCGTTGGTGAGGGCAAAGGCAGTTTTCGGGAGCTTGTCGAAGAAGCCTTTCTTGGCCTTCAGGTAGGCGTCGAAGGTGCCGTGGTAGTCGAGGTGGTCGTGAGTGAGGTTGGTGAAGATGCCTCCCGCGAAGTGCAGACCCGTAATGCGGTGCTGCACCACAGCATGCGAGCTAACCTCCATAAACACGTAGGCGCAGCCGGCCCGCACCATGCGCGCCAGCAGCTCGTTTAGCCGAATAGCGTCGGGCGTGGTATGGGTGGCCGGAATCACCTCCTCATCAATCTGATTCTGCACCGTGCTCAGCAGGCCCACATGGTAGCCCAACTCCCGGAACAGCTTGTGCAGCAAGGTAGCGCAGGTGGTTTTGCCGTTGGTACCCGTTACGCCTACCAGCTGTAGTTTCTGAGAAGGGTGGTCGTAGAACGTGGCAGCCATCAGGGCCATGGCGGCGGCACTGTCGGGCACCAGCACGTAACTCACGGCGTCAGCTCGCTCGTCGGGTAGGGTTTCGCACACCACCACAGCAGCGCCTTGCTCCACCGCTTTTGGTATGAACTGGTGACCATCAGCGGCCACTCCGCGCAGGGCGAAAAATACCGTGCCCGGCCCGACCTGACGCGAGTCGAGGGTAAGGCCCTGCACCTCTACTTCGGTAGGGCCCTGTTGGTCAAGCACCGGAATGCCGGTGAGGAGCGCAGAAAGAGAATGTGTTGTCAAGAGTAAGAAACGACGCGACGGGCGCCGGTTAAGCTTTTGGTTTGGTTTCGGTCCGGCGCGGCGCCTGTTGAGTCAGAGACGACGGTGCCGCACGTTTTTTGGCTGGCTCGGCAGGATAAGTCACGGCCGGCTTGGGTTCGGCAGCTACCGTGGGTAGTAGCACCGGCACCATCTGCCGGCCAATAGGTGCCAGCTCCAGCACCACGGTAGTACCTCTTTGTAGGGCACTACCCGCAGCCAAAGACTGACGCTGTACGCGGCCCGTGCCCACAGTTTTCACGCGCAAGCCTCGGTTTTCCAGCAAAAATAAGGCATCGCGCAGTGTCATGCCCTGCACGTTGGGCACCCGGTCGCGCGATACGGGCTGTGCCACCACCGCCAGCTTGGCCGAGTCGCGGGCCGGCGTCACGCGTACCCAGTCTTCGGCTACCGCCTGCGGCGCGTCCATTCCTATCGAGAGTTTTTCGCACACCAATTGCAGTTCATCCTGCATGCCAGCGCGCACATAAGGCACCCGCGAGCGGGGGCCACTACCCCGTGCCAGCAAGGGCCGCTGGCTGGCCGCGTCGCGGGCCATGGCCTTATCGGCCACTTCGCGGAACACTGGCGCGGCCACCGTGCCACCGTATATACGGCCGCGGCGGGGCGAGTCAATTACTACAATGCAGCTGTATTTGGGCTTATCGGCGGGGAAATAGCCGCAAAAGCTGGTGGAATACATGCGGGTGTAGCGGCCATTTTTGAACTTCCAGGCAGTGCCGGTTTTGCCGGCAATACTGTAGTCATCGGTTTTGATGCCGCGGGCCGAGCCATTCAGCACTACCCCTTTCAGCATGGATTGCAGCTTGGCAACGGTTTTATCCGAACAGATTTTTGGATTCAACACCCGCGCATCAAAGCTCTCCAGCACCTTGTCGGCCTGCTTGATTTCTTTTACGATGATGGGCTCAATCTTCACGCCGTCGTTGGCAATAGCATTGTAAAACGCCAGCGTTTGCAACGGGGCCAGCTTCAGCTCGTAGCCGATGCTCATGGTAGAGAGGGAAGTACGGCTCCAGCTCCGGTCATTGGGGTCTTTTATATAGGGCCGTGCCTCGCCGGCCATCTGAAAGCCCAGCGGCTTATCTAGCCCGAAGCTCTTGAGGTGGTCGGTGTACTTCTCGGGGTTGGCCGAAAAATGGTCGTTGATGAGCTTCGCTACCCCAATGTTCGACGACTGCTCAATGGCCTTCTGAATAGTCACGCGGCCGTTGGGGTGGGTATCAGTTTTGATGGCGCCGGCAATCTTCATGGAGCCCGAGGTACCGGTGTTCACCGTGTCGGTCAACTCGATATCGGGGTCGTCCTCAAACAAGGCCATCATCGAAGCCAGCTTGAAGGTAGAACCCGGCTCGGTGCGGCCCTGGTCGGCAATGGCGTAGTTATAATTCTCGGTATACACGCCGTCGCCAATCTTGCCCAGGTTGGCAATGGCCTTGATTTCGCCGGTTTTCACCTCCATCAGCACCACGCAGCCGTACTGTGCATCGTTGTCTACTAACGACTTATACAAGGCGTTTTCGGCTACGTCCTGTAAGTTGATGTCGAGAGTTGTTCGGATATCGTAGCCGGCCTGGGCCTTCACTTCCGAGCCATCGTAGATGGGCTTGTTACCACCGGGTAGGCGCTCAAACAAGGCCTCACCGTCTTTGCCGGCCAAGCTGCGGTTGTAAGTAAACTCCAGCCCCGCACCATTCTTGTCTTCATTCAGGAAACCAATGGTGCGCTGGGCCAGCCCGCCAAACGGCCGGAAACGCTTGTCGACCTTCTCGAAAATAACGCCGCCTTTGTTTTTACCCAGCCGAAAAATGGGCCACGTGGCCAGCTGCTTTTTCTCCTGAAAATTGATCTGCCGCGAGTTCAACCGGATATAGCGCACCACGGGCGAAGCGTTGCGAGCATTTTTGAGCTTGCGGGCATATTCCTGCGCCGACTTATCCCCGAAAAAGCGCGAGAGCAGCAGCCCCAGCGAGTCGGCCTTAAGGCGCAATAGGTCTTTATCAACCACGCTCGGGTCCCAGGCTACCCGGTAAAAGGGTAGCGAGGTAGCCATGATGCTTTTGCCGTCGCCAGCCAGAATGGTGCCCCGCGTGGCAAATACTGGCTGGTACACCACCCGGCGCTCCTGCTCTAGTGCGCGCCACTTTGCTCCTTCCTCTTCCGACTGAATGCGCGACACCTTCCACACGATGGCCGCCGAAAACAGGCATACCCCCAGAAAGGCCAGGCGTACCCGCGTAACAATAGCTTTTTTTACGTTTCCCTTCATTTCTTCGCAGGCTTAGGGGTACGCGCTTTCGGAGCTTCAATCATGCGGGGCGCGCGGGCAGGTGCGGCCACGGAGTCGGGCGGCAGTGCGCCGGCTTCTTCCTCGGCGGCTAGGCGGGCTAGCGAGTCTGCTACAATCCGCGCGGCCATCGAGTCGGCCGTGATGACGGGTAGGCGGTCCAGCTGCGCCTCGTCCAGTCGGCCGGCTGGCACCTTGATGCGGAACGGCGGCGAAGAACTTTCTACCAATCCATAAGCCGCTACTTTACGGGCTACCTCACTTTGCTTGCTAGCCTCCATATAATCAGAGGAAAGGGTAGTGAAGTCGGCGCGTAAGTCTTCGGTTTCCAGCTTCAGCTTCTGAATATTGCGATTCATGCGCGTGGCATAGTGCGTATTGCCGATGTAGAGCAGCGTCAGGAACATCACGAACAGTACGTGCGGCAGATAGCGCACCGGTAGCCCTTCGCGGAACAGTCCGTCCATCCGCATCACGCGGTCTACTACCGTGAATACGCTCCAAGTGCTGACCGACCGGCGCGGGGCGCGGTAGGGCTCTGGCTCTTCCTCGGGCTCCGGTTCGGGCACGTGGATAGGCTCGGGCACTACCTCCGGCACAGGCATGGGCGCCGCCACCTCGCGCGGCACATTGGCGCGGGGAGGTGTTTTTTGCGGTGGTCTGACGGTATTAACGGCCATGATTTTAATTACTAATTAAGAATTAGAAATTAATAATTGACGCATAGCATATAGTATCACCGACAATTCACTCGGCGCACATTTCATAATAAAAACTGATAAGTAATTCTTCATTTCTAATTATTCATTTTTAACTCGGCAACACGGAGTTTAGCGCTCCGGGCACGGCTGTTTTCGGCAATTTCGGCGGCGGTGGCTTCTATGGGTTTGCGCGTGAGCACAGTGAAAGGTTGGTGCGTGTTGCCGAACAAGTCTTTTTCAACTTCGCCGAAAAACTTGCCTTTAGCGAGGTAGTTTTTCACCAGCCGATCTTCCAACGAGTGGTAGCTCATCACCACCAAACGACCGCCTGGGCGTAATACTTGCGCCGTTTGCAGGAGCATTTCCTGGAGAGCTTCCATTTCCTCGTTCACCTCGATGCGCAGGGCCTGAAATACTTGGGCCAGGTACTTATTCTCTTTGCCGCGGGGCGTGCAGGGGGCAATAGCCTTCTTTAGCTCGGCAATGGTGGTAATGGCCCTACCCCGGCGGGCGGCCACTACGGTAGCAGCCAGCGTGCGTGCATTCGTTACCTCACCATACATCCCAAAAATGCGGTGCAGCTCGGCCTCGGAGTAGTCCTGCACGATGTCGGCAGCAGTTTGGGCGGCTTCGGGGTTCATGCGCATGTCCAGTGGCCCGTCGAAACGGGTAGAGAATCCGCGCTCCGGCGTATCAAATTGGTGCGACGACACACCCAGGTCAGCCAACAACCCATCAACGGGTAGGGCGTCGTGGCGAGCCAGCTCGGCATGCAGGTCGCGGAAGTTGGCGCGAATGAAGGTGAACTGCGGCCGGGCCAGGCGGGCGGCTTCGGCCTCCGCATCGGCATCTTGGTCGAAGCTGTAGAGGTGGCCGGTGGTGAGGTGCTCCAGAATGCGCGCCGAGTGTCCGCCGCCACCAAAGGTAACGTCCACGTAGCGGCCACCGGGGCGCAGGTCGAGAGCGTCGAGGCACTCGCGCAGCATCACGGGGCGGTGGTAGGCGGTATCGTTGGGGTAGGAAGTGCTCATGCAGCAAGCGGGTTGGTAGAGGCCGCGTCGGGAGTGGTCAGGAATTTTTGGGCCAGCTTGGAGAAGCTTTGCTGATCTTTGATGAGGAAGTTGTCGTAGCGCTCGGGGTCCCAGATTTCGCACCGGTTGCCGATGCCCACAATAATGGCTTCCTTCTCGATGCCGGCGTAGCGCAGCATGGTACGCGGCAGCATAAACCGGCCGATGCTGTCCAACTCTACCTCCGTCATGCCCCGTAAAAAGTTGCGCTGAAACTGGCGGTATTCCTCGTTGAACTCGTCCAACGCCATCACCTTCTCATGAATCACACGCCACGCCGAACGTGGGTAGAGCACCAGACACGGCTCGAAACCGCGCACCAGTATTAACTGGTTACCAGTTTCCTCCGGTAGGCTACCCTTCACCTTAGCCGGCAGCACCAGGCGCCCTTTCGGGTCCAGCTTGCATTCATATTCGCCGGAGAGAAGGTTCATGGCATTGCCTGGCGTCGTTTCAGGGATACTAGCAAAAGTACGGATTGCCTGGGAAAAGCCCACCACCATTTACCATTTTCTACCACCATAGTAAATAGGGCTTTTCAGCGCATTTAAGCAGTTTATCAACTTCCCTACCGCAAAAAGCAAAGCGGCGCTACTGATTGGTAGCGCCGCTTTGACAAAATGGCAGACGTTTATTATGCAGACTTATTTCGTGCGCCACAGGCGCCACCAGGGTAGGTAGGGCTGATCGTGGTGCTCGTAGTGGTAACCGAAGAAGTAGCAGCTTACAAAAGCCCACAAATGGTGGCGCAACTGCGTGCGCGACTTGTGTGGGTTATCGGGGGCGTGCTCGCCCCGGTGCGGCAGGTAGGTCCCAAAGAAGAACAATTGTAAGGTAGCCAGCACGGCCGGTATCATCCAGAACACAATAACGTTCTCCTGCGGAAACCACAGCTTCAGCACGTTATACGTCGCGGCCATCAGCACTACCTGCCACCAGGTCACGTAGTTCCATGCAAAGCGAACGAACCAGAACAGGAAGTCGGGATGCTCGCCGTCGTGGTAATCAGGGTCGTCGGGGGTAGCTACGTGGCGGTGGTGCTGATGGTGCTTGGGCAGCATCCTAGGAAACCAGTTGTAAGCAAACAGCAGCGCGGCGACGGTGCCAATGGCGTTGTTCAGGCGCGAGTCGGGGCTCACCACACCGTGCATGGCGTCGTGGGCCGTAATGAACAACCCGGTATAGAGGTGCATCTGCACCAGCGCCAGCAGGTAGGGCCAGGGCGTGCGCCAATCGGGTTGATAGTAGGCCAGCAGGTAGGTCAGTAAACCAGCCCACATCGCCATAATTAACAACGCAATGCTTACCCCCTTATACCCCACAGATGTAGGTTTCAGGCGCTTTTGGGTGGGTAGAGCAGCAGTTGTCGACATAAGGTTTTCGGCAGAGACACGCGAAAGTAACACCAGAGCGGCCGGCGGGCGTTCAGAAAATCACTCCTCTACTTCGTCGCTTCATCACTCGCTAGAGTCGCAGCAGCGTGTCGCGCACTTTTTCCATCAGCCACATGGGCGTGCTGGTAGCGCCGCAAATTCCAATCGACTGCCCCGGCCGGAACCACTCGGTTTGCAGTTCCTCTACTTTCGATACAAAGTGCGTGTTGGGGTTGGTTTCAAGGCACACGTGGTAGAGCACCTTGCCGTTGGAGCTTTTGGTACCCGACACAAAAATCACTTGGTCAAACTGCGCAGCAAACCGGCGCAGGTCTTTGTCGCGGTTGCTCACTTGCCGGCAAATTGTGTCGTTGGCATTCACCGTGTGGCCGCGCTGCTCCAGCTCACCCTTGATGCGGTAGAAGCTGTCGGTGCTCTTGGTGGTCTGGCTGTAGAGCGTGATGTTGTCGGGCAGCTCGTGGCGCAGTAGCTCGTCGAGGTTTTCAAACACCACCGCTTCGCCGCCGGTCTGGCCCAGCAGTCCGCGCACCTCGGCGTGGCCGTGCTTGCCGTAGATGAAGATTTTATCCTTCTTATCGAAGCTAGCCTTGATGCGGTTTTGCAGCTTCAGTACCACCGGGCACGAGGCGTCAATCAGCGTCAGGTTATTTTCCAGCGCCATCTGGTAGGTGGCGGGTGGTTCGCCATGGGCCCGGATGAGCACGGCCTCGCTACGTAGAGTAGCAAAGGTGTCGTAGTCGATGATGCGCAGGCCGCGCTGGCGCAGGCGCTCTACTTCTTCATCATTGTGCACAATGTCGCCCAGGCAATATAGATAGCCTTGCTCGTCAAGCAGGTCCTCGGCCATCTGAATGGCATAGATTACGCCGAAACAAAAGCCGGAATTGGGGTCGATACGGACGCTCAGGTGGTGCGGCATAGCTTTCGGAATAACCGCAAAAACCGACAGAAGGTTACAGTGCGGCACAGGATCCGGGAAAAGATACGCAAACTCATCCTTTCGAGCTGCAAAACCCGCGCATTTTCAGCGTTATAAGCGGCCGAACACCCGGCGCCCCTCAAAGGAGCGAATCACGCTTTCCTCCACTGGACTAGCCCGGATAATCTCGTTTTCCTGCCAGAACCGAGCATTATACGGCCGGTTTTGCAGGGTTTGCAGATCATCTGTGCTGTGCTTCACCCGGCCGTAGCTCTGGCCAGGTAGGCGTCCGGTGTATTGATACAATAGCAGGTAGGCCGATAGTGCAGACTGAACGGGCGGTTTGTTGCCGGCCTGCATCGTTACGGCCAGCTCGCCCCGGGTGCTGGTCAGGCGAGTAAGCGAATCGGCCACCGGCGCAAAGTCCGACACCAGCCGCAACGAGTCCGATAATGGCTGAAAACCCTTCGAAAACGTCAGCATAGAACCCAGGCGCAGGCGCAACTCCTGGCGGCGCAAGGCAGCCGTCTGCTGGTCGAGGTAGAGCGTGCCGGCGGGCGCGGGCTTGTCCAATCCTGGCCGCGGCTGAAAGTCGATAACGGCGGTTTCGCGTCCGTTTTCGGTCTGGATTTCGCGTAGCGCAAACGTGAACCGTTTGGCAGCATCTGCAGCCAACGGCAGGTACATGCTTCCCCGCTTAGGATGCCGAGTGAAGGTAGGTAGCCGCATCAGGGTAGAGAAGTTCTTCATGTGAAACGGCCCTGCCACCGCCGCGTAGCGCGACTCGCCCAGCTCCCACCCTACTATCTTCTGCGGCGTTAGCTCCACGTCATAAAAGGCATCCGACAGCTCATCGTAGGTGCCGTTGGTGCGGGTTTTCTGGCGGTAGAAAGCCTTGCCGTAATACGTATCGTTTTCATGGCGAGCTAGCTTGGCGTAGGCACGCTGCACCAGATCTTCGGCCACGCGCTGGGGGTTGCGCACCACTACCTCGGGCAGCTGCACGGTGCTGGGGGGTAGGGTGATGGTGAGCGGCGCGGCCGAAGCAGCCACCACCTCCGTGCGGGCGTAGCCAATGCTCAGCACTACCAGCCGCTGCGGCAGCACAGGCACGGTCAGGCTGAACTCCCCTACCTCATTGGTAGCAGTACCTGCTGCTCCATCGGGTAGGGCCACGCTGGCGTAGGGCACGGGCTGATGCTGGGCATCTTCCACCTTCCCCGTGAGGCGGATGCTCTGGCTGAAGGCAGTGTATGAAGCAAATAACAGGTAGCAGACTACAGACGCCCTACGCAGCATAGCAATAGCAAATTGAGAAGCAGATGAGAAGATTCTCGCTCTAAACAAAAGAAGCTCCAAACAGGAGCTTCCAGATACAGTACGGTGAGCGTTGAGCAGTAAACTGCGCTACAACGAGGTCAACCGCTCGGCATCGGGGCCGGATATATGGCCGCGTTCCACCATAAAGTCGCGCACCAGGGTAAACGACTCGTTATCCATGCCGGAGCTGGGGTGTTGCAGTAGGGTGCGTACCAGAAACTGCCGGTCATCGTCGACGTGCTGGCTGAGGCCGAGGAAGGCGGGCAAGTTGCTTTCCACACTCAGGCGCAAGAAGCGAATTTCGGCGTTATCGTCGTCGCGGCGCACGGCTTCGTCAAACAGCTTGGCAGCCTGCTGCACGTAGGTGAGCTTGTTGAACATAGACGCGTCGCGGGCGCGAATGGCTTCGGCAGCCGCCTTGTAGGCCAGCACTACAGCATCGTGCTGGGTGTAGGCGGCCATCAACTGATGAAACTTCTCGCCACCTTCTTTGCTAGCAGCGGCTTGCTGATACTGGCGGCGTAGGTTGGCAACGGAGTAAGGGTTAGCGTCGGACACGAGACTGGAAAGGGTAAGAAACAAAGTGAGACAGAGCGGCAGCAGAATCTTCACGTGGTGCAGAGTTGGTGACTAGATAGCCCGGAGGCGGTAGCGAAAGTACGAACCCAGCAGCAAAAGCATCTTAGTATTGTTAGGTACGCGCACTCGCTCACCCAAGATATGGGTGGCCGGCAGCTGCCTAATTTTGTAAAAAAGCTTCAGGTAGTAGACATACGCTAGGTATACGCCCAGCCGCGCCGCACGCGGCAGCTGCACAATGCCTGCGTAGCCGGCCTCGAAATCGGCCAGAATATCTTCCTCAATTTCACGCTTCACCTGGTCGTCGAACCGCTCGTATTGCACGCCGGGGAAGTACACGCGGCCCCGGTCTTCGTAGTCGGAACGAATATCACGCAGGAAGTTCACCTTCTGAAATGCCGACCCCAGCCGCCGCGCTGGTTCGCGCAGGCGCTCGAATAGCGCCTTGTCGCCCTCACAGAAAATGCGCAGGCACATCAGCCCTACTACCTCCGCCGAGCCATAGATATACTCTTGGTAGAGCGACTGGTTATAGCTCTGGTCTTCCAGGTCCATCTCCATACTGCGCAAGAACGCGTCGATAAACTCTTGGTCGATACCATAGCGGTGCACCATGAGCTGAAACGCGTGCAGAACTGGGTTCAGACTTAACCGCTCGCGCAGAGCCTCGTCGGTCTGCCGTTTAAAGTCCTGAAACAGCGCGGCTTTATCGTGCCTATGAAACGTGTCCACAATTTCATCGGCCCAGCGCACAAACCCATACACCGCGTACACAGGCAAATGGAAACGCTTGTCGAGCGTCCGGATGCCCAGCGTAAACGAGGTGCTGTAGCGCGTGGTAATCAGCTTACTACACGCCAGCGTGGTTTGATCAAAAAGGGCAACGTGGTTCACTTAAGGTACTTAAGAAGTATGAAGTAAAAAGTAGAACGTCATTTCTTTCGTTAGTCGAAATGACGTTCTGCGGAAAGAACGTTCGGCATTAAGGTCTTCCACCCTACCCGCCAAAATCCTTTTCAATCTCCCTGGCTACTACCTGGCCCGAGATGAGCGAGGGCGGCACGCCGGGGCCAGGCACGGTAAGTTGGCCTGTAAAATACAAATTGCTGACTTTCTTGCTTTTCAGAGCAGGTTTCAGAATGGCAGTCTGATCAAGTGTGTTGGCCAGACCGTAGGCGTTGCCCTTGTAGCTGTTGTAGTCCTGGATGAAGTCGCGGTGGGCGTAGCTGCGCCGGAACACTACCGCGTCGCGGATGCTTTGGCCGCAGTGCTTTTCCAGGCGCTCCATGATAAGGTGGTAGTACCGCTCGCGGGTTTCCTCGGTGTCGTCGAGGTTGGGGGCCACGGGAATCAGCAGGAACAGGTTTTCGCTACCCTCCGGTGCTACGCTGGGGTCGGTTTGGGACGGGGCCGAGGCGTAGAACAGCGGCCGGGTAGGCCATTGGGGCTGCTCGTAAATCTCGTGCGCGTGCCGGCCGAAGTCCTCATCAAAGAATAGGTTGTGGTGGCGCAGGTTGTCGAGGCGCTTGTTTACGCCCACATAAAACAGCAACGACGAGGGCGCCAGCGTGCGTTTGTTCCAGTACCGCTCGGTGTAATTGCGGTGGTCGAAGGCCAGCAGGTGCTGCTCGGCGTGGTGGTAGTCAGCGCCGGCTACTACCGCGTCGGCCGGCCGGAAATCGGTGGCGGTGCGCACGCCGGTGGCGCGGCCGTTTTCCACTACAATTTCCTCCACGGCTTGGCTGTACTCAAACTGCACGCCCAGCTCCTGCGCCAGTTGCACCATACCTTCCACAATCTTGTGCATGCCGCCCATGGGGTACCAGGTGCCCAGCGAGAGGTCGGCGTAGTTCATGAGGGAGTAGAGCGCAGGCGTATTTTGCGGGGTAGCGCCCAGAAACAACACCGGAAACTCTACCAACTCCAGCAGGCGCGGATCTTTGAAGAACTTGCGCACGTGCTTGTGCATACTTTGCAGCAAATCGAGGCGCAAGGCATCTACCAACAGGTGCGGCTTGGCAAACTCCAGCACCGAACGGCCGGGCATGTGCACAAATTTGTGCATCCCTACCTCGTATTTGTAGGCAGCCTGCCGCAAGAACTCGTCTAGCCGCGCGCCGCTACCCGGCTCAAACCGCTCAAACAACGCCCGCAACTCCTGCATAGCCGCCGGAATATCCACTGCCTCGCCCCCCCGAAACACTACCTGGTAAGAAGGGTCCAGCCGCACCAGCTCGTAGTAATCCGATACTTTTTTGCCGAAACGGCCAAAGTATTGCTCAAACACATCGGGCATCCAGTACCAACTAGGACCCATATCAAAGGTGAAGCCCGCCGACCGGAACTGGCGGGCACGGCCGCCAGGGCTTTCGTTTTTTTCCAGCACCGTGACCTGGTGGCCCTGTTGTGCCAAGGAGGTAGCAGCTGCCAGGCCAGCAAAGCCGGCTCCAATTACAAGTACATTCATTATCGCAGATTGTGCAGATTGAGCGGATTTTCGCAGATGCAGGCACGAGTCGCTCCGCTCCGTCTCGCTACTCCGATACGGAAGCCCGCCCAACTCGTTCCGCCCTACCCTGTTCAGCTTGCAACAAACATACGCCCTACCCTCCCAACTTCAGCTAAAAGCAATCCCTCCTACCCTACAACATCCCAAAGGCTGGGCTAAGAAGCGAAACAGGTATACGTAACGGCTGCAGCCGCGAAATCCTGTCCATTTGCAACAAAAAAACGGGCCGCGAACAACGTGACTTGCGTCAACACTGTTTGCGACCCGCTATACGCCCGGGGCAGTTGTACTCTCTCCCTATTCCCTACACGCCGGGAGCGTATACCTTTAATGCGTCCTTCAATTCCTTCCGGGCAATGTGAATCCGGTTTTTAACCGTGCCAATCGGAATCTGAAGCTTCTCGGCTATTTCCAAGTATTTATAGCCGATGTAATACATCATAAACGGGGTGCGGTAATCGGCAGGGAGGTTGCCGATGGCCTCGTTGATATCTGTTACTACGAAATCTGAGCTGGCGCCGTTGTGGGTAATGTAATTTTCGTCGGTGTTGAAATACTGAAAATACTCCGTGCTGTCAATATTGCTATTGCGCTTGGTAATCTTGTTGTAGTTGTTGATGAAGGTGTTGCGCATGATGGTGTACAACCATGCCTTCAGGTTGGTGCCCGCCTTGAACTTGTCCTTGTTCAGCAACGCTTTCAGCAAAGTTTCTTGCACAAGATCCTTCGCGTCGTCAGCGTCGCGGGTCAGGTTCATCGCCACGGGCTTTAGAGAGTAAGAAATCTTCTGTACTTGGTTGGTGAATTCCAAAGAGGTCATACTGTTTAGCTTTTCGTGGCAAAAAGTTAAACAAAGATACGGGAGAAATTAAAAGTTGTGCGCAATTGATCAAAAATAATTTTGATTACTTCCAAACAACGCGCCCAGCGGCATTCTAAGCGTACGAATCTGTTGATTTTCAGGCCATCATCTGAGCCCCTAAAAAGTACAGGCCCTTCTTCTGTCGCCAGAAAAAGGGCCTGTATGCGGTCAGGGGGAAGAAAAACGCCGTGTTAAAAAATTATGACTTCTGCGTAACTCGCTTAGTCAGCTTCTACTCAGCTCAGAACTTCCGTAGGCTCTGGGTGCAGACTTAAGGAATTTGCTAAGGCCAGAAAATCGGTCATGAGGCGGAGTTGTACCGCGTTGCCAGGTAGTTGCAGGCACTCGCGCTGCACCAGTGGCCCATACAAAAACAAGGGCGTGTGCGGACTGATGCGGGCCAGTTCCTCCACAAAGCTCTGCACCTGGTCGCGCTCCGGTACCGATGTGAGTACCGTGCATAAGGTATAAGGCTGGTAGGCCTCGCACACCGCTGCCAGCTCCTTCACGGGTAGGTTTTGGCCCAAGTACAATACATGATGCTGCCGCGCCCGCAAGGCGTAGCTCATAAACAATAACCCCAACTCGTGCAGCTCGCCCTGGGGCAAAAACAGCACCCAACGCCGGGCCGCTGTCGGTGCCACGTAGGGTAGGGCATCAATAGCGGCCACCATTTTTTGTCGTATCAGGTTGGCTACCAGATGCTCTTGCGCCGGATTGATGGTTCCTACCTGCCACATAATTCCTACCCGCCGCAGAAACGGATACAGTACATGCAGCATGGCCTCTTCGAAACCCAGTTGGTCGAGAGCAGCAGCTATTTGCCGTTGCAACTGGGGCTCGTCCATGGCTACGGCGGCGGCCAGCAGGGCATTCACCTGTGGTAGATAGTCCTGACCCTCCTCGCCGCACTGCATCACGGCCTGGCACAGCTCCTGCTCCGAGAGTTGGGCCACGCGCGAAATGCGGTGCCCGCGATTGCACAGCGTAGCCACATTCAACAGGCGGCGCAGGTCGCTCTCGCAATACGTCCGGATGTTGGTGGAAGTACGCACCGGTCGCAGGATACCATAGCGCTGCTCCCACATCCGAATGGTGTGTGCTTTTATACCGGAGAGATTCTCCAGGTCGCTGATTGAAAACTTCCCCACGACTGTTTCTAATTAATAATTACGAATTGATAATTATTAATTTTTATTCTATTATTTGTTCGTTCTGCAATGTATTAACCTTGTACACCAGCAAAGGTTTTAATTACTAATTATTCATTAATAATTACCTTCTTCCGTTGACGCGCCATCTCCAAGTATTTTGGCGACACCCACAATAGGCCAAATTCCACGGAGCCGTCGCGGCCGGTGGTTTTGTGATGCATTTTGTGAGCCATATTCAGCGCCCGCAAGTAGGTGTTTTGTGACTTGCGCCAAAACCGCAGGCGACCGTGAATCAGCACGTCGTGCACGAAAAAATACACGGTGCCGTAGACTGCAATGCCTACTCCTACCCAAAACCACCACCGCTGGCCGTTGTCGCCGGTGATGATGAGCGCCGCCGACAGGCCACCGTAGAGCAGAAAGAACAGGTCGTTGTGTTCAAAGGGGCGTGGGCTGGGCCGCACGTGGTGCGAGCGGTGCAAAAACCACAAGGGTCCGTGCTGCACAAATTTGTGCATGAACCACGCCCAAAACTCCATTCCCAAGAAAGTAGCTGTCGTTACGGCCACGGCTGCCAGCGTTGTCATAAGGGGGTAACTTGCTTCGTGAGCGTTTGTTTTGAGCAGTTTTGCTTACCCTGGCAAAAGTACAGTGCTTCGGCTAGTGTTCTGCTTGCTATTTTGCCTTGTCAAGAAAAAAGAGCCGCTTAGTTTTCCCAGTTTATTTTCTCCCGATTTAAAAAAGCTGCAATGCCCCGGCGGCAGTCTAGGGAGCCGCGGGCCTCGGCGTTGAGTTGCGCTACGTAGCGCAGGCTGTCCTCCAGCGGCATTTCGGGGAGGCGGGACAGCATCTCTTTGGTCATTTCCATGCTTTGCGCCGAATTCTCGACGCACAGGCGGCGAGCAAATTGCTCTACCTGCTCATCTAGCTCCTGTGCCGGGGCCAAAAAGCTGACCAGTCCTACCTCCTGCGCCCGCGCAGCAGAAATGGCATCCCCGGTCAGTAGCAGTTGCTTGGCGTGGCTCTCGCCTACCTTGCGCAATAGAAACACGCTCACAATGGCGGGCAGAAAGCCTATTTTCACCTCGGTGTAGCCAAACCGGGCTTCGGGCACGGCAAAGGCAAAGTCGCAGACGGTTACTAGGCCGCAGCCACCGGCCAGCGCGTGGCCCTGCACCTGCGCAATAACTACCTTATTAAGCGTATAGATCTGGTGAAACAGCTGCATGAGGTGGGTGCTGTCGGCTAGATTATCGGTGTAGCCGAAGCCTTGCAGCTCCTGGATGTAGGCCAAGTCGGCGCCGGCGCAAAACACGTTGCCCGCAGCCCGCAGTACAATCACTTTGCAGTTTTCGTCTTCCTCGGCGGTGTCAAACGCCAGCTTCAGCTCAGTTACCATCTCAGCACTGAGGGCGTTGCGCTTCTCCGGCCGGTTCAGGGTGATATAGCCGATGGCCTCGCGGCACTCGTACTGAATATAGCGCAAGGCTTCCAGCTCCTCGGTAAGTATAGTATCCATGGCAGGCGGGGCTAAGCTAGTGAAAGAGCGGCCGTCCACCTGACGCATTACAGGCTCGACTGCTCCGAAATTCGCAGGGCAGTAAAACCAAACGTAACGAAAAGAAGGCAACCGTGAAACTATATAGCGCAAGTCAGATAGCCTGGGTTGCGCGGTAGCTAGCCTACCCCTCTTTTCAAGGAAGCTGAACAGTATAGGCGCCCTGAGCCGTAACATCGTGTGGCCGGAAACCGGCGGCCCGCAGCACCGAGTCCTGCCGCGCTACGTACCATGACCGGCACGACGAATCGAACACCACCTGCGCTTGCCGGCCAAACACGGCGGCCAACACCTCGGGCGCTACGCGGGCATTACGGCGCAGCACCACCACGTCTACCGGTTGCGGCCGGGTAGCGCTGCTCAACTTGCCCGACACAAAAGCCAAGCGCACGCCCCGCCACACGCTCAGCACTAGATTTTTGTCGGCCGCTACGGCCGGTACTGGTGCCCCGCGCCAGCCGGGGTGGTAGGCAACCTGACGCGCCTCACGCTGGATGATGCCGGGCACGATGCGGTAGGTGCGCTCGGTTTCGGTGAGGGGCAGGGAATCAGAGGTGATGATGGTAGCCGCCGCGCCTTGCCAGAAACCTACCACCGAGCGGCGCGGAATACTGTAGATGATTAGACGCTCATCCGGGGCGAGTTCGTGAGCCGCCCACACGCGGTTGCCAGCAAATACGCCCAGCAAAGCACAGGCAATGCCCAGCCACGCCAGCCGCCGCGCGGCAAAAAAGATGAGTAACGTCAGAATCACCGCAAAAATCAGCCACGCTTGCAACGCCGTGATGTGAATGCCCGCGATGAGGGCGCCGGGTAGGGCACGGCCAATCCAGAAGATGTACTCGTTGAAGAACCAGATCATCCACTCAAACACCCACGCCACCGCGCGTGGCACCCAGTCCAGCGCCGGCGCGGCGGCGGGTAGGGCTAGTGCCAGCAAGGAAGTCAACCCCTTCACCACCAGCAGCACAATGCCCACGTACACCGCACCCGAGGAAATAGGCACCGCAATCAGGTTAGACAGCAGAAAGCTGAGCGGAAACTGATGAAAATAAAATAGCCCCAGCGGAAACGTAGCCACCTGCGCTGCCAGTGAAAGGGCCGTAGCCTGCCAGGTGGCGTCGAGTAATCGGCCTGCGCCACGCCACGCTTTTTGCTGCCACTGCGGCTGCCAGGGCCGCAGATGGCTCAGTGCCCAGTCGCGCAAATCGAACCACCCGGCAATGCGTGACTGCAAATACACAATGCTGAGCACAGCCAGAAACGACAGCTGAAAGCCTACATCCACCAGCAGGTAGGGATTGTAGCAGAGCAACACAAAGGCCGCCAACGCCAGCGTGTTATACATGCTGCTTTGCCGGTCCAATGCTCGCGCCACAATGATGAAGGAGAACATCACCGCCGCCCGCAGCACCGATGCCGATAGGCCCGTCAGGAAGGCGTAACTCCAGATAACAGCCAAGCCCAGCAGCGCCGATACCAGCCGAAAAAACGGCCCACGCCTACCCGGAACCAATGTCAGCAACCACGATACGGCCCCAAACAGCAACCCTACCTGCAACCCCGACACGGCCATGATGTGCGTGGTGCCCGTGTTGGCGTAGGCCTGTTGGGTTTGCTGATCCACGTCATCCTTGATACCCAGCACCAGCGCCGCCGCCAGGGCGTATTCGCGCTTACTGTGCACGTACTGTTTGAATACGCCTTCAATGGCGCGGGCGGCGCGCAAGCTCACAGCCACCAACGCATTAGGCGGCGCCACGTCCGTTTTCAGGTACTGATCGGTGTGCACGAACTGCTGATGATATACCTGATGGTAGGCTAGGTAGCGGCGGTAGTCAAACTCGCCAGGGTTGAGAGGAGCCTTGCTGGGCGAGGGCGCTCCGCGCACCAGCCACACGTCGCCGTAGCGCGGCAGGGCCACTTCCCTACCCTGCTCTGTGCGCGGAACCGAGACCCGAATACCGCCCGTGGCCGGCCGCCACTGCCCCGCCACCCGCACCGCCTGCACACGCACGGTAGTAGCATAGGTAGAGGGCCGCACCACAGCGGGCTCATCCACTACAGCCCGGTAAAACTCAATGTGGTTACCGAAGCGGTAGAGATGGTCAGCACGGCGCGACTCGGTGGCGTGCTGCGTGAGCGTGAGGCCGGCCACGTACAGCACCACCAGCGCTAGCAAACCCGCCGCATCGGTAGGGCCGGGGGTAGGCTGACGAGCCGCCCAAATCTGAAATACGATGTAACTGAAAACCAGCGCTAACAACAGCCACTGCAACGCCGGCAATGCGGCGCCCACATATAAGTACGTGAGAATACCAGCCGCCAACGCCAACGTTAGGCGCACGAAGGCAACAGGAGCCCAATGCAGCATATAACACGCAGGATAAAGTGAGTAGAAAATCGATTACATAATCCGATAGGACGCTAGCTATTGTATAAAAAATATGCCATTCAACAAGCAAACGAGGAATCTGAGGCAGCAATAGCCGCAACCTCAGATTCCTCGTCTTTGCCTATGCACAGCATAACGCGCGGTTATTTCCGCAATTCCATTTTGTAGTGCTCAATGTCGCATTCCGAGAACTGTTCGCCTACCTTCTCAAACCCGTGCCGCTCGTAGAAGCGTACGGCCGGCAGTTGGGAATGCAGGTACACCGTAGCGTTAGGATGAGCCGCTTGTACATCGTGCAGCACGGCGCGCAACAAGGTGGCACCGGCCTCTTGGTTGCGGTAGCTGGCCAACACGGCAAAGCGTTCCAGTTTCACGCCCTTATCTGTGGGGCGCCAGCGGGCGGCGCCGCAGGGCGTGCCGTCGGCCGATGTAGCTAGGTAGTGGGTAGCGTCGGAGCGGTCGTGCTCGTCGTACTCGGCATCGGGCGGTACGCCCTGGCCTTGCACAAACACAATTTCGCGGATGTTGAGTGCCGCGGCTATATCTTCGGGAGTAGTGACTTGTTGGGCGGTCATAGAGGGATGGGAAGGTGAAACGATAAACAGCAAATAAACGGGTTCTTGCAAAGAAAAAGCGGCCAGAACTAATCCGGCCGCTTTTCTCTGCAAAAGCATTCTTTACAACTGCTGTTCGTGGTTCACAGGTAAGTCCTGCATGCCGTCGTCCTCAGGGCGGGCGTCGGGGTGGCGGGCTGGGTCAGCGGTTTCCCGTGCGAAGCGGGGCTGGCCGTTGCGGGGCGTGTACTCGCGCGGTGGGCGGTTGGCCTGCTCGCGCTGCTGCTGCACGTCGAACTTGTCGTAGGCCTGCACGATTTCCTTCACCAGTTTGTGGCGCACTACGTCGTCGGCACTCATCTCCACAAAGCCGATGCCCTGCACACCTTTTAGGATATCCAAGGCCTGCATCAGCCCCGATTTCTGCTTGGTGGGTAGGTCAATCTGGCTCCGGTCGCCGTTCACCATTACCTTGGCCGAGGGCCCCATACGGGTCAGGAACATTTTCAGCTGCGAGGGCGTGGTGTTTTGGGCCTCGTCCAGCAGCACAAAGGCATTGTTGAGCGTACGGCCGCGCATGTAGGCCAGCGGGGCAATTTCGATGATTTTGTTTTCCTGGTAGAACTTCAGCTTTTCGGGCGCAATCATGTCCTCCAGGGCATCGTAGATCGGGCGCAGGTAGGGGTCTACCTTCTCCTTCATATCGCCGGGTAGAAAGCCCAGGCTTTCGCCGGCCTCCACCACAGGGCGCGAAATGATGATCTTCTTGACCTCTTTATTCTTGAGCGCCCGCACCGCCAGCGCCACCGATACATAAGTTTTGCCCGTACCGGCCGGCCCCAGCGCAAAGGTCAGGTCGTGCTTCATTACCGTATCCACCAGCTTCTGCTGGTTGGGCGTTTTGGCTTTGATAACACCTCCTTTAGCCCCAAACACAATCACGTCGGCAATGGGCGCCGTGGCCATGATGCGCTCCTGCTGCTCGTCGTCTACAGCCCCAATATATTCGGTCACGGTGCGGTCCGTAATCTGGCCGTATTGGTGGTAGTGCTCAATGAGTCCCGATAGGATTTCGTTGATGCGGGTAATCACGGGCGTTTGGCCCTGAATCTTAATTTCGTTGCCGCGGGAAATGATTTTACTACCCGGAAAGGCAGCCGCGAGTTGACGGATATTCTGGTTGTCGGGCCCCAAGAAATCAATCAGGGACACGTTTTCGAGCGTGATGACTTTCTCGACCAAATCAGGAATTTTTAAAGGGATGGGAATACATGAAAAGCAATATCGGCTGTCGGTTTCCACCGAAAAGGCCTACTTTTGCCGCCCCCGCAGGGGCTAAGCAATAGTACGAATAACTCAGGATTTAGGCATGGGGTTGATTACGTTTCTGTCTGACTTCGGCTACCGTGACCATTACGTGGCGGCGGTGAAGGCGCGGATGCTGCAGCTAGCCCCCACACAGGCGGTGCTCGACATCAGCCACGCCATTGAACCCTTTAACATCGCGCACGCCGTTCACGTTCTCCAATCGGTGTTTCGGGATTTCCCGACAGGCACGGTGCACCTCATCGGCGTCAACGATTTGGGTAGCGCACAGCCCGCCTGGCACGCTGCCAGCTATGAGGGACACTACTTTGTGGTAGCCGACAACGGCATTCTATCGCTGCTCACCGAAGGCCGCCCCGAGGAAGTGGTGCGCCTGCAAGCCATAACTCCTACCCCCTCCCCTACCCGCGACATCCTAGCGCCAGCGGCCGTGCACCTGGCACAGGGCGGGCAACTCGCCGACCTCGGGCAGGAAACCGCCACGTTCCGCTCGTTGGTAAACCGGCAGCTGCGCCTGCAAGATCACCGCATTACGGGGCACGTGGTACACGTCGACCACTACGGCAACCTGATTACCGACATCACACGCACAGCTGTGGAGGCCGTAGGACACGGCCGCGTGGGCACCGTCCGCTTTGCCCGCGAGAGCGTGCAAGAGTTGCACCTACATTACCAAGCAGCTCCGCCCGGCGATGTAGCGTGCATATTCAACAGTCAGGATCAGCTTTGCATTGGTATCAATCAGGGCAATGCGGCCGAGTTGCTAGGTCTGTATTTCGACTCACAAATAGAGGTTCACTTCCCATCGGAAGTTTCTATCCCGGAGCTAAAAGTCTAATTTCTGACTAGAAATGATCTTTTTTATTTATTTTTATATTATGTTAACTAGGAATGATTGACAAAAGGTTGACGCTCTAGCTTAAGAAATGAGACTATACCCTACCCCGTCGAAACCCGCAGCAGGTAGGCTTGTTACTTGTCTTCACCCTAATAACAGCTGCTGGCTTCCTTTTTTATGACCACAGACTATTTCGAGTTTTATCATCTCCCCGAGAGCTTCCTGCCTAGTGAAGCCGATATCAAGCGCCAGTATTACGCGCTCAGCCGCGAGTATCACCCCGATTTCCACGCCACCGCACCACCCGAGCGCCAACAGGAAATCCTGCGTCTGGCTACACTTAACACCAATGCCTACCGTACCCTCTCCGACCCTGACGCGCGCATGGCTTATATTTTAGGTCGTCACGGACTCTTAGAAGAGGGTAAACAGGAGCTACCACCAGATTTTTTGATGGAAGTGATGGAGCTAAATGAGCAGCTAATGGAGCTGGAATTTGACCCTGACCAAGCAGTGGTAGAGCGCGTAGAAAACGAGGTTAATAACTTGAATGACACGCTGGAAGCAGGTATTGAGCCCGTGCTGATTGGGTACGCTCAACTACCCGCCGATACCCGCCCGCAAGCCCTGCAGCAAATCCGCACGTATTATCTGAAACGACGCTACCTCTTGCGTATTCGAGAAAGTCTCGCTAAGTTTGCCACCCGTTCGTGAGTTACCGACCCGAACGGTTGTTCAGAAGCCCAGATGGCGGAATCGGTAGACGCGTTGGTCTCAAACACCAATACCGCAAGGTGTGCCGGTTCGACCCCGGCTCTGGGTACTTTTAGCTGTTAAATCAGCGCCTATTGGCCAGAAAGCGGCCTTTCCAGCTCATTGGAAGGGTCTCTTTCTGGCCTTTTCTGTTTTCGTCGCTTAGCAAATGAAATATTCGATAAAAGTGAAGAGTCTTTGGCCAACTCATCTTGATTAGGACTTACGCACTTGTCGGTACCTTGAGAGTTGCCTGGCAAACTCAGCAAACTACTTACCAGGCTCAGCAGCAATGGCGTCCTACCTGCGGCAAATTTTAGCCAAACACACTCATTCCTAACTTATTGCCCCCGATTTTGCGTATCGCCCTCCTAATTAATTTGGTGGTGGTTTAGAGAGTGGTCTTTATAGCATGTGGAATGATGCAGACGACTCTGTGTTGCGGCTAGTGCGGCAGCACGGCCATCCGTAAAAACGGGCACAGCAAGGGTAAAGCTAAATACTTATGCACGGCTTGTCGTCATCAGGCCGTGTCCGAGCCGGCCGCCCCCCCCCCGCAAAGCCGCGCAACACGCTTGAGGTGGAAAAACTACTTGTCGAGCGGGTCTCGCAACGCGCCATCATGCGCGCCACGGGCGTGAAGCGCATGACCGTGGCCAAGCTGGCAAAAAAAGCGCAGGCCCATCCCCACTAGCTGTCCGCTGCCGCCGCGGCTGAAGGAGTTAGAACTGGATGAGTTATGGACATTTGTGGGGCGCAAGCAGCGCAAAAAGTGGTTCTTACTGGCCGTCGAGCGCCTTCGCGGTGCATCGTAGCCTGGGTGCTGGGTGGGCGTGAGATAGCCACAGCCCGACGTCTGTAGCGGGCGCTACCAACTCCTTACCGCCGCGGCACCTAGTATCACACCAATGCGTGGGAAGCGTACGGGTGGGTGCTGCCGAAGGCGGCGCATCGGGCCCACCCGAAGGGGAGCGGGCAGAACAGCATCGTCGAGGCTATCAACCGTTCACTACGCCAGCGCTGGTGCGCAAGTCCTGCTCGTTCAGCCGCTCGCTGGCCATGCATGAGGCCCGCATTAAATGCTGCATTGATGAGCATAATCAACGCATCACCCTACTTTAGACCACCGCCATTTCTAATACATACATCATCGTTACTGTTGATAGTACATTTTTTTGGTGTTAGTAACGCCCCAATAATGTAACATCTCTGCAATTAGCTTAGAGTTGTTAGGGTTTGTTGTTGGCTCCCAACTTAAGACATTACAAGAGACATAAATATGAGGAATAGAATCTGCTGATTGCGATATTTGCTCCAGAGCCCACCGCTCACAATCATTGTTGACCGGCATCTGGAAAACAGCATCTGAGTAGAGGTAAAATACGCTAACTAGAGCTATTAGAACCAAATAACCTCTACGAATATGGCTACGCAGCTGAATAATTAAATAATAGGAGGATACTCCATAGGCAAAAAATAACCCAATGGTAACAGGAAGAATAGAATCGTTTCTTATAAGATAAGGGCGATAATTACGGTATCCACCAAATGGAATTAAAATGATAAATATTATAGCAAAAAAACCTATCCCACGTATAATATACAGCACACGTGTACGATCAAAAGAGGCTGGAACAACCCAGCGAACAAGCTGATAATTTAATACTATCAATCCGACAAGAAGAGGCAAGCCTAATTGTCCGCTAGTTTGCACATATAAGCCAAGCGGCAGCAATTGGTATAATTCCCAAAGTGTGTGCTGTGTATGAACTGTAGCCTCTGCTTCATTACGCCCAATGTATAAGGAATACAAACAGAGCAAGCATAACACCAACAGTAGTCCAATAGCTTGCCCTGATAGCCAACCAGCTGCCAGCGTACGCGAAGCCTCTGCGTTGAGCTTCAGATGCCACTGATACTGCAGCCAATAAACGCCAATACCTAAGAGCAGCACTGCAGTAGCTGCTACAGCAATAGGACCATTGAATGCTATAACAACCATCAGTAACACTAATAGTAGCGCTTGCCACGGCTGCACCCGAAATGGTTGCTGTTGGTAGGCTGCTTTGTAAAAGGGCCAAAATAATACAAGCAGTAGCATAATAGGGAAGGCGTAAAAGAAAGTATAAGTATTTGCATGATTTATAATAGCTATCTGTAAGTAATAACCGACCATTTGAAACAATGGCATAAGTATAGCGGCGGCGAACCATATTCCCCACCGATACCGGCCTCTACCTACTCCCAATTGTACATAAGAGGCTAACAAGAATAAAATTGCCGTTTGAGTAACTGTGTTAAATAACGCGTTAGAAATATAAAGGCTGTTTATCGGATTTGTGAAAGTCTGCAGAAAGTGGGGCACCTTTTTCCAATACAAACCCATAGTAGCATGCGCAAAAAAACGGTTGGGAGCTGTATACACCTCATTTTTAGTAATTACAGCCCAACCGAAAGGATCATGTAACACAGGCACACACCGATCTACAGGCAATACAATAGGAACAATGTCGCCATCTAGAGGCAACTGGTAGTTTTGCCAGAAAGTAAGAGCAACTTTCAAACTGATAAGGATTATCAAAAAACCAAGCCAGTAGCGCTTACTGATAGATTTGAACATCACTAAAACACAAGATTGAAAACAAGTACTACGACGAAAAAGATTTCGCTCGGTAGAAAGACGATGAACAGTTATCCGATAAGGCTATCAGCCATGAATCCTATCAACTGTGCTATCAAGAGGGTCATCTTCTACGTAATTTTCTTTCCTCAAAACTATATTTTTGAAAAGTCTTACCCGTTTGTTAAGAAGCAGCCGTTTCGGCAGCAGGGTGTGCGATGAGTAATTACTTATTCGACCCGTAATACCTTATTGTGATAATTACTCTTTAATACTCAGCTTCACATCGTCCACTAAGACTTGATCAATGGCATCAGCACGCCAAAGCGACAAACGAATGTGTTGTTCAGACGTAATATTGGCTGGCAAATCATAGTCTGCTTCAACTTTTTCCCATTTGCTATGCGATTTCACTTTTTCGGCAAGCCGAATACCTCTACTGTATACCTGCGTGTTGGTAGCAGGGTCCATTATTTGAAGACCGAGTATGCCAGTTGATTTATCACTAGGCAAAAAAGCCCAAGCTTCTAAGTGAACTGTTTTGATTCTTGTGGGTGATACGATACCCATCTTGGTATCAAACGTTAGACTAAATTCGTGGTCCTTGTCGACCTTAATAGCATAGTGACCAGAGTGCGCATTACCATGATATAAAATATCAGGATCAATGTTCCAGCCTGCAGCTGATTCGAAATCATTCTGTGTAATAATTTTATCGTCTGGGATCCTGCTAACCTTATCTTCCGAAGAACAAGCAGCAAGGAAGAGCAAGCTTACTAGTACGGTGATTATTCTCATCAACATGGAACAGAAAGGATGTATCTAGCAGTAAAGGTAAGGCTTCGACCTGATGAACTCATCAACAAAACGCACTTCTGGTTTAATACGCCTAACACAGCTGGTGTTCATATGAGGTTGCTATAGCAATACAACTGGTTACCGAAGAGATACCAGCAATGTTTGCATGTTGCTAGTGCATTTGGGTGATAAGTGGCTGAATCTGTAGAATTAGGCGTTATTAAAGATATTCTGCTCACATCACAAGTAAACTCTATAATCAATGTTGTCGCTACCAGTAAGATGATCTACTATTACCATTGTTGACGAAACTTACGCAACTGGGTGGTTAAATTAGGACGATTCGCCTAACATGGCCTCTAATGCAGTATTTGAGGCGCACCTCTGGCTGAATTAGCAGGTATTGTGCATCAGTACGCTGCAACAAGCAATTGATTGATTTAATGATGCTGGTCTGCCCTATGCTTTCTGAGCTCGACTAATGCGCATGATGGGCCAACAGTGGAGTACCATGTGCCGGTACTGTAGCAGACCAGTAAAGCCTAGGCGCTAGGATGTCGCCTTTCTTCTATCCAATATATACCTAAGCCGCAAGAAGCCGGCTCACATGCACCACGCCTGTGACCCGCACGATGGCGCGTTGCGAGACACTAAGAGCAACTTTTCTACTTGGACATATCAATTGACCTGTTTCAAAGCAGCAGGCTGGAAATAGCCTTGGTAATAAATCTCGTGCGTTAGTATTTCGCACGGCCATCACTATTACCATTTTTTTACAAACCTGAATACTGACACATTTGCTGCACAAACGTTGGGTTATAATCATGGGTTCTCAATGATATCACTATAATTTAGACTACCAACCTCAAATGAAAATCGGGGGCATAGCAATCTGCTACGCCCCCGATTTTGCGTATCGCCCTCCTAATTAATTTGGTGGTGGTTTAGAGAGTGGTCTTTATAGCATGTGGAATGATGCAGACGACTCTGTGTTGCGGCTAGTGCGGCAGCACGGCCATCCGTAAAAACGGGCACAGCAAGGGTAAAGCTAAATACTTATGCACGGCTTGTCGTCATCAGGCCGTGTCCGAGCCGGCCGCCCCCCCCCGCAAAGCCGCGCAACACGCTTGAGGTGGAAAAACTACTTGTCGAGCGGGTCTCGCAACGCGCCATCATGCGCGCCACGGGCGTGAAGCGCATGACCGTGGCCAAGCTGGCAAAAAAAGCGCAGGCCCATCCCCACTAGCTGTCCGCTGCCGCCGCGGCTGAAGGAGTTAGAACTGGATGAGTTATGGACATTTGTGGGGCGCAAGCAGCGCAAAAAGTGGTTCTTACTGGCCGTCGAGCGCCTTCGCGGTGCATCGTAGCCTGGGTGCTGGGTGGGCGTGTGGTACCTAGGTACCACACGCCCGCCTGGGAGGCCTACCGGGGCGTGTTACCACGTGCCGCGCACCGGGCCCACGCCAAAGGCAGCGGGCAGACCAGCATCGTCGAATCTATCAATTGCTGCTTGCTTACGTCAGCGCTGCGTCGTGCTCGTGCGTAAGTCCTGCTCGTTCAGCCACTCGCTGGCCATGCACCACATGCGCATCCAACTCGTCATTGACGAGCACAACCGACGATGCACTACCTAATAGACCACCGCCATTAATTTTATTCATTTCTAAGCGGTGGTTCAAAGCAAGGTAATGGTGTCTTCTTAGTCAAAGAGGAAGTGTCTCACTGCACCATTGGAGAGATGCTTTTTTAAAATAAAGCGAGGTTTAGCATCATCTCGCTTTAGACCACTGCTCATTTCTACTTAGCCATAGTATCCTTATCTAGAACAGACAGCACATATAGTTTAAGCTACTTCCGTGGGTTCAGGATGAAGGACTTCATCATTTCCAGCAGGAGCGAATCGGCAGCGTTTAGACCGGGAGCTTTCAAGTCTAATGCGTCTGGCTCTACGTAGCCTTGCAACTGGGCAAATTCTTCCGATGATACTGTTTTGAAGGCCATCGACCATTGGCTGAAGTTACGCTGCATGATTTCCTTATCAGCAAGCTTTACTACATTTTTATGCCGGGGGTCGTTCAGCAGCTTTGCATACAGCAGCACCAAATCATTTTCAGCCCCTTCGATGATCTGCATAAACTGATCGTCGCCATAAATTAGGGCACCTGTGATGCCCTTTGCTTCATTGGCGGCGCGGGCTTGCAGCAGCAGTTCCCGCAGTTGCTCCTCGCTCATGGGTTCTACGCCCCGGCTCATATATATTATCTGATGCATGCAGATGGTGTGTTTGGTATACGTCGAAAGATAAAGCCCTTTCCCGATACCGGCCCATCTGCTGCGCTATAAGCATTCTGCTAAGTACGTCTGTGCTGCTCTCAGGCTACTGAAGGTAGGCAGTATCTGAGCGCTAGGCGCTATCTCTTCCAGGAGCAACTTCACCGCTGTATCACCCCCCGATAAGTAAGCCGTGGAAAGCTGATTAGGGCGTGTTACATTATTTGGGTACCACTGCTCCCGCACCCAACGCTGCTCGTCCGAAGTCAGTGCCTGCATATGGCGTGCGTCGCAAAGAATACGCTGCCAGCCTTGGTCTATCAGGAAGCTGCCTAAGTACTCCAGCAGGTTTTGCAGGTCGTTGGAACGACGTGTAAGTGCATGATAGCGTACCAGAGCATACCCATCGGCATGTGCGGCAATAATGCCAGCTGTATTTTCAAAAACGATGGGCAAGGCAGCAATAGACATGGATAAATTCAAAAAACAAGTACAAAATATGGCAATGCAAATACATAGCCATTCTATTGTATTATATCTATAGTACTCTTATCAAAGTTTACAAAATCATATTATACATAGCATATTTTTTTTAAATAACTCAACAACAGCTAGCAACAAACATGAGCTATTTTCCTCAACAAAAGACAAATTATTCGTTCGTCTCTACTTATTATAGAAGTATGTCCATCTGCTCTTCAGTGTCTTCTTTTATGAAAACCCGTACAGCTGAGGCAGGTTTTTCTTGATAACATAGGCGAGATGGCCAAGACAAGCAACAACTCTTGTCGCCACGAGCAGCAGGAGTTTGTGTAGAAGATGCGCAGGTGCACCGGGTGGCTGCTATTACGGAAGCTTCCTAGCACGGCTCGGTCTGACGACTCGACAGAGCTAGGGCTCATTAGAAAGCTATTGTTGGCGGACGTGCGGGCCGATTGAGCGATGATGAACGCAAGCGCGTGCCCAGCACTATCAGAGGCGGTGAGGACGCCGGCGCACTTGGAAGCCTCTATGGAGGGCAGGAGCGTGCTCCGCGCCGGAAAATAGAAAAGCACGTCTAACAAGTCGAAGAATAGCGACTTTACACCCTAGCGGAGTTGCTCTTTGTTGGATTTAGCTTTTCGCAGATTTTACGCCGAAGCGCCAGAAACTGCACTTTCAGACGCGCAACGTGGCTACTAGGGCAGTAGAGCCCCCGGCATCATCATCAGTTACCAGCAGTAGCTCGTAGTGTCCGCGCCCAAGGCGCCGCCGCACTGCCACACCTTCCACTTTGCGCAGATAGGGCTGGCCGTTGGGCTGCACCAACGGCACCCAGCGTGGGTCTTTGCCCGCCTCGGCCATGCCTACCAGGCTACCCAGCACGGCACCATCGGCCACGGGGTCGAGCGTGTCTTCTGCCGAAGCCGTCACGAATAAGCGACCATCGTACCAAGTAGCGCCGGATAATCCGGCTGCGTGCCCAGCTACCGTGGGCAGCTGTAGCACCTGCTGATGGATGGCAGGCGGCTGCGCGGTGCGCAGGCGAATGAAATCTAGCGCCGGCCCCAATGGCAGTCGAAAGACCACGTTTTGTGCCCCTACCCCAATTCCCCGCTGAAACAGCCACAATTCGGCGGCGGTGGCAGCGGCAGCTTCTAGGTTCAGACTAGTATCTGCCGGCAGCCGGGCCCGTAGCAACTTATACAGCGGCCCCAACGCCAGGGGGTACACCGTGGCTGAGCCATGTAGCAACGGCACCCAGAAGCCGATTTCGCGGGTAGATGCGCTGCCTGACCCAAAGGCCAGCAAGCCGGATTCGCCGGTGGGTAGGGTTAGTGTGGTTAGGCACTCCAGGTCGGGTTTCTCGGCTTTGGGAATGCGGCCGGTGCTGAAGTGCGCCGTTTCGAACAGGGTGGTAGGCTGCCCCGCCACCAGCGACGTAGCGTTCAACTGATACAGCAACGGACTGTCATCGCCTATAATGTAGGCCTGCTCTCCTACCAGCTCTACCCCCGACGCCGAGGGTAGTGGCAATTCAAGTTCGCGCAGGATGGTGGCTTGCATAGGGTTACTAGGTCAGTGGGCAGTACAGTATTCCAGAACGTCCTGCTGAGCGGAGTCGAAGCATCTTTACTAATAGCAATCAGCCAACATAGCAACGAAGGGGTAGAGATGTTTCGACTCCGCTCAGCAGGACAACCCGCCCTCACTCCCCTACCCTCTCACAGGCGTTAATCCTTGGTAATGGTGAACTCTACGCGGCGGTTGAGGCGGCGGGTTTCTTCGCGGGCGTTGCTGGCGCGGGGCTTGGCGCCGCCGTAGCCCACGGTGGTGATGCGGTTGGCCGCCACGCCGCGGCTCACGAGGTAGCGCTTCACCTCCTGCACGCGTTCCAGGGAAAGCTGCACGTTTAGCTGCGGGTTGCCCACGTTGTCAGTATGGCCTTCCAGCTGAATGCTCACGGCGGGGTTGTCGGCCAGGGTACGGGCCAGGCGGTTTAATTCTTCGTAGGAAGCAGGCAGCAGGTCGAATTTACCCTGCGAGAAAATCAGGGTAGGTAGCTCTAGCTTGGAGCCCACGGCGGCGGGCACCAGCAGCAGGTCGCGGCGCATGGAGCCGGCCACCGTTACGGTGTCGGAGGCCGTGAGAAAGCCGGTGCTGGTGGCCGTGAGGCGGTACTGGCCGGGCGGCAGTGAAAACTGGTAGAAGCCAGTGCCCGCATCGGTACGGCCGGTAGCGTTGAACACAATATCAGAGCCCAGGCGCACAGCCCTCACCTCCGCCGATACGGCCTGACTGGTTTTGGTGTTCAGCACTTTGCCCGTGAGCATGGTGCGCGCCAGTACAGGTTTGGCGGTGGTATCGGGTGCGGGCGGCTCCTGCGTCACCCCGGTGATAGTCCGGAACAGGTCGGCGGGGGCATCGGGCTTGGGTGCGGAGGCAAAGTACGCTTGCTTGCCATCGCCCGAAAGCGACAGGTAGGCATCGAACCCTGCTCCGTTAATGGATCCGCCCAAGTTGCGCGGCACGCTCCACGAGCTCCAACCCAGCGTATCTAGGCGGGTACTGGCAAAGATATCGGCCCCACCAAAGCCAGCGTGGCCGTAGGAGGAGAAGTACAGCGTTTTTCCATCGGGCGACAGCCAGGGCGCAAAGTCGTAGCCCGGCGAGTTGATGACGTTGCCCAGCGTTTGCGGCTCGCTCCAAGTGCCATCGGCCAGAGAGTAGCTCACGTACAGGTCGTTGCTTCCCTGCGAGTCGCTACGCTCAATAGAGAGCAGCAGCACCTTCTCGTCGGGCGTCATGAAAAAGGTATTCGCCGGACTCAAGGAGTAGTAGTTGCGGATGGGTAGCGGCTCGGGTAGGCCGTTCTTTCCCTTAGCGCCGGGCACCACCCGCGACACCCCTTCGTCGCGGAAATTGTCACGGCTATAGGTGCCGCGCACCAACAGAGCTTTGCCATCGTTTAGTATCGACATCACGCCGTTGTTTTGGGCGGTGTTTAACCCTTCGAAGCGCGAGGCCGGCCCCCATGTTTCGCCGTTGTTGGTGGAGGTGCTCACCCAAATATCACCCGATTCGGTGTTGCCTTCTGTGTTGCCGGCATACTTAGTGCGGGCAAAATAGAGGCGCTTGCCATCGGGGGTAGGCACGGGTTGCAGTTCGTTGGCGGGTGTGTTTACAGCCGCGATGGGTCGCACAGGGCCAAAACCCGGCGCAGTGACATCAATGTTCAGCTGCAGCTTAAACAGGCGCCATTGCTGAGTAGCACGGTTTTGGGGCGCCTGTCCTACCACAGGCGTTGCGTTGAAGCGGTCGGCACCGGCCAGGGCCGCGCACTTGTCGTTGCCGCGGTTGACGAGCTGCAAGGTGCCTATCGGGCCAATGGGTACCAGCGCCCACTGCTGGTAGAAGCTACCCGTCCAGGGGCGCTGCACAATGGGCGCGCCCTCCTCGGGACGCTCCAGGGTAAGGCATAGGCTGCTGTTGCGCGACTCGATGCGGTAGTACTGGCTGCCGGCCATCACGGGCACAAAGCGCCACTGCTGGCTGCGAGCCTGATTGAACTCCCACTGCACGGCGGCAGCCCCAGCTTCGGCCGAGGAGTTGGCAATATCGAGGCTGCGGCCGCTACTGCGGGCAATAATACCATACCAGGCGCCTTCTTCGGGTACAATACCCGGCGCTTGCGCCCAGCCGGATTGACCTACTCCTACTACCAACAACAGCAGCCACAGGCTGCGAACTAGCAATGAATTCATGCGTGCACAACAGATGAAACAGTCTGCAAGTTAGCCCAAATCTGCAGCCAGTTGTTCATCAAATCTTCAATAGCCAATAAGCAAAGCCCTATTTGCTCTTGCTTAAATGCCGAAACGCCGCCTGCTACCTATGGGCAGCAAACGGCGTTTCAACTTGGTTAGCAACTCGCGCGCGGGCAGCGAGTCACTCTAGTAGGCGGTGTTTAGTTGGCGTTGTTGATGTACTTGAACCGAACAAACCGGTCGTTCTCGTAAATGGCCGTGAAGTGGCCGCCAGAGGTGTTCTGCACCTCTTTCTTAGGCTCAATCACCCGGCTGGGCGCGGTAATGGTAGGTACCGCGGGATAAGAGCCGGGAGCCAAGGTAGGAACATGGCAGATAAAGGAGAGGATTTTTGATGCCATACGCGTGTGCTATTAAATGATAAATGGATGTCTAGAGCAATTGTTGATTCAAATGTAATTATCTTCTTATTTTCTAGAATGATATAAAGGACAAATTTTTCTTAGCTAAGTTAAAAATACCTAGTAGCCCGTAGACGCTTCTCCGTACTGGCACGGAGGAAAATCGGGTTACCTCAACCCTAGCACAACCTCTACCAAACTATGCTTTTGCTTCCTGCTTGCTCTTCTAAGACAAGTCTTACGGGCGTTTCAGCGAGTACGCCGCTCCAACTGCACTGACGTCTAATGGGCATCTACGATTTTGCACACGCTTTGTTGCTTGCTCTCAGAAAAAGCCTAGCCCGGCCTTCTATGGTTGAGCTTTTGGTTACTTAATAAGTACAAATACTGACCGTATTTCACTTGCAGTAGCGTACCAGACTACATCTACTAATTTGGGTTAGGGAATCAACTTGTGCCGCAAGGCATATTGTATCAGCCCTACTACCGATTTGGAGTTGGTTTTCACCAGAATATTTTTGCGGTGCGTCTCCACCGTCCGCTCGCTGATAAAGAGCGTTTCGGCAATCAGGTTGTTGGAGTACTCGCGGGCAATGAGGCGCAAAATCTCGTGTTCCCGCGCTGTTAGGTTTACGGGTGTGGTACCCACCGCGGCAGAGTGCTGCAAGAGCGTATTGCCGATCTCCTGGCTGAAAAACGTGCGGCCTGCCGCAATAGTGCGAATGGCCGTGCTCAGTTCTTCACGTGTAGTGTTCTTCAGCAGGTAGCCCATACCGCCGGCATCCAGTACCTCACGTATCTGGGTGTACTCGTCGTCCATGCTCAGCACCAGCACGCGTATTTGAGGGTAGTGCGTGCGGAGCATGCGCGTCAGCTCCACCCCCGACATCAGGGGCATGTTCATGTCAATAATGGCTACCTGCACCTCTGGGTGCGCGGGAAGTTGCGCCAGCGCCTCGGGGCCACTGTTTGCCTGGCCCACCACGCAAATGTCAGCCTCTGGGTGTAACAGCGTTTTCACGCCCTCCAACACCAGCGGATGATCATCTACCAGATATACAGAAATCTGCGATTCACTCATTCCAATCTGACGCAATGCCGTGCGCGGCCTGATTCTACTATATCTTAGCTTCTACGAGAACGGCACGGGCAAAGGTAACATGAAATTCTATATAGGAATTCGTTACTTCTTGCGCAAGACTATGCACGCCAAAAGTGCTGAATACCAGCCCGTTTCAGCATCAAAAAACAGCCGCTCCCAAAAACCAGGGAGCGGCTGTTTAAACGAAGCAGTGGGGGCGCTACTGTACCCCGTACTTGGTTGTAAATTTATTTCCCAGGTAGGTTTGCTTGTTGTCGCGGTTGAACTCGCGGCCGTCGATGTAGGCGTGGGTCAGGTTGTTGGTGCGCATATCGAGCAGGTCGCCGCGGCTCACCACCAAGGTAGCGCTCTTACCGGCTTCCAAAGAGCCGTAATCTTTGTCGAGACCCATGATCTGGGCAGGACTGAGCGTCACGGCCGTGAGGGCCTGCTCCTTGGTGAGGCCAAAGCCAGCGGCCGTGCCCGCTACAAAGGCTAGATTGCGCGAGCCGGCGGTTTCCATGCTACCCTCGTAGTCGAGGCAGTAGCGGATGCCGGCTTTTTGCAGGGTAGCGGGCAGCTTGTAGGCCTGGTCATAGTCGTCGCCGTCGCGCAGGGGTAGGGCGTGGATGCGGGAGAGTACTACGGCTACATCGTTCTGCTTCAGGAAGTCGAGCATCATCCAAGCGTCGCGGGCGCCTACCACCGTCACCTTCTGCACCCCCAGGCGCTTGGCAAAGCGCACGGCTTCCAGGATTTCCTTGCCGTTGTCGGCGTGGATGTAAAGCGTTTTGGAACCGTCAAACAAGCCCGTGAGCGAAGCTAGGCGCAGGTTGGTGGCGTGAGCGGTAGACAGGTAGCGGTAGGCCGAGGCTTCCGAGAACAGCTGCTCCAACTCGTTGAGGCGCTGCTGCCGGGCCTGCTCCCGACGCTCGGCGGCGCGGGGGTCATTGGTGGCCCCTCCAAAGAAGCGGGGCGGCGCTGAGGTAGGCCATACTAGGTGTTGGCCTTCGTCGGGGCGCACGGCGGCATCCTCCCAGTTCCAGGCGTCGAGCTGCACCACGCTGCTTTGGCCGGAGAGCAGGCCGCCACGGGGTGTAATCTGGGCCAATAGCACGCCGTTGGTGCGCACGGTGGGTAGGATGTCGGAATCGGTGTTGTAGGCAATCAGGGACCGAACATTAGGGTTCAGCTCGCCTACCTCCCGCTCATCTACGGTAGCCCGCACAGATTCGGTTTCCGTCAGGCCCAAGGTGGTGTTCGGCAGAATCAGACCAGGGTAGATTTCCTGGCCTTTCACGTCTACTATTTCGGCATTTTCTGTAGAAAGTAAGCCGGTGCGAGGACCGGCATACAGAATACGTCCTGCGCCAAAGACTACAGCAGCATCGGGAATTACCGTACCATTACCAACATGTAGGGTGCCACCCATCAGCGCAATGGGCTTGCTTTGCGCTGGCGCTGGCATAGGCACCTGGGCGTGGGCGGCAGTAGCGCCGAGAAAAAGTAGGGAGAAAAGTAAGCTATGTTTCATGATGATGGTGCGTGTATGAATGAGAAGCTAAGGCTAGCTCCCCTCCTTTCGTAAGGAGGAATTGGGGGTGGTTCCAGCTAGAGTTAAAAATTAATTCTAGCATTGTTCTATCAACTTTTACCACCCCCTACCCCTCCTTAAAAAAGGAGGGGAGCTAGCTATAACGATAGTTTTAGCTTCTTTCTGTTTACTGATCCTCCTCCTTCTCCTCACCCAGCGTGTCGCAGGTGTAGTGGCTATTGGTGCGAGCGGCTACCTCCTGCGCCGGGGCGCCAGACTTGCGAGCACTAACCATCTTCTGGATGATGCGCAAACGCTCCCGCTGCATTTGGTCGCGCAGCTGCTGGTCTTCTTCCAGGCTGAACATCTGGCGGCCATCCACGAAGGTGCGCTCGGCTTTGGCATACACGCTCAGCGGGTGCTCGTTCCAGAGCACCACGTCGGCGTCTTTGCCTTCCTTGATGCTGCCCATGTGCGAATCAAGATGCAGCATCTTGGCCGGATTGATAGTAATGAGGCGTAGCGCCTGCTCTTCGCTCAGCTCGCCGTACTTCACGGTTTTGGCAGCTTCCTGGTTGAGGCGGCGGCTCATTTCGGCGTCGTCGGAGTTGATGGCCACGTTCACGCCTACCTTGGTCATGATGGCGGCGTTGTAGGGAATCGCGTCGCGCACCTCGTTTTTGTAGGCCCACCAATCGGAGAAGGTGCCGGCATTGATGCCGCGGGCCTTCATCTTATCGGCTACTTTATACCCTTCCAGAATGTGCGTAAAGGTGTTCACCTTGAAGCCCATGCGGTCGGCCACGTTCATCATCATATTGATTTCTGACTGCACGTAGCTGTGGCAGGTGATGTGGCGGTCGTCGCGCAGGATTTCCACCAGCGCTTCCAACTCTAGGTCACGGCGCGGGGGCTCAGTCTTGGCTTTCTTCGACTTTGAAAGGTTGTTGTACGAGGCCCATTCCTTCTCATACTCCTTGGCGCGAGTGAAAGCATCCACGAACACCTGCTCTACGCCCATACGCGACTGCGGGAAGCGCAGCACGTTCCGCTCGCCGGCGTTGCTCTGCTTCACGTTTTCGCCTAGGGCAAACTTGATGAAGCCCGGCGCATCCTTGATTTTCAATTCGTTGGCATCCATGCCCCAACGCATCTTGATAATGGCCGACTGCCCACCGATGGGGTTTGCCGAGCCGTGCAGCAGTTGCGAGGCCACCACGCCACCGGCCAGGTCGCGGTAGAGGCCCACGTCCTCGGGGTCGATAACGTCGCCTACCCGCACTTCACTGGTCACGGCCTGGGTGCCCTCATTCACGCCCTGCGAAATGCCGATGTGCGAGTGCTCGTCGATGATGCCGGGGGTGAGGTGCTTGCCAGTGCCATCTACGGTACGGGCGCCGCTAGGGGCCGTCAGGTTCTTACCTACCTTGGCAATTTTGCCGTTTTGCAGCAGCACATCGGTGTTTTCGAGCTTGCCAGCGGCTTCGCTGGTCCACACGGTGGCGTTCTTAATCAGCACGGCTTCCTGCTTCGGAATCTCGGTGCGGCCATAGGAAGCAAACGGAAACGTCAGTTGCCCGATTTCCACCGGCCGGGGCGTGCGAGCCGAGTCGCGGCGGGCAGCCTGAGTGGCGCCTTCCTGACGGCGGGCAGTCCACTTCAAATCCGTTCCTCCTAGCGATTGGCCGCTGATCTGCCCATCACCTTGAAATACTTTGCCTTCTTGCGTGTAATAGCCACTTAGTCGGGCTACTTCTGCTTGTTTACCTTTGCCTTTGTTAAAAACAAGTGTAGCCAAGTCGCCACTTACGCTGATGGTACCTTTGACTGTATCACCGGGCGCAGACACTACTTTCAGTTGCGGTGCTTCTGGCTTTCCTTGAATCAGCATGGTCATGTCAGCCCCAATCTTGAACTGATTGTCCTTCACCTTTTCAGCCGTCGTCAAGTTTAATTTATACACGCCACGGTAGTCGGCGGGTACTTGGGTGAGCTGGTACCGCTCGCCCTGCACCCAATTGTCGAGCATCACGTTGTCGTCGGCAAAAATGCGGTTGGAGCACACCAGGAAGTTGGCTACCATACCCGGCTTCAGACTACCTACTTGGTCCTGCGCTTTCAGCAAAGCCGCGGGCGTGGCGGTAAGAGCCTGAAGCGCCTGTTCCTCCGTTAGGCCGTATTGAATGGCCTTTTTGAGGTTGGGCATGAATTTCTTTTTGTCGCGCAGGTCGCTGGCCGATAGGGCGAAGGTCACGCCGGCCTTGGCAAGCATGGCGGCGTTGGCGGGCGCCATTTCCCAGTGCTTAAGGTCTTCCAGAGGCACGCGGGAGGCATCATACACATCGTCTACCTTATAGGCATCGGGGTAGTTGAGGGTGAGGACCAGCGGCGCTTTCGTGGCCTTCACCTCGGGTAGGCGCTGGTATTCGTCGCCGGCGCCTTTAATGATGTATTGCACCCCAAACTCGTCGCCTACCCGGTCGGCGCGCAGGGTGTTCAGCTTGTTGCTAGCCTCGAAGATGGCAGGCAGCCCGCGCTGGCCGTTAAAGGCTTGGAGCGACAGGTTTTCCTCGCGGCGCGGGTTGCGCTGGTTCCAGCTGGCATCGAGGTAGGTTTGGCGCAGTAGGGCAATGCTACCCATCAGAGAGCCGGGGTAGTCCTGGGTGGAGCTGCCTTTGTCGAAGGAGAAGCCGGTAGCGGCGCGGTCCACAAGAATCACTTCGTTTTCGCGGCGGTTGGTGTTCAGGGTCACCAGAGAGCCGGTGCCGCGGGCAATGCCGTCGGGTTGCAAGGTCATTACTGCCCCAAAGCCCAGCTTGCGGTAGGCGTCGGCCTGCTCGGCGTTGACCTTAAACATCTCGGCGGCGTTGGTTTCGGGCCGGATGGCTTGGTTCCAGTTGTAGGGGCCCTCCTTCTGGCTCTCAAACTGCGGCCCCGAGTCGCGCCTACCCCGGCGCTCGGGCATCTTTACGTCGGGCACGCCATAGCTCGTAAACATGTCCACGAAGCCAGGGTAGATGTACTTACCCTTCAGGTCTTTCACCACGGCGCCCTGCGGAATGGCCACCTTGTTGCCCACGGCCACTACCCTACCATCGCGAATGACGAGTGTAGCGTCGTCGAGCTTGGTTTTGTAATCAGTGTAGATGGTGGCGTGGGTAAAGGCGTAGAGCCCCGTGCGCTGGTCGTACACGCCGTTGCGCGGGTAGGTAAGGGGTTGCTGAGCCCAGGCAGGCAAACTGCCGGCCAATAGTCCCAGCAAGCCCAGCATGCGTAGTTTTTGGTGCATAGAAACGTGAAAGCGTGTGGTTTGGAAGAAGTGAGAATGGTAGTAAAAAGCACAGAGCAGTGCAGTGGTAAGCTACCCAAAGAAACCGGCTCCTCCAATGGGGTTGCGTCAGAAGCACGAATTCCGGAAGTCTGGCTGTCGAAGAAGAACCCTACCCCTGCTTTTGCGGTACAGCTTCTTAGTTGATTGTTCCACCCTATCCCCTACCCTCATGTTTCGCAAAGGCAGCAAAGTCAGCTGGAAATACGGCACCGGCACGGCCACCGGCAAAATTGAAGAAGTACACAAGGATTCTATTACCCGCAAAATCAAGGGCAGCGACATCACCCGCAACGGCACCGCCGATAATCCTGCCTACCTCATCACCCAAGAAAACGGTGACCAAGTGCTCAAGCTGAAAAGTGAGGTAGAGGCCGCAAAATGAGTTGTTGGTTTAGTAGCCATACAAAAGGCCCCGCGAACCAAGGTTCGCGGGGCCTTTTCGTAGAGTCCCTACCCTACTTTCCGGCGGCTTCTTCGGCACGCTCGCGGTTGAGCTTGCTGTTGTGGCGACCGTACAGGAAGTAGATAACCACCCCAATAGCCATCCAGATGATCAGACGCAGCCAGGTGTCCCAGGGCAGGTTGAACATCATGTAGCCGCAAATCAGGATGCCCATGCCAGGCACAAACGGCACCCACGGCGTGCGGAACGGCCGGTGCAGGTTAGGGTCGCGACGGCGCAGGGCAATAATGCCCCCACACACAATCACGAAGGCCAGCAACGTACCAATGCTTACCAACTCGCCCAGCAAGCCCACGGGTAGGATACCGGCTACAATGGCGCACACAACGCCCGTGAAGATAGTGGTGATATAAGGTGTCTGAAACTTGGGGTGCACCTTGCCAAAGATGGGCGGCAGCAGGCCGTCGCGGCTCATAGCAAAGAAGATGCGGGGCTGTCCCATCAGCATCACCAGTACCACCGAAGCCAAGCCAGCAATAGCGCCCAGACCAGTGAAATAATACAGCCAGCCAAGCGAAGGACCTGCAGCTTGCAGCGCTACCAGCACCGGATCAGGCACATTCAGGTTTTTGTACGAGGTAAGACCAGTAAGTACCAACGACATCAATACGTAGAGCAGCGTGCAGATACCCAACGATAGTAGCATGCCAACGGGCATGTCGCGCTGCGGATTTTTAGCTTCCTGCGCTGCCGTACTCACCGCATCGAACCCAATGTAGGAGAAAAATACGACGGCCGCGCCGCGCACAATGCCTTCCCAACCGTAGCGCGAGCCGCCGCCAGGCAAACTCTCTACGGGCGGAATGAATGGGCTCCAGTTGGCCGCATTCACATATTTGAAACCGAAGGCAATAACCAGCAGTACGATGGCCACCTTCACAAACACAATGATATTGTTGAAGCGGGCCGACTCCTGAATACCAACGACCAGCAGCACCGTCATGGCCCCAATCAGGAGCACAGCCGGTAGGTTAATAATGGCACCAGTAGTGGTAAAATGTGCGCCGTCGTAGGCAATAGGAGCCTGCGAAATAGCGGCAGGCACGTGCACCCCGGCTTTTTCCAGGATACTCACCAGGTTACCGCTCCAGCCCACAGCCACCGTGGCCGCGCCAAAGAGGTATTCCAGGATCAGGTCCCAGCCGATAATCCAGGCAATGAACTCGCCCAGGGTAGCGTAGCCGTAGGTGTAAGCCGAGCCGGCAATCGGAATCATGGAGGCAAACTCGGCATAGCATAAGCCCGCAAACAAGCAGCCCAGACCCGCAATAATAAACGAGATGACAATAGCCGGACCGGCGGCGTTGGCGGCCGCCGTACCCGTGAGCACGAAAATGCCGGCACCAATGATAGCGCCAATGCCCAGCATGGTGAGGTTGGTAGCCGTCAGGGTCCGCTTAAGGCCGCCGCCCTCGCCCTCGTCGGCTTCGTGCATCAGCTTATCGAGGGACTTTTTGGCGAAAATATCTGCCATAGAAGAGAAGGGAGAAAAAGGAAATGAAAAGTGTAAAAGGTGCGCCTATGCAGCGCTGAAAATGGTTCAGGTGGCCCGAATATAGCTTTTATCTGCTTAATGTGAGTGCAGCGGCAGCGCGCTAAAACATTTCTTTGACCTCATTAAACTTTGTTTTTGGGCCGCTGTCCAACGGCCAGTAATCACCCAAAAACAACGTAACAGTTGCTTTCAACCATGAAAAAATCACTCATTTTGTTTGCTGCTTTCATCCTTTCCGTTGGTGCGGCTTCGGCTCAGACTGCCCAAAACGAAACGGGACGAATGCAGCGCCCTATGCGCGGCCAGGGTATGCGCAACATGACGCCCGAGCAGCGCGCCGACCAGCAGGCCCAACGCCTCACCAAGCAGCTCGGTCTCTCGGCCGACCAGACGGCCAAAGTGAAAGCCCTGGCCTTGGCGCAGCAGCAAGAGCGACAGGAAATGCGTGGCCAGGCCAGCGCTTCTACCGACCGCCAGGCTATGATGCAGAACATGAAAGCCTCCCACGCCAAGTACGAAGAGCAGCTGAAAGGCGTTCTGACCAGCGACCAGTACACGAAGTACACCCAGATGCGCGACGAGCGCATGGATAAGATGCAAAGCAAATTGCAAGACCGCAAAGGCCACAAAGGCAAAATGAAAGCAAGCACAAACAGCTAATTGCAACCGCTTGCCTATCCCAAACGGCCCGCTTGTTTAGACAGGCGGGCCGTTTTCGTTCACAAGAACGGATAGCACCTACTATCCTACCCTACCACCCTGCTCTAGGGTAGGAAACCAAAACTAACTACACAGGCCTTAATTTTTATACGCTTGACGCCCAGCATATTGTAACGACATTTTTCACCCTTCTCTTTTTCCAACCTCCCGGCGCACGTTGCGTTTGCTTATATTTGAGAATATGCGTTGGCGGGCCAGACCCAGCCAATGTCGCGTCTGGCCCAGCTTGCCGCGCGGCGGCGCATTCACTATATGCTTCCACCATGAGTCCCCTGCCTAGTAGTCAATCTGTTCAGATTCAGCAGTTTTATGATAAAGGCCTGGCCCATGCCAGCTACGCTATCCGGTGCGGCCGCCACGTGGCGCTCATCGACCCTAGCCGCGACCCACAGCCCTACTATGATTTCGCCGATGAGCACGACGCCACCATCGAGGTCGTCATCGAAACCCACCCTCACGCCGATTTTGTTAGCTCCCACCTGGAAATAGCCGAGGAAACTGGCGCTGCTATTTATTGCAGCAAGCTCACGAAGGCAGCCTACCCCCATCAGCATTTTGATGATGGCGACCGGCTGACCTTGGGCACCGTTGAGCTGCATGCCCTGAGCACCCCCGGCCATTCTCCTGACAGCATTTCGGTGCTGCTGATTGATGAATTGGGCCAGACCCGCGCCGTGTTCACCGGCGACACGCTGTTTGTGGGCGACGTAGGCCGGCCCGATTTGCGCGAGAATGAGGCAGTGGGCGGCCACCAGCGCGAGCAGCTGGCGGCGCAGCTCTACCGCAGCCTCCACGAAAAGCTGCTAACCCTACCGCCGGCTACCAAAGTATACCCCGCCCACGGCCCTGGCTCGCTGTGCGGCAAAACCACCAGCACGGAGCTGGATAGCACCATTGGCAAGGAGGCGCGCTCCAATTACGCCTTGCAGCCTATGGAAGAAACAGAGTTTGTGCGGGTATTATTGGAAGATCAGCCATTTGTGCCGAAATACTTTGGGCATGATGTTCTTCTGAACAAGCAGGGCGCTTCGCCCTTCGAAAACAATGTGCGGTGCGTGCCACGCCTGCAGGCTGATGAGCCCCTGGAACCTGGCGTGCTCCTAATTGATACGCGACCAGCAGCACAGTTTAAAGCGGGCCACCTGCCTTCGGCCATCAACTTGCAGGATGGCGGTAAGTTTGAGACCTGGTTGGGCTCAGTGGTTGGCCCCGACGAGCCGTTCTATCTTATTGCCGACTCGCGCATTGCGCTGGATACTGTTATCCGCAAGACCGCTAAGATTGGCTACGAAACCAATATCAAGGGGGCCCTGCTTACCCCGCCTATCTTACCTGCTGTGAGCTTGCTGGCTAACGTGGAGGAAGTGCGGCAGCACCCCGAGAATTTCACGATAGTAGACATTCGCAACCGCTCCGAAGCCAAGCAGTCTCTGTTTCCGGGGGCGCTGCTGATCCCCCTACCCGAGCTGCGCGAGCGCGCAGGCGAGATTCCGCGCGACAAGCCCGTGCTGGTGCACTGCGCCGGCGGTTACCGCTCGGCAGCCGGAGCCAGCATTCTGGTGCCGCTACTCCCTGGCACTGCCGTATACGACTTGGGCGAAGCTGTGCAGGAGTTTCAGTAACTACGTGGCACGCGCTTGTTGCTTCTGCTGTTACCATAGGTAGGCAACCTTATTTTCTTTCCGTTGACGCTTGCGTGCTGCGCCGACGGATGCAGCACATTTCTTCTGTGAGAGTTCTACATACTGCCGACTGGCACCTGGGTCAGCGCTTTGTGGGTGGCCACGAGCGTACGGAGGAGCACCGCCATTTTCTGGAGTGGCTGGTGCAGACCGTGCGCGCGCAGCAGATAGAAGTGCTGGTAATGGCCGGCGACGTATTCGACACCGGCTCGCCTTCTAACCAGGCGCTGGAGTTGTACTACTCCTTCCTGCTGCAAATGCGTGATACGGACTGCCGAGACGTAGTGATGGTGGGTGGCAACCACGACTCGCCAGCTACTCTGAATGCGCCGGCCCGCTTACTGCGCCACTTACGCGTGCACGTGGTGGGCTGCGTGCCCGACTGCTTCGACGACCAGGTGTTGGTGCTCGACGATGCCCAGGGCCGCCCCGGCCTGGTGGTGTGCGCCGTGCCCTTCCTCCGCGACCGAGACGTGCGCCTCTCCGTACCTGGCGAAAGCGCCGAGGAGCGCGAGGCCCGTATCAAGCAGGGCATTGCCGACCACTACGCCCGCCTGGCCGAGTTGGAAACGGTGTGGCAGCTGAAAGCCGCCGGTCTACCTGTGCTGGCTACGGGCCACCTCTATGCCGCCGGTGGCGCTCCTTCCGATTCCGAGCGCACCATTCATGTGGGCAACCTGGGGCAGGTAACAGCCGAGCATTTTCCACCGGTCTTCGACTATGTAGCCTTGGGGCACCTGCACCGTCCGCAACGCGTGGGGGGGCACGAGCACATCCGATATTCAGGTGCCCCCATTGCGCTGTCGTTTTCCGAAATCGACTACCCTAAGGAAGTAGTAGTGCTGGATTTCACACCGACCGGTCTCACCATCGCCTCTCTACCCGTGCCGGGCGTGCGCCGGTTGGTACGCTTCCACGGGTCGTTGGATGAAGTGCTTACGCAGCTCAGCGCTTACGACAACGCCGATTATCCCCTACCTGCCTGGGCCGATGTGGAAATTCGCTCAGAGCTAAGCCAGCTGGAAGTGGCTGAGCAGTTGCTACATGCACTGGAAGCCCTGGACCGGCGACAACTGCAGGTGCTAAACCGACGCCATTTCCGCGTGGCGGCTCAGCGTCTGCTGGGGCAGGAGGAAGAGCCCCTCACCCGCAGCCTCCACGATTTCACGGAGCGGGAGGTATTTGTACAGCGCCTGGAAACGGAGCCGCTAGAAGACCGGCCAGAGCTGCTCCGCACGTTCGACGAGTTGCTAGAACGTATGTTATAAGTATACAATACTGACTTTCTACACGGTCTGAAAAGTCAGCTTTTGCGTTATTTCTTCTCATAGCTTCGACAAATGCGGGAGCATGAGCATTTGACGAAGTACAGCTACGCAGCCGTTAACATACTATAGATAACCGCCTTGCAACGATAATACACCTGTCTCTACAATCTACCTTTAGAGTAGGTTGAACGTTAGTCACAATGCTTGTAAATAGAGGCGAACAATGAACGACTGCGAGGCACAGACGACAGGTAATCAATTTGTTAGTTAATCAGTGCTATTCGCCAGCATCGTAAAGTCTTCGCGTCGAGTTACAGCGGTATAAACGTACTGGCATAAGCTGCCGAAGGCCATTTTTAAGACAAGCGAGCAGAGCACCGAACCGATGAGGTATGCTGCATTGCACCAAGATTGTGTCCTTTTGGTGCGCAGGTGCTGTGCTATCTCAGCGCGCACAACTACATATCATGGTAAGCATACTATCAATGTGCATAACCAAACTTCATTTCTCAGTTAGCAATACAACAAAATGCAATTCAGTAAAGGTACCTGATCTATTAAGTCGGATAGCTTGTTTTGAATTGTGATATTTCTATCACACACTCCATTTATCTGTTATCTTCAATCATGGGGGCTACACAATCTATTAAAAAGCCATTAAAACAGCTATTAAAGTATAAAAATACTTTGTTATGTCATTTAACAATGTTTACTTGTCTCTCTAAGGTCATCAGAAAAAAATCTAGTTCTTACCTTTTTTTCTTTTAAATGAAAAAAACTTTACTCATGAGTATCTTATTGATACTCTCATCCCTTCAGTTTGTCGCTGCACAGAGCCGAACCATCTCTGGACAAGTAGTTGACAGGCAGTCTAATGAAGGACTACCAGGGGTTACGGTGGTTGTTAAAGGCACTACCAATGGAATTTCCACTAACTCCAATGGCACTTATTCTCTAACGGTACCTGGTGATGGTGGCACGCTTGTGTTCAGCTCTATAGGCTACATTACAGTAGAAAAAGCCATAGGAGCCGAGAATACCGTTAATGTTAGCTTATCTGCTGATACCAAGCAACTAAATGAGGTTGTAGTAACAGCACTAGGTGTAGAGCAGCAACGCAAAAGCCTCGGTTACTCTGTTTCGGAGGTAAAAAACGAGGAGCTAACGCAAGCTCGGCAGACCAACGTTGTTAACTCTCTTACAGGTAAAGTAGCCGGTGTGCGGGTGCAGGGTTCGAATGGCATGGTAGGCTCATCAGCAGGTATATTCATTCGTGGCCAGACGACTTTCACAGGCAGCAACCAGCCCCTTTTCGTAGTTGACGGCATTCCGATTGATAACGGAGGAGGCGCTAATGCATTGCAAGGCGGAGTATCAAACTCCAACCGCGCCATTGATATCAATCAGGATGATATCGAATCAGTATCTATTCTAAAGGGCCCTGCTGCAGCTGTACTATATGGTTCACGCGCAGCAGCAGGTGCTGTAGTTATTACTACTAAAAAAGGTGCTGCTCTTGGTTCTAAAAAACAGACAGTTAATGTCCTGTCGAATTACAATATTGTAAAAGTAGGTCGCCTACCCGACTATCAGAATATCTACGGTCAGGGGGCCGGTGGCGCGTTCAGCACGACCAGCAACCTCTCCTGGGGCCCAGTTGTCACGGGACAAAACGTTACGAACTTCCGCGGCGAACAGGAAGCGTTATCAATTAATCCTGATAACGTGAAAGACTTATTTAAGACAGGTTCCAACTTCCAGAATAACGTATCACTCTCGGGGGCTACGGATAAGTCGCGCTATTATGTTTCGTATGGCAACCTACATGAAGTAGGTATTCTGGATAACAACGACTTGAAGCGCAACACCCTTACGTTTAATGGTAGCTCTAACCTGACAAACAAGCTACGCACTGGTATCAATATTACCTTCACAAACAGCGCATCTAAACGCACGCAGCAAGGCAACCAGTTGGCAAACCCGTTCTTCCGTACGTGGTTCCTACCCCGCTCGTACGATGTTAACCGGTATCCATTTGAGTTGCCCAATGGTGGTCAGCAGCTACCCGCTGAAATAACCGCTACCAATGGCTTATTACCTGCCAACAATACGTGGTATAGCACGGATGATAATCCACTTTGGACAATTAAGAACAACCGCTACAATGATGAGTTAAACCGCATCATTGGTAGTGTGAGCGTAGGATACGATTTCACAGATTGGCTCTCGCTTGACTACCGCATTGGTACCGACACCTATTCGCAAACCTTTAAGCGCATCAACGCTCGTGACAGCCGCGGAGGTTCAGCTGCCAACCAACTCGGTGCTATCGAAGACGAAACCTACGTTCGGCGTGAGTTGAGTTCGTATTTGACCATGACTGCCACACGGAAAATAGGAGAGAATTTTGGTGTGAGAGCCTTCATCGGTAACGAGATTAACCAGCGCCGCGATACTGATAATGGTGTTATAGGTACGAACATTCAGATTCGCAACTATGATAATATTACCAATACGCTGGTATACAATCCATATGGCAACCGTACAGAACGTCGTTTGGTTGGCTTATTTGGAGAGGTAGGGTTTGACTTCCGTAAGGCTGTTTTCCTTAACCTACGTGGTCGTAACGACTGGTCATCTACATTTGGTCGCGACAATCGCTCTTATTTCTATCCTAGCGCCTCTACTAGCATTGTTCTAACAGAGATTATTCCTGGCCTAAAAGACAACCGTTATTTGTCGGCAGCCTCTATCCGCGGTGCTGCTGCTCAGGTTGGCCGTGAGGCTGGCACATATCTCACCGATACATATTATGCTACGACTGGTCCTAGCGACGGCTCCGGTCCCGTTGTCAACTTCCCGTTCCGCGGACAGTTAGGGCAATCACTAAACAATACAGGTGGCAATCCTAATCTAGGTCCAGAATTTACAACAACATACGAAGCTGGTTTGGATCTGAGCTTCTTTAATGGACGCATTGGTTTTGAGGGTTCTGTATTTAAACAACGTAGCACCGATATCATTTTTGGGGTGCCTGTAGCAGGGGCGTCTGGCTTTACAAACATCAACCAGAACATCGGTAAATCGGAATCACGAGGTATTGAGCTAGCACTGAATTCCGTACCTGTGAAGGTAGGTAGCTTCACATACAGCAACTCTATCAACTGGACGCACATCAAGAATACGGTAATTTCGCTTGCACCTGGTGTTGAGCAAATTACCCTTGGCGGTTTCGTAACTCCTAGCACCCGCTTAATTGCCGGCCAGCCTTATGGCGTTATTTTCGGTAGCGTTTTTCAGAAAGCTCCTACCGGCGAAGTTCTTATCAATGCCAATGGCCGCACGAGTGTACAAGCAAACAATCAAGTCGTAGGCAATCCTAATCCACAATGGACGGGGGGTATGACTAACACGTTTGCCTGGAAGGGTCTAACTTTAAACACTCTCTTAGATTTCCGCTACGGTGGCGACATCTATGGGCGTAACATTACAGACTTGCGACGCTCGGGTGCTGTCGCTGAAACGAAGGACCGGAATCGTACCTATGTACATAACGGGGTAGTAGCCAACGGTGATGGCACGTACTCGCCCAATACTACTCAGATTACTGCCGAGCAGTATTTTACTGACCTGTATGGTTCCGGTGTAGCAGAGTATATCATTTTCGATGCTTCCTGGTTGCGTTTGCGTGAGGTTTCACTTACATATTCTCTACCTAAAGAACTGACCAACCGCACGTTTTTAGGAGCAGTAGAACTTGGCCTCAATGCACGCAACGTGTTTTTGTATGCACCCAACGTACCGCACATCGACCCAGAGGTTAACGCACAAGGCGTGAGCAACTCACAAGGTTTGGAATTCAATGCCCTACCCCAAGCTCGTACGTATGGCGCGTCTATCCGCCTGACTTTCTAACTCACAGCATTTCGTGCTCTACTTATATGCAATTTCTTCGTTTTACTAAATACATCGCATTCGCTGCAACGTTGGGTTTCTTTAGCTCTTGCAACGAGTTCTTGGATGTAAATGACAGCCCCAACGCAGTTCTAAACGCTCCTGCTACTACTGTGCTGGTATCAGCACAGACGCAATTGGGTTTCCTAATGGGGTCTGACCTGCACCGATTCACTTCGATTCTGGTGCAACAAAACGCAGGCCAGGGGGGACCTTCTATTCAAACCGTTTTGTATGACCGTTATGTCATTACAGAAACGGATATAAACAATGTGTGGCGCTTCAGTATTTACGGCGGTGCGCTAGCTGACATGCAAAGTCTGATTGCTCAGACAGCAGAGACCAGCCCTAAATATGCGGGCATTAGCCAGCTCATGCAGGCTTATCTTTTTTCTGTCACCACAGATGCATTTGGCGACATTCCCTACACTCAGGCCTTGCAGTTCGCTGGCAATGTGCAGCCGGCCTATGATCCGTCACAGCAGGTATACGAAAACCTTATCACGCTAATTAACACTGGCCTAGAAAACATAGACAAGCAATCGGTTTTAACCCCTGGAGCCGATGATCTTATCTATGCTGGTGATATGGCCAAATGGCGCCGCTTTGCAAATACGCTTAAGCTACGCCTTTACATTCACTATTTTCCAAAGCTTTCATCTAACGCTACTACTGCATTTGCTTCATTACTTCAGGCTGGTCCTAGTGCCTTTATGACGGGTACGGCAGACAACTTCCAGCTTGCATTTGAAGCACTGTCGCAACGTACTAATCCTATTCACCAATTCGAGACCAACCGAATAGGAAACTTCTTCCCAAGCTCTACCCTCGTGGATTTGATGAATGGTAAAGCTGACCCGCGCCGTGCATCTTATTTTACCCAGTATCCAACAGGCAGTGGTCAGTATTTAGGCGCGGGTAATGGTACCGGGGTAGGAGCGCCTAATACCAATTTCTCGCGCATTGGAACTTTTCTACGAGGTGCATCAACTGGTACGGGAGTGCAGGAATACGCGGGAGATGCGCCTATTCGGATGCTAACATTCGCGGAATACAATTTCATTCTAGCAGAATATTATGCTCGGACTGGTAATGTAGCAGCTGCACAAACCAGTTTCACGGCTGGCATCAACGCCTCTATGTCTATGGCAGGTGTGAGTACTGCTAATTCAACTGCATACATAGCTGCTCGTCCTGCACTAGCGACTTTAAGTGCTGCTGATCAGATACGAGTGATTATTGAGGAAAAGTTTGTAGCCAGCTATGGCGTAGCAGTAGAGCCCTGGACAGACTGGCGCCGCACAAAATTCCCAGCGTTGACACCACCGTCCAACGCGCAGGAAACTGTTATTCCGCGTATTCTGCCTTACTCTGATGTTGAGCGGGTATCCAATCCAGCTAATACCCCAGCTCGTCCTACCATTACGGCACCTAGTGTTTTCTGGGACCCAGGCGCTTAAATGTTGCTACCCATCATTTACATGGTGGCTTACATTCACCTCACAAAGACAGTACTCACTCATGAAACAACCGTTTTATACTATATTTTTCCTTCTTTTTGCAGCACTTACAATGCTCACCAGCTGCGAAAAAGATGACGTTTTGGATAACATGGTCATCCCACAGACGACTATCACATTTGATGACAACATCGATAAGATAACGGCTGACTACAAAGTGAATAGCACACTCACTTTAAAAATAAGCGGGTTGAATACTGCTACCAGCGTACAGGTCACGTCACGCTACACAGCAAGCGGCGCCACTAAGACCAAAGAAGTAGCAACACTTATTCCTACTAATGGGGTAGCAACGTTGAGTGTGCCAGTTAGCGCTCTTCGTAATACCGCGGATGGTGCCATAACGGGTGCCACTACTACAACTGCTTCTCGCACCAGCAATACATATAGTTTGATTGTGAAAGCAACACTACCAAATAATATAACAGAACAACGCATCTTTTCTGCGATTATCGTGCAGTAAAGTTCGTAACTGATATATAAACGAGGCCTCTACAAATACGTAGAGGCCTCTTTCGTTTTAAATAAGTCAGGTTACAAACCAGAAGAGTCATAATATACTTTCTTTCTATAAGGCGATATCTAAATCGCTATGTAGGATAATCACAAAAATGACAGTTGGCCACTATGTGTTCATTGAAACTTTGTGCCTACTATTTTATGAGCTCTCGTTTCGTAGAAAAACCAAAGACAATCATTGTTAATTCTACCTGGGAGTATTTGCACTTCATGATCTTTCGATACAACCTTCGGAGAAGGTAGGTGGTACTACCCTCATTGGTTGGAGCTGGTTCTTGAGGTACCAATCATCTACATTCCACTTTCCTCTGTGATGCCTACTAATCTGCAAGCCAATTCTACTGTCCCTTCCGCTACTATCGTGCTGGCTGGCGCTACCGGTGCTCTGGGTCTTCTTATTGCTCATCAGCTTCGCCAGCGAGGCGCTAATGTGCGAGCTTTAGTACGCTCTAGTAGTAATTTGTCGGCCGAGGCCGAGTCGCTGCGCTTGCAGGGAGCCGAGGTGCTGGAGGTTGATTACAACGACTCTACTGTCCTCATACAAGCCTGCCAGGGGGCCGATTGCGTAGTATCAGCGCTGTCGGGACTGCGAGCGGTGATTGTAGATGCTCAAACGCAATTGCTCAACGCGGCTGTGGCAGCTGGTGTACCGCGTTTTATCCCTTCTGATTATTCAGCCGATTTCACCCGCCTACCCGAAGGCTCAAACCGCAATTTCGACCTGCGTTGGGAGTTTCAGCACCGGCTCGATCAGGCACCTATCCAAGCTACCTCCATTCTCAGTGGCATGTTCATGGACCTGCTGACCGGACAGGCACCGCTCATTCAGCCCGGTATTCACCGCATCATCTATTGGGGCGACGCCGACCAGCCCCTGGACTTCACGACCATGCGTAACACGGCGGCCTACACGGCTGCTACCGCCCTTGACCCTACCACACCCCGCTACCTGCGCATTGCCGGCGAGGTAGCCACCCCGCGCGATTTGCAAATCATTGCCACTGCGGCTACCGGCCACCCCTATAAGTTGCTGCGGGTAGGCGGCCTAGGTGTGCTCGAAACCATGAGCAGGGTAACAAAAACACTCTTACCGGCTAAAAACGAGGTGTTTCCGCCATGGCAGGGCATGCAATATCTGCACAACATGCTCAGTGGCCAAGCCAAACTCTCAACGCTGGACAACAACCGTTATCCTGGCATTCGCTGGACGAAGGTGCAAGAGGTGCTGCAAAAGCCATAGTAGCTTTGCGGTGCCTATCAATCGGCATGCAATACGACGCTTATAACGTTACCCAACGTCCTGCACCCATGGTATTAATTTACAAATTGGGTAGTGTAGGCGCAGCGTGGCCGCTCCCACTAATTATTAGGCAAACCTGTGTACGTAGGCCATTACGACCTGCAGCGTAATCTGCTACTTGCCAGTACCCTGTATCATATAGTCCTACTCCTGTCTATGGATATACGCCCGCAGAACAACCCAATGCATTGGAAGCAACGTGCGTACCGTATCATCTTCGAGTCGGATACGCCAGCCGGGCAGGCCTTCGACACGGTGCTGCTCGTGGCCATTGTACTGAGCGTACTTACAGTAATGCTGGAAAGCGTGGCGCACATTGCAGCGCAACACGGCCAGTTTTTACGAGCAGTGGAGTGGGTATTCACCGGATTGTTTCTGGTAGAGTACATTATTCGGCTAGTGGTGGTACGCCGGCCCCTGGCCTACGCGCTGAGTTTGCTAGGCATTATTGACCTACTAGCGGTGTTACCCACGCTGGCCTCTTTAGCAATGATTGGCAGCCATTACTTAGTTGTCATTCGCACGTTGCGGCTGCTGCGCGTGTTTCGTATTTTCAAGCTGGGGCGCTTTGTGGGCGAAGGCGAGTTTATTGTGGATGCACTGAAAGCCAGTCGCTTCAAGATTCTAGTGTTTCTAACGGCCGTTTTGACGATTGTGATTGTCATTGGAACGTTCATGTACGTCGTAGAAGGCGGCAAGAACGGTTTTACCAGCATTCCTCAGAGTATCTACTGGGCCATCGTAACGTTGACGACCGTGGGTTACGGCGACATCTCACCGGTCACGGTGCTGGGCCGAACTATGGCCTCTATTCTGATGATTCTGGGCTATGCCATCATTGCTGTGCCCACAGGGATTGTATCAGCCCAAATGGCACGCCCTACCACCGATGCGCCTACCTTCAAGCAGGCAACTTGCCACATATGCCAAGCCAATGGCCACCGCGATGACGCCGAATTCTGTTGGAATTGCGGGGAGAAACTGTAGAAGCCGTTACATCCTGCGCTGTGCCGGATACAGCACTGGGTTTAGGCTGCCGCTAACCATGGCTGCATCATTCTTTTCAATTCCTCTCCGCTAAAGCTAAACTTGACACTGCTGGTGCCTACTAGAATACGAGTTGTGTAAGTAGTAGACCAAAGAAACTTTTGCTCCTCAAGCCGTTCGATACACGACCACGGAATGAGTAATGGAGGATGGCCCACACGAAAAAGAAATACGACGGACAACGATAAACCAGATGCCGACGCAGCTGCTTTGATTACGCCGTTGTACCTAGCGAAGCCCAGTTTCGCCTGGTGCAGCTGGAACTGCGAGTCCGCTATCTCCTCCTCTGCAACTTGAAATTGTGTGGACAGTTGATACCAACCAAAAAAGGAGATGAGTTTGCACACCACACACCAGAAACCTATGAACACAGTTATGAACGCCGGAATAACTAGAAGTAACGACGAATTATTCATGCAATAAATAACTACAATTCGTTGCTTATATCACGTACTCACATTCATTTCTACATTAAAAGATAAATCTGCCCCCTCGTTCTATACAGTTTCTTTCGGCGCAGTAACTTCGTGGTCCGCCCTGCTTCTTACGCCCCATGAAAATTCTCCGCGTCCGCTTTTTTAATCTCAACTCCCTGCGCGGGGAGCATTTCGTTGATTTCAGCACTGCGCCCCTAGCTGACGCGGGTTTGTTTGCCATTACTGGCCCCACTGGTGCCGGCAAAACCACCATTCTCGATGCCGTTACGCTGGCGCTCTATGGCCAAGTGCCCCGCCACGAGGGTAGCGGCCCGGAGCAGGTGATGAGCCACGGCACTGGCGAGAGTTGGGCCGAGGTAGAGTTTCAGGTGAACGGCAAAACCTACCGTTCGAAGTGGGGGCAGTACCGTGCCAGGCGCAAGCCCGGTGGCAACCTCCAAGACCCAAAAATGGAGCTGAGCGAGCAGCCCGAAACGCCCAATCCTGAAGCACCAGAGAAATGGCCGATTCTGGAAAGCTACAAGTCGCGGGTGCCCGTGCGCGTAGCCGAGCTAAGCGGGCTGGAATACCGACAGTTTCTGCGTTCGGTGCTACTGGCCCAGGGCGATTTTACGCGGTTTCTGAAATCGAGCCCCGGCGAGCGGGCGCAGTTGTTGGAGAAGATTACTGATACGCGTAAGTACTCCGATATTTCAGTGGCAGCGTTCCAACGGGCTAAGGAAGAAGCCCAGCGGGTAGAGCAACTGCAAACAGGCCTAGCCGGTGTAGCGCTGCTGTCGGCCGAGGAGGTAGGGGCGCTGGAAGCCGAAGCTCAGGAATTGACCATCCAGCTCGAAGCTACTACCGCCACCCAAGAACAGTTGCGTGAAGCTCGCCAGTGGCACCAGAAGCTGCATGACCTGCGCCAGCGCCAGCACACCACCCAGCAGCGCCAGCAGCAACTCATTGCCCAAGCCGCCTCGCTGGAACCACTACGGCAGCGTTTGACGCTGCATCAGCAAGCCGCGCCTTTTGCCACCGACTATGCTTTGCTTCGACAAGCCGAGCAGCAGCTAGGCCAGCTGCGCGGCGAGGTAGGCCAATTGCAAGAGCAGCTACCGCAGCTACAAGAGCGACGCGCTACCGCCGAAGACGCGTTGCATGCTGCCCGCGAGGCCCATACGCAGGCCACTGCCGCCCAAGCAGAGCAGGAACCCAAGCTGCGCGCCGCCGAATTGCTTGATCACCAACTACAGGAGAGTCAACAGCAGCTTGACAAAGGCAAAACAGAATACGAGGAAAAAAACGAGCAGTGCAAGCGCATAAAGACCACGGCTGAGCAGGCCACCAAGCAAGCAAACGCCCTCCGGGAGCAGGTGAAGGATGCTGAGAAGTGGCTTTTGATCAATAAGGTAGTGAGCGAGCTAGGGTCGGAGCTGCCAGAGTTAGCGGCCAATTTGCAGCAGTGGACCAGCCTGCGTACGGCACTTGGACAGCTAGAGCAGCGCCTACACGAAGCCCAACAGCGCCAGCGAAAAGCCGCTACCGAAGCCGCCACGCAACAGCACGCCACTGATACCGCCCGGCAGCAGCACGCCAGCCTGAGCAGCCGCTACGAAGCCGCTGGGGAGGCCCGCGCTACCTGGCTGCACCGCCTGCGCCACCACGTAAGAGGGTTGCAGCAGGAGCAAGAGCGCGAACAGCAGCACTGGGACGACTTGCGGCGCAGTCTGCAATTGCAACAGCTTGTCCTGTCGCATACCGATACGCGCTTGTTGCTGGAAGCTGGTCTACCGTGCCCGGTATGCGGCGCTACCGAGCATCCGTATGTAGCTGGTGTGCTAGGAGTAAGCGAAGACTCCTTCCAGCGTGACCGGCAACGAGAGGAAACGCTTAGCCAGCGGGTGCGGGCGCTGGGCACCCGCTTCAACCGCCTGAACACCTATGTAACAGTATTGGAGCAAGCCGGTCCGGAGCCGACTGCTGCCGAAGCTCCTACCCTGCAGTTGCTGCCCGAAACAGCCGAGAAGAGCGCCATCGAAGAAGTGAAAGCCTTGGTGGCCTCGCTTCAAGAGCTGCGCAATCAGCTGGTGACTGCCGACCAACGGGTGCATCAGGCATCTACCCAGTATACTGCGACCACTCGTCAGCAACAGGAATACGCCGATATAGCCAGCAGCCTGGCGCAGGAGCTGGCCGATGCAAAGGACCAGATAGGCCCCGTGCAGGCCATCATTCAGAGTCAGGCGGCATACTTCGGCTTGTCATTCGCCGCCCAGAATGGACCTACTCTGATGGAGCAGGCTCGTGGGCGCTTAGTGGAGTTTGACCAGAAGACGAAACAGCTCAACACAGCCAAGCAGGAACTTGGGGCCGTGGATGTGGCCGCCACCCGCGCCGCCGCCGACCAGCAGGAGCTACAAGCTTGGCTGAAAGCGCGCAAGCAAAGCCTGGTTGACCTACACGACGCCATCCAGCAACAGCGGCGGCAGCGCCACGAGCTGCTGCCCGAGCCTAATATAGCCCACGCCCGCCAGCAGCTCGAAACGGCCCTCCGCACCGCCGACCAGCATCGCCAGCAGGCCGAGCAACAGCTGCAACAGCACGCCACCACACTCACCTTGGCGACAGATAAGCTGCGCCAGCGCGAGCAAGATGTTGCGAAACAGCAGCAATTGCAAGTCGAGCGTCACGCTACCCTATCGGCGGCGCTGGGTGCGGCCGGCCTCGCGCCCGACCCGGGCATCCTCCCTACCCTGCTCCTACCTGATGCGGAGGCAGGCAACCTGCAAAGCCAGTTGCGCCGCCACGAGCAGGATGTGCACCTAGCTGAGCAAACCCTACAAGAAACCGCCGAGCAACTGCAGCAGGAGGAAACCCGCGCCCTTAGTATAGAGTCGCCGGAAACGATCAGCCAACAGCTCACCACCAACACCCAGCAACTGGCTACTCTCAATCAGCAGTTGGGCCAACGCCAGCAGCGCCTCGCCGACCACCGCGCGGGGGTAGCTAAGCACGCTTCGCTGGTGGTAGAAATTGAAAAGCAGCAGCAGGAAGCCCGGCGCTGGCGCCAGCTCACTGACCTCATCGGCTCAGCCGACGGCAAGAAGTTCAGCGAGTTTGCCCAGGGCCTGACGCTGGCCCGGCTGGTGGATCTGGCGAACCGCCACCTGCACCGCTTCACGGACCGCTACCGCATCAGCCGCAACCCGCAGGAGCACCTCGATCTACTCATCACCGACCACTACCAGGCCGACAACGTGCGCTCCATGAACTCGCTATCGGGTGGAGAAAGCTTCTTGGTGAGCTTGGCGCTGGCCCTGGGCCTCTCGGAACTGGCCGGCCGCAAAACGCAAATCGACACGCTCTTTATCGACGAAGGCTTCGGCACCCTCGACCCCGATACGCTCGACGTGGCCCTATCGGCGCTGGAGACGTTGCAGGGCACGGGCAAAACCATTGGCATCATCTCCCACGTGGAGGCCCTAAAGGAACGCGTGAGCACGCAAATCAACGTGCGCAAGGGCGCAGGCGGCGTAAGCTCGTTGCGGGTGGTAGGATTTGGGGAGGAAGTGTAGCGCAGACTCTCAAGCTTAAATCTACTGCGCGGCCGCCCGTATCTCCGTCCACGTCCAATAGCGGCGCGAGTTAATGCTGGCATAGCTCCGCCGAAAAAACGCTACGACTTCATTTTCTATTACCTCGGCGGGGATGGAAGATGCATACAGCGGGCGTTGGTCGGGGTCGGCGTAGCGCTGAGCTTTGGTGAGACCCTTGCCGGAAAGGCGCAGTAGCGGACCTGTATCTGTAACGCCATCGTGGGTCCAGCGACGGGTAGTTTGCTCCAACTTGTTCAAACGGTCAGCCAACGTATCAAGCGGTAGACGCGGTAAGGTAGGACGTGATTCGAGGTCAATCCACGTGGTGTATTTGTACTCGAATTCATAGCGCTGGCCGTCGTACAGGCTCAGCACCATATCGAAACCTGCTGTGGGGCCATACAGCGCGTAGTAAGGTAGCGGCTCCGGCGTGCGTACTACCATCAGCCCGATTTCAGGATAAGGCGCGTGTGTGGTAGCTGCGCTCTGCATGATAGCCGCGGCCTGCTTTATTCGCTCGTACTCAGGCAGCCACACAGCACACTCGCCCGCTGGGTTTTCCAGCACCGCCGCGAAGCGCGGTAGAAACCATTCAAACTTTTCGGCCGAAGCCTCGTCCTCACGCCGACGACGGGCAGGTGCGCCAAACGGCTCGTAAAATCGCGCCTTTTCCTCGGCGTTCAGCCAGCATACCAATTGCAAGGCGTGGTCGGCTTGCGGGTCGTGCCAGTCGATTTCGCGGAAGTCGCCGAGGGTAGCCACCAGGCGCAGCAGGTGCTCGTGGCGCAGCGCCAGCGCCGGATTCAGCAGACTCCACACGCCTACAAATCCATCTACATCAAAGTGGTTGGCTGATACGGCTTGTGCTTCCAGTCCCGGCGTGGCGGGCTGGTGCAAGGCGCGCAGCACCGAGCCAGCACTGGTATCGTCGCGCAGAGGCTCGGGTGTGGCCGCACCACGCCAGTGCGCTAGCGTGAGGGCAGCACCCAGGCCAGTGCTATCTACCAGAATGGTAGGCTGCCGCCGCAACTGCGCAAATGGGACAAAAAAGCGGGAGGAAATCATACAGGTAAAAGTAGTAGCCTACTGGTTATCGGTATGGAGGCAACAATTACAAATGTCTCTTTCACTCTTTATAATCCTATACAATATTTACACCCAACATAAATTTATTTATACTTTCCCCGCCTATTAGAAATTCGCTCTACCCGATTGTTCCGAATCCAGCCCAGGTACTTTTGCAACTCCTCGGCTTCCCGTAGAGCTTCGATGGTGCCATACTGCTGAGCCAAGGTTTTGTTGGGTAGCAACAGGTGCACGGTGCTGTGGCACGGCTGGCACAAATCGGCCACTGGCCCATACTTACCACCTTCTTCTCGCGGCACCAGGTGGTGGCGCGTCACCTGCCCTACCCGCCGCAAGCAAAGTGCGCACTGTGGCTCTTCCGGCACAGATTTAGCAATTATTCCTTTCCGACGACGTGCCATACTCTACAAATCTACCTTACTGGCATTATTCAAAGCCACCACATAAACATTTATATTTATTGTAAAATTCATAAATTTTACCGCTGCCATATTCTATTATATTTTATATTCGACTTCATTTTTTAAAATATTTTAATCTAGTCGCCTCATCAACACTCGTCACAAGCAGCGGCGAGGCGCGGGTTGGCTAATGAAAACAACACGAGCTAATTTTTCACTCCTTCTGTTCCTTTCATCTTTTTGCGTATGCCCACTTCTACTCCTTTTTCATTTAGTTTGACAACGCTGCTGCGGGCGGCTGGTTTTGCGCTGGCGCTGCTGTTATTTACTTCTACCGCTTCCCAAGCGCAAACCTGGCTAGTATCAACGGACACATATGTGAAGCTAGGCGTGGTAGACAAGTTTGGCCAGTTGGGGGCGTACACCGCCAAGTTTGTTGTCACCAATCAAGCGACCGGCAAAACCTACATGCTCGAAAAGCAGATACCTGCTGGCCAAAAAGGCGTAGATGTTGTTTTCCCCTCGGAACCCTCCGAAGCTGACTACTTCAAATCGGACCGCAACGAAGCGGGCACGGCGGCGCCCGGCCGCTACGTGTGGGAGTGCCAAGTGAGCGGCAAAAAAGTAGTAGGCGGCTTCTTTGAGTTTGAAAAAGCCGGCAACGACGTGACGGTTATCGAACGGCGGAAGTAGAAGCCTTTTTGCCGGCGTCTGCGTATGCGGAGTAGTATATTTTTCTCCCACTCCGCAACCGCTTTTCCTATGCCCAAAAAGTCTTTTTCCGAGTTGATCAACAGCCCTGGTATGCCGGTGCTGGTTGATTTTTACGCCGATTGGTGCGGTCCGTGCAAAACCATGGCGCCCATTCTGCAACAGATAGCCCAGCAACACCAAGGCAAGCTGCGTGTCATCAAGATTGACGTGGACCGCAACCAGGCGGTGGCCCAGCAGTTTCGGGTGCAGAGCATTCCTACCCTCATCCTGTTTCAGAATGGGCAGCCCGTATGGCGACAGGCCGGGGTGGTACCTGCCCCGCAGCTCAACCAAACGTTGCAGAGTTTTGTGAATCGTTGAGGTAGCTTTCGTAGTGCGCATAGCCGGCCCGACAAACTATCCGGCAGGGTTCGACGTTGGAGTATGCGCCCCTCCTGCTTTTCTCTCCTATTCGTCCCAAAACCCCTTGCCTGTTGTTTGTACGCTATACCCTTGTAGTAGCTAGTCTGCTAATGCCCTTGTTTGCGCTGGCGCAAACGCAGTATACGCTTAGTGGTGTGGTGCGCGCCGCCGATACGCACGAAGTGCTACCCGGCGCGTCGGTGGCCGTACTGGCCTCGGCTACCGGCACAGCCACCAACGAAAACGGCGCCTACTCCCTACCCCTGCCCGCGGGCACGCACGAGGTAGTAATATCTTTTTTGGGCTATCAGCCGGTCACGCGCACCATCACGTTGCGCCGCGATCAGCGCCTGTTAGTGGAGCTGCCCACGGCGGCCAACGAGCTGGGTGAGGTGGTGGTGCGCGGCTCGGGCACGCTGGAGCAGAAGCTCCAGACCACGCAAATGAGCGTAGAGCGCCTCACCACCCGCGAGGCCAAGCTCTTGCCCGCGTTGTTTGGTGAGGTAGACCTGCTGAAAACCCTACAGCTGAAGCCCGGCGTGCAAAACGGCGGCGAGGGCACCTCCGGCCTGTTTGTGCGCGGTGGCTCTTCCGACCAGAACCTGGTGCTGTTGGATGATGCGGTGGTGTACAATCCGGCGCACTTGTTCGGGCTATTTTCGGTGTTCAATCCCGATGCTGTGCAGAGCGTAGACCTGTACAAGGGCGGTTTTCCGGCGCAGTATGGCGGGCGCCTTTCTTCTATTATTGATGTGCGCTTGCGCGAGGGCAGCCACGAGAAGGTAGGCGTGAGCGGCGGCATCGGTCTGATTTCTTCACGCTTGGCGATAGAAGGGCCGCTGAACAAGGGCAAAGGCTCGTTTCTGGTTTCTGGTCGGCGCACGTATTTCGATGTATTCACGCGTGCTATCAACCGGGTGAACCAGGATGACCCTGACTATAGCCCCATTCCCGACTACTATTTTCAGGACCTCAACCTGAAAGCCAATTACCAGCTGGGTAGCAAAGATCAAGTGTTCCTGACGGGTTATTACGGCAGCGACGTGTTCGGCTTCAACAGCGACGGTGGCTTTAACATCAACTTCGAGTGGGGTAATATGCTGGGGTCGCTGCGCTGGCAGCACACGTTTGCGCCACGCTTGTACCTGAATACCACGGCGTCCGTCACCCGCTACCGCTACAACATCGGCAATGCGTTGGATGAGTTCAGCTTTGGCCTAGCCTCTACCATCCGCGACCTAAGCCTGCGCTCCGACCTGGAATACCGCTCCGCCGACAACCGGCACGTGCTAAAGGCCGGCGCCACCATCACTTCGCACGACTTTGGAGTAGGCCGTTTGCAAGCCGAAAGCGTGAGCAACTTGGTCAACTTCGGCTCCGACGTGAACTACGCCGGCGTGGAAGGCGGCGTATACGCGTCCGATAACTTCACCATCAACGACAAATGGCAGCTCGACTACGGCCTGCGCTTGTCGGGTTTCCATAGCGGCTCCGATACCTACGGTGGCATCGAGCCCCGCGTGGCAGCGCGTTATTCATTGTCGCCTACCCTCAGCCTGAAGGCCAACTACGCGCTGATGTACCAGTACATTCACCTGGTGACGAACTCGGGCGCTTCCCTCCCCACCGATATCTGGTACCCTTCGCGTTTATCCGTAAAGCCGCAACGCTCGCAGCAGGTGGCCACGGGCGTGAGTTGGCTACTGGGCGGCGGTAAGTACTTGCTCACCAACGAGGTATATTATAAGTGGGCTGCAAATCAGATTGACTTCCGCGACGGTGCCCAACTGTTTGCCAACGCCGATCTGGACCAGGAGTTCTTGTTTGGCAAGGGCTGGGCCTACGGAAACGAAATCTATCTGGAAAAAAAAGAAGGCAAAACCACCGGCTGGATTGGTTACACCCTGGCCTGGACCAAGCGGCGGTTTCCGCCTCAACGCGGCACCACGGGCATCAACAACGGAGCCGTCTACTACCCTACCTACGACCGGCGCCACAACCTGACGGTGGTGGTACTGCACCAGCTTTCGCCGCGCATCAACCTCACGGGCTCGTTTGTGTTTACCTCGGGGGCTGCTACTACGTTGCCGCAGGGACGCTTTGCGTTTCAGGATGCCCTGGGCAGCGGCGGCGACCCAGTGGCGGTGCCGCTCTACCCCGAGCGCAACACCTACCGCCTGGCACCCTACAACCGCCTCGACCTGGGTTTAGTGTACAAGCTGCGGCCCCGCCACGGCGAGTCGGACCTGACGCTGAGCATCTACAACGCCTACAATCGGCGCAATCCCTACTTCATCTACTTCGACCGGATAGAGGACCCCGAAACCGAACGCACCACGGGCTACCGGGCCCGGCAGGTGTCGCTGTTCCCTACTATTCCGTCGATTACGTACAACTTCAAATTCTAACCCGATGCGCTGTTTCCGCCGCCAACCTGTGGCCTGGCTGTTGCTGAGCCTCTTTGCCCCTACCCTGCTGGCCGGCTGCGGCAGCTTGCAGAAAGACGTTGACGTGGTCTTGCCCTTTGGGCCGTCGCAGTTGGTAGTGGAGGCTTATCTAGAGCCAAATGTGGTGCCGCGCCTAGCCGTGACCGAAACGCAGCCCTACCTAGCCGAGGTTGCTATACCATTGGTACCCGATGTTACGGCCATCATTATCCGCCCCAACGGCACCCGCGATACGCTGATGTACGCGCCCACCATCGACCGCGCTACGCGCAAGGGCTACACGCACATTGGCCGACGCCGGCTGAATGCCCGCCCCGGCGACACCTTCCAGTTAGAAGTGTATGATAAGCAAGGTAGGCGCCTGACTGGTACAGCTACCATGCCGACTACCGTACCGATTCAGAATGTGGAGTGGCGCTTCAATAATGAAACCGGCAACCAGCGCCGGGCCTACGTCCTCAACACTTTCCAGGACCCTGCTGGCCTGGGCGACGCCTACCGCTTCATGGTACACCGCCGCTCGCTGCTCAACGACCCGGAAGTAGAGTACACCGTGCAAGACCGCCTCACCGATGGCCAGAGTATCACGCTGGGCACCTCCTACGAGTTTCGCCCCAACGATACGCTCATTGTCAGCCTTTTCCACCTCGACACGCCCTATTACAACTTCCTGCAATCGGTGCAAGATGCGCGCAGTGCCAACAACAACCCCTTCGCGCAGCCATCCGGCGTGAAATCAACCGTAACAGGCGGTGTGGGCGTGTTCACGGTACTGAGCGTGCAGCGGCAGAATATTATTCTGCGGGAGTAATGGTAAAATTGTGAGTTTGTAGATAGCCTAAACGGCTGTCATCCTGAGCAGAGCGAAGGACCTTCTCACAGCAAAACGACGGACGTAACAACGACTCGTTCTGCTGTGAGAAGGTCCTTCGCTGCGCTCAGGATGACAGGCTTTTTTCATTCAACAATTGCACCTCTTCAACACTGCTCTACCACGGCTTTCAGCAACGCAGTAAGTCGAGGCTCGGCGTCGGCGGCTACGCGCAGGATGTCGGCGAGCTGCACGCGCTTGAGCTTGCCGGGGGCGCATAGGTCGGTGATGACGGATATGGCCAGCACGGGCAGCTGCATGTGCACAGCGGCAATAACTTCGGGCACGGTGCTCATCCCTACCCCATCGGCCCCGATGGTGCGCAGGTAGCGGTACTCGGCGGGCGTTTCGAGCATGGGGCCGGGTAGGGAGGCGTACACGCCGCGTCGCACTTTGTCGGCAAAGCCTAACTTCTGGGCGGCTTTCTCGGCCAGGGCCAGCAGGCTGTGGTCGTAGGGCTCCAGCATATCGGGGAAGCGTGGCCCTAGCTCGTCCAGGTTTTTGCCGATGAGCGGGTTGGTGGGTTGCAGGTTGATGTGGTCCTCAATGAGCATGAGGTCGGCGTAGTTGTAGTCGGGGTTGAGGCCACCGCCGGCATTGCTCACAAACAGCTTCTGAATGCCTAACAGCTTCAGCACGCGCACCGGAAACACCACCTGTTCCATGGAGTAGCCCTCATAGAAGTGAAAGCGCCCTTGCATCACCAGCACCCTCCTACCCGCCAGCGTACCCGCCAGCAGCTTGCCCGAGTGGCTCTCCACCGTCGATACCGGAAAATGCGGAATATCGGCGTAGGAGAAGGTGTGCTGCACCTCAATTTCGTGGACCAACCCACCCAAGCCGGTGCCGAGGATGATGCCGAACTCGGGTTGAAAATCTTGCAGGTGGGTCTGGAGGTAGGCAGTGGCTTCGCGGAGATGTTGCATGGGGTGGGTTAAACTATAAAATCCTCTGTCATCCTTCGCAAGCGAAGGATGACAGACGCAGTAAGTCGTTATTCAATTGTCATTTCAAACGGCATACGGGCCTGCACTCCCTTCATCTGCAGGAGCTTCTGGTACTGCTCATACATTGGGTAGAGGGCACCCATTTCCTGCTTCACCATACGCAGGCGCACTTCCTCGTTCAGGCTGCTGAACATGCTCTCGACAAACGTCTTCTGACGGGGTAGGCGCTGCAAGGAGTAGTCGCCTTCTTTCAAGTTGGCGCGGCGGGCGGCAATGCGCAGGGCATCGTCCATAGAGCCCAGCACGTCTACGAGGCCGCGGGCCTTGGCCTCCGAGCCTGACCATACCCTACCCGACGCCAGGCGACGCAGACGCTCCACCGGCATACGGCGGCCCTGGGCGGCTTTGGTGGTAAAATCGGCGTAGATGCGGTCTACCTCCTGTTGCAGCTGCTGCTTCTCGTAGGCCGTGAGCGGGCGCGTAATGGTCGGGATGTCCGAGAACTCGCCCGTATTTACGCGGTCCGTCGTCACCCCGATTTTCTCACTCAGAAACGGGCCGATGTTCGGCAGCACGCCAAATACGCCGATGCTGCCCGTAATGGTATTGGGGTGGGCCACAATGGTGTCGCAGGCCATGGCAATGAAGTAGCCACCCGACGCCGCCACATCCGACATGGAGCAGATAATAGGCTTCACCTTTTTAGTAAGCACCACTTCGCGGTAGATGATATCCGACGCCAGCGACGAGCCGCCCGGCGAATTCACGCGCAACACCACGGCTTTCACGTTGTCGTCGAGGCGGGCTTTGCGAATGGCTTCGGCAAAGCGCGTGCTGCCAATGCTGCTGCTGCTACCCTTGCCCGTCACGATGTCGCCCTCGGCATAGATTACGGCAATGCGGTTGCTGTTCAGCGTTTCTGTCTCGCTGTTTTTGGAGTAGTCGCTCAGGTCAATCGTGCTCAGCTTTTTATCCTTGGCTATGCCTACCTTCCCTTTGATGTAGTCGGTGGCCTGGTCGTAGTAGCCTAGGTGCGTCACCAGACCGAGGCGCTTAGCGTCGTCGGCGTTGTGCACCAGCATCGAGTCGCTGATGACCTTGAGGCGCGGCCCCGGAATGCGGCGCGCCGTGGCCACGTGGCCTAGCATGTAGTCGTTAAGGGAGTTCAGGAAGGACGACGTTTGCAAACGCGCCGAGTCCGACATGCTGGTGCGGAAGTACGGCTCCACAGCGCTCTTAAACGACCCTACCCGAAAGATGTAGGGCTCCACACCCAGCTTATCGAACAGGTTTTTGTAATAGTACGTCTCCGAGCTGAGGCCGTTGAACTCCAGCGTACCCTGCGGATTGAGGTAGATGCGGTTGGCCACCGAGGCCAGATAGTAGCTCTTTTCCGACTGCGCATCGGCGTACGACACGATGAATTTGCCCGACTTCTTGAAGTCCAGCAGCGCGTCGCGGATTTCCTCCAGCGAGGCCATGCCGCCCTGCACCAGCTCCACGTTCAGCAAAATGCCTTTGATGTCGCCGTCGTTTTTGGCCCGACCAATGGCTTCTTTCACCTGTTCCAGCCCAATATCATCGGCCTGGGAACTGATCAGCGAGGCCAGCGAGCTATGACTCTCGCGCTCGGCCAGCGGCTTATCTAGCTTGATTTCCAGCACCGAGTTGCTGGCTACCGTCACTTCCTTATCAGCAGAGCTGGCCAGGGCAAACAGCGCCCCCAGCAGCAGCACAACGCTTAGTATACCAAACAGCACCAGCCCCGTGAGCGTAGCCAGCACGTATTTAAAAAATTGTTTCATGAAGAGAATAAACAGGGAGGGGAGAAAGATACGAGAACGTAAAAATTATCTGTCATCCTGAGCGGAGCGAAGGACCTTTTCACAGCAGAACTAGTCGTTATTACGGTAGTCGTTCTGCTGTGAAAAGGTCCTTCGCTCCGCTCAGGATGACAAACATTGTTTACGCCGACAGCGCCTCAATGCTGCCCGTGTCTTGCAACGCTTGGCGCAAGGCGGTGAGGCGCGTAAGCAGGCCTTCCAGCTGATCTAGCGGCAGCATGTTGGCACCGTCCGATTTGGCAGTGGCGGGGGTAGGGTGCGTTTCGATGAATAGCCCATCGGCGCCTACGGCAATGGCGGCTTTGGCAATAGTTTCGATGAGGGCCGGCTGTCCGCCTGTCACGCCGCTGCTTTGGTTGGGCTTTTGGAGGGAATGGGTTACGTCCATCACCACGGGCACGCCAAACTGCTGCATAGCCGGCAGGTTGCGGAAGTCCACTACCAAATCGGAGTAGCCGAATGAGTTGCCGCGCTCGGTCAAAATCACGTGCTCGTTGCCGGACTGCCGCACCTTGTCCACGGCAAATTGCATGGCGTCGCCGCTCAGAAACTGACCTTTCTTCACGTTCACGACCTTGCCGGTTTTAGCAGCGGCAATCAGTAAATCGGTCTGGCGACATAGGAACGCCGGAATTTGCAGCACGTCTACGTACTCGGCGGCAAAGGCGGCCTCGGTGGTTTCGTGGATGTCAGTCACGGTAGGCACCCCGATTTCGCGCCCTACCTTTTGCAGGATGCGCAGGGCCGTTTCGTCGCCGATACCCGTGAAGGAATCTAGGCGGCTACGGTTGGCCTTGCGGTAAGACCCCTTGAAGATGTACGGAATCTGGAGCTTGTCGGTGATGTGCTTGATGCGCTCGGCAATACGCAAAGCCATGTCTTCCCCCTCGATGACGCAGGGGCCAGCCATCAGAAAAAACTGGCCGGAATTGGTATTGCGGAAGTGTGGAAGGGCGTTGGCGAGTTGGGCAAACATAGGAAAGCAAGGTAAGAGCTAGCGGCCTGGGCCGACAGCCGGTAAGACAACAGATGAGGATAGAAAGTGGGGAAGTGCAAGCTACAGCTTAACCTCCGTTTTCCGACGTAGGCACATAAACAACTCCCTACCCTGCCGGGGCTGCAAGGAATTGTAGGCCGGCGCGAAGTGCACGAAGTCGAAGTACGGCTCAAAGTAGGTACGGTATTCTGCCGCGCTACCCCCAAAGGGCGGGCCAGGCTGCGAAAATTCGGTATCGAAGAGTAGGCCCACGAGTATGCCGCTGGGGCGCAGCAGTGCGGCGCACTGCCGGGCGTAGGCAGGGCGCTGATCGGGGTCGAGGGCGCAGAAGAAGGTTTGCTCTACCAGCAAATCGAACGGCTCGGCGGGCGACAGCGTGAAAAAATCCTGCAACAGCAAGTGCTCCACTGGGAAGTCGGGCACACGGGCTTGCAGCGCCGCTAGCGCGTCGGGCGCCACATCGGCCACCCACACGTTGGGGTAGCCGTGGCGGTACAAATACTCGGCCTCGTAGCCGCGTCCAGCGCCCGGAATGAGGATGCGGCGGGCATCGGGGCCGGGTAGCTGCGTGAAATATTCCCGCAGAGGTGGCGTTATTTCACCCGTGTCCCAGCCAGTTTGCCCGGCCTCGTAGCGGCCTTGCCAGTAGGCTGCGTCGAGCGTTGAAGTAGGTTGCATCACCTTGTCTGATTTCGTCTGAGACTTGCGCACGTGCACAATCCCTTTATTTTTGTGCACAAAGGTACTGGTCCCACCCGCATCTGCCGGGTATCACTTAACCCTCCCTTACATGGAACCAACTCAAAATTCTGAACCTAAAAACAACAACCGGGTCTGGCTGTTCGTGGCCCTCTTTCTGGTGCTACTGGGCATCAACGGCTTCCTGTTCTACCTGAATCAGCAGAAAGGCAAGCAAAACGAACAGCTCACAGCCACCGTCAAGGAGAAAGACGACAAGCTGGAAGCACAAATCAAAGAGTACGAAACCCTGAAGGCCGATTTTGAGCGCCAGAGCCAGGAAGTACAGAGCATGGGGCAATCCAACGACTCACTGCTGGCCCGAATTTCGGCTATCAACGCCGACCTATTGAAGCTGCGCTCCTTCCGCAAAGGCAGCTTTTCCATTGCCGAGCAGCGCCGCTTCAAGGAGCGCGCCGCCAACTTTGAAGCCCAACTGCGCAAAAAAGATGAGGAAATTGCTCAGCTAAAGGCTGACAATGAGGCTCTCTACACTGAAACCACTACCCTGAAAGAGCGCCAAAACAAGCTCACCGATACCATCTCGACGGTAGTGCGCTCCAATCAGGACCTATCGGAAAAGGTTGCGGTGGCCTCGCGTCTGCAAGCCGATAACATCCGGGTAGGCATTATTAACGGTCGCAACAAAGAGAAGGACGACGACGATAACGAGTTCAAAGCCAAGCGGGTAGAGAAAGTAAAAGTTACCTTCAACCTGGCTCGCAACGATGTGGCTCCCAAAGAGACTAAGCAAATCATGATGCGCCTGATTGAGCCCGACGGCTCGGCCCTCTACAACCTGAGCACCGGCGGCGGCACGTTCATGGTCGATGGCTCGGAGGCATTCTACACGGCCAAGCAGGATATCGTATTCGACAACACTCGCCAGCCTGTGCAATTCCTGTATGCCAAGGGCGCGTCCTACAAAACGGGCCTGCACACCGTAGAGCTATACTCGGGCGGCGTGATGATCGGCAAAACCACGTTCACGCTGAAATAAGTCTGAACTACGGATTCGCTCGGATTTTTCGGATGACGCGGATTCTGTAGTAGACTTTCAAAAGAACCACAAAACAAAAAGAGCTTGCCACTTGGCAAGCTCTTTTTGTTTTAAAGCGTCTACAAAATCCGTGGAATCCGAAAAATCCGAGCGAATCCGTGGTTCAGACAGGCTGATAGTTTTCCAGCTTCTTGATGGCGCCACCGATGTTCTCGGTGAGAATGCACACTACGGAGCCTGGACGGGCCGTGTGCAGAGCGTGGTCGATGGCGTCCAGCTCATCTTCGATGTAGGTGATAGGAATTTCCAGTTTGTCGAGTTGCAGGCCGCGAGTCATCAGGTCGCGCAGTTCCTCAGCGGTTTTGCCACGCAAGTCACGGTCCTGGCGCAGGATTACCTCATCGAAAATCTGGCCGGCTATGCGCGCAAAGCCCAGCGTATCCTCCTCGCGCCGGTCGCCCAGCCCCGACACGATGCCTACCTTGTGCGTGGCCTCGGTGGCATTCAGGAATTCCGCAAATTTTGTGATACCCGCCGTGTTGTGGGCGTAGTCGACAATCACCTCAAACTGCGGGTATTTGAATATATTCATGCGGCCCGGCGTTTTGCTGGCCGAGGGTATGAACGTGCGCAACGCCGTCTTGATATCATCCTTACTAAAGCCAGCCAAGTAGCCGGCCAGGGCCGCCGCCAAGATATTCTCGATGTTGAAACCGGCCCTACCCCCAAACGTTATCGGAAACTCCGCGGCCCGGTCGATGCGTAGCTTGTAGCTGTTTTTGTAGATGGTGATATAACCTTCTTCGTACACCGCGGCCACGCCGCCGTCTTCCACGTGCTCCAAAATGCGTGGGTTGTTCTCATCCATGCTGAAGTAGGCCACGCGGCAGTCGAGCTTGTGGCCCATCTGGTACACCAAGTCATCGTCGGCGTTGAGCACTGCCCAGCCGTTTTTACGCACCGTGCGGGGTAGCACGCCCTTCACGGCGGCCATTTCCTCTACCGTGTAAATATCGCGCAGGCCCAAGTGGTCGGCCGCTACGTTGGTCACCACGGCAATATCGCAGGAGTGAAAGCCCAGGCCCGAGCGCAGCATTCCGCCGCGGGCGGTTTCTAGCACCGCGTAGTTCACGGTAGGGTCGCGCAGCACAAACTCGGCGCTCTGGCCGCCGGTGCAGTCACCTTTCTGGAGCTGCACCCCCTGGATGTAGATGCCATCCGTCGTCGTGAATCCTACCTTATAGCCCTTGGATGCCACCATGTGCGCAATCAGGCGCGTGGTGGTGGTTTTGCCGTTGGTACCCGTCACGGCGATGATAGGGATGCGAGACGGCACACTGGGCGGAAACAACATGTCTACCACGGGCGCGGCCACGTTGCGTGGTAGCCCATCAGTAGGCGAAATATGCATCCGGAAGCCAGGCGCAGCATTCACCTCAATTACGGCACCGCGAGTTTCGTTGAGCGGCACCGCAATATCATTGGTTAATAGGTCGATGCCGCAGATATCGAGGCCGATAATACCGGCCACGCGCTCAGCCAGCAGCACATTGTAAGGGTCTACCAGGTCAGTCACATCAGTGGCCGTGCCCCCAGTGCTAATGTTGGCCGTGCTTTTGAGGTAAACTGTCTGGCCCGTGGGCAACACCGAGTCCAGCGTGAGTTGCTGAGCCGCCAGAATATCCAGCGTGTGCTTGTCAGCTTTGATAGCCGTGAGCACTTTTTCGTGCCCAATGCCGCGGCGAGGGTCGGTGTTTACTTCGTCAATCAACTGCTGAATGGTGTGCGTTCCGTCGCCCGTCACGGCAGCGGGCGTGCGCTTGGCCGCAGCCACCAGCTTGCCATTTACCACCAATAATCGGAAGTCAGCGCCTTCGATAAATTGCTCCACAATCACGGCGCGCGAGTATTCCTGTGCTGCTTTTAGACCCGCCACGGCATCTTCCCAGTTCTGAATCTTGATGGTAGCGCCCTTGCCGTGGTTGCCATCTAGCGGCTTGGTCACAATGGGAAAGCCTAATTCCTCGATGGCGTCGCGCAGACCGTCTTCGGAGTACACGGTAGTACCGCGGGGCACGGGCACGCCTGCGTTCTTGAGCATGGCTTTCGTGCGGTTCTTATTGCCCGCAATTTCCACCCCCGCGTTGCAGGTATAGGTAGTAGTAGTGGCCCAGATACGCTTTTGGTTTACTCCGTAGCCTAGCTGAATGATATTGCTACTTTCCAATTGGATGTATGGAATATTGCGCGAGGCCGCTTCCGATACAATGCTTTGCGTGCTGGGGCCGAAATACTCTTCTTCACGAATGTGGTGCAACTCTGCCAGTATCGGCTTCAAGTCCACCGGTTTGCCGTTGCACAGCGCATCCAGGGTTTCCACCGCGTATTCGGCGGCTTGGCGGCCGGCCCGCTCCTCTCGATAGGAAAATACTATCATATCCATGCCCTCTTCGTGCGCAGGGTAGGATTTGCCCCAGTACACTGGCATACCAGCTTGCCGCTGCAAGGCCAGCGCCATGTGTTGCAGCACGTAGGCTAGTGGTTCGCCGTCGGCTAATTGCTCGCGCGTGAGAGGCGGGTGCTTGGCAGCCTCAGCAGAGTGGTGCGGATTGGCCATGCCCAGGTTCGGGAACAGTTCTGCCAGTTGCTCTGGTAACTCAGCTACGCTATTCGACCAAGTGCCGGCCCACTCCCCAAAGTCCACCTTCATCACAATCAGGCGGGTGTGTTTAACAGACCAATAGCTAGGGCCGCGCATGGTGCGCAGGTCGACAATCTTCATACAATAAGCGTGGGTGAAAAACGGAGTATGCCCGCCCTATACGCAGGATGGGCTCAAAGGATAAGCATACTGGTAGGCGTACAGAATGGTTTTGCTGGAATACTAGCTGGCTTTCTGACTACCTACTCCCCTACACGCAAAAAGCCCCGGTCGGGGCTAATCGACCGGGGCAAGCAAGCAAAACAGGAAGAGGTGACGGGCGGATTCGAACCGCCGTAGGAGGTTTTGCAGACCTCTACCTAGCCACTCGGTCACGTCACCGGATTGGGAGCGCAAACATACGTCAATAATCGACTTTTGCCAAACCAATCCACTCCTTTTCTTGGCTTTATTCACTAAACTTCTGTATCATAGTAAGTTTATTATACACAAAAAAGCCCCGGATTGCTCCGGGGCTTCTCGTTTCCAGCTAGAAGGTCAGCTTACGCTTTGTCTTCTTTGTTGGTGTCGTCGTCCGAGTCGAGCAGGTGCTTGGCACGGTCAACTACGTCTTCGGCAGCGTGCGTCACGGTGTCGATGGCGTCGGAAGCGGCTTTGGTTACGCGGGCAACCAGGCCCTCTTCTTCGGCAGCGGGAGCAGCTTTCTTGCTGGCTTGCGCCTGCAGCTTCTGCTCACCAGCCTCACGCTCCGAGCCCATCATCCGGTCACGCAGGGCGCTCAAGGCGTCCAGGTCACCCAGCGTCGACTTTTCAGCCGGCTGCGAGGTAGCCTTCTTCACGTCGGCTGCGCTAGTAGTAGCAACACCACCAGCGGTAGCAGTTGGCGTCTTCTTCTTGAACTTAGAAGCACGGCTTTCTTCTTCTTGCGACTGGTTGTATACAGCCGTGTGCGAGAGTACGATGCGACGGTCGTCCTTCGAGAATTCTACCACGCGGAAGTCCAGCGATTCGCCGTTTTCAGCCTGCGAGCCGTCTTCTTTCTGCAGCGACTTAGGATAAGCGAAGCCTTCGATGCCATAGGGCAGCTCCAGCACGGCACCACGGTCGTTTTTCTCCGTGATGGTAGCGCGGTGCACCGAGCCAGGAGTGAATACCGTCTGGAACGTATCCCAGGGGTTTTCTTCCAGCTGCTTGTGGCCCAGGGCTAGGCGGCGGTTAGCTACATCCAGCTCCAGTACCAGCACGTCCAGACGGTCGCCTACTTTCACGACTTCTGAAGGATGCTTGATCTTCTTGGTCCACGACAGGTCCGACACGTGCACGAGGCCGTCTACACCTTCTTCCAGTTCTACGAACAGGCCGAAGTTGGTCAGGTTGCGCACCAGGCCGTTGTGCTTGGTACCCACAGCATACTTCTCAGCGAAATCACCACGAGTCCATGGATCTTCGCTCAGTTGCTTGATACCCAGGCTCATCTTGCGGTCTTCGCGGTCTAGCGTCAGAATCTGCGCTTCTACCACGTCGCCCTGCTTGATGAAGTCCTGCGGGTTGCGCAGGTGCTGGCTCCACGACATTTCTGATACGTGGATGAGACCTTCTACGCCAGGGATAATTTCCATGAATGCGCCGTAGTCGGCTACGTTCACAATGCGGCCTTTCACTTTTGAGCCTACGCCCATGTCCTCGGGCAGCGAATCCCATGGGTGCGGGGTCAGCTGCTTCAGGCCCAATGAAATACGCTTCTTGGCTTCGTCGAAGTCCAGTACTACCACGTTCAACTTCTGGTCGAGTTGCAGCACTTCCGAAGGATGTGCAATGCGGCCCCACGAGATGTCGGTGATGTGCAGCAGACCATCTACGCCACCGAGGTCGATGAACACACCGAAGTTGGTCATGTTCTTGATAACGCCCTCCAGGATCTGGCCTTTCTCCAGGTTGTTGAGGATGGCTTCGCGCTGCTTCTCGAGGTCTTTCTCGATCAGGACTTTGTGCGAAACTACCACGTTGTCGAAAGCAGCGTTGATTTTCACCACTTTCACTTCCATGCGACGACCTACATAAATGTCGAAGTCACGGATAGGCTTCACGTCGATTTGCGAGCCGGGTAGGAAGGCTTCTACGCCGTCCAGGTCCATAATCAGACCACCTTTGGTGCGACGCTTTACTACGCCTTCCAGAATGGTGTCATTCTCCAGAGCGTCGTAAATAGCTTTCCAAGCCTGCTTGATCTTCGCCTTCTTGCGCGACAGGATCAGCTGGCCGTTTGCGTTTTCCTGCTCCTCGATGAATACTTCCACCTCGTCGCCGGGCTTCAGATCGGGCAGGTCACGGAATTCAGACACTGGTACCAGTCCGTCGGACTTGAAACCAATGTTCAGGATAACGTCGCGGTCGGTGATGCCTACCACTACGCCACGTACTACTTCTTCTTCCTGGACGGTCGTCAGCGTGTCGCTGTACATTTCCTCCATCCGGGCGCGCTCCTCTGCGGAATAATTACCGCCGAAGCTGTTGGCTCCGACGTTGTCCCAGTCGAAGTTGTCTACTACTTCTGCCATATTAGCTAGTGGCCCTCGTGTACACGTTCGGCGCAGGGCCCGCCTCCGAATCGCGTTTTTGCTTGATACACAGCACTAAAGCGCCGGCCCGCCACCCTGGCGGGGGCGCAAAGATACTAAAATTTGTTATCAAGTCATTCGTATTCTGTCAGATAGACTCTATATCAAAAACGCTGTGTGCGTCGCTTAATACATCACAGAAAAAGGCCGCTCTTTGCAGAGCGGCCTTTTCATTATACACTACTTACTACTGTACTCTACCGCCTACCCAACTCGCGCAAATGTGCCACGTGCGAGGCTACTGCGTAGCGCATCTTCGGGTACTCGTTGTACTCAATGCCAAACTCCTCGCACACTTGCCGAATAATCTTGTTGATAGCTGGGTAGTGCACGTGGGAGATGGTAGGAAACAAATGGTGCTCTACCTGAAAGTTGAGCCCACCAACCAGCCAGCTTAGAATCTTGTTGTCCGTGGCAAAGTTGGCCGTAGTCTTAATCTGGTGAATGGCCCACTCGTCTTCCAGCTTATTGGTAGTGGCATGCGGCACCGGAAACTCGGCGTGCTCTACAGTGTGCGCCAGTTGGAACACGATGCTGAGGGTGAAACCGGCCACTGCCATAAAGAGCAGGAACCCTACCAACCAGCTCACGAATCCTACCATATAAATTGGCAAGGCCACAAACAGTCCCAGGTGAAGCGCCTTAAAGCCCCAAAAAACGCCTTGGTCCGATGCGTTCATTTTCTTGATGGGCATCTCCCCGATCTTACCCCGGAAATACTTCTGGTAATCCATGTAGAAAATCCAGGCGATAAACAGCAAGGCATAGAAAAACCAGAAGTACAGGTGCTGGAAGCGGTGCAGGCGACGACGCGGCTGGCCGGGGCTGAGGCGTAGCCAGGGCTGCGCGTCTAGGTCGTCGTCTATCCCGTCGATGTTGGTGTACATGTGGTGGATGAGGTTGTGCTTCATGTTCCACATAAAGCTGTTGCCGCCCATCACATTCAGCGTAAACGCCGCAAACTGATTCACCCAGCGCTTTTTGCTGAACGAACCGTGGGCGCCATCGTGCATCACGTTGAAGCCGATAGCAGCGCCCACGCCGCCCAGCAACAGGCATTCGAGCACGGCCAACCAGGTAGGCGGCGTCAGGAATACCAAGTGCACGTAGAGGGCAACGAAGGTGATGGTTAGAATCAGGGCTTTGATAAACAAGGACTTGCCGCCCGTAGTAGCTTTACCAGCTTCGGCAAAGTAGGCGTTGGTGCGGCGCTTCAGCTCCTGATGAAAAGAGCGGGAAGCCGCGAATTTGGGTGCATGCATGTAAAAGAGGGGATAAACAGGGCGGCAAAGGTACCGTTTTCCTGCTGGGGTAGCAGCGTATTTCTACAACTGAAACGCGCAGAGGCACGCCGTATCCGCCCAACCGGTGCGGTAGGCCGATAGTTCCTCTCCCCTACCCACCGTATCTTTGTCGGGTGCTGACGACTACCCCACTGGCGCCCGAAATCCGCAAGATCATCCACCTCGACATGGACGCTTTCTATGCTTCCGTGGAGCAGCGCGATAATCCCGAGCTGCGCGGTCGGCCGCTGGCGGTAGGCGGCGCGCGGGAGCGGGGCGTAGTGGCCGCCGCCAGCTACGAGGCCCGGCAGTTTGGCGTACGCTCGGCTATGCCGGCCACCACGGCGCGGCGCCTGTGCCCGGAGCTGCTATTTGTGCCACCGCGCTTTGAAGTGTATAAGAGTGTATCGCGGCAGATTCACGCCATCTTCGCCGATTACACAGAACTAATTGAGCCGCTTTCACTGGACGAGGCCTACCTCGACGTGACCCAGAACCGGCCCAATATTCCCTCGGCTACGCGCATTGCCGAAGAGATACGGGCGAGGATTCTAGCCCAAACACAACTCACGGCCTCAGCGGGAATTTCCTACAACAAGTTTTTGGCAAAGCTGGCCTCCGATTACCGCAAGCCCAACGGACAGTTTGTGATTCGGCCGCACGAGGGGCTGGCGTTTGTGGAGCAGCTAGCAGTAGGGCAGTTTCATGGAATCGGGCGCGTGACGGCGGCGCGCATGGAGCAGCTGGGAATTCGCACGGGCTGGGACCTTCGGCAGCAGTCGGAGGCGTTTCTGCGGCAGCACTTCGGCAAGGCCGGCTCGCACTACTTCGCCATTGCGCGAGCCCAGGACCACCGCCCCGTGGTGGCTGATAGGGTGCGCAAATCCATTGGCGCCGAAACCACATTTCCTCGCGACCTTACTACCCTGCCCGACCTCACCGAGCACTTGCAACCGTGTCTGGAAAAGGTCTGGGCGCACTGCGAGCGAACCGGTTTGCGCGGCCGCACCGTTACGCTGAAAGTGAAATACGCCGATTTCCAACAAATTACCCGCTCCCGCAGCTTCCCTACCCCTCTGGCCGACACGGCCACGGTGACCCGCATCAGCCACGAGTTGCTCGCGGCGCTCCTACCTTTGCCCAAAGGCGTGCGCCTGCTAGGCGTGTCGTTGTCGGGGCTGGAAACGGAGGCTGATATGGTAGGGCGGCAGTTGGGGCTAGGATTGTAGCCTGTTCTGTTTACTCTTTCGTAGGGTCCCAGCCGCGCAGCACGGTAGTGAGAGTATATTGCTGGGCCTCCTGGGGCGTGAGCAGGTGCGCCCACGGCACGCGCTGCTTGGGCGCGGCACCGGGGCCGGTACTATTATACTCGGCGTAGTAGGCGGTGCGCTTGTTTTCCTCCTTGTCCCACGGGTCCCAGCCCTCGGGCCGGATGAAATTGCCCAGCTCGCAGTGCAGATACACGGTTTTGGCGTAAGAGCGCCACGGACGGCCCAGCGCGTAGCTGTTGGCCGGCGCATTGCCAGTCAGGCGGCAGTGATTGAGCACGTAGCCGTAGCGGGTGGTATCGGGGGTAGAAGCGGCCGTGACGAAGGAACCACCCTTCTTGCAGAAAATCTCGCACCGCTCGAACCACGCCGTGCTAGACCCAAAAATGAAGTCCGTGGTGCCTTCGATATAGCAATCCTGGTAATACTGCCGGCTCCCGTAACCGTAGGTGTAGAGCGTATCCTGAAAGCCCAGAAACCGGCAGTTCTTAAACCGGGCTTTATCGCCGGCTACCCACACGGCCACGGCCTGCCCCACTGGTCCCGATGAGTTTTGAAACGTTAGGTTCTCAGCCGAAAAATCAGTACCGAAGATGTAGATACTAGCAGAGCCGGACGTGCCCTTGTCCTCGCCAAAGCGGTTCTTTTTCTGGTTGTAGTCGTCGTAGGTGAGGATGGTCGTGCGGGCCTCTTCGCCGATGAAATGCACCAGGTTTTTGGTACCCGCCAGCACCAACTTTTCTTTATAGATGCCCTTTTTGATGAAGATGGTAGTGACTTTCTTCCGAAAGTCCGGCACGGCATCAATGGCGGCCTGCACCGTGCGAAACTGCCCGCTGCCGTCCTGCGCCACTACGAAATCGTAGCCAAAAGCCCGTTGGGACAGCAATACATTGAACAGGCAGCAGAAGAAAATTAGGTACTTCATGGGGTAGTGGGCTGGGCATCGGGGCCCTTGGTAGGCGGTACGGCGTTTTTGGGTAGGGGCCGGGCAAGGTGGTCGGCCAGCGGCGAGTGTTGTGCTTTCAACTCGCTCACAACCAGTTGCGCCATTTTGCGAGCGCCCAGTTCCGAGAAGTGCGTATTGTCTTGGCGGCCGTAGGGGTAGTTAGGGTGCTCACCGGGCGCGAGCTGCAGGAAAAGCAGCTTGCTGTTTTGCTCCCCGAACTGCTGCAACAGGTCCCGGCTCATTTTGTCCAGATCAATCAGCGGTACTTTTTGCGCCTTTGCTACTTCCATTGTGGCGGCCGAGTAGGCCACATGCGTTTCCTGCTGCTTGCCGCCCACAAATTTGAGGCGCGTGACGGGCGTAATCAGCACCGGGAAGGCCTGCTTGCGGCGCGCTTCGGTCACAAATTTCAGAAGGTTCTTGCGGTAGTCGGCCACGGGAGTGTACCGGTCGGGGTAGTTCTCAGCCTCGTCATTGTGCCCGAACTGAATGAATACGTAGTCGCCCGGCTGCAGGGCTTCTATGATGGGTTGCCAGCGGTTTTCGGCCAGAAACGTGCGCGTGCTACGGCCATTCTTGGCATGATTGGCTACCACAATGGTGGAGTCGAAGAAGGTAGGAAAGGGCATGCCCCAGCCGGTTTCCGGAAACGTCTGCGGTATTTTCTGGGCAATGGTGGAATCACCAATCAGGTAGATGGTCGTTTTGCGGGCAGGCGGCAGCTGGAAGGCCAGCAGCGCCAATAGGAACAGAAGCCCAATGCTTTTTATGTATGACATACTCTGGTCTTTGTACAAGAGATTTGGCTCTCAATAAGAAATTCACCTCAACTCGTCCTGCGGAGCGAAGTCGAAGCATCTCTACCGTGAGTAATTAATTTACTATCAGTAGAGATGCTTCGGCTGCGCTCAGCATGACGTTCATTTTTACTTGTTCAGGAACAACGCTATAATACGCCCTACCCTACCGCGCCTGCGCATCCACGGTCTTCTTGGATTCGCGCTGCACAATGCGGTCGGCCAGTTCCAGCTTCAGCGCACGAATATCAGCCAAGACCAGCTCGGCCATTTTGCGGGCGCCCAGCTCCGAGAAGTGCGTGTTATCTTCACGACCATCAGGGTAGTTGGGGTGCTCGCCAGGCGCCAGGTGGTTGAACAGCAACTTGCTGTTCTCTACCCCAAACTGCTGCAACAACGCCTGACTTTCGCGGTCCAGATCAATGAGCGGCACTTTTTGCTCCTGCGCAATGGTCCGCACCAAGGCAGAGTACACATCGTGCGTGCCTTCCATCTTGCCGACGTCGTTGAACTTGCGGCGCGCTACCGGCGTGAGCAACACGGGCGTGGCCTTGCGGGCGCGGGTTTCCTGGATGAAACGTACCAGGTTGGCGCGGTAGTCGGCCTCAGGCGTGTAGCTCTTTTTCGTGGGCACCTCATCGTTGTGGCCGAATTGGATGAACACGTAGTCACCTTCCTTGAGCGCGGCTGCTACAGGTTGCCAGCGGTTTTCAGCCAGGAAAGTTTTGGTGCTACGCCCGTTCTGCGCGCGGTTGTCTACGGTCACGGTTTCGTCGAAAAACACCGTAAAGGGCATTCCCCAGCCCGTCTCGGGGTAGGCTTTGCGCTCCTTGATTGACATGGTAGAGTCGCCGACCAAGTACACGGTGATGTTCTTTTTGGGTGGCCCGAAGGCCAGCAGCGCCAGCAGCAACATGGCTCCCGCGAGCCGAAAGAAGGGATGATGCATAGGTGGGAGATGGGTAGGACGAAGCACATACTACTGGTTTACCCTACCTTTCCCAAGTGGCACGCCGCCTTTTTCTACGGGAACGTTGCCAAACGCAGTATTTTAGCGCACCCTGCCTCTACCCTCGTATAGTCACGCTCCTACTCCGCACTTTATGCCCGATTCCAGATACGATGCCGTGGTAGTTGGCTCCGGCCCCAACGGCCTGGCGGCCGCCATTACGCTCCAACAAGCCGGCTTGTCGGTACTGCTGATTGAAGGCAAGGACCAGCTGGGCGGTGGCCTGCGCACAGCCGAGCTGACGCTCCCCGGCTTCCGCCACGACATTTGTTCGGCCATTCACCCGCTGGCCGTTGGCTCGCCTTTCTTCCAAACCCTACCCCTCGCGCAATACGGTTTGGAGTACCTCACGTCCCCCGTAGCCGCAGCCCACCCCTTCGATGGCGGCACGGCCGCTGCGGTTTACGACTCTCTAGATGATACAGCCCGTAGCCTGGGCCAGGACGAGCAGCGCTACCGTCAGCTCCTGGAACCGCTGATAGCCAGTTGGCCTGCTATTGCCAACGACGTGCTAGCACCCTTGCACCTTCCCAAACACCCCATCCAGATGGCGCAGTTTGGGGCGCCGGCCATGCTGCCGGCTTCCGTACTCACTAGTTATTTTCGGCAAAAAGAAGCGCGGGGTTTATTTGCCGGCATGGCGGCCCATGCTATTCAGCCGCTCAGCAACCTCACCACGTCGGCCATTGGGTTGGTCTTGTTGATTGCGGCCCACCGCGGCGGCTGGCCCCTACCCCAGGGCGGCTCCCAATCCATTGCCGATGCGCTGGTGGCGCATTTCCGGGCGCTGGGCGGCACCGTAGAAACCGGCACGTTCGTCCGCTCGCTCGACCAGCTGCCCCGCGCCCGCACCGTGCTCCTCGACGTGACGCCCAAGCAACTGTTGCAGATTGCTGGCCACAGCCTTTCTGAGGTGTACCAATGGCAACTGCGGCGCTACCGCTACGGCATGGGCGTGTTTAAAATCGATTGGGCCCTGGATGCGCCCATTCCTTTCACTGCCTCCGAATGCCGACAAGCCGGTACCATACACCTCGGAGGCACCCGCGAGGAAATTATTGCCGGCGAGCGGGCCACGGCCCAAGGTCACCACGTTACGCGGCCGTTTGTGCTGCTGGCCCAGCAAAGCCTCTTCGACCCTACCCGCGCCCCGGCTGGCAAGCATACGGCTTGGGCCTACTGCCACGTGCCCAACGGCTCTCGCATCGACATGACGGCCGCCATCGAGCAGCAGGTAGAGCGCTTCGCGCCCGGCTTCCGCGACCGGATCATCGGCCGCCACACCTTCGACACGGCCCAGATGGAAACCTATAACCCCAACTACGTGGGCGGTGACATCAACGGCGGCGTTCTAGATATCGGCCAGCTCTTCACGCGACCGGCCCTGCGCGCCTCGCCCTACCGTACGTCTACCAAAGGGCTTTACCTATGCTCCTCTGCTACCCCTCCCGGCGGCGGCGTGCACGGCATGTGCGGCTACCACGCCGCCAAGCAAGCGCTGCACGATGTGTTTCAGCTGCCGGCTGCGCCGTTGTATGAGGAGCTATTATCATGATTAGTTATAAAATCATTACGAAACACGTTTCGAATTTACCAATTCCTGTATGGTACTTTTGACTGCACTATCTTCGTATTTCCCTCCCTTCCGTCTATTCTCATATTCAACATCGTTTTACAAGCTTGCTCATTTAGTTCTTTCTGTGGCCCTGGACCTATTACAAGTTCAGGTATTTTAATATGTGTTTTAATTTTATTATTATATTCATCGAGTACCGTTTCACCCTTCTCATTATACTTCAAAAACGGTATTTGCAAATATGGTATAATAGTATTTTTACCATATCTAAATTTAATATCAATTCTTTTTTCAACTATATCTAGTTCTAATGCAGGATTTTGATCCATTAAAATTCTTTCACTGAAATCTTTATTATAATCTTTAATTATTCTCCATTCTCTTTCTTCTTTAAACTTATAGTGTTTGAACAATGGTGCGTATCTTGATGCTCTTGCATACATATACTTCATTGAATCCAATGCTGGAGGTAAACCGAAAGGTGTTTGATCAGTGAAGGCTAGTACATAATTTTCTGGAGTAACACCTATTACTTCATCTCTTATAAATTTTCTTTGTTCTGTATCATCGTACAAACATTTCTTAATTTCCAATCGATATTCTCTCATCATATCATTAAGCTGTTCGCTATCGAAACTAAATGAGTAACCACCATCTGGACAATACCCTCTCCATTGGCTTAAAATATCCTTCTTTTCAGTCAAAGAGAAACTGAAGACAGGAAGTATCATGTTGATGTTAGTCCAGTAATCTGTATCTGTCTCGTAAAGCCAAGCAGGCTCATCATAATTATTTCTAGTTCTTTCTTTTTCTTTTATCACAGAAAGATATTTTTGGGGCACTATAGCATGATATCCTTCTTCTAAAACACGTTTTAGAAGATCAAAAATATAATAATACTCTCTTGAATCATTTAAGTAATGTATATTAGAAAACCATAAGCATTTACTCTCCAACATCCCCAACAAACCTGGAGGTGTTGAATAATGAAACAACTTCTTGCCATCGGGAATTTTTGATACCTGTTCCATTCAATATATGGTTATATTACGAAATTTAGCTAAGCAACCCTACAAGTTTAGATAAAGCTTTTTCTTCATTATCTGTTTAGCCCTGTTGCTTCACCAAATACTTTGAGAACGTGTAATATAAAGTATTATCCTAGCCTTAGGATGAATACTATCCTTTTATTTTACATAAGCCAGAACAGCCGCAGTAAACAAAAAAGCCTGACCATCCGGCCAGGCTTTTTACATAAATTAATTCAGCTTACGAACTAGCCTTCGTCAGTACTTCTACCATTTCCTCCGAGATGCCGGTGGTGCTGAAGCCGCCGTCGTGCATGAGGTTTTGCATGGTCACGTAGCGCGTGAGGTCCGAGAACAGCGAGATGCAGTAGTCGGCGCAGGCTTCGGCGGGGGCGTTGCCGAGGGGCGAGAGTTTGTCGGCATAGTCGTAGAACGCGTCGAAACCGCTGATGCCGGCGCCGGCCGTGGTCTTGGTAGGCGACTGCGACACGGTGTTCACGCGTACTTTCTTCTGCTTACCCAAGCGCTGGCCATAGCTGCGGGCAATACTTTCGAGCACGGCCTTGGCCTGCGACATATCGGTGTAATCGAGGAAAGCGCGCTGGGCGGCGATGTACGACAAGGCCACCACCGAGCCCCATTCATTGAGGGCATCCTGCTTCTCGGCCACGTGCAGCATCTTGTGCAGCGACAGCGCCGAGATGTCCAGCGTTTTCTGGAACCAGTCATAGTTCAGCTCGCCGTAGTGCTTACCCTTACGGATGTTCGGCGACATGCCAATGGAGTGCAGCACGAAGTCAATCTTGCCACCCAGCTGCTCCTGCGCGCCCGAGAACAGCTTTTCCAGGTCCTCCACTGAGGTAGCATCAGCCGCGATGATGGGGGCGTTGCACTCCTCGGCCAGGGCGTTGATTTCGCCCATGCGCATCGCCAGCGGGGCGTTGGTCAGCACGAAGCGGGCGCCCTCGGCGTGGGCTTTCTGGGCCACTTTCCAGGCAATTGATTTTTCGTTGAGGGCGCCGGATATGATTCCGACTTTGCCAGCGAGTAGATTAGGCATGAGGTGAAGTTGTGAAGTTGTGAAGTTGTGAAGGTTGGTCTGATACGAACCCTACCCCTCCCCAAGTGGGTTTTACAATACGAGCTGCCAAGTTAGCCATTCACCCCTTCACAATCTCACAACTTCACAATTTCACTGCCTACCCTACCAGTTCCTCGCCGCGCATAGCCAGTAGCTCGCGGGCGCTTTGGAAAGCGTATTCGCTGGGGTTGGCGCCGGAAATCATCTGCGCAATTTCGCGGATGCGCTCCTGCAACGTCAGCTCCCTGATGCGACTGATGGTGCGGTCGGCGCGGTCTTCCTTGTATACGAAGTAGTGCGCGTCGCCGGCAGCGGCCATCTGCGGCAGATGCGAAATGGCGATAAGCTGGTGTTTCTTGGCCATCTGCTGCATCATGCGCCCTACCTTCACCGCAATTTCCCCGCTAATACCCGTATCGATTTCGTCGAACACTATTGTGGGTAGGGCCGTCTTATCAGCCAACATATACTTGATGCACAGCATCAACCGCGAGAACTCACCGCCTGACGCGGCTTTACTCAAGGTTTGGGGCTGGGCGCCTTTGTTGGCCGTAAACAGGATACTAACAACGTCGATGCCGCTGGTGGTAGGCTGGCCCACGCTGTGCTGCACCACAATGCGCGAGTTGGGCATGCCCAGGTCGGAAAGCAAGGCTGCTAGCTCCTTCTGGAACTTCGGGAAGCTACGCTGCCGCTGCTCCGAGAGCTGGGCCGCCCGGCGCGTCACGGTGGCTAGTGCGCCTTCCGTATCCTTGCGTAGACGACTGATCTCTTTGTCCAGATTCAGCACCGAGCCTACCTTCTCGCGTAATTCTTCGCGCACCTCTAATAGTCCTGGCAGGTCGCGCACCTGGTGCTTGCGCTGCAGATTGTAAAGGGTAGTGAGGCGGCCTTGCAACTCGTCGATACGGGCCGGGTCGCCCTCAGTGCGACGCTCGGCGGTTTCCACCTCGTCGGCAATGTCGTGCAATTCAATCAGGCAGCTGTCGAGGCGCACCTTTAGGTCTTTGAATGTGTCGGCGTAGGCCGATACCTGCCCGAGTAGGCTGGCCGCTTCCTTCATGCTGCCGGTAGCACAGTACTCACTTTCGGTGAGAGCCTGCAAGGCTTGCGTCAACTTAAACTTGATTTCCTCGGCATGCTCTAGCTGCTTTATTTCTTGCTCCATCGCCTCCTGGTCTTCCGTATCGAGGCGAGCTTCTTCTAGTTCATTCAGCAGAAAGCTATTGTAATCCAACTCTTTATTGGCTTGCGCTACCTGGCTTTCCACGCTTTTCAGATCGGCTTCCAGCTTACGGTATTGGCGGTAGGCGGTGCCGTACTGGGCGCGGGTAGGCACCAGGCCGGCATACAGGTCGAGCAGGTTGAGCTGAAATACTGCGTCACCGAGCAGCAGCGTGTCGTGCTGGGAGTGGATGTCCATCAGGTTTGCCCCGATTTTGCGCAAGGCGTCCAGCGTTACCGGCGTATCGTTCACAAAGGCCCGCGACTTACCGGCCGGACTAATCTCACGGCGCAGGATGCACTGCGCGTCATAATCCAGGTCTTCGGCCTCGAAAATATCCTGCAACTGGTAGCCACTGATGTCAAACTGGCCTTCAATCACGCACTTCTTCTCCGTGTCGAAGAGCATTTTAGAGTCGGCGCGGTTGCCGAGTAGCAGGCCAATAGCCCCCAGCATGATGGATTTGCCGGCGCCGGTTTCGCCGGTAATAATATTCAGCAGAGCCGAAGGCCGTAGCTGCAATTGCTCAATCAGAGCGTAATTCTTGATGCGCAAATCAACTAGCATGGGAGTAGATAGAAGCTGGAAAGGTAGACCAGTCGGGCTATCAGCAGCTCAACCAGCAGAGTTCAACAGGACTTTCTCAAACGCAAAAGCCCGCAATCAGCTAATAAAATTAGCTGATTGCGGGCAACTTACAAGAGGCAACCAATTTTTTTAGTAGAAAATACGGATTTTATCTCCCATTCCCTACTTTTCTATTATCTTAAGTACAAACGACCCTATAGGTTAATATACAAGGTAGGAAGGTATATTCCCTTACTTCAGAATAGCTTGGTACTTAGCCGTATTCGTCGGGTCGATTTCGCCGAGCATGTTCACCACTTGCTGTTTCTGCTGCGGGTCTTGGCTGGTACGGAAGATATTGGCAATTTCGTCGGATTTCGTATCGAAAAAGGAACGAGCTACCAACGTGCCCGGTCGCCGCAACACGGCGGCCTGAATGTTGGTCAGCGCCGTGAGAATACTGGCGCGGGCATCTTGGGGCTTCTCAATAAAGAGGTCCATACCCTGCCGGTAGTAGGCATATGAACCCGTACGGAAAGCCTCAAGCTGAGGGTCTTGCAGATTGGTGAGCAGCCAATAGCGGTTACGTGGTTCCCCGTCCTTCCACCCGCCATCCGACTCGTTGGTGACCGTCTGCGACGAGGCGGCTAGCAGGATATTACGGGCCCGGTCGTAGTAGGGCGTGCCGCCCAGGCGGGCAAAGCTATCCTGGTCCATGCCGATGATGATGTAGGCGTAGAAGCTCAAGAGCGACGACAAGTTACCCACGAAGGTATTTTCGGAGAAGTCCAGCGGGTTCTGCGGCGAGTAGTTGAACAACCACCCCCGGTCGGAAATCGACATGACGTTGGTTTCGTAGCCGGTGCCGTACACGGGGCGCGTAGTGATGATGCGCACGGTGGCCGTGTACGTACCCGTTTGCGGAATCCCGGTCAGCCCCACAAAAAACTTACACCGGATTTTTTCCTCAGGTCGGTAAGTCTGGTTGGTCCAGGCCCGGGTGTTGAGGAAGTTTTGGATGTCGTTCTGCATTTGCAGCACAATCTGCTGATCCGACACCGTCACGTTTTCCGTCGTCACGCGCACATCAGCCAGTATTTCCTGCGCCCGCGCCGTTGAGGTACACAGGCAAGCAGCCAACAACAAACACACTGATAGTAGTTTACGCATATTGGGCATATCGGGCAAGCACAAACTGAACAATATCCTGCGCCACGGCAGATTTAGGAAGTAAGTCCGATGTCGTGACCACGCCATCGGCCGTGAGCAGGGTTACCTTATTAGTATCGTGGCCGAAACCAGCCCCGGCATCGCGTAGGGAGTTGAGCACTACCACATCGAAATTCTTGCGGCGAAGCTTATCCAGCGCGTGCGCCTGCTCGTTGTTGGTTTCCAACGCAAAACCCACCGAAAATTGTTCAGCACGCTTCGTTTCTCCCAGCGTAGCGGCAATATCCACGTTTTTAACCAGCGTAAGCGTGAGCGTATCGCCGGCTTTCTTGATTTTTTCGGGGCTTACTTCGGCGGGTCGATAATCGGCTACCGCCGCCGCAAATACCCAAATCTGCGCCGTAGGCGCGGCCTCGGCAGCGGCGGCATACATCTGCGCAGCCGTTTCCACATGCACTGTCTGAATGGCCGGGTGGGTAGGCACGGCCAAAGCAGTGGGCCCACTCACCAGCGTGACGGTATGGCCGGCCGCCGCGAAGGCTTCGGCAAGCGCGTACCCCATCTTGCCCGTCGAGCGGTTGCCAATGAACCGCACGGGGTCCAGCGGTTCATAGGTAGGGCCGGCAGTGAGCAGGATTTTCAATTAGAAATTATGAATTAAAAATTATGAATTCATCTGTCATCCTGAGCGGAGCGAAGGACCTTATCACAGTAAAACGGCGTCGTTCGGTAGTAATTCCAACGTGATAAGGTCCTTCGCTCCGCTCAGGATGACAGGCCTCTTACCCTACACCTCCGACCCAAAAAAACGCTCTAACTCCGTCATAATCTCCTCGGGCTCCAGCATGCGGCCGGGGCCGGAGAGGCCGCTCGCTAGTTCGCCGCTGGGCGAGTCGAGCACGTGGTTGCCGTAGCTACGCAGGGCAGTTAGGTTGGCCGTCACGGCTGGGTGCTGGTACATATCCAGATCCATAGCTGGGGCCAGGAATACAGGACAACGGGCCGAAAGGTAGGCGGCATCCAGCAGCGAGTCGCAGAGGCCGTGGGCGAAGTGGGCAATGGTGTTGGCCGAGGCTGGGGCCACTAACAATACATCGGCCCACAAGCCTAGGTGCACGTGGTTGTGCCACTCGCCGGCTCGCTCGTCTTTCAGAAAGCCCTGCAACACCGGCTTTTTGGAGAGCGTGCCCAAGGTGAGCGGCGTAACAAAAGCCGAGGCCGAAGCGGTCAGGATTACCTGCACTTCGGCCCCGGCTTTCACAAGCAGCCGCACCAGCGCGGCCGATTTATAGGCGGCAATACTCCCACACACGCCCAGCAGAATCTTACGGTTGTGCAGTGCCATGCGCGGGGAGGCAATTACTCGTTGGCGAGCAGGTTGCCGTTGTTATCGACTTCCGGCGTGCGGAAATACACTTTGCCTTCCAGAAACTCCTCAATGGCGAGGTTAGTGGGCTTGGGTAGGCGCTCGTAGTGCTTGGAAATCTCGATCTGCTCGCGGTTTTCAAACACTTCTTCAAGATTATCAACCGTGGTAGCAAACTCAGCCAGCTTGCCGTTCAACTCTTCTTTCAGCTTCACCGACAATTGGTTGGCGCGCTTCGAGATGATGGCAATAGACTCGTACACGTTGCCGGTGTCTTGCGCGAAATCCGACATGTTGCGCGTCACGATAGAGGGGGAAACGTTATTCGGAACTTTCATAAAGGGTATCTTCAGAGTCAGAGAATTGTCTTTGGGGGGTAGGGCTACCTAGTTGGCAGCGGCCGATGCATCCGTCTTCTCGCTGGTCTTCAAACGGTCCAGCTCTTTGCGCGAGAAGTCATACATGTTCTCGGCGCCTTTAAGGCTACGGCTATTAGGGTAGGCGTCGATGAACTGCTGGTAGAAAGCCACTGCTTCCAAGTACCGCTCGCGCTGCTTCTCGGCCACGCTTTCCTTAGCTAGGTTGAACTGCGACTCCAGCTTCAGGTAGGCCGCATCTTCGCTGTACACTGAGGCAGGATACTGCTGCTGAAAGTTGCCCAGCGCCACCACTGCCGATTGGTAGTAGCGAAGCTGCTGGTACAGCTTGGCGCCCTGAAAGGCTTTGTTCTCCAGCTTCTTCTGCAGCTCCTGCGACATATTCTCCACTTCGGGGCGGAACGTGCTTTCAGGGTAGCGGTTCAAAAACTCTTGGATGCTTTCGTTGGCCGACAGCGTGTTGGTCTGGTCTAGCTCATACTCCGGCGAGTCGCGAAACAGCGACTTGGCGTGCAGAAACATGGCCTCCTCGGCATACTGCGAGTTGGGGTAAGTTTCGTAGAATGCCTTGAAATAGTAAGCGCTCAGCACGTAGTTGCGCTGCTTGAAGTTGGTGTTAGCAAAAAAGAACTGGGCTTTTTCGGCCTCGGGACGCCCTTTCAGTAGGGGTTGCAGCTCCTCTAGCAGCGTACCGGCTTTGAAATAGTCGCCCTCCTCGTAATACTTGATGGCGGCTTCATATTTTTTGTTCACATCGTTGCTCTTGAGCAGCTTTTGGTAGCCGCTGCACGAGCCAAGCAGCAACGCGCTCAGAAGCAGAACAAAGAAGGCGGTAGGGCGAAACACAGACATGGGTAGCATGAAGAACGCAAAGATAACGGATTAGCCGCCCGAATCAAAGACAGCACAGAACGAGGTACTTACCGGGAAGCGGGTTTGCCGGTGGCTACCGGCGCCTTGCGGCTGGGGGCTACTGGCCGGGCTTTGGGGGCCGTTTTTGTTTTTTTAGACTTGGGCTTCGCTTTAGCTTTCGGCTTGGCAGGCGTCCCAAACTGCTGCCCTAACACTTGCTGGCGGGTAGGCCGTTCCGTGATGCGCCACTGAAAGCCTTTCAGCTTGCGGTCCTCATCCTTTAGCTCGTGGGGCGGAATGAAGCTGGCATCGGGATTAGTATAATAAGTGACTTTGGGAGCTTTTTTGCCCTCTGTGAAGCGCAACGCCATCGAGGCGCCCACAGCCTTGTTCATGCCCGTGAGGGCAGTATCACCATCAAGAGCAAAGTAGAGGCTCTCGGCGTTGCCAAGCACCGTAATTTTTTTCAGTTTGCTGTCTGCGAAGTAGGCCACCATGTTGCGGCCCTTCACCTGGTTGTAGTTGAGCAGCGTATCCTCGGCAATGCTAAATGCGTTGGCGTACAGGCGCATCTGGTCAATCTTGCCGTTGCGCAGCCGGATTTCCATGCTGTCAGATGTGAGCTGATTTTGCTCCTGCCACAGAATAGGCTTCCTGTTGAGGTAGATAACCGAATCCTGCCGGTCGTAGGTTAGCGAGTCGCAGGCACCTTGCAGGTCGCTGCGATAGATGCGGGCCCTAGGGTAGGCATACAGCACGCTGGCGTTAAGCTGCTTTTGGGTAGGCGGCAACGGGGCGGTAGTTTGAAAACGCACACCCGGCTTGGGGCGCGGCGGTGGCGGCGGTGCCGGCCTACCCTCCACACTCATCAGGGTATCGCCGGCTAGATACAGCGTGTCGTTGCCGGAGATGTTGCGCATCACGGGTGAGCCGTACACTTTGGCTTTGCCTAGCGCCCGCCAGTACCGCCCCACGTCGCCCCGAATGACAAGGTTGTCTTTCTTGGACGTCATGGACACATGGCCGGTAGCAATGCCATAGCTGGTGTTTTCATCGTATACCAGCTTGTCGCCGCCCAGCAGGTAGTCAGGCGTTTCTATTTTGGCATTCTTTTGAAAGTCAGCCACTTTTGTGATGGTATTATACGTGCCGTTTTCGGCGTAGAGCGTGCGGTTCAGCTTGTCGACGATACGAGTAGGCCCGAAGAAATACACCACCTTCGACATGGTATTGTACTGCAAGGTGTCGCTGCGTATCTCGTTGCTTTTCGTGACCACGTGCACGTTGCGTCGGAAGCTGAATACTTTGCTTTCGGTATTGTAGTAGCCAAACTGACTATCGAGCGTGTTTTCGGGGTCCTGCAGGTGGCCGCCGGTGCTGTAGTAGGCCAGGTTGCGGGTCAGGTCGTAGTCGAGTAAGCTGGTGGTGAGCGTCATGCGCGGGTCGCGCATCACCACGTTGCCGGTCATGCGGGCCGTTCGGGCGTTGCCGTCGTAGAAACCCTTCTCGCCGGTGATGGTCACGGTGTCGTTCTGCACGATGCGCACGTTGCTGAACGCATCCACCGTATTACGTTCCATATACTGGTAGGCCGAGTCGCAGAAAAGCAGCGTAGTGCCTTGCTTGAAGCGCACGTTGCCTAGCAGTTTGCGGATTTTCACGCCGTTGAACTCGCCCCCCACAAACTGGTCGGTACCCAATAGCTCCACAGGCGGGTTCTTACTGCTTGCAGCCGGCCGGCCGGCCGGCGTAGCCGGGCGCTGCGCCCAGCTAAAAAAGGGCGCCAAGAGCAGAAAAAAGAGAAAAACGGATTTCGGGAACGACATTTCGGCGCAAAGGTACGGAAGGTCGGTTGCTAACGGTCATCTTTGTAGAATAGTGCTTTTTTGTTGCTTCTACAGAACATCATTGTCATCCTGAGCGGAGCGAAGGACCTTATCACGCATGAGCGATAATCGTTATTATGACTCGTTCAACGTGAAAAGGTCCTTCGCAAGCTCAGGATGACGGATAGGACTGCTCTAAAGCTCCGGTTCCCTACCCCACTCCCCATGCTCGACCAGATTCGTCAGTTCATCCTCGATAATAATCTTTTCTCCCCTACTACCGATACCGTGCTTGTGGCCGTGAGCGGTGGGCAGGACTCGGTAGTCCTACTCGACGTGCTGCACCGCCTGGGTGTACAAATAGCGGTAGCGCACTGCCACTTCGGCCTACGTGGCGACGAGGCTGACGCCGACGAGCAGTTTGTGCGCAAGCTGGCTAAGCAGTACGAAGCGCCCTACTTCGCGGAGTTCTTTCAGACCAAAGCATTTGCCCAGCAGGAAGGCATTTCGACGCAGATGGCCGCCCGCGCTTTGCGCTACACGTGGTTTGAGCAGGTGCGCCAACGTGAGGGCTACACCTGCATCGCTACGGCCCACCACCAGCGCGATGCCGCCGAAACCATGCTGCTCAACCTCACGCACGGTACCGGCTTGGCGGGTTTGCACGGCATTCCGGCCAAAAGCGGCCACGTGGTGCGCCCCCTCCTACCCATCGACAAACCCGCCTTGTTTGATTATCTGGTGGAAAACCGCTTGATCTGGCGCGAAGATGCCAGCAACGACTCGCCTGTGTACCAACGCAACCGCCTGCGCCAGGAGGTGCTGCCGGTGCTGCGCGACATCAACCCCAACCTCGACCAGACTCTGCAAATCACCGCCGAGCGGGTAGGCGGGGCCGAGGAAATTGTGCGCCGCTACGTGCAGGACACGGCTGCCGAAGCCCAACGCACCGAAAATGAAGTAACCTACCTGCGTATTGACACGCTGCAACGCACGGCGGCCACGGCACTGGTGCTGCACGAACTGCTGCGGCCGTTTGGGTTTTCCTACCTCGTGGTGAAGGATATTGTGGCGGCGTTCGGCGCTGAGCCGGGCCGGCAGTTCGACTCGCCTACCCACCGCTTGGTGAAGGACCGCGACCAGCTGGTGATTACGCGCCGCAACCTCGGCAACTTCGGCACGCACCAGATAGCCGCCGGGCAGGAGACGCTGAAAATCGACGGGCTGCACCTGCGGCTGGCGCTGCACGAGGCCGAGGATTTTGCCCTACCCCGCGCCAAAAACCAAGCGGCCCTAGATGCCGATAAGCTGAAGTTTCCGCTGGTGGTGCGGCGCTGGCAGGAGGGCGACTGGTTTATGCCCATCGGTATGAAAGGCAAAAAGAAGCTCTCGGATTTCCTCATCGACCAGAAAATCCCACTGAACCTGAAGGACGACGTGCGCGTGCTGGTATCCGGCGACGGTAAGATTGCCTGGGTGATTGGCTTGCGGCCGGATGACCGGTTTAAGGTGACGGAGGAGACGCAGAGCGTGCTGGCCGTGCAGCGAATGTAGAGGCGCGTTGCACGCGCCCATCGTTGCCGAATCTGACGAAACGCAATACGATTTCGGCCAATACCTATCGTTACTGTGCAGCGTTCGGGGTTTTCGGTTACATTTACGCGTATCGCATTTCCTACCCACTCAACGTATTCACTGATGAAAGTTACCGTAGTTGGGGCTGGCAACGTGGGCGCAACCTGCGCCGATGTACTTGCCACCCGCGAAATTGCCAATGAAGTAGTACTGGTTGATATCAAGGAAGGCTTCGCCGAAGGCAAGGCGCTTGATATCTGGCAGAAAGCCCCCATTATTGGCTACGATACCCGTACCGTGGGCGTAACGGGCGACTACTCGCGCACCGCCGACTCCGATGTGGTGGTGATTACCTCTGGCCTACCCCGCAAGCCCGGCATGAGCCGCGACGACCTGATTTCGACCAACGCCGGCATCGTAAAATCGGTGACAGAGCAAGTGGTGAAGTATTCGCCCAACGCCATCATCATCATCGTGAGTAACCCGCTCGACGTGATGACCTACCAAGCCCACCTCACTTCCGGCAAAGACCGCACGAAGGTGTTTGGCATGGCCGGTATCCTGGACACAGCCCGTTACCGCGCCTTCTTGGCTGAGGCCCTGAACGTTAGCCCCAAAGACATTCAGGCGGTGCTGATGGGCGGCCACGGCGACACCATGGTGCCCCTACCCCGCTACACCACTGTGGGCGGCATACCTGTTACAGAACTGATTGGCAAAGAGGAACTAGACGCCATTGTGCAGCGCACGGCCCAAGGCGGCGGCGAGCTGGTGAAGCTCATGGGTACCTCGGCTTGGTATGCACCCGGCGCAGCGGCGGCTCAGATGGTAGAAGCCATTGTGCGCGACCAGCGCCGCGTATTCCCCGTGTGCATCAAGCTGGAAGGCGAGTATGGCATCGATGGTGTGTACTTGGGTGCGCCGGTCATTCTCGGCAAAAACGGCATCGAGAAAGTGATTGAGTTGCAACTCAACGACGAGGAAAAAGCGCTACTGGAAACCTCTCGCGGCCACGTGAAAGAAGTGATGGACGCGCTGGATAAAATGAGTCAAACTAACGCGTAAGGATAGTTAGTAACCTACCCCAAAACGGGCCGCCCTGCAGATGCAGGGCGGCCCGTTTGTGATTAATCAGGCTGTCATGCTGAGCTTGTCGAAGCATCTCTACAGATAGTAAATCAATTACTTAAAGTGGAGACGCTTCGACAAGCTCAGCATAACAGCCTATAGTCATTGTTCCATCAGTACCATCATCAAAACTTCGGCCTGGCCGGTTGGTTGTTCTGCACAATAGGCTACCCAAGTGGCAGCCGCTACACACGGTATTTCTCACCCTAAATTCTTGCATACGTATGGAACATCGTCAGCTAGGAGCTTCGGGCCTGCGCATTCCGGTACTGAGCTTTGGCACAGCTACTTTCGGCGGAAGCACCGAATTCTTCAAACCCTGGGGTACTACGCAGGTAGAAGAAGCTCGGAAGCTTGTTGACATTTGCCTGGAAGCCGGCGCCAATTTGTTCGACACGGCCAACGTGTACTCGCTAGGTGCGGCGGAAGAAATTCTGGGCAAGGTGCTGGAGGGCCGTCGCCACGAAACGCTGATATCTACCAAGGCTACCTTCCCGATGGGCGAAGGTCCGCAGGAGTATGGCTCATCGCGCCAGCACCTGGTGCGCGCCTGCGAAGATTCGCTACGCCGCCTGCGCACCGACTACATCGATATTTACCACATGCACGGCTTTGACGCACATACGCCGGTAGACGAAACGCTGCGCACGCTCGATACGCTGGTGCAAAGCGGCAAGGTGCGCTACATTGCCTGCTCCAATTTTTCGGGCTGGCATTTGATGAAGTCCATGTCTGTATCGGAGCGGCACGGGTGGGCACGCTATGTGGGGCACCAAGTATACTACTCGCTGCTCCACCGCGAGTTTGAGTGGGAGCTGATGCCGCTGGGCCTCGACCAGGGGGTAGGAACCCTGGTATGGAGTCCGTTGTCGGCGGGGCTGCTGAGCGGTAAAATCCGCCGTGGCCAGCCCCTACCCGAGGGTAGCCGACTGGCACAGGGCGGCGGCCAAGGTCCGCAGGTGCCCGATGAGCGCCTGTTTGCCATTGTGGATGTGCTAGACGAGGTAGCGGCAGAAACCGAGAAAACCGTGGCCCAGGTTGCACTCAACTGGCTGTTGCAGCGCCCTACCGTTGTGAACCTAGTCGTGGGGGCTCGCAACGAGGAGCAGCTGCGTCAGAACCTGGACGCCACCGACTGGAACCTCACGCCAGAGCAAGTAGCCCGCCTCGACGCCGTGAGCGACACCACACCTACCTACCCCTACTGGCACCAGCGCCAGTTTCCTATGCTCGGAGCGTCGGCGCTCTAAGCCTGAGACCTGTTATTCAAATAGTTGGGCCGGCTGGAGCACGTGCAAAAACGTGTTCCAGCCGGCCCGACTGCTGTATTGCTATTTCCTTATTGCTGACTTGCCCGGAACAGCTTTTGCTTTTCCTCTTTCGACAGGCTCTCGTAGCCGGAGCGCGAAATCTTATCCAGAATGGAGTCGATGTCGTCGGCGTCGGGTTGGGTGGTGCCGGTGCGGGCCTTGGTGGTAGGCGGCACGGTAGCGCGGTTGCGGTGCGACACGCGCAGGTTGGGCCGCCCCGTAAACAAGCCCCCTACCCAGTCGCCGATGGCAAGGATGGGTCGTCCCATGTCACGCCCGGCTTGCAACTGCTTGATGAAGACGAAGCCTAAGATAGCGCCGCCAAGGTGGGCCATCTGGCCACCAGTATTTCCTCCATCAAGACCGATTAAAAAAATTATTACTAGAGCTAACGCAATGTATTTAATTCGTACTGGACCGATAAGAATTAAGTTAAACTCATAATTAGGCAACAAAGTAGCAGCTCCTACAATGATAGCAACTACTGCTCCAGAAGCTCCTTCTAAAAGCGGCCTAGAAGTTTGTAAGCTTGGAATAAAATTGTAACCGATTAAAAAGAGAGCAGCACCTGCTAAAGCCCCTAAAATATATAGACTCACTACTTTACGCTCGCCTAAATACTCTCGTATTAGCGCTCCAAACCAATACAAGTTCAACAAATTGAAAAGAATATGAAAAAAGTCTTCATGTAAGAAAGCATAAGTTAATAATGTCCATGGGCGATACATTAATAAATCGGTATTAGCTGGCAGCGCTAATTGTTCAATAATATCACCGTAATAAGGTTGTTTACTAAATGATAATATTATTTTGACAATCTTAATTATCAAAAATACCAATCCATTAATCAGCAACAGCTGATTCAGCGAGTTGTCGCGACGGTTGAAAGCAGTCCGAATATCGTTAAAGATGCTCATAGAAGAGGAGTTGCGAATTGATACATTGCGAGTTGCGGGTTGCGCTGTTTCGATACCGGCAACTCACAACCGGTAACTTGCAACTCAATAAAACTGGCCGCGGCTTCGCTCCCAAATTTTCAACACAATGAAGCCAATCAACATTCCACCCAAATGAGCGAAGTGTGCCACTGTGTCGCCCGGCACGCGGTGCACGCCCTGGAACAGCTCGAAGGCCGCGTAGCCAAATACCATGTACTTGGCCTTCACCGGAAACGGAATAAACAAGAGCATTAACTCTGTGTTCGGGAACAGGTAGGCAAACGCCATCAGAATCCCGAAAATTGCGCCCGACGCGCCGAGCATGGGCACGTTGAAGCTCTGGTTGAAAACATCGTCCAGGTTTTGAGTGGCTTGGGCAATATTGGCGGGAGTAGGGCTCTGCTTTAAGATTTGCGCATTCTGCTGATAAGGAGCTTCGGGAAGGTAGGCCCGGAAGAAATCGGCATAGTTGCCGGGGCTAGGGTCTTGGCGAAACTCTATCCGCGCTTGGTTCATCTTATCTAGCTCATAATAGCGCACCCCCGAATACAGCACGCCGGCCCCTACCCCACAAATCAACCAGAAAGTCAGGAAGCGGTTGGCGCCCCACTGCATTTCCAGCAAAGGCCCGAAGCTGATAAGCGCGAACATGTTAAACAGGATGTGCATCACACCACCGTGCATAAACATGTATGTCAGAAACTGCCACGGCTGGTAGTTGGGCGAACCCACTGGGAACAGCGCCAGCATAATAGTTTGGTCGCCGAGCACTTGCTGCGCTACGAACATAAGCACGTTGAGCAGCAGGATATTCCGGACGGCCGGGGTGAGGTTGAACATCGAAAGAAGGTAGGGAAGTGATGTAGGTTAGATAGAATTCTGGCATCTCACTCCGACTGGTCGTCCTGAGCTTGCGAAGGACCTTATATCCGCAGAACGACTTGCGTAATAACAACTTGTTCTTGCTTGATAAGGTCCTTCGCAAGCTCAGGACGACCAGTCGGAGTGAGATGGCGACAGACGAATTTCATTCATGACCTACGGCTTACGAAAAAAGTCCTGAATCTGGTTGAGTTCCAGCAACACCAGGGTACGGCGGCCGTCGGGGGTGTAGCCGGGTACCTGACAAGCAAAGAGTCGGTCGGCTAGGGCGTTCATTTCCAGATCGGAAAGGCGGGCAGTGGCAGCGCTGCTGGCCACGCGGCGTGCCAGGGCGCGGGCTACCTGCTCACGCCGGTCGAGCTTCACAGGGCCGGCGTGGGTCCGAAACTGCTCGATGAGACCCTCTAGCAGCGCTTGCTCGTCGCGGGCGGGCACATCGGCTGGAATGCCTTCCACAGCCACCGTAAACTTGCCGAACTCCGTGAAACGAAAGCCCAACGCGTGTAGAGCATCGGTCACCTCCCGCAACACCGCAAAATCTTGGGGCGAAAACGTGACGGTGCGTGGAAACAGTAGCGTTTGCGAGGCGCCGCCCTCGCGCTCCAACGCTTGGGCATACTGCTCAAACAGGATTCGCTCGCGGGCCGCTACCTGGTCAATCAGCATCACCCCCGATTTCACGGGCACCAGCAAATACTGCTGATGCACTTGCAGCACCCGGTTGCCGGGGCCGTTGGCCGTTTCGCGCAGAGGTAGCTCGGGATTGGCTTCCACTGGCGGCTGGGCCGGTGCTTTGGGCGGCATGGCGGCGAGAAAATCCGCCATATCGGTAGCAGCAGCACTGCCCCTGGGTTTGGGTGCGGCCGGGGCCTCACCTTCCAAGTCGGCCGCCGACAGTTTCCCCAGCGACTTATAAAAGTCCTCCAGGTCGCGCTTGGCCTGCTCGGTGGGGCGTGGGGGTAGGGGCCGCTCGTAGTCGGTTGGCTTATCCGTTTTGGAAGTTGGCTGGCGCACCTGACTGGCAGCTCCACTGGCGGCAGCAGCCAGCGCGTCGGGGCGACGGGCGTCGTCGAAGCGGTTGGGTGTGCTGGGGGTAGCCGGCGACACGCGCAACGGCTGGATAGGGGCAAAATTCACATCGCCCTCAAAATCCAGTGAGGGCGCCATGTTATGAATACCCAACGACTGCTTCACGGCCGAGCGCACAATGGCGTAGACGGTCTTCTCGTCCTCGAACTTGATTTCCGTCTTGGTGGGGTGCACGTTGATGTCGATGGTCTTAGGGTCCAGCTCCAGAAACAGTACATAAAAGGGATGCGTGTCGCGGGGGAGCAAGCCTTCGTAGGCAGCCAGCACGGCGTGATTGAGGTAGGCCGAACGGATGAAGCGGTTGTTGACGAAGAAAAACTGGTCGCCCCTACTTTTCTTGGCCGAAGCCGGCTTACCGATATAGCCGCGCACGGCCAGAAACGGCGTAACTTCCTCCACCTGCGCCAACTGTTCCTTGTAGCCGTTGCCTAGCAGGGCCACAATACGCTGGCTGAGCTTGCCAGCCGGCAGGTTGAACACCTCTAGCTCATTTTGATGCAGAGAAAACCCAATTTGTGGGTTAGCCAGCGCCACGTGCTGAAACTCGTCCAGAATGTGGCGCATCTCCACCGCATTGCTTTTGAGGAAGTTGCGTCGCGCTGGCACATTGAAGAACAGGTTCTTCACGCTGATGCTGGTACCGTCGGGGCAGGCCACGGGCTGCTGACTGCTGATACTAGAGCCCTCTACCAGCAAGAGCGTACCGGTTTCCTGCTGGCGCGGCTTAGTACGCAGTTCCAGCTGCGACACGGCTGCTATGCTGGCCAGCGCCTCGCCCCGGAAACCCAGCGTCCGAATTTTGAACAAGTCCTCCGTCGAGCGAATCTTGCTGGTAGCGTGACGCTCCAGGCTCATGCGCGCATCGGTGGGCGACATGCCCAGGCCGTTGTCGACTACCTGCACCAGCTGTTTGCCGGCGTCTTTGATGATGAGCTGTACTTGCGTGGCACCGGCGTCCACGGCGTTTTCGAGCAGTTCCTTCACCACTGAGGCCGGACGCTGTACCACCTCGCCGGCGGCAATCTGGTTGGCCAAGTATTCGGGAAGCAACTGAATGATATCTGCCATTCCTCAGAAACCGCGGGGCGGGAAGAAGAGTTTGCGAGTTAAAAAGAAGAAAGGCACGGTCTTGGCCACAACCGGCAAGGCAAAATTATCCGTAAGTTTGTGGTTAGCTTTTGCTACCCTAGCGGGTTGCCGCAGCTTTTTGCAGCAGCTTGAGCACCATAGCACTGGTGCGCAAAAGGCCTATTTGGTCGGTCCGTGCGGTTAACAAAAGTAGGGCTATTTCCGCTCGGTTTCAACTTTACGCCTGTTTCAGACGCACCCCACGGCGCCCATGCTCAAGGATTTTCGCATTCAACTTCTGCTGGTTTTCGTGGCGTTTATTGGGCTGATGATTTCGGCGGCCGCCCCGCGTACGGCCCGCGAAGCAGCCCCTACCTCCCTAGCTGAGCAGAATTGGGTGGATAGCGTGTTCAACTCGCTCACGCCCGATCAGCGCATGGGCCAACTGTTTATGGTGGCCGCCTATTCCAACAAGGACCGCCGCCACGTGCAGGGCATTGATGCGTTGGTGAAGAACTACAATGTGGGTGGGCTAATGTTTTTGCAGGGCGGCCCGCGCCGGCAGGCCATCCTTACCAACCGCTACCAGGCCGAAGCCAAAGTACCTCTGCTCATTGCCCTCGATGCCGAATGGGGCCTCGACATGCGCCTCGACTCGACCATGCACTTCGCCAAGGAAATGACCCTGGGCGCCATGGACGACGACCGGTACGTATACCAGATGGGCCGCGAAATTGCCCTAATGCTCAAGACCCTAGGCGTACAGGTAAGCTTCTCGCCGGTGATTGATGTGAATTCCAATCCCTCGAACCCGGTAATCGGCAACCGCTCGTTTGGGGAAGACAAGGACCGCGTAGCCAAAGCCGGGCTGGCCTACATCAGCGGCTTGCAGGACCACGGCGTGGTGGCCGTAGCCAAGCATTTTCCCGGCCACGGCGACACCGATACCGATTCGCACGTAGCTCTACCCGTTATCAACACCGACATGGCGCGGCTCACCAGCGTCGACCTCTACCCTTTTCAGAAGGCCTTCGAGAAGGGGGTGATGGGCGTGATGGTCGGGCACTTGTATATGCCGCTGTTTGATACCGTGCGCACGCTCTCGGCTACCCTCTCGCCTAATCTGGTGACGGGCCTGCTGAAGCAAAAGATGAACTACAAGGGCTTGGTCTTCACGGATGCGCTCAACATGAAGGGCGTGACCAGCTACTACAAACCCGGAGAGGTAGACGCCATGGCCCTGGTGGCCGGCAACGACGTGCTGCTGTTCTCCGAGGATGTGCCCATGGCCCTGCAAAAGATCAAGGAAGCCGTGGCGGCGGGTAAGATTCAGCAGGAAGACATCGACCAACGGGTGCGCAAGATTCTGCGGGCCAAGTTCTGGGCCGGCCTCAACCGCTACCAGCCCGTGGATGTGCCCAACCTGATGCAAAACCTGGACCGCCCCGCGGCCCGCACCGTGCAGCAGCAGATCTACGAGCACGCCACCACCGTAGCCAAAAACCAGGATGACCTCCTACCCTTACAGCGCCTGGATACGTTGCGCATTGCCACCATCACAGTGGGCGCGCCGGCCGGCAGTGTGTTTGGCGCTACTATGAATAAGTACCAAGCTGGGCCGGTGTACGCCATCAGCAACCGCTACGCGCCCGACTCTACCTTCGAGCGGGTGCTTACCCGCCTCACACCCTACAACACGGTGGTGGTGAGCCTGCACAACATGAATAACACGCCTACCCACAACTACGGGCTAGGCGACGGCACCCTGAAATTCATCAAGCGCTTGCAAGCCAATCCGCGCCTGAAAGTGGTGGTGGTAGCCATGGGTAATGCTTATTCGCTGAAATATTTGGAAGACGCTCGCACGCTGGTATGCGGTTACGAAGACAACTACGCTTCGCAGCTAGTAGTACCGCAAGTGCTATTTGGGGCGTTGCCGGCCAAAGGCCAGTTGCCCGTAACGGTGTCGCCTACCCTAAAGGCAGGTGTGGGGCTGCCTACCCCCGACCTGCGCCGCTTGCGCTACACTACCCCCGAAAGCGAAGGCCTAGACTCGAAGGTACTGGCCCAAATCGACAATATTGCGCTTGAAACGGTAGCCTACGCGGCCGCCCCTGGTTGCCAGGTATTGGTAGCCAAAAACGGCGCCGTGGTATTCGATAAAAGCTACGGCTATTACACCTACAATAAGGAGCAGGCCGTGAGCAATAGCACGCTCTACGACTTGGCCTCCGTGACCAAAGTAGCTGGCACTCTACAGGCTGTGATGTATCTGAAGGATCAGGGCAAGCTCGACCTAGATGCCAAGCTCTCTACCTACCTGCCTGAGCTACGCAACAGCAACAAGCGCGACATGCTGGTGCGCGACGTGCTGCTGCACCAGGCCGGCCTGAAACCGGGCATTGCCACTTGGGAGAAAACCGTGACCAGCGCCGGACCCAAGCCTGCCTACTACGCTACCACTAGCACCGCGCAGTATCCTAATGAAGTCACGCCCGCGCTGTACAGCGTGAAAACCGCCGACGACTCGGTGTGGACCTGGACCATCAACTCGGCGCTACTGCCCAAGGTGAAGGGCAAATATCCGGTGGAATACAGCGACTTGAGCTTCATTATCATGAAGCACCTGTGCGAGCGTATTTTGAAGCAGCCCATTGAGGACTTCCTGGACGCTACCTTTTATAAACCGCTGGGGCTGGGGTCGATGACGTACAATCCGCTCAACCGCTTCCCCAAATCCTGCATTGCGCCCACTGAGAATGACAACTACTACCGCCACGCGCAGTTGCAGGGCAATGTGCACGATCAGTCGGCGGCGCTGGTGGGCGGCATTGCAGGGCATGCGGGTTTGTTTTCGAATGCCAACGACCTGGCTATTCTGATGCAGATGGACTTGCAGAACGGCAACTACGGTGGTGCCCGCTACTTCCGCACACCCGTGGTGACGGACTTTGTGCGTACCAGTGGCGTGGCCGGCAACCGTCGGGCCCTGGGCTGGGACAAAGGCACACCTGAGAAGGAATCGGGGCCGACATCCAACCTGTCGCCGGCCAGCACGTTTGGGCACACAGGCTTCACAGGCACTTGCGTGTGGCTCGACCCCGAAAACAAAATCGTATATATCTTTCTTTCTAATCGCGTGTACCCCGACGCCAGCAACCGCAAACTGGTGCAATACAACATTCGCACGCGCATTCACGACGTTATCTATAAAGCACTGCAAAAGACATGAGCTGTTGGCTGATTGCATTTTCTTCTGAGTAGCTCCGCATCCGGCGGCCCGGCACCTGTTTTAGGTGGTAGGCCGCCGGTTTTGCTTGCGACATCTGCAACCAGCCGGCCTTATCCGGTTCTTATTTTACTGACTCCCCTTCCACCATCCGCGCAGTTCCTTGCGCCTCTGCCCGCCCTACCCTATGAACATCGGCATTGTTTGTTACCCCACTTTTGGCGGCTCCGGCGTGGTAGCCACCGAGCTAGGCAAGGCCCTGGCGCTAAAGGGCCACCGGGTGCACTTCATCACCTACAGCCAGCCCGTACGCCTCGATTTTTTCAACGAAAATCTATTCTACCACGAGGTATATATTCCGCCCTACCCCCTGTTTCAGTTTCCGCCCTATGAACTGGCACTGGCCAGTAAGATGGTAGACATTGTGCAGAATGAAAAGCTGGATGTACTACACGTGCACTACGCCATTCCGCACGCCTCGGCGGCGTATATGGCCAAGCAGATTTTGCTCACGCGCGGCATCCGGGTGCCCGTAGTCACTACCCTGCACGGCACTGATATCACGCTGGTAGGCAAAGATGCCAGCTACGAGCCGGTGGTCACGTTCAGCATCAACCAGAGCGACGGCGTGACGGCCGTATCGGCTGATTTGCGCCGGGAGACGTACGAGTATTTTGCCATCGAGAAGGACATTGAGGTGATTCCGAACTTCATCAACTTGGAGCGCTTCAAGAAGCAGAACAAGGAGCATTTCCGGGCGGCCATTGCGCCCAATGGCGAGAAGCTACTAACGCATACATCCAACTTCCGCTCGGTGAAGCGCGTGGAGGACGTGGTGCGCATCTTTGCCGGTGTGCGCGAGCAGATACCCGCCAAGCTGCTATTGGTAGGCGACGGCCCCGACCGCCCCCGCATCGAGAAAATTGTGCGGGAGTTGGAGCACCATCAGGACGTGCGCTTCTTGGGCAAGCTGGAAGCCGTGGAAGAGGTTCTGAGCGTGACGGACTTATTCCTGATGCCTTCCGAAAAAGAAAGCTTCGGCTTAGCGGCGCTGGAGGCTATGGCCTGCGAAGTGCCTGTGCTGAGCACCAATGCCGGCGGCATTCCCGAACTGAATATTCACGGCGTGACCGGCACCGTGAGCGAAATTGGCGACGTGCCGGACATGGTGAAGCAGGCCTTGTTCATTCTGCAAGACGAAAACCTACCCCGCTTCAAGGCTGCCGCCCTAGCCCGTGCCGAGGAGTTTGAGGTAGGCAAGATTGTGCCGATGTATGAGGATTGCTACCGCCGCGCTATTCAGGCACAATTGGCTTCGGTGTAGGGCAGGAAATCAGAAAAAACAGAACGTCATGCTGAGCTTGTCGAAGCATCTCGCGTGCTCCCACTAATCCAATCGTCAGGAAATTAATGGGAACACGCGAGATGCTTCGACAAGCTCAGCATGACGTTCTTCTTTTACCTCTTACCTTCTCCTACCCTACTCTCACAGCAACAGCTCCCCTACCTCCTGCCAGCTGTGCACGCGGCGGTAGCCGGTTTCGTGGATGTTGTGCGGGGCGTTGAACAGGATACCCTCGCCCCGAAAACGCTCGAAATTAAAGGCGTTGTCGTCGATGAGGTAGTCGGCGTTGAGGATGCTTTTATCGCCACAGAAGACGTAGTTGGACCACGGGATGAACGGGAAGTGCTGTTGCAGCCAGTCGTATTTATCGCGGAAGCAGTTGGGAAACTCCATGGCCGCTGTGGCAATAAATAGCTCGTAGCGCTCCGATAAGGCACGCAATACCTGCTGGCTGTCTTTGATAACGGGCAGGTCGCGGAAGAAGCCCTCTTGGTTCACGTAGTCGCGGATGATGGGCTGGTGCTCGAGTGCCACGGCTTGGTAGGCGCTTTTGCCTTGCAGCTGATCGAGGGTTAGCTCCAGCTGATAATCCCGAAGGTACCACTCTTGGAAGCGGGCGATGGAGTCGGCAATTACCTCGTCCATATCCACGGCAATGCGTTGCTTGGTCATGCTTTCTTGCTGCTTGTCGATTAGTAGTTATAAATAGCTGACCAGACACTTTGTTTATTTACTCCAGCTCCGTGGCGGGGTCCCAAAACAGCTCCCGAAAGTTTTGCACCTGGTCTTCTACCACCCGCACACCTTCAGCCTCTAGTGCCTCTTGCATAGCCGTGGGGGTAGCGAAGTGCTGCCGGCCCGTGAGTAGCCCCAGCCGGTTGATGACGCGGTGCGCGGGCACTGGCTGCCGGGCCGTGTGGGCGGCCATCATGGCCCAGCCCACCATGCGTGCGCCGTGGCGCGCGCCCAGGTAGTTGGCAATGGCGCCGTAGGTAGTCACGCGGCCGGGTGGCACCAAGCGCACTACTTCGTGCACATCCTGAAAAAAATTGCGCTGTGCTTCGGTTGGATTCTTGGGACCGGTCATAGGGTATAAAGGTACGGCGCAGCACCACTTGTAGAACGCGAGCCAACTTGATGCTCTATACTACTTTGCACTGCAATGACTCGTCTGCCTGCATAAAGTAGTAATAACAAATCAGCTGAACAGTTGACAAAATTGCTTCTCAAAAAGCAACGCAAACTGTTCTCATTCCTCGAAAAGCCTGCAACTCGCGGGCTTTTCTTGTGTCTTAACAACAGTAGGTAGCGCAGAGAAACAGTTTCCTAGTAAACTCTAATGCCCTACCTGTCGTTGTGATGGATTGCTAGCCAGCACTATTCACGCTTACGTATTAGTAATCACGCCTTTATTACATGCAAACGCAGGAGCGAGAGGAAGTAGAAACCACCCCGACGACCAGCCCCGGTCGGCGAATCTTAGGTATTGTCATCGCTCTGGCCGTGATAGGCGCGCTGGTTTTTGTGAAGTATCGCTATTTCCCGGCGCCTGATGCGGGCGGCAAGGGGGGCAAAGGCGGCGGAAAAGCAGCGGGTAGCAAAGCTGGTGGCCGCACCCCCGTACAAGTATATCCAGTGGCAGCCACCAGTCTTTCCAACGTGGTAGCCACCACAGGCTCGGTGCTGGCCGATGAGTCGGTGGTTATTCAGAGTGAGATTTCGGGTAAGATTACCAGCCTCAACATCAAGGAAGGCCAGCCGGTGAAGAAAGGCCAATTGCTGTTCACCATCAACGCCGACGAGATTCAGGCCAATCTGAAGCGGCAGGCTTTCAACCTGAAACTGTACCAGGACCAAGAACAGCGCCAGCGCACGCTGTTGGAGAAAGAATACATCAGCGCCCAGGAGTATGAGCAGACCAACAATCTGCTGCTCACGGCCCGTGCCGACGAGCAGGCGCTACGCGCTGCCTTGGCCAAAGCCTACGTGCGGGCACCCTTCAGCGGCGTATTGGGGCTGACGACTGCCACGGTAGGCACTTACGTGAGCCCCGGCACGCAGATTACCACGCTTTCCCGCATCCGTCCTGTGAAGGTTGATTTTGCCGTACCCAGCCGTTTTTCCAACGCTGTGAAGGTAGGCGACCCGGTGACCGTGACCGATGAAGCAACGACCAAGAAATACCAGGCGAAAGTATACGCTATCAACCCTCAGATTGATCCTGTTTCGCGCACGTTGCAGGTGCGGGCGCTCTACTCCAACGCGAAAGATGAGTTGCGTCCCGGCGCCTTCGTGAAGGTGAATTTGCAACTGGGCGCCACCACCGAGGCCCTGCAAATCCCCACCGAAGCCGTCATTCCGGATGCGAGTGGTTACACAGTATATGTGGTGAAAAACGGTAAAGCGGAGTCGCGCAAAGTGAAGATTGGTAATCGCTCCGATAAGCTTATCGAAATCACCGACGGCTTGGCTGTGGGCGACTCGCTAATCCGAACTGGCATTTTACAAGTGAAGGCCGGCGATAAAGTGGCCGTGCAAAAATAGAACGACAACTCCCCTCCTCAGCTGAGGGGACGCTTTGGCTTCAGCCAAAGCTGGGGTGGTTGGCTCGTTGCTGATGTTGCTTATTCGGCACGAACACCACCAAACAGATAATCATATAGTTAGTACTGCTCTATAAACAACATCAGCAACGAACCAACCACCCCAGCCGCCGCTAAAGCGGCGGCATCCCCTCCTCAGCTGAGGAGGGGAGTGTCGTTCTTTTTGTCCCCTACCACCCATGAGTTTATCTTCCACCAGTATCAACCGTCCGGTTCTGGCCATCGTGATGAGCTTGCTCATCGTGATTTTTGGCGTTATCGGATTTCGCTACCTCAGCATCCGGGAATACCCGAGCGTTGACCCGCCGTTTATTTCGGTGTCGACGACGTACACTGGTGCGTCGGCCGACGTGATTCAGTCGCAGATTACGGAGCCCCTGGAGGAGGGCATCAACGGTATTGCGGGTATCCGCAACCTGACCTCTACCTCCCGCGATGGCCGCTCGCAGATCAGCGTAGAGTTTGACCTGGACGCCAACTTGGAAGCCGCCGCCAACGACGTGCGCGACAAGGTCTCAGCGGCCCAACGGCGCCTACCCGACGACGTGGACCCGCCCACCGTGAGCAAGGCCAATGCCGACTCGCAACCCATTGTATTGGTGTACCTTAGCAGCAGCAAGCGCAGCCTACTGGAGCTGACTGACTACGCCAACAACGTGCTGCGCGAACGACTGCAAACCATCCCGGGCGTGAGTGAGGTGAGAGTGTGGGGCGAGCGTAAATACTCCATGCGCCTGTGGTTAGACCCCGTGAAAATGGCCGCACTAGGCGTTTCGCCGGTGGACGTGCAAACGGCTCTGCGCCGCGAAAACGTGGAGCTGCCTGGCGGTGCCGTGCAGGGTGAAGCCACCCAGCTCACGTTGCGCACTATGGGCCGACTCTACTCGGTAGAGGACTTCAACAACCTGATTCTGCGCAACGACCCCACCGCGCTGGTGCGGCTGTCCGATGTGGGTACGGCCGAGCTATACCCCGAAAACGACCAGTCGTCGCTGGCGCGCAACGGCTTTCCGATGGTAGGCATCAACGCGGTACCGCAGCCGGGCTCCAACCAGATTGAAATTGCGAACGAGTTTAACCGGCGCATTGAGCAATACAAAAAGGACTTACCCGAAGACCTGAAGCTGAGCACTGGTTTCGACAACTCCATCTTCATCCGGGCTTCTATTGGCGAAGTAGAACACACGATTATCGAGGCCTTCGTGCTGGTAGTAGTCGTGATTTTCCTGTTCCTGCGCGACTTCCGCTCCACTATTATTCCGGTGGTGGCCATTCCGGTGTCCCTGGTAGGGATTTTCTTTATCATGTACCTGCTGGATTTTTCCATCAATGTACTCACCCTGCTAGCTATTGTACTGGCTATCAGCCTGGTAGTAGACGACGCCATTGTGGTATTGGAAAACATCTACTCCCGCATAGAGGCAGGCGACGACCCGCGGGAAGCGGCCATCAAGGGTTCGGAGGAGATTCTGATGGCCGTGGTATCCACCACGGTGGTGCTGGCGGCGGTATTCCTACCCGTTATTTTCCTGGAGGGTATCACGGGGCGCTTGTTCCGTGAGTTTGGGATTGTGCTGGCGGGCTCGGTATTGATTTCGGCATTTGTGTCGCTGACGCTCACGCCTATGATGTGCTCGCAGATTTTGAAGCGTCAGGAAAGCCACAACTGGTTTTACCGTAAGACAGAGCCCTTCTTCGAGCGCCTGACCAACGGCTACCGCCACAGCCTGGAGGCTTTTCTACGCAACCGCTATCTGGCCTGGCTGATGGTAGTAGGTACGGGGGTAGGTATTTGGTTTTTCATGGGTGCCCTACCCTCCGAGCTGGCGCCGATAGAAGACCGAAACCGCATCAACGTGAATGCCACCGGCCCGGAGGGTGCGTCGTTTGAGTACATGACCACCTACATGAATCAGCTCACGAAAATGATTATCGACTCGGTGGGCAACGAAAACCTAGACAATGTGCTGACCGTGACGGCTCCGAGCGGTGGCGGTGGCGCGGGCGTGGTGAATACCGGTATTGCCCGCATCCTGCTGGTGGACGCCGAAAACCGCCCCATGAGTCAGCAACAATTGGCCGACAAGCTGACCCTCAGCGTGAAGCAGCTCACCAATGGCCGCACTTCCGTGTCGCAGGACCAGAGTATTGGTAATAGCGGCGGGGGCTTGCCGGTACAGTTTGTGTTGCAAACCCAGAACTTCGAGAAGCTGCGCGAAGCGGTACCAAAGTTTCTGGATGCGGCCCGCCAAGACCCTACCTTCAGCTTCGTGGACGTGAACCTGAAGTTCAGTAAGCCCGAGTTGCGCGTGATTATCGACCGCGAGAAGGCGCAGAGCCTGGGCGTGTCGGTGCAGGATATTTCGCAGACGCTGCAAGCCGGCCTTAGCGGAGCGCGCTATGGTTACTTCATCAAAGACAGCAAACAGTACCAGATTATTGGGCAGGTAGCGCGCGAAGACCGCAACCAGCCCCTGGACGTGCGCACGCTCTATGTGAAAAACCGCGAGGGTAAGCTAGTGCAGCTCGACAACGTGATTCGGCTAGAAGAGCAGAGCACGCCGCCCCAGCTCTACCGCTACAACCGCTACAATGCGGCTACCATATCGGCGGCGCTCAGCCCCAACAAGACCCTGGGCGACGGCATTGCTGCCATGCGTCGCATTGCCGACAAAACGCTGGACGACTCGTTCAGCACGGCCCTGTCGGGCGCTTCCCGCGACTTTGAGGAAAGCTCTTCGTCGCTGCTCTTTGCCTTCGGGCTGGCGCTGGTACTGATCTACCTGATTCTGGCCGCGCAGTTTGAGAGTTTCCGTGACCCTGGCATTATTATGATTACGGTACCGCTGGCGTTGGCGGGTGCGTTGCTGAGCTTGTGGTACTTCAACCAGACACTCAACCTATTCTCGCAGATCGGCATTATCATGCTGGTAGGGCTGGTGACGAAGAACGGTATCCTGATTGTGGAGTTTGCCAACCAGCGCGTAGAGCACGGCCTTGATTATATGACGGGCCTTGTGGAAGGGGCCACGGCTCGCTTCCGTCCTATCCTGATGACTTCGCTGTGCGCCGTGCTAGGCATTCTGCCTATTGCCGTGGCCACGGGCGCAGGCGCGTTCAGCCGCCGGGCCATGGGTATTGGGGTAGTAGGCGGTTTGCTGTTCGCCACCATCCTCACGCTGTATGTGGTGCCGGTGATGTACTCCTACTTTGCCACGGCCCGCAAGCACAAGCCTACCTCTGGTGCCGATACCTCGGAGGAGCAGCCCCTACCCTCCGAGCAGCAGCGTGAGCTACAACCGGCATAGATTTCCGTTAGCAGGCCTCCGCCTATTCTTACCCATTCGTTCTCCTCTCCTACCCTGCATGTTGTCCGCTGCCCGTTTCCATTTTCTTTTCACTTCTTTTCTGTTGCTGACCAGCGTGGCGGTGGCCCAGCAACTTCCCAAACCCGAAGCCAAGCCGCAAACCGAAAAGCCTGCTACCGTAGTGCCCGCACCGCCGCTTTCTCTGGAAGACGCACTACGGCTAGGCCTGCAAAGCAACTACGGCATCTTGCTGGCTCAGCGCGACGAAGAAATAGCCAGCAACAACGTGACTCGCGGCAATGCTGGTCAATTACCAGTAGTTAATGGCAACGCCCTGCGCACGTTCAACATCAACAACTCCCGCCAGCAACTCAACGAAAACGATCCGCGCGTGGTGCGCGGAGGGCGTGCTAACGCCTTGGCCGCTACGGCTAATCTGAACTGGACGATTTTCGATGGCTTGGGCATGTTTGTCGCCCTGGACAGGCTGCGTACGCTGGAGCAGTTTCAGCGGGAAGTGACGCGCACAACAGTGGAGCAAACTGTTGCTGATATTACTGACGCCTACTACGCTGTGGTGCGCGAGTCAGGCAAGATTAAGTCGCTGGAAGAGGCCTTGAACATTGGGCAAGCACGTATCGATCTGACGCAGGCGCAAGTGGATGTGGGGCTTACGGCCAAAGTAAATCTGCTCACGGCCCAGGTGGATTTCAACGCCGACCGATCCTTGCTTATTCAGCAGCAGGAACTGTTGGCTACAGCTAAAATCAATTTAAACAACCTGCTCAGCCGGGCACCTAGCGTTGATTTTCAGCCTATCGATTCGATTGTAGTAACCCGTGGCCTCAACCACGATGCCATTGTGCAGGCCGTGCGTCAACGCAATCCGCGCTTGCAACAGGCCCGTTTGAACACCGACGTAGCCACCTACGAGCGTCGCTTGATTCGGGCCAGCCGCTACCCTACCCTGGCGCTTACGGGTAGCTATGGCCTCACGCGCAACATCAACAACGCCATCTTTATCAACACGCCCGATGGTAGCTTTCTGGGTTCCAACATCAACCGCGTGTATGGGCCGGGCTACGGCGTTACGGCCTCTATCCCAATTTTCGATGGGTTCAACCGCACGCGCTTAGAGCAAAACGCTCGGGTAGCGGAGGTGCAAACCCGGCTGGAGCTAGATCAGACTCAGCTTCAGCTAGACACCGAACTGGAGCAGGCCTACGTGCGCTACCAAAACCGCTTGCAACTCTTGCAGCTGGAGGAAGACAACATCAAGCTGGCTCGCCAAAACGTGGCCATTGCCCTGGAACGTTACCGCCTGGGCCTGCTCACGCCCCTGGATCTGCGCGTAGCCCAACGCACCCAGCTCGACGCTGAAGTGCGCCTCCTCGATATCCGCTACGACGCCAAGCAAGCCGAAACCGCGTTGCGCCGCCTGAGTAGTGGTTTGGTGCAGGAGCAGTAGGCAAGGGTAGAAGGGTGTGAGAGTAAGAGGGGTAGGAGGAGTATAAAAAGCGTGTCATCCTGAGCGCAGCGAAGGACTTTATAACAGCAGAACGAGTCGTTGGTACGTTCGTCGTTCATGCGTGAGAAGGTCCTTCGCTGCGCTCAGGATGACACGCTTTTTACCTTCACCCTCTCCTATCGTCCTACCCTTTACTTCATCGCCCGCAAATCAGCCAAGGCGGCTTTGGTTTTTTCGATCTTCTCCTTTTCGTCTTCGTCGGCGGGAGGTTGGGGCGGCGTGTTGGAGAAGAACGCCAGGATGCTTTGGCGCAACTCGGGCGTCATGCCTTCAAACTTTTTATCGTGCAGCTTGCGGATCAGCTCGCCGTACGTTTCATCGGCCAGCGGGTACTCGCCCAACTTGGTGGCGTGGCCCGTATCGAAATCATAGTTGGGCAGGTCGGGAGTTTTGCTGACAGCCATGTTTTGCGTAGTAGCCAGCACCTTGCAGTAATCCTCCATCACCTCCTGAAAGCTCTCCTTGAAAAACTTCTGCGCCTCGGGGGTAGGCAGCTTGAAGGCAAAGGGCCGCAACGGACCAATTTTAGGCAGTATCTGCACTGCTTTCGACAGGATTTTGGCCCCGAAACCCGGCTTGTCGAAATCGGTGGTACCAAACTCGCGGCGGTATGCCCGCTGATTCACGTGGTACACATAGTCGCGGCGGCGGGCGCGCTTGTCCAGCTTCTTGATATTCTTACGCTCGGCATGCCAGGCCGCCCGTGAGGCCGTCGGAATCAGCTGCATCACCGAGAAGCGGTAAGCACTGATGCTCAGGTCTACGTTGAACACGATCTGGCCCAACTCCAGGCCGTAGGTTTTCTGGAAAGCGCGCTCTAATAGGTCTTTATCTACCTGAAAGCCGATAAAGTCGTGGTATTTATCGGAGCGGTAGCGGCCGGCGGCCAGCTGCACCACATCAAAGGCAAACTCCAGCTGCGTATGCTGAATGGGCGCCTGCTCGTAAGTGATGTAGTTGCCAAACTTAGCTGCCAGATCGGGATATACAGAGGGCATGGCGCGGTTGGTGCCTTCAGAGTGCCCTTTGATGTCGGCCACGTAGTGGGCCAGCGCCCCCAGGGCAAAAGCGTATTCATCCCGGTCGTGCGCTTCGTTGAGCATATTCTGCACAAAGTCGCCGCTGCGGACGTAATGCGTCAGGTTGGTAAACAACTCGGAGCCGAACGGGTAGTAGCCCATGTCCTGAATAATAGATCCACCGTAAGCATAAGCCTTGGCCGATTTCCACTCCTCGGGGTAGCACCGGGGTAGCGCTTGGCCAGCAGCGGCACCAGGCAGCGCCGCCACGCCGAGTCGACGTTGGCCTGGTGCGTGAGCACCGAATACGCAGTAGCCGATGACGGCCACCATACGAGTAATAGCAGCAGGCTGCCCAGGAAAAGGGATTTTTGCATAGTAGCAGTTTCCCAAGAACCATGAGCCTTGGGACAGAGTGAACCTACGCAAAAGTTGCACTGAAGTTGGACTGCCGCCAGCTTTCATAGTGCAGCTAGATGACCGACAACCAGCTCAGTTACGCCCTTCGGCATTGCGTGCCAGTGCATAATCCGGATAACCGCCTCACAAACGGGCTTTCTGCCGTACCTTTGCCCGCATGAAATCCGTGCTGGCTTTCTTCCTGGCGTTGCTGATGCTACTGGGCAGCCTGATTCCGCAGAACGATTTGTCGGAACTGACCAAGCTGCCCGAGCTGCTGGACCACTACCAGTACCACCACACCGTGGCGGGTGGCAGCTTGTCGCTCAGCGAGTTTCTGGTGCTGCACTATAGCCCCAACACGACGCACTACCTGCACGCGCACTCGGCCCAGCACAACATAGAGCACCAGAAGCTGCCCCTACACAGCCACCACGACTGCGTGATGGCCGCCTACGTGCTGCCTACCCGGCCCATAGTTGTACCCCTACGCGTGCACTGGCCCACACCTGCGCTGCGCGCCTCAGAAGGGCCGATGTACGCGTTCAGTTTCAGCCGGGCGCTGTTGCAACCACCGCGGGCCTAAATCAGGTAGGCCGCCCGCAGGAATACGCTGCATATAGCCAAGCAAATCCGGACTCGTTTGCACGTACCACTGGCTGATACGTTGTGTATGAGCCGCTTGCCCCTACCCTGCCAGCAGGTGGCTGCACGCTGACCCTACCCCAGCCGGCTGCTGTAGCCGGCCCGCTTCCTCCCTATTTCCTTAAAGCTAACCTGGCTACCCGTGGCCGCGCCTGCCTATGCGGTGGGCCCGCTGGGGCGAGGCCTGTTTTTCGGCGAAGCGCAGCTTTGCCCACCTGCTCATGCTCTCTCGAATTATTGCTCTGAGTATCCGCAACAAGCTACTTGTGTCCCTGATGCTCCTCGCCCTGGTGGCATGGGGTGGCTATGCGGCCACTACCCTACCACTGGACGCCATCCCCGACGTCACCAACAACCAGGTACAGGTCATCACCCAGTCGCCGGCGCTGGCGGCGCAGGAGGTGGAGCAGCTGCTCACCATTCCCTTAGAATTGCAGCTGCGCACCATTCCCAACGTGCGCGAAATCCGCTCTATCTCGCGCTTTGGATTATCGGTTATTACGGTGGTGTTTGAGGAAGACGTGGATACCTACCTCACCCGCCAATTGGTAGCCGAGAAGCTCACCACTGCTCAGGCCGACCTAGGCGCGGGACTGGGCACGCCTACTATGGCGCCCATCACTACCGGCCTGGGCGAGATTTTCCAGTATTCCCTGCAAGTCGACCCCAAGTACAAAGACCAGTACTCCCTCTCAGCCCTGCGCGACATGCAGGACTGGATTGTGAAGCGCCAGCTTGCCGGCGTGCCGGGCGTGGTGGATGTGAGCAGCTTTGGTGGCTACGTGCGCCAATACGAGGTGAGCGTAAACCCCGAGCGACTGGCCTCGGCCGGCGTGAGCCTGCCCGAACTGATGCAGGCTCTGCAAACCGGCAACGGCAACACCGGCGGCAGCTACCTGGAGCGCGGGCCCAACGCCTACTTCATCCGGGGCGAGGGTAGAGTAGAATCTCTGGACGACATCCGGCAGATTGTAGTGAAGCAGGTAGGGAGCGTGCCGCTGCTGGTGGGCGACGTAACGACCGTGCAGTTTGGCCATGCCGTGCGCTACGGCGCCATGACGCGCAACGGCCAGGGCGAGGCCGTGGGCGGTATTGTGCTGATGCTGAAGGGCGCCAGCTCCGAGGCCACCATTAAAAGTGTGAAGGAGCGGGTGGCACAGATTGAGAAATCCCTACCCCCTGGTGTGCGCGTGCTCCCCTTCCTCGACCGTACCAAGCTCATCGACAAGGCCATTCACACGGTCAGCAAAAACCTGCTAGAGGGCGGCGTCATCGTCATCATTGTGCTGCTGGTACTGCTGGGCAACCTGCGCGCCGGGCTGGTGGTGGCAGCCATGATTCCGCTGTGCATGCTGTTTGCGCTGGCCATGATGAAAGTCTTCGGGGTGTCGGCCAACCTGATGAGCCTGGGCGCGCTGGACTTCGGGCTGATTGTGGACGGGGCTGTGATTATCGTAGAGGCTATGATTTTCCACCTGGTGCACGAGCGCCAGCGGGCCGAAAACGAAACGATGGACCAGGTGGCACAATCGGCGGCCACGCGCCTTATGCGCTCGGCCTTGTTCGGTCAACTCATCATCCTGATTGTGTATTTTCCCATCCTGTCGCTGACTGGGGTAGAGGGCAAGATGTTCCGCCCCATGGCTCTCACGGTGAGCTTCGCCATCATCGGGGCCATGATTCTGTGTCTCACCTACGTGCCAGCCGTGGCGGCCTGGGCTTTGCGCAAGGATATCAAGGAGGAAGGCACCCTGGCCGACCGCATCATGCGGACCCTGCACCGTGGCTACGACCCCATCATTCGGGGGGCACTGCGTATCCGGCCCATTGTGGTAGGGGCAGCAGTGGCGTTGCTGGTAGGGGCGGTGTTCATCTTCTTGCGTATGGGCGGCGAATTCATTCCGCAGCTCGACGAGGGAGATTTTGCTGTGAACGTGACGCTGGCGCCCGGCTCGTCGCTGGACCAGAGCATCAAGACCACCACCAAAGTACAGAAAACCCTGCTGCGCGAGTTTCCGGAAATCCAGCAGATTGTGGGCAAAATCGGTACCTCCGAAATTCCGACCGACCCTATGTCACTGGAAGACTCCGACCAGATAGTGATTCTAAAAGCGCAGGATGAATGGACCTCGGCTCACTCACGCGAGGAGCTGGCCGGTAAGATGCAAGAGGCACTGGCCGGCATTCCGGGTATCAACCTGGAGTTTCAGCAGCCCATTCAGATGCGCTTCAACGAGCTGATTTCGGGCGTGAAGTCGGATATCAGCATCAAGATTTACGGCGACGATCTGGAAGTGCTCTATGAAAAGGCCAACCAGGCTGCTGCCCTCATCCGGCCACTGGCAGGGGTAGGCGACCTGAAGGTAGAGCAGATTGTGGGCCTGCCGCAGATGCGCGTGACCTACGACCGCGCCAAGCTGGCCCGCTACGGCCTGCGCGTGGAAGACCTGAACACACTGCTGCGCGCCTCCTTCGCGGGCGACGTGGCCGGTCAGGTCTACGAAAGGGAGCGCCGCTACGACCTAGTGGTGCGCCTCGACTCGGCCCGCCGCACCAGCCTCGCCGATTTGCGCCGCCTCTACGTGGATTTGCCCAACGGCCAGAAGATTCCGCTGGAAGAGGTAGCCCAGGTGCAGTACCGCAACGCCCCTACCCAAATCTCCCGCGACGATGCCCGGCGTCGCATCAACATCGGCGTGAACGTGCGCAACCGCGACATTCAGAGCCTGGTAGAGGAAATCCAGCAAAAACTAACGCAGGGCGTGAAGCTGCCCACCGGCTACTCGGTGGTGTACGGGGGCGAGTTTGAGAATTTGCAGCGCGCCAAGGCCCGCCTCGCCATTGCAGTGCCCGTGTCGCTGCTCCTGATTTTTACGCTGCTCTACCTCTCGTTTCACTCCGCAAAGCAGGCGGCCCTCATTTTCACGGGCATTCCGCTGGCAGCCATTGGCGGTGTGCTGGCGCTGTGGCTCCGCGACATGCCATTCAGTATTTCGGCGGGGGTAGGATTTATTGCCTTGTTTGGAGTAGCTGTTTTGAACGGCATTGTGTTGGTAGCTAGCCTCAACGAGTTGGCCGCTGAGGGCGTGCGCGACGTGCGCGAACGGGCCTTGCGTGCTACCGCCGAGCGTTTCCGGCCGGTGCTGCTTACGGCGGCGGTAGCCTCATTGGGCTTCCTACCCATGGCCCTGTCTACCTCGGCAGGCGCGGAGGTACAAAAGCCCTTGGCCACGGTGGTAATTGGCGGTTTGATTTCGGCGACGCTGCTCACGCTGGTAGTGCTGCCCGTGCTTTACACCTATTTCACCAAGGATGGTGAGCCTAGCCCTACAGCCGAGGCCGAAGCGGCGGCTGATCGTCAAGAGGAGGAGGCACGACGGGCCGAAGAAGAGTTGAAACACCATAAACCGGTTCCAGAAACGCCACGCACCGGACCAGCCACCACCTTACTGGTGATGCTGGCCGCACTATCAGGCTTGCTCCTGCCCCGTGCGGCCACAGCCCAGAATACGCTGGGCAGCACGGCCGGACAAGCCACTGTGGCGCCACCCACTGGGCCGTTGTCGGTGGGGCAGGCGTTGCAGGCGGGGTTGGGTCAGAGCTTGTTGGTGCAATCGGCAGCGCTGGATGTGCGCCGGCAGCAGGCCCTGAACCGCTCGGGCTACGACGTGCCGCGCACGGTGCTGGACTACCAGCGCGGGCAGATTTCGGATGCCGCCACCGACCAGAGCTTCAATATCATTCAGCAAACGGCCTTCCCTACCCTCTACGCAGCCCAAAAGCGCCTGCTAGAAAACCAGACGGGGGCCGCCGAGCAGCGCGCCCGCACCCAACTCCGCGAGCTAACCCGCGTGATTCGCACCGACTACTACGACCTGCTGATTGCCTACCGCCGCGTGCAGTTGCTTCGTCGCCAAGACAGCCTCTACCGCCGCGCCGCTCATGCCGCCCGCATCCGCTACCAAGTGGGTGAAACCAACCGCCTGGAACAGGTAGCCGCCGAGACCCGCATGCTGGAACTGCAAAACCAGCTCCTCACCCTGCTCACCGATGTACAGGTGCAGCGCCAGCAACTGGGTGTACTCCTGGGCTACCCTACCCCCATAGATATTGACACCGCCGCCAGCGTGGTCGCCATCCTCAACCCCGCCGATACAACGGCTCTTTCGCCCGAGGCCAACCCTACCCTGGGACTGCTGCGGCAGGAGGTAACGATCAGCGCACAGCAAACCAAGGTGGAGAAACTGCGCCGCCTGCCTGATTTGCGCGTGGGCTACTTCAACCAAAGTATCAGTCGGGTAGGCGGCTACCAGGTGGCGCAGGCGGGTGTGGCGGTGCCCTTTTTGGGTGGCGTGCAAAAAGCGCGTATTGCCGCCGCCCGCCTGGGCGAGCAGTACGCCACCAACCAGCTCAACTACTACACCATGCAGCTCAACAGCCAGCTGCGCACGCTACGGCAACAACTGGCCCGCGCCCGCGCCTCCTTGCGCTACTACGAAACCGTGGCCCTACCCCAAGCCCGCCTGGTATTGAGCACGGCCGAAAAAAGCTTCCGCGCCGGCGACGTGGAGTACGTGACCTACGTGGTGAATACCGAGCCTGCCTGGCAGATTCAGCAAGCTTACCTCGACCAAGTGGGCCGCTACAACCAACTGCTGTTCCAGCTCCAGGCTCTCACGGGCACGGAGGAATAAGTTTTCTTTTTGATTTCTACGTTTTCTACATATGCTTTTCTCGCTGTTTTCTGCAACACCTGTGACCTCACCTACCGGCCCCCTCTCCCCAAGAACAGGGAGCTGGGGGGTGAGGTCCGCCTACCCGCTCCTCCTGCTATGTGCCTGGCTCATCACGGCCTGCAATTCTACCCCCACAGATTCTGAAACCAAGGAAACCCCCGCCGCGGCTGGCGTAGAAAAGCCTACCTCTCCCGATCAGCTGACCCTTACCCCTACCCAAACGCAGGCCGCAGGCATTGAAATCGGGGCGTTTGACCACCAGGAAATGACCACCGACGTGCCCGCCAATGGCCTTATCGACGTGCCACCTCAGAATATGGCGTCTATTTCGGCGGTGATGGGCGGCTACGTGCAAAAGGTGAATGTGCTGCCGGGCCAGTTCATCAAGCGCGGCGGCACCGTGGCCGTGCTACGCCACCCCGACTACCTCCAGTTGCAACAGAACTACCTGCAAAGCCGCGCCCGCCTGCGTTTCCTGCAACAGGAGCTAGACCGCCAGCAGGTGCTCGACGCCGAGGACGTAGGCGCCAAGCGCAAGCTCCAGCAGGCCCAAGCCGACTACCAGACCGAGCAGGCTGCCCTGCGCGCCCTGGCTGCCCAGGTGCGAATGTTGGGCCTATCAGTAGCCCGGCTGGACGGCGGCTACATTGCGCCTACCGTACCGCTCACGGCCCCAGTGGGTGGGTTTGTGCGCGCCGTCAATATCAATCCTGGCCAGTACGTGGGGCCGCAAGATGTGCTAGTAGAAGTGGTAGACCGCTCCGATTTGCACCTGGAGCTGAAGGTGTTTGAGAAGGACATTGCCCGCGTGAAGGTAGGCCAGCGCATCCTGTTCAGCATTCCCAACAGCAGTTCGCCCGACAACATGGCGGCCCGTATCTTTTTGGTAGGCAAGGCCTTCGACGACAACGACCGCACCGTGAGCGTGCATGCCCACCTGGAGCCCGAGCGCGACGACCTGCTGCCCGGCCAGTACGTGTCGGCGCGCATCCAGACGGGCGGGCGCCGCCAACGCACCCTCCCCGAAGACGCCATTATTCAGGACGGCGAAATGAGCTACGCCTTTGTGCGCACCGCCACCGACAGCGCGGGTAGCTCCTTCCGGCGGGTACGGGTGCGCACGGGCCAGCCCCAGCACGGCGCGGTGGCCGTCACGCTGCTAGACCCTGTGCGCGACACCACCCAGCTTGTGCGAAGTGGCGCCTACTTCCTGCAAGCCGAGCTAACCAAAGGCCAGGGCGGCGACGAGTAACAGCCAGCTGTGGCGCCGGACCGACGAATGCAGGTCGCCAGATGGACTTCAGCCTACCCCCGTAGTTCTTCACCACGGGCACGTTGCGGGGGCGGAAAAGTATTCTTCACTGAAATAGCGGCCGGTGGGTCCATCTGGACCCAGCAACGCATACTTCACAATACGATGCCCCGCTTCTGCAACCGTGCTGGTGCCCTGGTGGCCTGTGAAGTCAGTTTGGGTGTAGCCCGGGCATACTGCATTGACTTTGAAAGGCGTGTCGCGCAGTTCGTAGGCTAGGTTTAGGGTGTACATATTCAGGGCCGTTTTTGAAGCCTGGTACACCGGAAACCGGTAGGCAAAATTCTCGTTGTCGAAGTCAGCATACAGCGTCAGCGATGCCATGGCAGTGCTTACGTTGACAATGCGCGGCTCCGGCGAGGCCGACAGCAGATCGAGGAATGCCTGCGTGACCCCAGCCACGCCGAACACGTTGGTTTCAAATACGTCCCGAAACTGCGTCAGCGTGGCATGCCGGGCCGACTGCGACATGCCACCAGAAATACCTGCGTTGTTGACTAATACATCTAGAACGGACGTTTTTTCGCCAATTGCGGCCCGGACCGCCTGGATGGAATCGGGATTGGTGACATCTAGCTGCACAGCTGCGAGGTTTGTGAGACCTAGCGCGTTGAGCTGCTGCACGGCCGCTGTCCCGTTGGCGGCATCGCGGCTACCGAGATACACAAAAAATCCGTGTTGGGCGAGCAGCTTGGCTACTTCCAGGCCAATGCCTTTATTGGCGCCTGTTACTAAGGCTGATTTCATGGGGTGAAACAGGTGAGGGTGAATAAGAAAAAATGAACAGACGGAATCCTTCCGTCCGGATACTTTAGGCAAGGGCATAGCCTTGCTTGTCAGGACGTTTACAAGACCTGCTACCGTGTTTGGAATGAATAAAGCGAGACCACACAGCCTGTCTCTTGCAGTGCCATGTTAGTAGTTGCCTCAACCAACTACCAGCTGTTGGCCGCTACCTGATGAGAGCCGTTGGGGAATAGCCAAACTGCTTTTTGAAAGCGTAGGAGAAATGCGCCAGATTCTCGAAGCCTACCTCTAGGTACAGCTCCACGGGCTTTTTCTTCTTTTCCGCCAGCTGATAATGAGCCAGTGCTAGTCTTTTCTGCGTCAGCCAGCGCTGCGGACTCACCTGAAAGGCCTTTTTAAAATCTCGCTTAAAGGTAGTAAGACTGCGGCCCGTTAGGTAGCTAAACTTGGCTAAGGGCATATTGAACATATAGTGCGCCTCCATAAACTCAACCAGATTCAGCTTGCCGGGCTCGCGGAAGTCGGCTAGCACCTCATCACTTCGTATATCGAGGCTGCGCAGAACCTCCACCACTTCGGCTATTTTCGCGGCAAGCAGCTTTTCTGGTAAGCGCTGCTCCAACTCTAAGTAGGGCATTAGAGAAGCGAAGACGCTCTGCAACAGCGGACTCCGTGGAAAAAGCAGCAAGTTGGCGGCCGCAGGCCGGGTAGGTTTTGGGGTATGGTGCTCGTAATACGCCTGTACCAGGGGGGTAGGCAGTTTCAGAACGATGGCCCGATAGGCGGCCCCGTCTTTCGGGTATTTGAGTAGGGTAGCTGGCTGGTTCCGGGGTAATAATACCGTATCACCCGCTACACAGTGGAGCGTGCGAGCAGCCTGCACCACCTTCAACTTACCTGCCACCACACCAACTAGCACGTTTTCCTCGAAGGTTTTCTCTCCCCCGTAGCGTTGGTCGCCGTTGCAGACCATTAACAGATCGACATAGTGATTTATCTGCTTCTCGTTCATACTAGATAGAAAAAAACTACGGTTGCCTACCTGTCAAACAGCTTGCGTTGGGTTGGAGAGCTAATCGACAATGCAAAAGTAGGTTCTATCGAACGGCAGCACTTTGTTCAAAAGGCCAAATTTGCTTTGCTTAGAAGACCACGCATAACCACGACTGCCTTTCACATCTAAGTCATAGAAACAAGCTGGACGCCTTCTTCCACTCGTTTGCAACCTCTTAAAAACGGGAAAAGAGAAGTCATTTCTGCCATGGACTCCCACGCTAATTTGCGGCCTTCCGCAACCTGAATCGTTTCTGGCAGTAACGGTAGACATTCGACCAGCCCAAACCCAACCGTTTGGCTGGCGCCACGAGCTTTCTCCTGCATGACGCCCGAACAACAACGCCTGGCTGAGTCTGCCACCATTCCGTGGAAGAAATTCGGCCCCTACCTTACTGAGCGCCAATGGGGTACAGTACGCGAAGATTATAGCCCCGATGGCAATGCCTGGGACTACATCACCCACGACATGGCCCGTAGCTACGCCTACCGCTGGGGCGAAGAAGGCCTCGGCGGCATCAGCGACGACAAGCAGCATCTGTGCTTTGCTGTGGGCCTATGGAACGGCCAAGATGAGATTCTGAAGGAACGCCTGTTCGGCCTCACCAACGGCGAGGGCAACCACGGCGAGGACGTGAAGGAGCTGTACTACTACCTCGACAGCACTCCTACCCACTCCTACATGCGGATGCTTTACAAGTATCCGCAGCGGACGTTTCCATACCAGAAACTGCTGCGCAAAAACAAGCGCCGCACGCGCAAGCAGCCCGAATACGAGCTGCTCGACACGGGTATTTTTGACGACAGTCGCTACTTCGACGTGTTCATGGAATACGCCAAGGCCGGTCCGGATGATCTACTGATACAGCTGACCATCCACAACCGTGGGCCGCGCAAAGCGCGCTTGCACGTGCTGCCACAGTTGTGGTTTCGCAATACCTGGGCCTGGGGTGAGGGCACTCCTACCCGCCCCCAGATGCGTACTCCCGCCCCCGGCACCGTGCAAGCCGACCACGAGGCGCTGGGCCGCTACCACTTCTACTGCGACCAGCAGCCCGACCTGCTCTTCTGCGACAACGACACCAACTACATCCGCCTGCAAGAGCCGCCCCGCGCGACGCGTTACTTCAAAGACGGCATCAACGAATACGTGGTGGATGGCGACCCTAGCGCTGTCAATCCGGCCAAGGTAGGCACCAAAGCGGCGGCCCACTATCGCCTTAGCCTCGATGCCGGCGCTTCCCAAACCGTACGTGTGCGCCTGAGTCAGCCGGTCCATGAGGCGCCATTTGCGGAGTTCGACGACGTGTTTGCCCAGCGCCGACAGGAAGCCGATGAGTTTTACGATTGCGTGCAGGAGAGCGTAACGGACCCTGATGCGCGCAATATTCAGCGGCAGGCGTTTGCCGGTATGTTGTGGAGCAAGCAGTTTTATTACTACGATGTCACGACGTGGCTCGACGGGGAGCCGAACGGCCCGAAGTCGTCTATCCGCCGCCGCAAGGGCCGCAACGCCAACTGGCGCCACCTCTACAACGCCGACATCATCTCCATGCCCGACAAGTGGGAATACCCCTGGTATGCGGCCTGGGACTCGGCTTTCCACTGCATTCCGCTGGCGATGGTCGACGCCGACTTTGCCAAACAGCAGTTGCGCCTGTTCACCAAAGACTGGTACATGCACCCCAACGGCCAATTGCCCGCCTACGAGTGGAACCTCGCCGATGTGAACCCACCCGTGCACGCCTGGGCCACGTGGCGCGTGTATCAGATGGACAAGAAGCTGCGCGGCCACGGCGACCTGCAATTCCTGGAAGCTGTCTTTCACAAGCTCACGCTCAACTTCACGTGGTGGGTGAACCGCAAGGACAAAAGCGAACGGAACATCTTTGAGGGTGGCTTCTTGGGGCTGGATAATATTGGGGTGTTCGACCGCTCGGCTCCCCTACCCACCGGCGGCCACATCGAGCAATCAGACGGCACCAGCTGGATGGCCATGTTTGCCCTCAACCTGATGCGCATGGCCCTGGAGCTGGCCGGTACCAACGCTGTGTATCAAGAAATTGCCGGCAAGTTCTTTGAGCACTTCCTCTACATTGCGGACGCCATGACCCGCGGTGGCGACGGCCGCTTCGACCTCTGGGACGACGACGACCAGTTCTATTACGACGTGCTGCGCACCCCCGACGACGAGCGTACCATCCTGAAGGTGCGTTCCATTGTGGGCCTGATTCCGTTGTTTGCCGTGGAAGTTATCGATCAGGAGTTGCTGGATACGGTGCCCGAGTTTACGGCCCGCGCCACGTGGCTGCTCGAAAACCGCCCTCACCTGGCCAAACTGGTTTCTCATTGGCAGGAGCCGGGTAGGGCGGCGCGGCACAAACTGTCGTTGTTGCGGCGCGAGCGGCTGAGCCACGTGCTGCGCCGCATGCTCGACGAAACGGAGTTCTTGGCGCCTCACGGCATCCGGGCGTTGTCGCGCTACCACTTAGAGCACCCGTACGTGTTCAGCACCGACGAAGACGACTTTGAGGTGAGCTATATCCCCGGCGAGGCCGAATCCAGCATGTTTGGGGGAAATAGCAACTGGCGCGGCCCCATCTGGTTCCCCATCAACTTCTTGATCATCGAGTCGTTGCAGCGGTTCTATGCGTACTACGGCGACTCGTTCACCATTGAGTATCCTACCGGCTCGGGACAGGAGTGCACATTGCGCGAAGTAGCCCTGGCTCTCTCCGACCGCCTCACGAGCCTGCTCCGCAAAGATGAGCAGGGTAGGCGCCCGGCCTTCGGCAACGACGAGCTGCTGCAAACCGACCCGCATTTTAAAGACTACCTACTCTTTCACGAGTATTTCCACGGCGACGACGGCCATGGCCTGGGCACCAGCCACCAAACCGGCTGGACTGGCCTAATAGCCAAGCTACTGAGCCTACCCAGCGGAGGCGCTGCGTTTTAGCAGCTCATCCTCACGCACAGGCCCCGTTTCTCACCAGAGAGGCGGGGCTTTGTGTTATTTCCTACCCCCGGTGCGCGCTCAGCAAGAGCAGTAGCAGCCATACGCCATCTTTCCACGTCAGCCTCAGATGCTGCAACGCCGCGGTAATTTGGTTTTCGACGGTCCGTTTGGAAATACTCAGCCGGGTGGCAATTTCATGGTTGGAAAGCTGCTGCAACCGACTGAGCACAAATATCTCGCGGCAGCGAGCGGGTAGCTGACTCAGGTACGTGAGTAAGCTCGCTTCTATGTCGTGGTGCGAAAACTGCTCGTCGGCACTATTGCGGCTGGTGGCAGTGGCCAGCGTTTCGCACTGCTCGCTGTAGTGTAGCGGAATAGCGCGAGCGGCGCGCACGTGCCGAAACACTTGGTAACGCGTGGCGGCCGTGAGGTAGGGTAAGAAGGCGTCAATCTGTAGTTTGTCGCGCTTCTGCCACAGGGTCAGAAAAATATCGTGCACTATCTCTGTGCACGCCTCCCGGTCTTTCACTGTGGCAAACGCCAGCGCAAACAGCCGTGCCCAGTACCGATCAAACAGGGCCACAAAAGCCTGTTCGTCGTCGCGACGAATGGCTTCCCACAGCGCAAAATCAGTTGGTTGGTTCGACGCCATCCCTTGTTTTTACTAACGTGTACCAGTACTCAAATTATCGATTTATTATTAAAACAAAAAATTATTGATTTTTTTCATCGGTTTATGTGTGTCCTGTTGCGGAATTGACACTATACTCTTAGAAAGCATTCCGTGGTTATGTCAGACGAGGAATTCAACATCCTGTACGAAAAACACGTGGCTGGCACCTGCACCGCCGCCGAGCAGCAGCGTCTGGATGCCTACCTGGCTACCCTGGAAACATCTACCGAATTGCCGTGGGACGAGGCCACTATGGGCAACCAGACCGCAACCCGACGCGCCCTTCTCGACCAGTTGACGGCCAGCCGGCAACCCGTGCGGGCCATCACGCCACGGTGGCAATGGTGGTCGATGGCGGCCGTGGTGGCGCTGTTGCTACTCGCAACCGGCCTGTACCGCTGGCAGCAACGCCCGGTCAATCCAGTAGCAACCGCGTCACCTACCACACCACGCCCCGCACCCGACTTCGCGCCCGGCCGCAACCAAGCCACACTCATGCTAGCCGACGGCTCCACCATTCGCCTCGACGACGCCCAAAACGGCATAGTGGCCCAACAAGGCGGCACCACTGTGCAAAAAACGCAGGCCGGCGCGTTGCGCTACGATGCAAACAGCCAACGCGCTGCCGCCCAATTTAATACCGTAACAACGCCACGTGGTGGCCAGTACCAACTGGTGCTCCCCGATGGCAGCCGCGTCTGGTTGAATGCTGCTTCGTCACTGCGGTTTCCTACTGCCTTTGCGGGTCAGGAACGCCGGGTAGAGCTAACCGGCGAAGCGTATTTTGAAGTGGCCAAGAATGCCAAGCAGCCCTTCAAGGTAGGGGTAGGCGCCACCGAGGTAACTGTATTGGGCACCCACTTCAACGTGATGGCCTACCCCGACGAGCCCGCCTTGACCACTACCCTGCTGGAAGGCGCCGTGCGCGTGAGCAACGGCCCGCACCAAGCCGTGCTGCACCCCGGCCAGCAAGCCCGGCAACAGGCCAGCGGGGCCTTGGCCGTGGCTGCTGTCGATCCACAGCACGCCGTGGCCTGGAAAAACGGCTACTTCGTGTTCAACGATGAGTCCATTGAAAGCATCATGCGCCAGGTTTCCCGCTGGTATGATGTGGACGTTGAGTATCAAGGAAAAATGGCGGGCAAGGACTTCAACGGTACCGTTTCCCGCTTCCAGAGTGCCTCCCAAGTGCTTCAATTGCTGGAGCTAACAGGAGCCGTGCATTTCAAAACGCAGAACAACCGCATCACCGTGCTACCCTAGCCTGTTGGCCCCGGCAGCACCTGGTTTGCTACGGCTACCCGCTCTTGCCGGGAGCGGCCTGCTGCGCAGCATTGTTTTCGAATTTTTACCGCCGCCTTCTACCCTTCACACCTACTCCAAAACCGCATGACAAAACTCTTTACTCCACTGCCGGGCACCCTACGCTTGCCCCTAAAGCCCACCGTGGCGGCGCTGCTGGCCCTGTCGTTGCAGGTGCACGCGGCCGGCTTTGCGCAGACGATTACGCTGACGGAGAAAAACGCGCCCTTGGACCGTGTGCTCCGGGATATTCAGCGACAAAGCAGCTACACGTTTCTCTACAACACCCAGATGGTGCGCGCCGCCCGACCCGTGACCCTGAGCGTGCGCAACGCCCCCTTGGAACAAGTGTTGGCGCAGGTGATGGCCGAGCAAGCACTGACGTACACCATTAGCGGCAACTCCATTATTATCAAGCCAAAAGAAGCCACGACGACGCGTCGCCCGACCCCACCCGCCACTGTTATAGGCATCGTAACAGATGCCGACGGCAACCCACTGCCGGGCGTGACCATCCGGGTGAAGAATACGCAGCTGGGCACAGCTACCGACGTGAATGGCCACTACCAGATTCGGGTAGACGATGCCGATGAGGCCGTGCTGGTTTTCAGCTTTATCGGCTACGAGCCGCAGGAAATTCGGGTGGCGGGGCAAAGTAGCATTGCGGTGCGGCTGCTGCCGGCGCAGAATAACCTGAACGATGTGGTAGTAGTGGGCTACGGTACCACCACCCAGCGCAACAACACGGGCGCCGTGAGCACCATCACCAGCGAAACCATTGCCGAGCAACCCGTATCGAACCCCTTGCAGGCCTTGCAGGGGCGGCTGGCGGGGGTGCAGGTAACGCCCGCTACGGGCTTCGGGGGGGCAGCCATGAACGTGCGCATCCGCGGCAACAACTCTTTGCTGGCCGGCAACGACCCGCTGTACGTGGTGGACGGCGTGCCCTACCCTGCCAACGGCCTCAACAACTTCTCGGCCTTCGGGGCCTTTGCCCAAAATGGTAGCTACGACAGCCCCCTCAATAGCATCAATCCTGCTGATATCCTGCGCATTGATATTCTGAAAGATGCCGATGCCACGGCCATTTACGGCTCGCGCGGCGCCAACGGCGTAGTGCTGATTACGACCCGCAAGGGGAGCACCGGCAAGGGCAAGCTCGATGTGAACGTGTACTCCGGGGCCGGCAAGGCTACCCGCCTGCTCGACATGATGAACACCGAGCAGTACCTAGCTATGCGGCGCGAGGGTTTTGCCAACGACAACATTACCCCTACCCCCAGCAACGCCCCCGACCTCACCACCTTCGACCAAACAGCCTACACCGACTGGCAGAAAAAGCTGCTGGGCGGCACGGCCTCGGTAACGGACGCGGAAGCCAGCTTCTCGGCGGGCACAGCCCAAACCAAGTTTGCCCTGAGCGGTGGCTACCGCCACGAAGGCACCATCTACCCCGGCAACTACGGGGTAGACCGCGCCAATGGCCGTCTCACCGTGAGCCATTCTTCTCTGAACAACCGGGTAGGAGTTGATGCCACGGTAGGCTATGTGAATACGGTGAATAAGCTGGCTACCACCGATTTCACTACCCTTATCACACTGCCGCCCAACTACAACCCCTATAATGCCGACGGCACGTTGTATTGGGTATCTGGCATTGATAACCCCTACGCTTACCTGCAACGCGGTATTCGCAACACCAGCCGCAACCTGCTCAGCAACGTGGCTTTCCGGTTGCAGATTCTAGACGGGCTGAGCTTTAAGACCAGCGTAGGCCTCAACCGCCTGACCATGGACCAGTTCAGCCCACGGCCGGCTTCATCGGTGAGTACGCTGTCGAGCGCGCGGGTGGCTAGTGCGGAGTTCGGAACGGGCTCTACCACTACTTACCTGGCCGAGCCGCAGCTGGACTATGTGCGCCAGCTGGGCGGCGGCAGCTTGCAGGCCCTGGTAGGCGGCACGTTTCAGCAAACTGCCGACGTGCGCCAGTACATCTACGCCACCGATTATGTGTCGGACGCGGCGCTGTCAAATATCACCCTGGCTAACACCAAAACCTACTACAACGACGACGCCTACAAGTACCGCTACGGTTCCCTGTTTGGGCGCGTGACCTACAACTGGAAAGGCAAGTATATCCTGAACGGCACCTTCCGTCGCGACGGCTCCTCGAAATTTGGACCCAACAACCGCTTCGGCAACTTTGGGGCGGGCGGCGCGGCCTGGGTATTCTCGGAGGAGTCGTTTGTGAAAGACGGGTTGCCGTTCCTGAGCTTCGGCAAGCTGCGCGGCAGCTACGGCGTGACCGGCAACGACCAGAGCGCCGGCTACTACGACTACCTCTCTACCTTCCGCTCCACGGGGCGCCTCACCTATGGCTCGTTGGTAGGCCTGGTGCCCAGTCGCCTGGGCAACCCAGACTACCGCTGGGAAACCGTGCGCAAGCTGGATGTGGCTCTGGAACTGGGCTTCTTGGATAACCGCTTGCTGCTCACGGCTGACTACTACCGTAGCATCTCCACTGATCAGCTGGTGGGCTTCATCACCCCTACCCAAACGGGCTTCTCATCCATTACGGCCAACCTGCCAGCCAAGGTGCTGAACCAGGGCCTGGAGCTGACACTGAACACGACGAACGTGCAAGGCAAGGATTTCACCTGGTCTTCGGCCCTGAACCTAACTGTACCAGAAAACAAGCTGCTGGAGTATCCCAACTTGGAGGGCTCCAGCTACGCTCGCCAGTTCATTGTTGGGCAGCCTACCACCATCACCAAGGGCTTCGATTATGAAGGCGTAAACCCTGAAACTGGCCTGGCCACCGGCGGCTATGTGAGCCCCGCCGGCGTGTTTACGGGCAGCTACAATACCACCACTGTAGTCTTAAACCAGGGCTACCCCAAGTTCTATGGCGGCCTGAACAATAGCCTGCAATACAAAGGGTTCACGCTGGATTTCTTCCTGCAATTCACCAAGCAAACGGCTCGCAACTACGTACCCTATGCGCCGCCCGGTCAGGGCCTCAGCAACGCCCCTACCTGGCTGCTCGACCGGTGGCGGCAACCCGGCGACGTGGCTGGATATCCGCGCGCCACGGCTACGTTCGGCACGGCCTACAACACCTTTTTCAACTACACTAACTCGAAAGAGGCTTATGGTGACGCGTCGTTTCTGCGTCTGAAAACGCTGGCTCTCAGCTACCGCGTGCCCCAGCCGGTGGCGCAAAAGCTGCACTTGCAAAACCTACGGGTATATGCGCAGGGTCAAAACCTGCTGACCATTACCAACTACCGCGGCTTCGACCCCGAAGTGCCCGGCTTGGTGCTGCCCCCCATGCGCCTGCTCACTGGCGGTATTCAGTTCGCTTTGTAACCCTTTGCTTGACTTGCCACGATGAAATTCTATACCCGCTTTTCTGCTCGCCTGCTGCCCGCTGCCATCGTTTTACTGCTTGCCACTACTAGTTGCGAGAGTTTTCTGGACGTGGGGCCGCCGCCTACTCAGGTAGACGCCGCTACTGTCTTCACCACCGATGCCTCGGCCACCGGTGCTATGCTGGGCGTGTATTCGGGGCTGAACAGCACCGGCACTTCCGGCATCACTAACAACGCTGGCCTTTCTACCTTTCTGGGACTGGCTGCCGACGAGCTAACCTACGCCAATGCCCAGTACGACCAGTACCGCCTGAATAACGTCAGCCCGGTGAATGGCACCGTAGACTTCTTCTGGGGCCAGACCTACACGTCTATCTACCAGCTGAATACCATTGTAGACGGCTTGCAGAATAACACTACCGTGACGCCGGCCCTACGCAACCAGCTGCTAGGTGAGGCGCGGTTTCTCCGGGCGTTTCTGTACTTCCACCTCGCCAATCTGTTCGGCGACGTACCCCTGGTGCTCACCACCGATTATCGGGTGGCCGGCCAGTTGGGCCGCACGCCCAAAACCGAAGTATACGCCCAGGTGCTTGCTGACTTGCTGGAAGCGCAGAAGCTGCTGGTGCCCGCCTACCCTGTTGCCAACGAGCGGACGCGGGTAAACCAGGCTGCCGCCACGGCCTTGCTGGCACGCGTGTACCTCTACCAGCAAAATTGGGCTGCCGCCGAAGCGCAGGCCACGGCCGTTATCAACCAAACTTCTGTGTATCAGTTGGTAGCGCCGGCTACTACATTTTTAGCGGGCAGTCAGGAAGCTATCTGGCAATTGCGCCGAGGCGGTTCTATCTCGGCCAACACCTACGAGGGACAGTATTTTATTCCGGCTAGTCTCACGGTAGCCCCCACGGCCACCTACCTGCTCACCAACCAAGTGTACGCTGCCTTCGTCGAAAACGATGTGCGCCGCAGCACCTGGACCAACTCCTACACTCTGGCCGGTACCACCTACCGCTACCCCTTCAAGTACAAGCAGCGCGTAGCCACGACGGGCGGCGCCGCCGCCACCGAGCACAGCCAGGTGCTGCGCCTAGCCGAGCAATACCTGATTCGGGCTGAGGCGCGGGCGCGGCAGGGAAAAAGCGCCGACGCCGTGGCCGACCTAAACGCTGTGCGGGCGCGGGCATCGGCTACACCGCTGGCCGCTACTCTCAGCAGTAACGACCTGTTGTTGGCAGTGGAAAACGAGCGTCTGCGTGAGCTGTTCGCCGAGTGGGGTCACCGTTGGTTTGACCTGATTCGGACGGGTAGGGCCGCCGCGGTGCTACCCGCCGTGAAAGGCCAGCCCTGGGACCCCAACGATGCCGTGTGGCCCATCCCGAACCCACAACTGCTTGCCAACCCTAATCTGACACAAAATGCTGGTTATTAACAGCTAAACCTCGTCGCATTTCGTGCTCGAATGGCTACCTGGGCTGCTTTCCTTTTCAACTACTCTCTAACTTCTTTCTGTATGTATTCTCTGAAAACTCCAGTCCTGCTACTTAGCGCCACCTTGCTAACTGCCAGCGCCGCCTTGGCGCAGAAGAAAGCGGCTCCGGCTGCGCGCCCCGCTACTGCTCCTAGCGGTTTCGTGCTGCAAGGTGATCTGACGGCGCCCGACGCCACCAAAATTTACCTCACCCGCTACGGTGCCACCACCACCAAAGACTCGACAGTGGTGAAAAACAACCACTTCACGTTTAAGGGTCAGGTAGGCGAGCCTACCTGGAGTGGCCTTCAGGTGCCTGCACTGAAGCGCTACGTGGGCATGTTCATCGAAAACAAACCCATGACGGTGCAGTTACCCGCCGACGCCAAAGCCGACATTGTGGTAACGGGTTCGGCCACGCAGCAGGACTACGACATCTACAACAAGCAGTGGAAGCAGATTACGCAAAAGGCCGGCACCGTGTATGAGATGTTGGCCAAGGCTACCCCTGCCGGTGCCAAGGAAGCTGACCCTGCCACCCGCAAAGAAGCCGATGCCCGCTTTGCGGAGCTGAGCAACGAAACCAAGCAAATCACGGAGGCCTTTGTGCAGGCGCACCCCAACTCGGCGGCGGCGGCGGCCGTGGTACAGTGGCGCTTCGTGGATTTCCCGGACGTAACGGAGGCTGAGAAGCTGTACAAGCAGCTCGGCCCCGCAGCCAAAGCCTCGCTGGCAGGCAAAAGCATCCAGAAATACATAATGGTAGACGCCAAATCGGCCGTGGGTAGCATGCCTACCTTCACCCAAGCCGACCCCAACGGTAAGATGGTGAAATTGAGTGATTTCCGCGGCAAGTATGTGTTAGTGGATTTCTGGGCCAGCTGGTGCGGCCCCTGCCGCAAGGAGAATCCTAACGTGGTAGCGCTCTACAACCAATATCGCGACAAAGGCTTTGATGTGCTGGGTGTGTCGCTGGACAGCAAGAAGGAGGCGTGGCAAAAAGCCATTCAGGCCGACGGCCTCACCTGGACGCACGTATCGGACCTGCAAGGCTGGAAAAACCAGGTTGCCGTCGACTACGGTATCAGCGCCGTGCCGCAAAATTTCCTGATTGATCCGCAGGGAAAAGTTATTGCGAAGAACCTGCGCGGCGAAGAGTTGCAAGCCAAGCTTGCAACGCTGTTTGCCAATAAGTAGTCCATTAGCAATCAGCCTTTGGTCCTACCCCCTTTCACCTATCCACCCTTCGCATGATTTCACCCTCTCCCGCCGAGCCTGCCTGTTTGTTGTCTGACGAGCTGCGCGAAAAGTTTGCCCACCTCTGGCATTTAGTCGGCAATACGCCCATGCTGGCGCTGCACTACCGTTACCGGGGTCAGACGGGGCAGATTTTCGTGAAGTGCGAGCACTATAACCTGACGGGCAGCCTCAAGGACCGCATGGCGCTGTATATCCTGCAACAGGCTTATATCCAAGGCAAAATACGGCCCGGCGACACCATTGTGGAGGCCACTTCCGGCAACACTGGTATTGCGTTTGCCGCCATCGGGAAAGCTCTGGGGCATCCCGTTCGTATTCTGATGCCTAACTGGCTAAGTCGGGAGCGGGTAGATATTATCCGTAGTCTAGGGGCCGAGGTAACGCTGGTAAGCAAGGAGCAGGGAGGCTTTCTGGGTAGCATTCGACTGGCCGAAGAAATGGCTGCTGCCGACCACACCGTGTTCCTTACCCGTCAGTTCGAAAACCAGTACAACTGCGAAGCTCACGCCCGCACCACCGGCCCCGAAATTGCGGCGCAACTGGCCAGCATCGGTCGGCAGCCTACGGCGTTTGTGGCAGGTGTAGGCACGGGTGGCACCGTAATGGGGGTAGGGCATTACTTACGGCGGCAGTTTCCTGCGGTGCGCATTCATCCATTGGAGCCGGCCGAGTCGCCTACCCTCACCACGGGCTACAAAGTAGGAGCCCACCGCATCCAGGGCATCAGCGACGAATTCATTCCCGCCATTGTTCGGCTCGATCAGCTCGACGCTGTGGTGCAGGCCTCCGACGGCGACGCTATTCTACTGGCCCAAAAGCTGGCCCAGCAACTCGGGCTGGCCGTGGGCATCTCATCGGGTGCCAACGTGAGTGGAGCCATCCGCTTGGCCGCTGAGCTGGGTCCAGACGCTACGGTGGTTACTCTACTCTGCGACAGCAACAAGAAGTACCTGAGCACCGATCTGCTGCGCGAAGAACCCGTGCGCGCCAGCTATTTAGCGCCGGAAGTTGAGTTCGTGAACTACCGCCCCATCAGCCGCCTAACGGCGCCTTACGTGCACGCCGAGTAGCAAGCGCCTACCCTGTTTCTATCAACAAGCCCCGCTTCTCAACCGGAAGCGGGGCTTGCTTATGTATATGACCCCTAATGCAGTAGCTATACCGCGCCGTTTCCAGTATATTCGGCTCCTACCCTACGTTGTGCTTTTACGCAATGCTTACCCCCGATTCGATACCCAACGACTGCCCCCTACCCCTTGCCTTACCGACCGGCACCGAGCATGAGCTAGGTGTGCCCACATCCCCACGTCGGCTGGACCGGGCAATAACAGCTACCGCCACTAGGTTGGTACCGTTGGTAACGCTGCTACAGGCCATTCAGCCACAAGTAGCCCAGGAATCGGTGTTTCATACGCGCCGCCTGAAAATTCAGGCCCACATGACCATAGCATTTGCAGAGCTGAAGGCAGAACGCCCGCGCCGGCGCGTGCTCACACACTCCTTCCAGACCATCACCGACTTGGTGCGCGAAGAGACCCGCGACATCAGCAAAGACGAACTAAAGCAAGCCACCAAAGAACTGGTGCTGGCTACCCTCAAAAATGCGCCTAAGCTGATCAGCATTGCCCACCAAGCACGGCTGCTATCTTGATGCAAAGCCTTCGTTTATTTCCCACAATAAGTCCATTTTGTAGCCTAAAAAAGCTTTGTACAAAGAGTTTTTAGAAGCTGCCCTATCGATGTTCGTTGTGTGATGCAACGATTACTGACCCAGGAGAATCGTAGTGGTATGAAAAAGACTCTACTACTACTCTCTGCCACAGCCCTACTATCCTCTGCTACCTGCAGCCAAAAGGATACGGATCCAGAACCCAAACCCGAAGTGGTTATTGAACCTACTCCTCTCTGTCTACTCGTGCCAGATGCGGGCATTTGCAACGCCGCTTTCGTGCGCTACTATTTCGACCAGCGGGAGAAAAAGTGTAAGCCATTCACGTGGGGTGGCTGCGGTGGGATAGTCCCCTTCAATACGCTAGAAGAGTGCAAGGCTTGCGGTTGCAAGTAGCGCGTGCTTTTGCTGTAAGTATATATGCAAGCATATAGATCCATATAAAATCCCCAATGAAACGGCTGAACCAGAACTTATTCCAGCGTAAGTAAAAGGCCCGCATCAGCTGATGCAGGCCTTCTGTTTATCAGTAGTGCTGTAACAACGACATCCTAAAAGCAAAAGCCCCGTCTCCAACTCGGAAACGGGGCTTTTATGCAGAGGAGGAGGGATTCGAACCCCCGGAGGTTTAACCCTCAACGGTTTTCAAGACCGCCGCAATCGACCACTCTGCCACTCCTCTAACTAGTTGCTGCCAGCAAAAAAGGATTCCTTCAGCAGCAATGAAGGGCCTTTGCAGAGAGGGGGGGATTCGAACCCCCGATACCGTTGCCGGTATAACGGATTTCGAATCCGTCGCATTCGACCACTCTGCCACCTCTCTAAGGTCCAAACGAGTGGGTTTGGGACGACAAAAGTAGTAGGCCAGGGTAGCGTACGCAAGACTACCACACGTTTTTTTCGCTTTTTTTTTACGCCGTTGGCCTACCGATGCAAATTATTTATTGATGCTGAATTAGTTAGCTCGATACCGCCACTTTGCTGGTCCGGCCGGGTAGGTGCAGGCGGCGGGGCGCGGTGGCTTCTTTGCCATTGCGCAAGCGACCCGTTACAGCGTCGATGCTCACGTTCACCTCAAAGCCCAGAATTAGGGTCATGCACACAAAATCCAGCCACACCATGAGGCCGATGAGCGTGCCAATGGAGCCGTAGAAATGGTTGTAGCTATCGAAAATCTTGACGTAGAGAATGAACAGAAACGACACGAGAAAGATCAGCACCGTGGCCACCACCGCCCCCGCCGACACAAACGGCCACTTGTTGTGCACAGGTGGCACATAGTAGTAAATTAGGCAGGTAATCATCAGCGAAAGACCCGTAACGGAGCCGTACTTCACAATGGTAATTAGCTGCCCAGTAAAGGTTTCGGATACTATCTCGTTGAAAACCAACCAATCGATGATGTAGGTACCGAAGAAGATACTTGTGATGGCCACCAGTAGCAGCACCGACAGCACCACCGTCAGCAAGGTGGCAATCACACGTTTGCGCACGTAGGTACGTCGCTTAAACGACGGATATTTTTTCTCGAACGCGTCGAGCAGGGCCATAATGCCGTTGGAGCTGAGCACCAGCGCCGTGGCAAAACCAAACGACAGCAAGCCCCCATGCTGAATCGTCACGATGTCGTTGATGGTGCTAGCGGTAGCGGCGTACATCTCCCTGGGCATCAGGTCGCCGATGAACTGCAGAATGTCCACGTTCAGGTTGGGCACCGGAATGTACGGTATCAGCGTGAACAGGAAGATGATGGTGGGGAAGATGGCAATGGTCAGGTTGAACGCCATGTAACTGGCGCGCTTGGTGATGCTATCCATCCTCGACTCCTGAATCATGCGGTCCATCACGTCGTACACCGACGCCCTACCCCCCGCGAAGCGCAGGCGCTTCAGCCACACCATCAGGCGGCGGTAGCTGCGGCGCTGACGGATGTCGGAGAGGTGGTATCGACGGACGGGTAGACGCATGCGGTGAGTGGTAAGCTGGTGAGTAATGAGTTGGTGCATAACCCGGCCCAGACCGAACAGATTCCGTTCCCGACCTTGGCCCCTACCCTTCTTCTACTCTTTTTTCAGGAAAGCGGCTGGGGCAGGTGCCTCCGAGGCAGGTGCTTTGGGTGGTGTGAGGGGACCGGCCGTTTCGTCGTCGGTGAAGTAGGGCAGCAGTTTTTGCTGAATAGCCGCCGGGATGGGCACGGGTCGGCCGGTGCTCATATTCACGAACACCATGAGCGTATGGCCTTCGGTAAGCAGCTCTTGCGCCTCGTTGTAGATTTCGTACTCAAACAGAATGCGCGTACCCTCGGCGGGCTGGCGCAGCAGCATGCGTACGGTTAGCAGGTCGTCGTAGCGGGCGGGACGGCGGAAGCGGGTGCGTAGCTCGCCCACGGGCATCCCTACCCCCTCAGCCTCCATGGTCTTGTAGCTAATGCCTAGCTGCCGGAATGCCTCGGTGCGCGCCACCTCAAAATAGGCCGCATAGTTGCCGTGGTAGACGTACCCCATTTGGTCCGTCTCGGCGTAGCGCACGCGAATGTAGGTATCGTGAGAGTACATGGGTTGGTGTGCTGATGATTGATGTGATAATGTGTTGATTGAAAAAGATGCTATATGTTACTATCTATTGGCACATTGACACATCAATCATCAACACATCAACTCATTTCATAATCCCTGACCTCGTCAACGCAGCCTGATAGCGGCGGGCGTTTACTAGGTGCGCGGCCTCGTTGGTAGCAAAGGCATGGTAGCCGCTGAAGTCTTCCTTGGCGCAGAAATAGAGATAGTTGTGGTCCTCAGGGTTCAGCACGGCATCAATGCTGGCGATGCTGGGCAGGTTGATGGGACCGGGGGGTAGGCCGTTGTACTTGTAGGTGTTGTAGGGCGAATCTTTCTGCAAATGCACGTTCAGCACGCGCTTGATGCCGAAGTCGCCATTGGCGTACACCACGGTGGGGTCGGCTTGCAGCTTCATGCCGCGCTGGAGGCGGTTGAGGTACACTCCCGCCACGCGAGGGCGCTCATCGGCGTGCTGCTGCTGCTCGGCCTCCACAATGCTGGCTAGCGTGCTCACCTGGGCGCGCGTGAGGCCCAGCTTCTGACGCTTGGCGTCGCGGGCGGGCGTCCAGAACTTCTCGTATTCCTTCTTCATGCGCTGCATGAGGTTGTCGGCCGAGGAGTTCCAGTACAGCTCGTACGTGTTCGGGATGAACATCGTTAGAATCGTCGTGGTGTCAAACCCTAGGCTCTTGGTGTAGCTAGGGCTACTCAGCAGCGAATCGAATTGTCCCGGTCGCGCGTCGATGCTGTGGCTGAGCTTGCGGGCCAGGTCCTCCCGCAGCCGGATATTCTGGAACGTGAGCTTGAGAGGTGACTGCCGCCCAGCGCGCAAGTCCGATACCAGCTGGCGGTTGGTGTAGCCGTCTTTCAGCTCGTAGCGGCCGGGTTTCACTAGATCAGGATACTTCATCAGCTTGGCCACGAAGGCAAACGAAAGCTTATCCACAATGGCGCCGGTGGCGTAGATGCTATCGAGCACGGCCTTATATGGCTCGCCGCGGCGGATGAGCACGTAGGTAGGCCGACCTTTGGTTTCTACGTTGGCGGTGTAGAAAATCTGGTAGAAATAGTACGAGAAGCTCACAAACAGCACGCCCGCCAGCGCCACCAAGGTACCAATGCGTTTGCGACGTTTGAGGGCCTTATCGCGGCGCTCCAGGATGCTAGGGGGAGGAGTATTAGATGGGGTAGCCATGCGGCGGGCAACAGGTTGAGAAGGAAGATACTGTCCGACCATCCTCTTCGGCGCCACTCAGAAGGGCACACCAAGAATAGCCACCCCAAAAGTACGAGTTCTGCCGCGCTAACATCCGGCGGGGGTTCGTTACCCGTAAAACTTTCGGGCCAGCTAGGATGTATTAGGAAGATATGTCCGGCTCATTACAGCTGGCATCTCAAGCAAACAAGCGCCCTATTGCTTTGTCTGCTACCTTGCTTCTACCCCATTGCGTGGGGTAGCATTCATTTCAACTCAATTCTTCTGCTTTCCTATGGCTGCTACGTTGCTTCGCATTCATCCTGATAATCCACCCCAAAACCGCCTGCTGCAAGCTGTGGAAGTGCTGCGCAAAGGTGGGGTCATTATTTATCCTACGGATACCATCTACGGTCTGGGCTGCGACATTCACAACGCCAAAGCCGTGGAAAAGCTCTGCCGCATTAAAGGCATTCACCCCGAGAAGGCCAATCTGTCGTTTATATGTGCCGATTTGTCACATATTACCGATTATGCCCACGGCATCACCACGCCCATGTATAAGGTGCTGAAAAAAGCCCTACCCGGTCCGTTCACCTTTATTTTTGAGGCTAGCCCACAGGCCCCGCGCTATGGCGGCGTAAAGCGCAAAACCGTGGGCATTCGTGTGCCCGACAACCAGATTTGCACCAGCCTGGTGCGCGAGTTGGGCAACCCCATCGTCTCTACCTCTATCCGTGACGACGATGAGCTTCTCGAATACACCACCGACCCCGATCTACTGTATGAGAAATACCGCTCTTTGGTAGACCTCGTGATTGACGGCGGCTTCGGCAACAACGTAGCCAGTACCGTCGTCGACTGCACCAATGAGGATTTCGACATCATCCGCCAGGGCGCCGGCGACATTGAACAGTATTTGTAAGCTGATGAGTTAGAAAAAAGGCGTGTCATCCTTCGCTGCGAAGGATGACACGCCTTTTTTCTAACTCATCAGCTTACCGCTTATGTTTCCAACGGCGGTGTGACCATAGATACTGTGCAGGCGCGGCCTGAATATCGCGCTCCAGCAAACGGGCAAAAGCCTCGGCAATGGGGTATGAACCCTTTTCGATGGGCGCGTAGCCGTCGTAGAGTAGCGTAATGGTGATGTTGTAGTAACCGCGCCGCACGCGCTGGATGCTGACGTAGAATACGGGCGCTTGCAGCTGCGGAGCTAAGCGGTCGGCGCTGGTGTAGAAGCTGGTATCCTGGTGCAGGAAAGTGGTCCAGTAGGGGCTGTCGCGGGGACCAGCGGCCTGGTCAGTAAGCAGGCTGAGCGAGCGACCTTCGCCGCGGGTGCTTAGCAAGTAACGCAGCGTGTTGCGCATGGGCACCAGTACTGCCCCACTGCGGGTGCGCAGCTCATACATGAAGCTCTCAAAAAACGGGCTGCTTAGGGGTTTATACACCCCATCGGCCCTACCCGGAAACCGCACTGCCGCTCCTGACAAAATCCACTCCCAGTTGCCTGCGTGCGAGCCCAATGTGAGGACAGTGCGGCCAGCTGCAAACAACGGTTCAATCAGCTCAGGATTGGTGAAGCGCACCCGCCTACCCAGCTCCGCCGCCGAGATGGTGCGCAGCTTTAGAATCTCCACAATCACCTGCGCAAAGTGTCGGTAAAACGCACGGCCCGTAGCGGCTACCTCAGCCTCCGTTTTCTCCGGAAACGAATTTCGAATGTTCTCTGTGATAACGCGCCAACGATAGCGAATCCCGTAGGCTAGTAATAGGTAGATACCGTCGGCGAAAAAATACAGCACCGGTAAGGGCAGCCGGGACAACCCAATCAGCAGCCAATTGACGGGACGCAGGTACCAAGGGTAGGGTTTGGCGGGGGTAGAGGGAGGCATGTGTTAGTTGGTGGCGCCAGCGGGCGCGTACTCTTCCATATCGCGGGTCAGCACGGTGCTTTGCGTGGTAAGCAACTGATTTTTCGCGTCGCGGATTTCAATGGTGAAAACGTATTGGCCGCTGGGAAGCGGGCCAAGCGGCAGCTCGCCTACAATGGTGGTAGGCTTGCCTTGCGCCGCCTGCTCAAGCGTGGTTTCAGCTTCGGCGGCGCCGCCCTCGTCGGAGGCAATACGGTAGCGCACCTTTAGCGGCTGCCCAGCAGGTGCTTGGTACAACTCAGCATAGAAGAAAATCTGGGCAGTGCCGCGTCCATAATAGCCTCCCGGCGCCCGCGACAACCGCAAGCCGCCTCGTGCAAAATTATCCTGCGCCCCCGACTTTGCCGCGGGCCGCGCCAGTAGCACAATATCGCTCAGATAAGCCGCTTTGCCGTCTGATTTCAGTGTGAGCGATTGGTCTACCGTGGTTGCATTGCTTGCTTTGTACTGGTCGCGCAGGCGGGCACGCACTGTGTACTGGCCATCGGGTAGGGCCACGCGCTTCTGAAAGCTGATGGGATTTTTGATGGCGGCGGTGGTGTCGCTGAGCACAGGTGGTTTCAGCGTTACGGTTTCCTGGTAAGCGGGCTTTCCGTCGGCTTTCAGGATTTCCAGTGTGAGCACGGCCGCCGCCTGAAACGTTTTGGGCGCCCGCCGCAGGTACGTGAGGCCAGTACCCGGCACGGTGGCGTACAACTCTACTACGGAGCCTTTCACTACGCGGTCCTCGTTGCGAAACTGAGCTACGTCGAGCAGCAATTGTGGGGCGGCGGCTTGCACGGTAGCCGTCAAAAGCACCAGAAAGAAGCTAAGGAGAAGTCGCATCGTGTCAGATTGGCGGGTAAAGGTAGCGGGTTCAAGGCTGGTTGAATTGTTGAACAAGAAAACCTGAAGGCTTCGTGCCCTACCTTACTCAACAAGTTAGCCAGTTCGCCCGTGGTCATTTTCGAGTCGCAGTACAATCCGCCCGTTGCTTTCTTTGCCGAGCTAGTTGGGCAGGACACCTTGCTGCTCGAAGCCCACGACCACTACCGCAAACAAACCTACCGCAACCGCTGCCTGATCCTGACGGCTCAAGGCGTGAAGCCGCTTACCGTGCCGGTAGTAGACGGCAACAGGAGTGAGAAAATAGCCACCTCATCCATTGAAATAGACTACCGGCAGAACTGGGTACACCAACACTGGCGCACCCTGCAAACCGCCTATGGTGGCACGCCGTATTTTGAATACTACGCCGACTATCTGCACGACATTTACTATCAACGCCCTACCCTACTTTTTGACCTAAACACACAGCTGCTGCGTTTGTACTTGCGATGCCTGCGCCTACGGCCTCACGTAGAATTCACACAGTCGTACGTTTCTTCCTACCCTTCTCAAAGGGGAAATTCACCCAGCCAACCACTGCTTGACCGCCGGGACTGGCTTACGCCAAAAGCCGCTGTGGCAGACCAACCTGACAGGACGTCGGGCCGTGCCTACCCCCAGACCTTTGGCGTACAATTTGTACCCAATCTAAGTATCCTGGACCTGTTGTTTATGCAAGGTCCGGCCGCCGGCGCCTTTCTTACGTAAGGCCAATTACGGCTAGTAGAACCTTCGCCCGAGCTTATCTGTTTTCAGGTACAATCGGCCTAATCCGTGCCCTGATCTTACTCGTGGGCTTGCGGGGTTCCGTTTTTCTTTATTACTTATCTGCATGGAAGCTAAATTCTCAAACCGAGTCAAGGAAGTGATTTCCCTGAGCCGGGAAGAAGCCATCCGGCTCGGTCACGATTATATCGGTACCGAACACTTATTGCTGGGCATGATTCGCGAAGGGGAAGGCACCGCCATTGGGCTGCTCAAGAAATTGGGTGTCTCGGTGGAGGAGCTAAAGTATGCCCTGGAACAAGCTACCCGTAATACGGCTACGCAGGGCACGAGCATTACCGGCTCTATCCCGCTGACGAAACAGACTGAAAAAGTCCTTAAAATCACCTATCTGGAGGCGAAAATCTTCAAAAGTGAGATTATCGGCACCGAGCACCTGCTCCTGTCGATCTTGCGCGATGAGGACAACATCTCTTCTCAGATTCTCAGCAAATTCAACGTGAACTACGAATCTGTACGTGACTCGCTGGACTACCACGGTGCCGCGAGCAACAACCCCACCAACGGCCCTGAGGCCGACGACGACGACAACGACCGGCTGTTTGGCGGTGGCCAGGGCCGCGGCGGCTCCGGTGCTACCCCCAAGAAAGGCAACGAGAAGTCGCGCACGCCTGTGCTCGACAACTTCGGCCGCGACCTGACCAAACTCGCCGAAGAAGACAAACTCGACCCAATTGTAGGTCGCGAGAAAGAGATTGAGCGCGTTGCTCAAATTCTGTCGCGCCGCAAGAAGAACAACCCGATCCTGATTGGTGAGCCTGGTGTTGGTAAAACTGCCATTGCTGAAGGCCTGGCCCTACGCATCATCCAGAAAAAAGTGTCGCGCGTGCTGTTCAACAAGCGCGTGGTGACGCTGGATCTGGCTTCGCTGGTAGCTGGTACCAAATACCGTGGTCAGTTTGAGGAGCGCATGAAGGCCGTGATGAACGAGCTGGAGAAGTCGCCCGACGTAATTCTGTTCATTGACGAGCTGCACACGATTGTAGGTGCCGGTGGAGCTTCGGGCTCGCTGGATGCCAGCAACATGTTCAAGCCGGCCTTGGCCCGTGGCGAAATTCAATGCATTGGTGCCACTACCCTCGACGAGTACCGTCAGTACATCGAGAAGGATGGTGCCTTGGCCCGTCGTTTCCAGATGGTAATGGTAGATCCTACCACGCCCGAGGAAACCATCGAAATCCTGCACAACATCAAGGACAAGTATCAGGACCACCACCACGTGGTGTACACTGATAAGGCCATTGAGCAGTGTGTGAAGTTGTCGGACCGCTACATGTCGGACCGTTTCCTACCCGACAAGGCCATCGACATTCTGGACGAAGCTGGTGCCCGCGTGCACATCAACAACATCGTGGTGCCCGAGGATATTCTCAAGCTCGAAGAGCAGATTGAGAATATCAAAGTCGAGAAAAACCGCGTGGTGAAGTCGCAGAAATACGAGGAAGCCGCTAAGCTCCGCGACACGGAGAAGAAGCTGATTGATCAACTCGAGCAGGCCAAAAAGGACTGGGAAGAGGAGACCAAGAAGAAGCGCTACACCGTGAAAGAGGAGAACGTGGCCGAGGTTATTGCTATGATGACCGGCATCCCCGTTTCGCGCGTGGCCCAGAACGAAAGCGCTAAGCTGCTCAACATGGGTGAGGAGCTAAAAGGCAAGGTAATCGGCCAAGACAAGGCTATTGCCCAGCTTGTGAAAGCTATTCAGCGTACCCGTGTAGGCTTGAAAGATCCGAAAAAGCCAATTGGCTCGTTCGTGTTCCTTGGCCCAACTGGTGTAGGTAAGACCGAACTGGCGAAAGTGCTGGCGAACTACCTCTTCGACAAGGAAGAGTCGCTGGTGCGCATCGACATGTCGGAATACATGGAGAAATTCAGCGTATCGCGCCTGGTGGGCGCGCCTCCCGGCTACGTGGGGTACGAAGAGGGCGGTCAGCTGACGGAGAAAATCCGCCGCAAGCCATACTCGGTCGTACTGCTCGACGAGATTGAGAAAGCGCACCCCGACGTATACAACCTGCTGTTGCAGGTACTGGACGACGGTATCCTGACCGACGGGTTGGGCCGCAAGGTAGACTTCCGGAACACCATCATCATTATGACCTCGAACATCGGGGCACGTGATTTGGCTGACTTCGGGGTCGGTATTGGCTTCGGCACAAAAGCCCGCACCGAGAACCTGGACGAGATTACGAAGGGTACTATCACCAACGCCCTGCGTAAGACGTTCTCGCCGGAGTTCCTCAACCGTTTGGACGACGTGATTGTCTTCAACTCTTTGGAGAAAAAAGACATCCACCAGATCATCGACATTTCGCTGTCGAAGTTGCTGTCGCGTATTCAGTCGTTGGGCTACCGCGTGGAGCTAACCGAAGCCGCTAAGGATTTTGTGGCTGAAAAAGGCTACGATCCGAAGTTTGGCGCTCGTCCGCTGAACCGGGCTATTCAGAAGTATATCGAAGATCCGATTGCAGAGGAAATCCTGAAGGCACAAATCGCCCACGGCGACGTTATCACGGCTGATTACACGGAAGGCGCTGAAGAGTTGACTTTCGCTGTTAGCAAGAGTGATGAAGCCCCCGATTTGGCCAGCGACGAACGCCCGGAAGAAACTCCGGCCCCGGACGACGCTTCGGATAAGAAGGATAAGTAAGTAAATCCTATCGTGAAAGGCAGCCAGTTTCCATTAGGAGGCTGGCTGCCTTTTATTTTATCCTATGTCCGTTAACTAGTTGCGCAGTATTTATCACTGCCATGAAGCCACCCCAAATTCTGGTGCGGCTTTTTTTGTTTCCTACCTTACCTTTGAAGTTCACCCTCACCCCACCCCACCCCACATGGCTGATCCGCACGCAAACGTTCATCTTACGAAGTTGGAAATTCTGGCCGCCAAAAACGCTGAGGCGTTGCTCGGTGGTGGTCAGGCTCGCATTGATGCCCAACACAAAAAAGGCAAGCTGACGGCCCGCGAACGGCTGGATTTGTTGCTCGACGAAGGCTCTTTCGAGGAAATCGGGAAGTTTGTGATGCACCGCGCCAAGGACTTCGGGCTGGATAAGGAGTACTATCTCGGCGACGGCGTGGTGACGGGTTACGGCACCGTGCATGGCCGCCTGGTGTACGTTTTTTCTCAGGACTTCACAGTGTTTGGTGGCTCGTTGAGTGAGACTCATGCCGAGAAAATTGTGAAGATTATGGACTTGGCCATGAAGAACGGTGCGCCCGTTATTGGACTGAACGACTCGGGCGGGGCGCGCATTCAGGAGGGGGTAGTGAGCTTGGGCGGCTACGCCGATATCTTCTACAAAAATACGCTGGCCTCGGGGGTAGTGCCCCAATTGTCGGCAGTGATGGGGCCGTGCGCGGGTGGCGCGGTGTATTCGCCAGCCATTACGGATTTTATCCTGATGGTGGAGGACACGAGCTACATGTTTGTGACTGGCCCCAACGTGGTGAAAACCGTGACCCACGAAACCGTGACCAGCGAGGAGTTGGGCGGCGCCAGCACGCACTCCACCAAAAGCGGCGTGACGCATTTCACGGCTCCCAATGAGGTAGCCTGCATTCAACAGCTCAAACAGTTGTTGAGCTACATGCCGCAAAACTGCGAGGAAACCGCGCCAGCCCTACCCTACACCCCAGCCGACGAGCAGCGCCCTACTCTGGACACAATTATCCCCGACAACCCCAATCAGCCCTACGACATTCGGGAGGTGATTGAGGGTATCGTAGACACGGATTCCTTCTTGGAGGTGCACCAGAATTTTGCTGAGAATATTGTGGTAGGCTTCGCCCGGTTGGCAGGCCGCAGTATTGGTATTGTGGGCAACCAGCCAGCCGTGCTGGCAGGCGTACTCGACATCAATGCCTCTACCAAAGCCGCCCGCTTCGTGCGGTTCTGCGACGCGTTTAATATTCCGCTGCTGGTGCTGGAAGACGTGCCCGGTTTCCTACCCGGCACTGATCAGGAATGGCGTGGCATCATTACCAACGGCGCCAAGTTGCTATACGCTTTCTGCGAAGCCACCGTGCCCCGCGTGACGGTAATTACGCGTAAAGCCTACGGCGGTGCCTACGATGTGATGAACAGCAAGCACATCGGCGCCGACCTAAATTACGCTTGGCCTACCGCCGAAATTGCGGTGATGGGCGCCAAGGGAGCTGCCGAAATTATCTTTCGCCGCGAAATTGCTGAGGCTGAAAACCCCGAAGCCAAGCTGCAGGAGAAGGTAGACGATTACCAGCAGAAGTTTGCCACCCCCTACCGCGCCGCGCATCGGGGCTTTGTGGATGAAGTAATCCTACCCTCCCAAACCCGTCAGAAACTGATACGAGCGTTTAAGATGCTCGAAAACAAAGTAGACCAGTTACCACGTAAGAAGCACGGCAATATTCCACTCTGATATTCTCGCACGATTGTAGGAAGTAAAGGACGTCGCACAGTGTCTTCTACCTTCTACCCTTGTGCTGTTTCTTTCCTCTCTACGTATACACTGTGCGGAACATATCATCCTTTATGCGTCCCGAATCTTTCGATTTTCTTCAGAAATACCTCAACAACGCTTCTCCTACTGGCTTCGAAAAGGAAGGCCAGAAACTGTGGCTTGATTACGTGCGGCCTTATGTAGATGACTACCTGATTGACACTTACGGTACGGTGGTCGGCATCATCAACCCCGAAGCCAAATACAAAGTGGTCATTGAGGCCCACGCCGACGAAATCAGCTACTTCGTTAATTTCATCACCGAATCAGGCTATCTGTACTTGCGCAAAAACGGTGGTTCCGACCCGCTGGTGGCACCCAGCAAGCGCGTGAATATCCATACGGCCAAGGGCATTGTGAAGGCTGTGTTCGGCTGGCCGGCCATCCACGTGCGCAAGGTAGAGCAGGACAAAGCGCCTACCATGGAAACCGTGTACCTCGACTGCGGTGCGTCGAGTAAGGAAGAAGTGGAGGCCATGGGCATTCATGTGGGTTCGGTCGTCACGTTTGAGGACGAGTTCATGGTGATGAACGACAAGTACTACGTGGGCCGGGCACTCGACAACCGCGTGGGCGGCTTCATGATTGCCGAAGTGGCTCGCCGCCTGAAAGAAGAAGGCAAAACCCTACCCTTTGGCTTGTACATTGTAAACTCGGTGCAAGAGGAAATTGGGCTGCGTGGGGCCGAGATGATTGCCCACCGCCTGCAACCCGATGTGGCTATCATCACCGATGTAACGCACGACACGCAGTCGCCGATGTACGAGAAGAAAACGTCTGGCGACCTGTTCTGCGGCCGCGGGCCAGTGGTTATTTATGGCCCAGCTGTGCAAAACAACCTGCGTGACTTGATTATCGAAACGGCACAAAAAGCTGAAATCCCATTTCAGCGAGCCGCTGCTACCCGCGCCACGGGTACCGACACCGATGCCTTTGCTTACGCGGGTATGGGTGTAGCTTCGGCGCTTATCTCTCTACCCCTCAAGTATATGCACACCACGGTGGAGACCGTGCACAAAGACGACGTGGAGAACGTCATCAAGCTGATCTACGAAACCGTGTTACGCATCGAAGACGGCCACGATTTCCGGTATTTCAAATAACCTCCACCGTTCTCTTTCATACAATGGGCTGCCATTCTACCTAAACGTAGAACGGCAGCCCGTCTTGCTTATGCAGCTTCCCACTATACATTCCCTACCCCTCACAGTTACCGATCAGCTAGGTCGGCGCGTGGTGGTACCGTTTCCGCCGCAACGCATTGTATCGCTGGTGCCTTCGCAGACGGAGTTGTTATTTGATTTAGGCCTAAGTGAGCGAGTGGTCGGCGTTACGAAGTTTTGCATTCACCCACCCGAAGCGCGGCAATCGGCCGTGGTTATCGGGGGCACCAAAAATTTCGATTTTGAGAAGATTGCAGCTTTGCAGCCTGACCTGATTCTTGGGAATAAGGAAGAGAACTATCGGGAAGGCATAGAGGAACTGGCTGCATCCTACCCTGTCTGGATCAGTGATATTGCTACGCTGTTCGACGCACTTACCATGATTCGACAGGTGGGGCTGCTCACGGGCACCGCTGCCCGCGCCACTGCGCTGGCTACTGAGATTGAGAATTCCTTTGCTTCATTATCAGCTACGCAGCCACCGCTGCCTACCGCCTACTTCATCTGGCGCAAGCCCTATATGGTGGCCGCTGCCAATACGTTTATTGATGATATACTGCGTCGAGCTGGATTCGTGAACATATTTGCTGGGCAGCAGCGCTACCCCAAAATTACCCCTGCCCAACTAGCCGCCGCGCAGCCCCAGCAGATTCTGCTTTCCTCGGAGCCCTACCCCTTCCGGGAAAAGCACCTGGAAGAGTTTCGCATTCTGTGCCCCACTGCTACTGTACGGCTGGTTGATGGGGAGTTGTTTAGCTGGTACGGTAGCCGGCTACGGTACTCAGCAGCGTATTTACGACAACTAGCTATAGGCAGCTAATACTCGATGACCTGTATAAGAAAAACGTCATGCTTCATCTGGCGTCCGCTTGTCGAAACATGACGTTTTTCCCTTCTTGCTCTAAAACAGCCCTATCGCCTCGTGTTTTACCACGTTCAGCGCCTGGGTGGTGGGGTCTACCTCGTCGGCAATGACGGTTTCGAGCACGCGCTTGGCCAACTCCGTGCCGCGCGCTTGCTGGGGTTGGGGCAACCCGTGGTAGGCCTTGTTAATCATGGTGAGCACGTTTTCCTTAGCCTGCTTTACCTGCTGCCATGCATCGGGGCTCATATAGAGCTGCTGGGAAAGATTGTGCTCGTACTCAGCGCGGATTTCCTGGAGCAGCAACCGGTGGTAGTCGGGGGCCGACTGGCCGGCGCTGCTCAGGCGTACCAGCAGGTTGCTGGGCGTGATGCGCTCCAAAAACAGCACTATTCGCTCGTAGGCTTGCAAGCGCACAGGCAGCACTTCCTTACCGCTTTGCAAGCGCAGCTCTATCAAGCGGCGCTGTTGCTCTTTTTCGAAGTATTGCTGCACCAGATAAAAGATAGAGCCTGCTACCAGTAGGGCAGGTAGAATAATCTTTAGTAGGTCAAAAATGTAAGCGGTAGTATCCATACAAGAGGTAGGCGCCGGCCGGCACCCATGCGTGAGAGGGAAAGGAAGATGGAAAAGGAGCGTGCCCGTAAGGGGCCGCAAAGATATACGGTGAACCGTAGGGGATAGTAACGTGTTATACTATAACTTGATGCACTACGCGCAAATAGGACTCTGCGCGGCAGTGTGTATCTTTGCCTTCTACTCCGATTTATCTCTGTCTTATGGCTACTGCTGTTTCGACCAAGCTTGCTCCCATCAGCCTCACTCCTCGCGCCCTGGAAGAGGTTCGTACTATTCTCCGCGATAAAAATGTGCCGACTGAGTATGGCCTGCGCGTGGGCGTGCAGGGCGGCGGCTGCTCGGGCTTAAGCTACCTGCTGGGCTTCGACAAAGCCAAGGATGCCGACGAAACCTTCGATCTGGATGGCGTGCTGCTCATCATGGATAAAAAGCATGCCATGTATGTGATGGGTATGGAAGTCGACTTTCAGGACGGTTTGAACGCCCGCGGCTTTGTGTTTAACAACCCTCAGGCCAAGAGCACTTGTGGCTGCGGCTCGTCGTTCTCGGCGTAACCGGTTGCCTTTTTATACTGCGGCCCCTCGTTACTACGTGTAACGAGGGGCTTTGCTTTTTCTACCTAAGCCGGCAGCTTCGATAGTATTATGTACCGCATAGCTTCTTTGCTACTTGCTCAATACGTCTTTGTCATATCAGTGGGCACTACTACCACGTAGTCGGCTTTTTGGCGGTTGTCTTTGTCGAGCTTTTGCAACTGCTCCTGCGATACGGTGGAGATAGTCAGAATTTTTAGCTGCGGCTCTGCTTGGCGCAGGTACCACACAATGCCATCGTGGTTATCGGAGTGGTAGCTGCCGTTGAAGTGCAACACTGTTTGGCCCGGCTGCCGGCTCTGCCGAATGAAATAAGCCATGGTAGCATCTTTGAGGGCCTGGGCCTGAATGATGTTCTGCACGCCCGCGCTGTGGGCCGCATCGCCTCCAAACATGGCCTGCATGTTCTTGTAGCCTGGCAGCTCAAAATCGACGGTGATGGGTAGGGGCGCCAGCCAGGCTTTTTCGGCGGAGGGTAGAGCATCGAGGGCGGAAAGGCTACCTTTAGCCACCTGCGAGGCATAGCGGCGGGGCACATTGGTACCCACGATGCGCAACTTTTGCTGGCGAGCCAGTTGTAGTAGGGGCTTATAGTCGGTAGCGTAGTTAGGCCATGGGCGGCTGTCGGCCTCGAAGGCTTGGTCAGTTAGCTCGCCAGTGTTGTATTGTTGCACTAGCGGCTCTACGTCGCGCTCAAACATCTCGAAGCCCAGCACTAGCTGGCCTTGCTTGCGCTGGGCCAGGTCGCGGGCTACTTGCAACTCCAGCCAGTGCGCAATGGGGTCGTTGTGCTGTTCGCCAAACAGTACCACATCGGCTGTAGCCAGCTGTGCTAGCATTTTATCATAGTTGGCGGGCTTGCCGGCAGCCGTAAACAGACGGTAGGCGGGCTTGTCCTGGGCATGTACAGCCGGTGCAACGAGTAGCAATAAGAAGAGTAAGAAGCGCATAACTCAAAGATACGCCCTCCTCTGTATCCTCCACGAAAACACTGCGTCCTCTGCGGGCTAAACCATAACAACGATTTAGCCCGCAGAGGACGCGGAGAGAAACGCAGGAAGCGCAGTGTTTCCTACCCTTTATAGAACATCCACTTCGACAACTCGCGGTAGGTTATTTTCTTGCCGTACATCAGCACGCCTACCCGGTAGATGCGCGCCCCTACCCATACTGTACCAACGAAGCCCACCACCAGTAACAGCAGCGACAGGGCCAGCTGCCACGCCGGCACCCCAAAGGGTAGGCGAATGACCATGGCAATAGGCGAGGTAAACGGAATCATGGACATCCAGAAAGCTACTGGTCCATCGGGATTGCGCAGAATCACGGATACGCCGATGATGTAGCTCAAAATCAAGGGCATGGTGATAGGAAACATGAACTGCTGGGTGTCCGTCTGGTCGTCTACAGCCGCGCCGATGGCCCCAAACAGCGCTCCATATAATAGGTAGCCGCCCAGGAAATACGCCACAAACCCAAACAGAATGGTACCAAGAGGCAGATCGGCCAGCACCTTGAAAACGCCCAGGCGCCCCGTTGTAGCCTGCTGCATGGCGGCTTGGCTATCGTCGGATGGTGCGGCTGCCGGGGTAGCAGTAGTGGCAGTGCTACCTGCGGTGGCCTGTGTGCTGGTGGCCGCTACCTCCGTTTTGGGCGGCGCAAACTTGTCCAGCACTATCGACCCTACCCCTACTGAGATACCCCACGAGAGCACGCCCCACAACAAGAACTGCGTGAGACCCACGGCCGCAATGCCCACAATCTTGCCCATCATCAGCTGAAACGGCTTCACCGACGACAGCATTACCTCCATTATCCGGCTCGACTTTTCCTCTCCTACCCCACGCATGATCTGCACGCCGTAGATGAAGATGAACATGTAGATCAGCAGGGCTAGGGCGTAGGAAATACCCGAAGTGGCTAGCGCGTTGCTACTTTTCTCCTTGCCTTCTTCATCCAGATTGATGCTGGCTACATCTACTGAAGATCGGAGCGCATCCAGCTTTTCCTGCGACAAACCAGCCCCGCGCAGCTTTTCCTCGGCCAGTATTTTATCCAGCGCATCTTCCACGGCCTTTTGCTTGCGCAGGCTCACGTTCCCTTTGGCGTAGAGCTGAATGCCCGTGTTTTGCTCCGGCGTGATGGTAGCCGGCAGGTAGAGCAGCCCACCATCGTCCGATTTGCGGTATGCGCTCTTAGCTTGCTCCAGCGGCCCCTGCACCGGGATAAACTGTAGCCGCGCCGTTGATTTCAGGCGGCTACCCAACTGGGCTGGGCTTTGGTCCAGTACCCGTACCACGTCAATTTCGTCGTTATCCGCCATAGCTACCTTGGCTATCAGAAAGCCAAAACCCGCAAACAACACCGGCACCAGCAGCGTCAGGATCAGAAAGCTCTTTTTACGGACGCGCGTTAGGTACTCGCGTTGCGCAACCAACCAAAATTTCGATTCCATTCTATTGACAGTAAATTAGTTGCTACTTTCTTCCAGTTCCACCAGCGTTTCGGGCATTGTTTCGCGCACCCGCCGGATAAAGATTTCGTTGATGCTCGGAATCTGCTCCCGGAAGGCGTGCACCTCCACGTTGCCGATGAGGTAGCGCAGCAAGTCGTTGGGGGTTGTGCCGGCGTGTAGTCGGATGCGGTCCTGGAAAAAGCCGTTTTCGCGCTCTTTGTGCTCCAGCACCTCAAAGTCGGGGTGCAGTACCATCAGGCGGCCCTTACCTTCCACCACGTAGGTCTGGGTTTTGAACGCGTCGCGGATGTCCGTCACGGTACCGTCCAGCACCTTGCGCGAGCGGTTGATCAGGGCAATGCTATCACACATTTCTTCTACCGACTCCATGCGGTGGGTAGAGAAAATAATAGTGGCTCCACGCTGGCGCAGCTCTAAAATCTCGTCTTTAATTAGGTTAGCGTTGATAGGATCGAAGCCGGAGAAGGGCTCATCGAGGATGATTAGGCTGGGCTCGTGCAGCACCGTGGCAATGAACTGCACCTTTTGCTGCATGCCTTTGCTGAGGTCTTCCACGTTTTTCTCGGCCCAGGGCTTGATGTCGAAGCGTGTGAGCCAGTTCTTGATACGCTGCGTAGCATCTGCCCGGCTCAGACCGCGCAGGCGGGCCAGGTACAGCAGCTGCTCGCCTACCTTCATCTTCTTGTAGAGGCCGCGCTCCTCGGGTAGGTAGCCGATCTGGGCAATGTGCTCAGGGTTCAGCTTTTGACCGCGAAACCGTATTTCGCCCTCATCAGCGGCCGTAATCTGGGTGATGATGCGGATGAGCGAGGTTTTGCCGGCACCGTTGGGACCCAGCAATCCAAAGATGCTGCCTTCCGGAATGGCTAGGCTCACCCCGTCCAGTGCAGTATGCTGGGCGTAGGCCTTGCGTACGTTCAGCGCTTCGAGTATAGGTTGCACAAATAGAAAGAGGAAAGGTTAACGCCGTAATATAGGAGGTTTGCTATTCAATCTGTTCTCTTTCAAGCATTCAACTCTCGCAAAGTAGCTTCTAAGTGGTCGAGGTGGCGGCCGTAGAGGTCCTGCAATACCTGGCGGACCACGCGGCGCACGAAATAGCCAACCACCACGGCTATTATACAGCTTATTCCTACCCCCACGAGTTGGATCAGTAATAATCGACCAGAATACTGGGTCAGCGCTTTGTATAACGCAAAGGAGAGTACAATACCGAAAGTGATACACAGCACCCACACGCTAGAGCGGTAGGAAGCTTGCAGTAGTTGCCGAAGACCTGCTACCCGCTGTGTTATGTGCGTGTGTATGGTGGCCCCTACCCCGCTTAGCTCTTGAATACCACTAAGCATGTGGCGGTGATATGACACCAGACTTACCAGACCGATCAGGATAAGCCACAGTAGCATGGTTCGTGTCTCGAGGCTCTTCACGTAGAAGAATCCGACGGTGCTACCCACTAGCAGCACCAAGGTGAACCCCAGCTCCCACCGGGCATTGCGCCGCATCCGGCCAATCGAGTTTTGCTTCGTTTTCATGAGCAGTTGTTCTAAGGTTTGTGCGTTATAAGAAGTGGAAATATCAGTGGCGGACTGTTGCCAGCGCCGGCGTAGCTCATCGAGTTCCATCAGGCGGGTTGCGTTAAGAGTTGACGAAGTTTTTCCTGCACGCGGTGCATTTTCACGCGCACGTTGTTTTGCGTGATACCCAGAATATCAGCCATTTCCTCGTAGGTGCGTTCTTCTAGATAGAGCAGCACAAACGCTTTGTCTACATCGGAAAGGCAGTTGATGGCCCGGTACAGCTGGTGCAGATCATCGGTATCGGGGCCATCGGCGGGGGGTAGGGGCACATTGGGTAGTTGGGCCGCGTCGAGGTGAGTGGAGGTAGGGCGGCGGGTGCGCTGGCGCAAGTCGCTGATGGCTACATTGAGTGCCACCCGGTACAGCCACGTGCTGAGCTTCACATCGGGCCGGGGCTGGTAGCGCGGCCACGCTTGCCACAATTGCGTCACTATTTCCTGGTACAAATCCTGCCGGTCGTCGGCATCGACGCAGTACAAGCGGCATACCCGCCGCAGGAGTGGCTGGTACTCGTTCAACAAAACCAGAAAGTCGGGCGGTGCGGCGAGCATAACAGACGATTTACAGCATTTATCGTCAGGCTCTAGCAATCATTACAGGTGTGTGTAAAAATATTTTGTAGATAAAGCCAACCAAGCGTCCCAGGGCTTCAGCCCTGAGACACAGAATGTATTAAACACAAAAAAGCCTGCTTCCCTCGAAAGGAAAGCAGGCTTTGCAATCGTCCACAAAATCCGTGTAATCCGCAAAATCCGGCTTAATCCGTGATTTTACTGGAAGTACTCCTTCACTTTCTCGAAGAAGCCTTTCTCGTTTTTACCAGGATTGGGCGTGAAATTTTGCGCGTTGCGCAGCTTTTCGAGCAGCTCGCGCTCCTCGCCGTTCACGTTCTTAGGCGTCCACACATTCAGATGAATCAGCTGGTCACCGCGGCCATAGCCGTTGATGTCCTTGATGCCTTTGCCGCGCAGGCGCAAGATTTTGCCCGGCTGTGTGCCTGGCTCTACCTTGATTTTCACCTTGCCTTCAATGGTCGGCACTTCCAGGTTAGCACCCAGAGCAGCATCCACGAAGGAAATGTACTGCTCAAACATGATGTTGTTGCCATCGCGCTTCAGCAGCTCGTGCGGCTCCTCCTCAATCTGAATCAGCAGGTCGCCGGGCACGCCCCCGCGCTCGGGGAAGTTGCCTTTGCCGCCCATGGAGAGCTGCATGCCCTCGGCCACACCTGCCGGAATGTTGATCGGAATAATTTCCTCCTGCAACTGGCGGCCTTCGCCGTGGCACACGTCGCACTTGCTGGTTACCACCTTGCCCTCGCCGTGGCAGGTAGGGCAGGTAGAGGCACTTACCATCTGACCCAGCATAGTATTTACTACCCGCTTCACTTGGCCTTCGCCGTGACAGGTAGAGCACTCACGCAGGTCGGTGCCGTTTTTGGCGCCGGTGCCCGAGCAGGTGTTGCAGGCCGTGTAGCGCTTCACCTTAATTTTCTTCTCGACGCCATTGGCCACTTCTTCTAGGTCCAGTTTCAGCTTAATGCGCAGGTTGGAGCCTTTCTTCACGCGCCGGCCGCCGCCGCGCTGGCCGCCCCCGAAGAAACCCTCGAAGCCACCACCGCCGAAAATATCGCCGAACTGGGAGAAGATATCCTCCATGTTGGGGCCACCACCGCTGGCGCCGCCTACCCCCTGGTGCCCAAACCGGTCGTAGCGGGCACGCTTGTCTTGGTCCGACAGCACCTCGTAGGCCTCGGCCGCTTCCTTAAACTTGTCCTCGGCCGATGGGTCATCGGGGTTTTTATCGGGGTGATACTTGATGGCTACCTTGCGGTAGGCCTTCTTAATCTCGTCCCCCGACGCCGTTTTTGCGACGCCCAGTATTTCGTAAAAATCTCGCTTGGTTGCCATAGTTCGTTCACTGACCGGGGCGGACTACGCGCCGGTTTGTTGCCGCAACAGCCACGGACCGCCCGAAAGTTCTCCGGTGCCCGTGGCCGCCTGCAGATGCTCTGCAATTATTGACCCAGTACTACTTTGGCGTGGCGCAATACCTTGTCGCCCAAGTAGTAACCTTTCTCTACCTCGTCCACTACCTTGCCTTTCAGCTCCTCGCTGGGGGCCGGAATTTGCGTGATGGCCTCATGCAAATCGGGGTCGAACGCACCGCCTTTGGTTTCCATTGGTGTCAGGCCCTTCTGTTGCAGGGTTTTCACCAGCTTGTTGTAGATGATGTCGATGCTCTCGCGCACGGCGTTTACATCGTCAGAATCTTTGGTATAGCTGCTGGCCCGCTCAAAGTCGTCGATTACGGGCAACAGCGCCACCATTAGTTCTTGGCTGGCCGTTTTGAACAGTTCTTGGCGCTCTTTAGCCGTGCGGCGCTTGTAGTTATCAAACTCGGCGGCCAAGCGCAGGTACTTATCTTTCAGTTCTGCCAGTTCCGTATCAGTTTTTGGTGCCTCATCAACGGGAGCCGTTTCTGCCGTTTCGCCAGCTGTGGTGGCTTGATCAGCCGTCAAGTTGTCGTCTTGGGGTTGTTGCTTATCGTCAGCCATAGAATGGAATAGTCTTCGGAAGGGGTTTTTCACTCAGTTTTAGCCAGTTGGCAAGCACTCGGGCGCAAGGAGTTTGCCAAAGCGGATTTGGCTGTCAGTTTGGCACAGATTGTTACTGATATTGATTACGGAAGTAATTTGTCTACTCAAAATACACCTCATTAAAATCTTATCGAATGATACTCCCAACTGCTACCCCTTTAAGTGTTGTTTATGTTTTAACTAATCCTGCAATGCCAGGCATCGTCAAAATTGGCCGAACTAGTCAGGATGATGCTAAAACTCGTATTGATCAGCTTTATAGCACCGGAGTTCCAGTTCCTTTTACAATCGAATTTGTATGCAAAGTTTCAAATTCAGAAGAGGTGGAAAAAGCACTACACTTAGCTTTTGCCCCGCACCGTGTCAATCCTAAACGAGAATTTTTTAGCATAGATCCGGCACAAGCAATTGCTATATTGAAGCTTTTGCATGTGCCAGACGCTACAAAAGAAATAGAAGATCAACCTTCTATACTTGATAAATCAGAAGTCGAGGCCGGAATTCAATTCAATATAAAGAGACCTAATCTCAATTTTGTAGAGATGCAAATTCCTATTGGCTCTTATTTAACATCTAAATCAGGCAATGCTACAGTATTAGTAATCAATGATCGTAAGGTCAGTTACGATGGAGAAGAAATGTCATTAACAGCTGCAACTAGGAAAGCATTAGATATATCATATAGCGTAGCTCCATGTCCTCATTGGTATTTTGAAGGCCAGTGCTTGAGTATTTTATATGACAAAGCTTATGCTGATGGCGTTGAATAGATGACTACCAACACGCATGGGCTAAACCCTACCCCTTAGCATGCAGCGCCTGCCAAATCATATCCTTCAGCTTCTGAATATTCTTATTCGTTAGGCTGGAAATAAACACTGTAGGCAAATCTGTGGGTAGGGTCTGGCGGATTTCCTCTTCCAGCTCGTCATCCAGCATATCGGACTTGGTGATGGCCAGCAGGCGCTTTTTGTCTAGCAATTCGGGGTTGAACTGCTCCAACTCGCCCAGCAACACCTGGTATTCGGCGGCAATGTCGGGGCTGTCGCAGCTGATCATGAACAGCAGGGTAGCGTTGCGCTCAATGTGGCGCAGAAAGCGCGTGCCCAGGCCTTTGCCCTCGGCGGCGCCCTCAATGATGCCCGGAATATCGGCCATCACGAAGGACTGGTAGTCGCGGTAGGCCACTACACCCAAGTTGGGCACAAGGGTCGTAAAGGCGTAATCAGCAATTTTGGGGCGCGCGGCTGACACTACGGAGAGCAAAGTGCTCTTACCGGCGTTGGGTAGACCTACCAGGCCCACATCGGCCAGCAGTTTCAGCTCCAGAATAATCCACTCGTCGATGCCTGGCTCGCCGGGTTGGGCGTAGGTAGGCGCCTGGTTGGTGGCCGATTTGAAGTGGTCGTTGCCGAGGCCGCCGCGGCCGCCAGGCGTCAGGATCAGGCGCTGGCCGTGCTCGGTGATTTCCAGGCGTTTCTCGCCAGTTTCGGCGTCGCGGGCCACCGTACCCAGGGGCACTTGAATCACAATATCCTCGCCCTGGGCGCCGGTGCGCAGGTTTTCGCCGCCGTTTTCGCCGGGTTTGGCAATCAGGTGCTTCTGGTACTGCAAGTGCAGCAGCGTCCAGAGTTGGGAGCTGCCCTCTAAGATGATGTGGCCGCCCCGGCCACCATCGCCACCATCGGGGCCGCCGTTGGGTAGGCCCTTGGCCCGGAAGAAGTGGTGGGAGCCGGCCCCTCCCCTACCCGAGCGGCAGTTGATTTTGACGTAGTCGATGAAGTTATTGGAAGCCACAGGTTTTTAATTAAAAATTAAGAATTAGGAATTAAAAATTGATTTCACTTTTCCTTCCTGACTCTTAGTAGGTGTAAAAAGACTGTCATCCTGAGCGCAGCGAAGGACCTTCTCACGGTTGAACGACAAGCGTAATAACGGCTCGTCTTAACGTGAGAAGGTCCTTCGCGCTGCTCAGGATGACAGGGTGATGCGAATTAGAATCGCAAAGTTACGCTTTTACTTCGTCGGTGGCTTGCTGGCTGTCCTCGGAGGTAGGCTGGTGCTGATCGACTACAGCGCAGATCTGCTGGAAAATATCCTCGATAGCGCCAATCCCGTTGAGGGCGTGAAACTTGTGCTGATTGGCGTAGTAGCCCGCTACCTGCGCGGTTTCGGTGTTATACACCTGCACGCGCTTACGGATTTTCTCTTCGTTCTGGTCGTCGGGGCGGCCGGAGGTTTTGCCGCGCTCCAGCAGGCGCTTCACCAGCTCTTGCTCCTCTACTTCCAAGGCTACCATGCATGATACCTGGGTGTTGTGCTGGGCCAGCAAGGTGTCAAGACTTTCGGCCTGCGGTACGGTGCGCGGGAAGCCATCGAAAATGAAGCCATCGGCCTGCACATTCTCCTTCAGAGCGCTGTCGATCATGCCAATTACCACTTCATCGGGCACTAGCAAGCCTTCGTCCATCAGCTTTTTGGCCTGCAGCCCCAGCACTGTACCCTGGGCAATCTGGGCCCGGAGCAGGTCGCCGGTGGAGAGATGTACCAAGTTGTAATGGGCAATCAGTTTTTGGCTTTGCGTTCCTTTGCCGGCGCCGGGCGGGCCGAAGAGCACGAGATTGAGCATGGGTAATGGTTTCGCAGATAGTGCAGAAGGTGAAAGAAAGTGGCAAGATAGGCAATCTGCGCTGAGCAACGCCGATTGCGGCGTCATTTACACGGCTTTATACACGTCGGGGTAGTTGCGCCCCAGTCCGTCGTAATCAAGGCCGTAGCCTACAATAAAATCGTTAGGAATCGATAGCCCTACGTATTCCACTGCCAACTCATGCTCTAAGCACTCGGGCTTCATGAACAGCGTAGCCACCTCCAACGACGCCGGTTTTTTGGCCGCTATAGTATCCAGCAGCATCCGCATGGTGTGGCCCGTATCCACAATATCTTCCAGGATAATCACATGTCGGTCAGCAAGTTCCTCATACAACCCCAGTACCTCTTTCACGCTACCTGTGCTGGCCGTACCGGCATAGGATGCCACCCGGATGAACGTCACTTCGCAGTCGATGGTCATGTTTTTCAGCAGGTCGGCTGTGAACATGAACGCGCCATTGAGCACCGACAGGAACAGGGGCTGCTTGCCGGCGTAATCTTGATTGAGGCGGGTGGCAAGCTGCTGAATGGCCTGGGCCAGTTCGGCGGCCGACAAATACGGAGCGAACTGCTTGTTGTGCAGTGAAATTGTGGACGTAGCCATCCAGAAAGAGTTGAATACTGTGCAAATGCGCCAGCAAAGGTAGGGGGTGAAACGTTGAGTGTTGAGTTTTAACCGTTGAATTGAAACTGATTACTCCACTGACCGAGATCGAAATCCCGCTGTCGATCCATTGAACTATAGCCGTTACGAAGCGGCAGTGCGATTTCAACCTCGACCAGTACGACACCTGCTTTTGTGGTTAAAACTTAGTATTCAGCCCTTCTTTCACTGGGGTATAGCTCGCGAAGCGTACACCTTGATGAGCGCCTAGTTCGGTTTTTGGTACCGAGAGAGCCGGTGTCAGGCTGCGAGTTGCACCGCCGGGTGCGGCAATGTGTGGGGCAATCACCAGCGACACAATGCTCATGAGCTTGATGAGGATGTTCATGCTGGGGCCCGACGTGTCTTTGAACGGGTCGCCTACTGTGTCGCCCGTCACGGAGGCTTTATGTTGTTCGGAGCCTTTGTAGACCATCACGCCATCAATCAGCACGCCTTTCTCGAAGGACTTCTTGGCGTTATCCCAGGCACCGCCAGCGTTGCTCTGAAACATGGCCATCAGCACCCCGCTCACCGTGACGCCGGCCAGCGTGCCGCCCAATACTTCCGGTCCCAGCGTGAAGCCGATGAGGACGGGCACGATGAGGGCAATAGCACCCGGCAGCATCATTTCCCGAATAGCAGCCGAGGTAGAAATAGCCACGCACTTTTCGTACTCAGGTCGGCCAGTGCCTTCCATAATGCCTGGAATTTCGCGGAACTGCCGCCGCACTTCCTGCACCATGGCCATAGCCGCCCTACCCACCGCTGAAATAGCCAGGGCCGAGAAGATAAACGGAATCATGGCGCCCACAAACAAGCCCGCCAGCACGCGGGCATTGCTGATATCAATAACCGAAATATTGGCCGTACCCATAAACGCCGCAAACAGCGCCAGCGAGGTAAGCGCAGCGGAGGCAATGGCGAAGCCTTTGCCGGTGGCAGCGGTAGTATTGCCCACAGCATCCAGAATATCGGTCCGTTCGCGTACTTCCTTGGGTAGCTCACTCATTTCGGCAATACCGCCGGCATTATCAGCAATAGGCCCAAAGGCGTCGATGGCGAGCTGCATGGCGGTGGTAGCCATCATGCCCGCGGCAGCAATGGCTACCCCATAGAGGCCGGCAAACTGATATGACAGGATGATGCCAGCGGCCAGCACAATAATGGGTAGTACGGTGGACTCCATGCCTACTGCCAGCCCGCCAATAACGGTGGTGGCGTGCCCGGTGCTACTCTGCTGCACGATACTATTGACGGGCCGCTTGCCCATGGCCGTGTAATATTCGGTGATGATGCTCATCAGCGTGCCCACTACCAGCCCTACCACCACAGCGTAGAACACATCGGTGGCAGTGAAGGGCGCGGCGCCCGGCCGGCCAATGACGAGCGTACCCACGGGCAGCATCCAACGGATGATAAAGAACGAGGCAATGCCCGACACGATGACCGAAGCATAGTTGCCAAAATTGAGCGCCGCCTGCACGTTGCCGCCTTCCTGTACGCGCACCAGCAAGATACCCACCAGCGAGGCCACAATCCCTACCCCGGCAATAACCATGGGCAGCAGAATGGGCGACAGGCCGTTGAATTGATCATTGGTCGCCACTACCTCGCGGCCCAGCACCATGGTAGCTAGGATGGTCGCCACGTAAGAGCCGAATAGGTCGGCGCCCATACCGGCCACGTCGCCTACGTTGTCGCCTACGTTATCGGCAATGGTGGCGGGGTTGCGGGGGTCGTCCTCAGGAATGCCGGCTTCCACTTTACCCACGAGGTCGGCGCCCACATCGGCGGCTTTAGTGTAGATGCCGCCCCCTACCCTAGCAAACAGCGCGATGCTCTCGGCCCCCAGCGAAAAGCCAGTAAGCACCTCCAGCGCAGTTTCCATCTCGATGCCGTTGGCCCCGCCCCCTTTGCTCACCACAAACAGCTGATAGAACACAATAAACAACGACCCCAGCCCCAACACCGCCAAGCCTGCTACCCCCATACCCATCACCGACCCACCCGAAAACGACACGCTCAAGGCCTTACTGAGGCTGGTACGTGCTGCCTGGGCCGTGCGTACGTTGGCTTTCGTGGCAATCTTCATCCCGATAAACCCCGCTAATGCTGAGAATACTGCTCCAATGATGAACGCCAGCACAATTACGGGACTGGACTTCTCGCCGGTGCTACCTAAGTAGAATAGAAAAGCAGAGGCAATCAGCCCAAATAACGTCAAGACGCGGTACTCAGCTTTCAGAAAAGCAATGGCACCATCGGCAATGTAGCTAGCTATGGTCCGCATACGCTCGTCGCCGGCGTCTTGCCGGCTCACCCAGCCCGAACGCAACCAGGTGTACAGTAAAGCCAACAGCCCGAGGCTGGGCACTAGGTAGAGAAACAGCATAGTAGGTGGGATGAGAGGGTAGGAAGAAAAGAACAACCCGCCGGCTGAAAGCCAAACGGGTTGTTAAAATACCTTTTATCCCTTAATAATCAAGGCTTCACATCCGTTTTGACCCCTACTCTACAATTCCCGCATCAGCACCTATTTACGGGTTCTAATATCGATTATATCCTTCACGGTATCCGAACACTTGTCAAATCTAATATAGACCACTCATAAACTTCTTGATTTTAATTTTCTACCCTATGCCTTACGGGAGTAATTGACGCTAATTCGTTCCGAAACCCAATATAGCACATAGCTAGCTACAGTCACTAACGGCACGGCCAGCCAATAATAGCGAACATAAAAAACGGTTTCGCCAGTAAAATATACAAGCCCTGCATAACACAGGAATAATAGTGGAAAGTGGTATAGATATAGCGAGAAGCTGAACACACCCAACTTATGTAATATGCGCACTAATAAGTTATCGTGCCGCACTCTACCAGCCAGCATCAGCGAAATACTAATTACTGCTAAAATTGTTGCTACTAATCCGGACAAAATTTTAAACTTAAGTATTGCCAGCCCCAGCAGACTAGCAAATAGCAGAAGTACTAATATAGTTAACCCCCATCCTGATATACGCCCGAACCAAGTTAGCCAAGCCGTCCGAGTAACTATATCGTATAGTATCGCTCCAATAGCGAAATAAAAGTTATAAATAAATAGATAATCGATAAGCGGGCTAACAGAATTTAGATCCCAAACTGCCCCCGATGCATATAAGAATACGGAAATAGCATAATAAAAATGCGCCCGCCAGAAAGCTAGTGGCACTAAGAGATAAAATAGAGCTTCAGGTAGTAGCGACCAGTAAACACCATTGTATCCGATAAAAATCTCGCGGACAGGCATAAAACCTAGTGTGCGGATCAGACCGATTATATCGAATGTATGCAACTCCTGCCAGGCAAGTGCCAGCTTAATATTTAACTCTCGCCCATTCGCGAAATCTAATGCCTCTGGAGCTACCCGCGCAACACCCCATAAACATATAGCTGCCAGCATGCTGGCAAATAAGTAAGGCGGATAAATACGGACAATGCGGTTGACATAGAAGGCTCGCAACTTACGGTATTTTCTTGACTGAGCGTACCGGATAAAAAAGCCTGATAATACAAAGAAAAATATCACCATCTCATAGCCAGCCGAACTTAACATATCAAACAGAAAAGCTCCGTAATCAAGTGGCGACCAACCAGTCCGCGGAAAAACTGCTAAAAATTCGCGGCCGCCCGACCACAAAATATACTTTGCATGGTAGATGACAACGTAGAATGCACAGAAACCTCGTAAAGCATGTAAAATATCAAGTTCCTTATACGAGAGGGGGACGCCTGATTCTTGACGTAAGTATTTGGCGATAGGTGATGTAGAGGAAAGCAACAGTAGAGATGTTAAATATTACGCTGCAAATATCCTGTAATTTATGTTTACAATTCCCTCATCAGCACCTGATACAGCGCCAGCATGCTTTCGATATCGCGCTTATCCACGATTTCGTCGGGTGAGTGTACGTTGTCTTCCGGGGCGCCCACGAAGCACCAGTCCCAGGGCGCATCAGCGCGTTGTAGCTCTTTGGCGTCGGAGCCGCCGGCACCTTCTACTTCCAACTGATGCGGTATGCCGGATTTCGCCGCAATCTGCCGGATACGGTCCACGTAGGCACGGCGCGGAATCAAGGAGTCGCGCAGCGAAATGGCTGCGCCCTCGCCCGGTCGCACGCCTTCCGTAACCCAGGTGATGTCCGAAATCAGGGCTTGGCGCACGCCGTAGGTTTCGTAGATGTACTTGGCCAGGTAGGCCACCGAGCCACCGTCGTGCTCCTCCCAGCAGCTAAACGCCACAATGCCGTGCTCCAGCGTCTCGCACAGGCGCAGGGCATTCCACACACCCAGGCGGTTGTCGAGGTAGCAGCTTTGCACGGTGGTATCCGTCTCGCGAAAGTCACACTGAAAGGTCAGCTCCGTACCGCGCTCAATATCACGGGTGAACTCATAGCCCAGCGCGCCGGTTTCTTCATCAACTGTAAGCGTGCATTCGATAGGTCCCTGGGTATCCTCGCCTACCAGCTGGTAGCCGGTTTCGGCATCGGGGCCGCCAATGCGCACTAGTTGCCGGCCGTAGCGCACCGTGAAGCCGATGCTGTCGAGGTGGGCAAAAACTGCCGTGCGTGGCTGCCCGAATACCAGGACAATACAATCCTGAAATTGCTCACCGGCAAGCACTTGTGGGGTAGCGCGCCAGTTTTTTTGCTCGGTGGCAATGTAATGGAGCAAAAATTTGGTCAGGCGTGTTTCGTGGCCAGAAGGTGCCTGTATGTGGCACAGAGTTCGTAGAAGTTGCATAGAGAGTACGTTCTTACTTCGAAACTAGGGCAAAAGATATACTTTAGCTTATTCGTTGAATACTGACTGACTGGTTTGCCGTACCCATTGTCTGTGTTCGTATCCGTGCCCATGACCCACCAACGCTGTTTTCTGCTGTTGCTGCTACTGTTGCCCTTCCTGGCCTCGGCGCAGCGCCCCGACACTTCCCGCGTACCAAATCCTATCCGCAACATCCAGGTAGAAAACGTGGACGTGCTACCCGGCGCCGTGGATACCAAAGGCTGGCTGTTGCTGGACCGCGACATCCAGTTGGAGCTGGAGGGGGCCATCCAGAATATGTACAACTTCAAGTACGATAAGGCCGAAAAGCAATTCCGCTCGCTACGGCGGCGCTACCCCAACCATCCCATGCCCTATTTTTTGATGGGCCTGAGCACATGGTGGAAGATAGTGCCCACCAACGTGCAGAGCACGCAGTACGATAAGCTATTCTTCGCCTACATGGACTCAGCTATTACGGTAGGCGAGAAAATGTACGAGGCTGATAAAAAAAATTACGAGGCCTGCTTTTTCCTGTCGGCTGCCTACGGCTTCAATGCCCGCCTGCATGCCGAGCGCAAGGACTGGCGCAAGGCCACCTTCAGCAGCAAACACGCGCTGGACTACCTGCAAATTAGCAAAGAAGCCAACGGCCTCAGTCCCGAGTTTTTGTTCGGACAGGCTTTATTTAACTACTACGCCGTCTGGATTGCGGAGGAGTATAAGCTGTTGCGTCCCGTTTTACTGTTCTTTCCAAAGGGCGACCGGGCGCTGGGCCTGAAGCAGCTGCGTAGCGTAGCTGACAACGGTTTCTATACGGGCACCGAAGCGAAGTTTTTCCTCATGAAGATTCTCTACAATGAGGAAAACAGCCCCAAAGAAGCCCTACCCCTCTCCCGCTACCTCGCCACCAACTACCCCGACAACGGCTATTTCCAGCGATTCTATGCGCTCAATTGCTTTAATCAGGGCGAGTTTGTGGAAAGTGAGCGGGTAAGCCGGGAGATTCTGAATAAGATAAACCGCGGCTTTCCAGGCTATGAATTTATCAGTGGCCGATACGCCACGTATTTTCTAGGCTATCTGATGCAGAACAAGTACAACGACCCAACAAAGGCCAAGGACTATTACCAGCGCTGCATTGTATTCGCGGAAGGTACCGGCGAAACTTCGGGCGGCTTCTACATCTATTCGCATATCAATCTGGCCCGCATGGCTGACAAAGCCAAGGATGTGACTGCAGCCAAAAAATACTACGGAGTGGTAGTAGACAAGGCCAGTCGTAAATCAGATCAGTACCGCGAGGCCAAGGCCTACCTGAAAAAGCACAAATAATCTTGTTGGTATGGAGCTGAAGGATTTATTGCTTACCCCCATCTACCTGGCTATTTTCTACGGCATTGCCTTTTCAATGCGTAAGAAATACACCAATGCACTGACAAAAAAGTATTTTATTCCAGCACTGTCGTTGAAATTCCTAGGAGCTATTGCACTAGGACTTATTTATCAGTTCTATTACGGTGGGGGCGACACATTTAATTATCATTACCACACGAAGATTATTCACCAGGCTTTCAGCGACTCATTTCCGTTAGGCTGGAAGATTATTATGGCTAATGGTGAACGGCTACCGGAAATCAGCCGGTATACGGCTGGAATGTTCTGGTGGCAGCCGAACAACACCGAAATGTTTGTTGTTAAAATTGCTAGTATAATAAGCTTATTTTGTTTTAACACCTACAGTATAATCAGTTTAGTATTTGCCGCTATAAGTTTTTGTGGCATATGGGCTATGTATATAACGTTTGTAAACTTATATCCATTGGCCTATAAAAAAATAGCTATTGCCGTATTTTTCCTACCCTCCGTATTCTTTTGGGGCTCTGGCCTTGGGAAGGACTCTCTTTGCATTGGAGCACTAGGATGGTGCTTCTATGGCTTTTACCATGTATTTATTGCTCGAAAGAATATAGTGCAAGCGGGTATATTGGGTGCACTGGGCGCTTATATTCTTATCTCAGCCAAAGTATATATTTTATTATCCTTTATGCCGCCGGCCCTTTTTTGGGTTTTTAACGAAAATAGCAGCCGCATCAAATCAGATTTACTGCGCTTGTCATTAAAACCCCTTTTTATTATAGCAGGAGCTGCAATTGCCTTTTTTGGAGCCACTAATCTTACTGCTGGTGATGAGCGCTTCGACGTAGAGAAAATCGGGGAACGCAGCCGAATAACGCAAACATACCTTACCGAGTATGTGGCGAGTGGCTCTGTATATCATATTGGGAAGCTAGACGGCTCGCTAGCATCCATTGTAGCGGTTGCACCGCAAGCTGTCATTGTATCGTTGTTCCGCCCGTTTTTATTTGAGGCTCGCAACCCGGTAATGCTGCTATCAGCAATGGAGGCCACTTTATTCCTTTGGCTCACCATTACGTTATTCTATCGCACAGGTTTATTCAAAGGACTGCTTTTAATTGCCAGAACTCCTGTGCTATTATTCAGTTTTCTATTCACTATAATCTTCGCCATTGGTGTAGGCGTCAACAGTGGCAACTTCGGCACTTTGGTACGTTATAAGATTCCTCTGATGCCCTTCTATTTATCTGCGCTGTATATTATGCAATCGATGGCGCAGTCCCGGCGGCGCTCCAAGGTCTCTGCTCAATCGAATAGAGCAAGAAAAGTAGGCCGATTAGCTGTCACAGAATAACGTTGCTCTACGGTCTGCCGAGCGGCTTGCCCCATACGAGTACGTAAGTCCGGATCTTGTAATAAGCGGCGCAGGGCCACTTCCCATTCAGCGGGTGTTGCACAGATATTGCCATTTAAGCCATCTGTCACTACTTCCGTGTTCATACCTACCGGCGACACCAGGGCTGGCTCGCCTAAAGCCATGTATTGCAAGGCTTTGAAGGCGCACTTTCCCTGTGCCCACTTATCATCTTCCAGCGGCATCAAGCCCACGTGAAACGCGAGCAGATCCGCAATTTCCGCTTCCTTACGCCAGGGTTGATATACCAAACTACGCAGCGGTAGAGTGGGTGGCTGATTTGATATCACCCGAAATTCAAAGTCGAATTCCTTTTCCAGCTTCGCCAACACAGGCACCACCTGCCAAATGTATTTCAGCGTGGAGTGTGTACCCGTCCAGCCGATAACTAGCCTACCCTCTGCCTCTTGGTTGCGCACCCGATTATGCAGATGCACTGTATCAATGGTTGTGGGATTGATAATGGCATTCGGATTGAATTGCTGCGCATACTCGCGCAGGTAGGCATTGCCACAGCTTACCTTGTAGGCCCAGCGGCAGATACTACCCACCTTGTGGTGCCATTTGATACCTGCCACCACTTTATTGGCTGCCGATGTATTGGGTATCCAAATGGCATCATCAAAATCGTAGATGATTTTTTTCTTCCACACCTTCGCCAGCAGCCATTCAAATAACGGTGGCCCAATAGGAGACGCTTCTCGGTGAACAAACACATAGTCATATCTATGCGCCGTGAATAATTGAATTGCGCGTCGTAAAAATCCTTTTAGTATTCCCCAAGCCTTTTGTACATGATGGCCAGGCAAGTACAAAATATTCCAGGTGGTTTCTGAGATAAAGGGTGCTACCCGATACTGATAGCCAGCGGCCGCAAGGGTCTCAAAATATTGCTCGAAGCGAAAACGCTGTGAAGGAGCCCGGCCCAGTGGATAAGGAACGAGAAAAAGAATGTTCAAGAGTCAGTAGCTGATTGCGTGAGGCGACTTTTATATTTTTGCCAATGGTATACTGCAACGGTTGGAAAAGGCCTACCCTGGCTAAACCGTTGCTTGGTTTCCTACCTTCCATCATGCAAGCAAACGAGAAGCTAGCGGTTGCCTACCCGTCTAATTTATGCAGTTTTCTTGCTTATGTGCTGAGCAGCATAGTGTAGGCTTGACGGGCGCGCTCGAGACTCCGGTAACGCGCAGCCAGCTCCCGAATCCGAATCCGGAGATTCGGTTCGGTTAGCAGCTGCCTCAGATGTTGCACGCTTTGCCTGACACTTTCCGGTTTGCGCAGATCAAATACGGCCCCGCCTGCTTCAGCTTCAATAATGGCCGAATCATCACCCACACCGGGTGTCACCAATACGGGTAAACCGCTTGCCCAATACTCGCCAATCTTAATAGCGGAGCAAAACAACCGGCACGGCGCAGGTTTGATGGTAGCAAACGCAAAGTCAGCGGCCGACAAGTAGTCGGGCACCTCAGCATGGGGCGCTTTGGTGACGAAGAACGAATCCGACGGCAATCCGGCAGCAGTCAACTTACACTGTACTTCCTGCTCAGGATCAGGCGTGAGGATAATTAGTCTGAAACCAGAGCCAAACTGATCAGCAGCAGCCCGAAATACCTGAAAAGCCTCCTCATCGTAATAGATGCCACCAAATTTCCCTACATAGATGCCCACTAGAGCAGTAGAAGCGAATCCTAAACGCTGCCGGATGCGTTGTCTGGCTTCGTCCTCGAAAGCAAACTGAGTGATGTCGACCGAGCAGGGTACGGTAGCAATGCGAGCAGCCGGCACCCCTTCCTTGATGAGTTGCCGACGATAATTTTCGGCTACCGGCATTAGTCCGCTGGCTAGCCGTTTCTGTTTTTTTTCCCAGTGTCGCTGAAACAGATAGCGCGGATCGTAGCGCCGCCATACGCCCGACTCGAGCATATAGTCAGCATGCGGCTCAAACGACTCAACGTAAAATGGCAGCTTTATTTTCTTCCATACTAAGTATGCCAATGCACCAGCTGGGGCGCCACGCGCTAAGATAAAATCAGGTCGAAATTCAGCAGCCTGCCGCACAAGCTCGTCTGGAAACCGCGTGAAATCCTCAATTTTCGTAAGAATAACATTTTGGCCAGGCTTTGATCGAAGCGGCAAGAAGGTGATTTTGGGGGTAAGGTAGCCTGGCGCAAATGTTAATTCGGCTTGCGCCATTGCACCCCGCTCAATCGTAACGAGCCGGATAGCTTCTACATCGGAGCGCTCCTGCAACACGCGCAAATGGGGAAACACCGTGCTGGTGGTTAGGCCATCATTCAGGCTCCAATATCCTAAGAATAAGATTCGCATAGGGCTCTTCAGCAGGAAGCCAGTATATATAATTGGATAGGCAGCTTATCTTTTGAGTAAGCTTATCAACTGTGGGCCGGCCAACACCCGCAGCAGAAGTATCACAGCTGCTTTACGACTCAACCCTGGGGCAGCGCGACGAGCAAAGCGCCAGGCCTGCGCCCGGTAGCCATCGGCATAGGCATGAATAGCACAAAGGTAGTACACTCGCCCGAGCAGGCGCCGCTGCTGATCGGGGGTAAGCGCTAAGTGCCGTTGCATCCAGCCAGCGGCCAGGTCAAGCCGGCGGATCAGTCCCTGATTATCGGCTCGCATGGAGCGTTGGTCGTGGTCGTTCATCGTGAGCGTTACAGCATCTACTAGCTGCACTGCCTCACCGTGCTGGGTATTCTGCAGCAGAAACAGCCAGTCCTCCACGGCTGCGTAGCGGCGGTCTTCCTCAAAAAGATAAAGCTTGTCGTTTTTCCGCCGCACGCAAACATTACAGGCCAGTGCATTGCCTGTGATAAACGTTTCAAACCCTAACGGCCCGGCAGGTATTGAAGCCAGGTCGCTCGGCCGGCGCTGACCATCCCGGTCAAAATCGTACTTGGTAGCAATGAAATTTGGTTGGCTCAGTCCCTGAATTTTTTCGTGTAACGTAGCGAGGTGCTCAGGATGAAGTAAGTCATCAGAGTCTAAAAACAACACGTAATCCCCCTTGGCGAGGGCAAAACCGTAGTTGCGAGCTGCGCCTCGCTCACCATTATTTTTTGGCAGATACTGAATGCGCGGGTCAGTGAATTGCGCTACTACCGCTGCTGTATCGTCGGTACTACCATCGTCAACTACCAGCACCTCATACGCCGTAAAGGTTTGATTGAGTACTGAATACAACGTACTTGCGATAAAAGTAGCGCGGTTGTACGTTGGGATGACAATGCTAAAAAACGGAGCAAACATGCAGACAGGATGAAAAGCGAAGTGAGTTGCTCATGACGCTGCACAATTCTACGCACGTCGCTGGGCATTACTAGCCGGCCTTCAAAGATAATGGGCTGTTGGTTACCGGAACCAAGCAGAGTTTCCAGCGGTCAGCAGTATAGAGGGTACGTCAGATACGCTTGTCTAGTACTCATCAAGTACGTCCCGCAACGCGCCATTATACAGGCCACAACGATGGCACGCATGATCATACCTAGGCTGGTCAAGAGACGCAGCCCAGTTTGATCAACCGGCCTATACCGTGGGCAGCCAAATGAGTGGAGGTATAAGAGCCATAGATGCTTATGATTCGCAAGCAACGTACAGAGCTTCATTGGCTATTGAGCTCTACTCGAGGCGCATTAAGGCCTGGGCGGTCGCAAGACGGCTACGGGCCAATGCTTGTGGAAGGCCCTACTACGTCGCGCCTAGTACCGCACTACTGTATAAAAGCTCTACTGGCACGTCCTACCCCATACCATCCACCGGGTTAGGCACACCAGTGCTGCGTCGTTCGCGCGCTTTGCTCCTCTAACCGCTCCTTAGTCATGCACTACGTACCCATTTAACTGCTTAAGCAAGCACAGCCTACGATGCCCTATCGTCCAGACTGCTACCCTATTGTACATCTCTATTTCACTGCTGCTAAATCAGCAAGCATTACCACTGCTATTCGCTTGGCATTTGCTTCCGAGCCGAACTTGGCCTGCTCTACTCCTTGTACAAAATCACCGATGGCCTCGATATGGTTCATGTAAGCGGCGTAGGACATATTTTTAATAAACTCATACACCTGCGCGTCAGAAGCAAAATTTCTTCTGTCAATAAAGCATTGAGCTGGTATAAACCGCTCTATCTCCGCTTCGCCCAGATAGATAGGCACGCAGGATGCGGCAAAGCAGTCGAATATTTTTTCGGAGATGTACCCGGCCAGCACGGTATTTTCGTAGCAAATGGCAAACCGGTAGTTGCGGAAAGTCAGGATTTTATCATTCGGGGGCACTGGTCCTCTGCCTACTGCCTGGAAGTGCCGCTGCCGCCGCTTGACAACCACATCAACCACTTGGTTGACCAATGGTGCCGGCAGGAATTGCTGCAATACGCCCAGGCCCCGGAAGCTCTGCAACAACCGGGGATTGATGCCGCGGCTATACAATGAGAAATCCTCCGGGTGGTGATGGGCAAACCACTTCACCGTTTGGTAGCGCGTGTACAGCAACGACGAGGAGCCTGCCTTGGGCTTGGTCATCTGAAACATGCCGGCCATAAGCACGCACAGCTTCCGGCGCTGAAACTCTTCCTCGGAAACTGAGGTGAAAGCAGGCAGCCCTTCCAGGTCAATGGCGAAATAGTGATGAATGTATTTGTTGCCGTCGGCCAGCGTGTAATCGTAGGTGAATATCCGGTCGAACACTGTATGATTCTCCTTTTTCCACACTTCAGGATAATAGGTAGCGGGCTCGTTCAGCAGCAGATACACTAGCTGCTTGGGCTGGCGTTGGTAGGTTTGAAAAAAATCCACCACATCCAGCCCAATTACCATGGTTGAATTCTCGGGTGGGTGAATATCCTGGGTTGCCAGGTCAATGCCTTGTGCGGCCAGCTGTCGGCGAAGCTCGGCAAACATGTAGCCGTAATTTTTGATACCGTTGATAGGCAAATCAGAAAAAATTCTATTTTGCAAAAAATCAGGCTCATTAAGAACAACTAAAGTGGCTTTCATTGTACAGCTTAATAAATTACTGCGTCTGATACGATTTTTTCTACCGCGCTTCTTTTACCAGAAAATCCTTCAGGTGGCTCACTTCAACGGTTACATCGTAATTATTTCGGTGAACCTGAGCGGCGTGTAGCGGCGCACAGGGAATAACCCGGTAGTCTATTCCAAGATTCGCGCACATATTGAAATAGCAGAGGTTCGGATTTTCCGCGTCCATTAACTCAACAACCTGCGCATGCTCCGGCAAAAACAGCAGGTTGGTCATATTCGCGCCGTGCAGGCCTACGAAAATACTCGTGGCCTGCATCAGCTGAATTTGCTGCTCCAAGGTGTATTCTTCGAAGTAAACCACCTCAAATCCGTTGGCCAGCAACAGCGGTAGCAGCTCCTCTTCGTTTAGAAGCCGCCGCGTTTTTTGCCGACTTCGCGACGCATACACGCGGCGACTGGCAGCAACCGGGGGCTGTGGGGCTAGGGCCGCCAGCAGGCGGCGGCGCACCTCCAGCAGCAGCGCCTGGTCCTGGCGGCCAACGGGGGCCGTGTGCCCCGGCATAACTAGGTCCATCCCGCGCGCGAAGGCCAGCTTCTCAACAAACTGAAACCGGGAAAACCCCAGGGCCCGAGCCGTTGTCAGCAGATACTCCGGCGCGGCGGCTGGCAGCAGCAGCGCACAGTTGGGGCTTGTTTCCCGGAGCAGCAGCAAGCGGGGCAGGGCATCGGCCAGCCAATGGTAGTAGTTGTTTACCGACCAGTAGTCGTGTACCAGGCCAAAGCGGCCGCTGAGCCTTACCACCGGGTTACCTACCCACTGCCGCAAGCCATACGCCCCCGTAAACTCGGCGGCGCTTTCATGGTAGGGCAGGCTGGGCACAAACACCTGTAGCCCGCGCAGCACCACCCCGTGCCAGGATACGGCGGCTCGTGGCAGCGTATACACCACCTTCGCCGGGCTGGCTACCGCCTCGTTGAACAGCGCCCGAAAAGCCGGGGACAGCTCCGCAGCGTTGCAGGGAGGCCGGGGCACGTAATCGGGGCCGGCTGGCCCTACTACCTGCTGCGTGAAGGCCGGCGGCCGCACCACCGCGGTGCCTACCCACCCCACTACCCGATTTAAGGCCTGCCGCACAAATGACTTCACCATACTCAGCGAGATTGGGAAAGCAGCCGGGTTTTCAGCCAGTACGGAATGCTTTTCAGGTAGTAGCCGTAGCGCCCGGTCTGGCGCGCCAGCTTCCAATAGCCTCTGATGCCGGCTGGTATGCTGCCTGTGGTCAGATTGTGCCGGGCCAGATTGGCAGCACTACGAACAATGGCGATTTCGTTGATGTCCACGGCGCGGGCAGCCCCAATGGCCTGTAGCTGCGGCGTCAGCTGCCGCCGCACCTGCACTTCCTTTTCGTGCATGCGGTAGGCATTGTGGCTGGTGCTGGTGGGGTGCACGCGCACCAGGGCCCAGGCTTCGGGGCGTGGGTCGAAGAGGAAGTGTGCCCCGGCCATGGCGCACCGAATCCAGTATTGCCAGTCTTCCACCCAGCGCAACTCCTCGTCGAACACGCCTACCTTTTTGAGCAGCTTCATGCGTAGCAGCGGCGCGTTGGATACCATAATATTGCCTTCCAGCAGGGCATTCAGCAGCTCTTCGCCCTGGCCCTGCACCCCGTGCACCCACGCTTCGTCCTGCATATTGGCTGAGCGGCTGAGCGTATCCGGCGCGCCGTGCCGGAAGTAGCGCATGTCGCCGTACACCAGATCAGCTTCCCGATGGCTTTCCAGCAAGGCTACCTGGGTTTGCAGCTTGCCGGGAGCCAGCAGGTCGTCGGAGTCCAGGAATTGCAGGTAGGTGCCCCGCGCCTCCCGGATGCCGTGGTTGCGGGCCGCCGACATGCCTTTATTGTCTTGGTAAATATAGCGAAACCTGGCATCTCGGGCCTGGTACTCCTCGCCTATTGCCCGCGAATTATCGGTCGAGCCGTCGTCGATGAGGAGACACTCCCAGTGCGGATACGTTTGAGCCAGCACCGAATCCAGGGTTTCGGGCAGCAGCCAGCCGTAGTTATAGCAAGGGATGATGATGCTTACCAGATTCATGCGCTTAACGAGAAATAAACAGCCTAACGCCGCAGCAATCCTTGCGGCAGCACATACAGCCGAAGCAGCTGCTTGAGCACGACCCAGTTGAGCGGCAACCCGTGTTGGCGGGCAACAGCCAGGCAGGCCTGCGCCGCGGCGTACCGGCCGGCCGCGCTGTGGCGGTGTACCGCCAGCCACGCCTGATGGCGCACGAAGGCAGTTAGCTCCTGCGCAGGAATCTGCACCGGGTAGCGGGTCGGCACAAAAGGCGTGGCCTTCTCTACGATAAGCTGCCGTACGGCGTCCAGCAACATGGGTGGCTGATTGGCGCTGTAGAGCACGTTGTAGAAAACCCGCTGAATGTCCTGCTCGAAATGACTGCCTTCCGCCACCGTCTTGGAGGCCTCATGCAGCCGGAAATACGTGAGCATGCTCTCTGAAAGCAGCACCCTGCTTTGGCCGGCTTGCAGCAAATAGCGGAACCACAGATCTAAATCCATGGTGTAGCGGAACTGCTCGTCAACGCCCAGCTGCCTGAAAACACTGGCTTTGAAAAAGGTGGACGGCTGGTTGATTTGGTGTCGGTTCAGCGTGTCGCCGACGGTGGCCTCCAGGCCCATGCGCATGCCGCGCGTATCCAGTTGGCTGATGTCGCCCAGGAAATAGTCGCAGCGGCCGCACAGCACATCGTAGCGCGTCAGGTCGAACTCGCGGGCCAGGCTGTAGAAAGCCCCCGGCGCCAGCAAATCGTCGCTGTTAATCCAATTGACGATGTCGCCCGTCACCTGAGCTAGTCCTTTCTGAATGGCGTGGCTCTGGCCCCGGTCTTTCTCACTCACCCAGTACGTTATCCAGGGCTCGTACTTCCGGATTACGTCCAGCGTATTGTCGGTGCTGCCCGCGTCAATAATAATCAGCTCGTAGCGGGGGTAGTTCTGCGCAATAACCGAGCGGATGGTTTCCTCCAAGTACTGCCCCTGGTTGTAGCTGGGCGTGATAATAGAAATTAGCGGCAGCGGACCATCTGGCAGCACAGGAGCCGGCAGCTCGCCAGCTCGCCAGGGCCACTGCGTTTTTTCGGCCGGCGTCGGCGACATGGGGGCAAGGTCAGACATAGGCGTTGCTCGTTGACTACTTAATAAACGGAGTCCAGAACGCCGGATCGTACTTTTCCCAGGCGTGGGTACCCATCGGCAGCTGCTGCTTGTTGAGGGCATACAACACGCTGGGGTTCACCTCGAAAGCAAAGGCCGTGGCATCTTCTACGCTGGCCACCCTGAACCAGGGAAAGAACTGCGGCACCATAATTCCCCAGTAACCGTCTTCGTACAGGGGCGTATCCCAGGGCAGGGCAGCCTCATAAGCGCGGGTGCGCCGGGCCCGCTCGTGTTTGGCTACGCGCAGCACATCCACGAAGTGCCGCGCGGCTGCACTGAGCACCGGCCAGGTACGCCGCCGCCCGCTGAACAGTTCCAACGCGTACAGCACATTCAGAAAGGATTTCACCTTGCGGAGCGAAAAGCCGCCGTTGCCCACGCCGGTTATGCGGCTGGTGGTGGTAGCCGCGTCGAAATTCTCGAACCAGGGCGCGCCAATATAGTCGTAGCCTTTGCTGGTGAAGTACGCCAGCTGGTCAGTGAAGACATACACATCCAGTTGGCAAACCAGAAGGTAGTCGTAGCGGGTGAAGCACTGATAGAACTCTAGGCTAAGCATCAGCTTGCTGTAGCTCACCAGGCCCGTGAAGTACGACCGGGCAAAGCGGAGGGTAGTAACGCTGCCCCCACCCTCGCGCTGCGGATAATACGTAGTGGCATCTAGTTCGTCGTGCGTTACAAATACAATATCGTATTCCCCGAGAACCTCATACGTTCTGCGAAGCGACTTCCGCTCGGAAGCACTCAGCGCGGCATACGGCTTGTAAATCGGAATAACAACGGCGAGGTTAGGGTGCATTTGAACAGGAGTCTACCCTTTAAAGGATTTTTTGGCTAGCAATAAGTTCATAACCAAAAACTTCTTTACTCCCACCAAAGACAAGATGTTGGCTTTCCAAATTTCCTTTAATACTGCCATACATAGATCCTTCTTCCCTACCAACCGGGGCAAAATGGCATGAAACGCTTTAAACTCTTCGCGGGTTACTGCCGCCGCGGGCAATTGCTCCAGATTTATCGGCAGAATAGCCCGCCACTTGTCGTGCAGCTTAATGGTTTCGGTTATCCAGCTGTCATTAAAGCTGCCCTCCGAGAAATGATTAATCAACACTTCAAACGTAACGGCTACCTCGTGGTGCTGCAATACCGCCAAGGAAAAATCTACATCGTAGCAGTGAAAACCGGAGAAGGTTTTTTCATCGAATTGCACCTTCTCGGCAATGGCTCTGGTTGTGCAAAACCACACGCCATCAACAGACACCACGTTGGAAATTGTTTGCTTTTTGGGATTACTATAGATTTTGTTTTTGTCGCTTCGGCCTTTGTAATACTGTACAATGTTCATGTACGTCGTATCGTCGCAGGCTGAGTCAAACGACCAACCGGAAGGCACAGCCGGCTTGTAGCTACTACCAGCTACCCCGAGCAGGCCTAGGCGGCTATTTTCACGAAAAGCCCGCTGCACTACCTGCCCCCAGTCCTGAGTTTCAAAGCTGATGTCTTCGTGCATAAAACAGAGCAGGTCGCCCGTACTCTGCGCAATGCCCCAGTTATATGCCTGAAAAATGGAGTAACGCCCCTGACTGTTGTCAATGGCCACTACCTCGTAGGGAGCACCAATGGTGGCGGCCACGTTGTATTTCACCTGCGCTAGCTGGTCTTGGCTACGAGAGCAGATAATAATGGATACCATACGCGAAAATCAGTTCGAGGAAACCTGGCAGCGCTTATTGAATCTTGTAGCCGAGTGCCAGCTTCACTAAGCTACGCAGCTTGTGGTCTTCAATGTATTTGCGGTCGGCATCGGTCTTGGCAAGTTGTTTCAGCAGCCATTCTACTATTCGCAGACTGTGTTTGCGATAAATATACTCCTTGTTCAACTGGTGCTTGGCTTCTGTGTTAGTACCTAGCATTGAGTCCGCCAGCACACGATAGTGGAAGCCTACCTCATCCATAAAATGGAATTTGCTACCCAACAGAAAAAGGTTGATCCACATTTCCCAGTCTTCGTGTCCCATAGCGGGCATCTGCCCATCGTATCCGCCGGTTTGGCTCCAGGCCGATTTGCGAATCAGGGCGCAGGCATCAATGTAGTTGGCAAACAACATTTTAGGGAAATCAAACTGGCCAACCTCGCGTAGCCCAATCTTTCGAATTTCGTCGCCATCGCCAAAAAACAGCACCTTACCATATACCACGTCGATGGTGGCATCCTGCTCCAGCAGGTCTACAGCTGTGGTCAGGTAATGCTTATTCACCTTATTGTCGCTGTCGAGCGGCAGAATGTAGCGACCCTGCGCCAGCGCAATACCATTGTTACGGGCGGCTGCTAGGCCCTGGTTGGGCTGCTGCACCACTTGGTAGCCGCGCTGCTGCAGGCTAGCCATTACGTCCAGCGTCAGCGGGTCGGTCGAGCCATCATCCACGATGATAAGCTCGTAGGGGTGCGGCCCTGCGTTTTGCTCCACACTTCGAAGTGTTTCCTCAATATAAGCGCCATGATTGTAACACGGAATAACAATTGAAACAGTACAGCTCATACAATTCTGGGATTAGCCCCGGCGGGCAAGACGGTCCTAACGGCCAGCCAGCTCGGCGTAGTGCGCCTCCATCAGGTTACCGATTACTTCGCTGTTGTAGGCTGCCACCACCTTCTGGCGGGCCGCTGTGCCCAGGTCGTAGCGCAACTGCGGATTCTGGAGCAGCCGCACCACGGCATGGGCTATTTCTTTGGGGCGGCGCGGGTTCACGAGCAGGCCCGCTGGGGGACTGTGCAGCATGTCGTACATTCCGCCCTCGCGGCTACCCACAATGGCGCGACCGGCGCTCATTGCTTCTAGGCACACATTGGGAAAGTTTTCCCAAAGGCTAGGAAACACGCACACAGCAGTTTGGGCCAGAATGCCCGGAATCTGGTCCGGCGTGGCTTCCAGAAAATCTATCCGGTCGAGGTAGGGGCGCAGCTCCCGTTGCACGTACTCCTTCATGGTCAGGCCTGGCTCTGTCGATTGGGCCGTTCGGCCCACTATCCGAAACCGGGCATTGGGCACGGCCTGAAAAATGGCTGGTACCGCTTTTACCAGCTCCACAATGCCTTTCCTGATTTCCAGACGGCCCAGGTACATAAACGTCTGGTTGTCGTGGTCGGCAGTGATAGGAATTTCCAGAAATTTCTGATTGGCGCTGAACGGATAGGGCACGTTCAGGATGCGGCGCCGGTCAATATCCCAGGCCTGAGCCACGATGTCGCCTAGCGAAATGGAAGGCGTATGAATCTGGTCAGCCAACTTAGCGGTCAGATAGTCGATATCCTGGCTACGCTTACGCCACTTCCAGAACGGGTGGCGCTGCTGCCGACGCACAATGCCGCCCACCACGTATTTGAGTTTGGTTTTGAAGGGAACGTAGGAGTTATTTAGCTCGTGAATAAAGTATGAGGGAGTGTGCAGCTTCACCACCATGGGTAGTCTAGGAAACTGCTTCTTTATTTCGTAGCCATCGCCGGAATACTCCGGCGACTCAATCAAATCGAATGGTTGCGTCTGTTGCCGTGCTTGGAATACCGGCAGAATTTTCTTCGGAAAACCCGGCACGTCGGCTACAATGCGGTGCACCAGAATGCCCTCAAACTCTTCCGAAACGTTCCGGGTAAACGACGCGCAGAATACCTCCACGTCGTGTCCCCGGCTTTTCATCATTTGCGAAACCTGGTAAACGTAGGTTGCAATGCCGCCCACGGCTGTGTCAGGTGGGTATTCGAAACTGATGTAAGCTATTCTCATTACTATCTACCGAGATTGACAAGAATTCTTTTTATTAAATTCATTACGCGCCTTACGTAAGAATCAGATTTAATATATTCATAATCTAACAGCAAAGGATATTTTTCCACTTGTTTCATAGAAATTTCATCTATATCTTTTTTTTCTAACCTTAACTCCAAAATTTTATTTGGAAACTCTTCAAAAAGACTTTCCTTAATTCTTTTAAATTCCTCATACGTACTTACCTTATCTTCAATAAGAATATTATTACTCGAATGCACTCTGTAATTCACAAGAATTTCATTTATATAATATACATCGCTAAACAAACAGATTCTCATCCACATCTCTAAATCCATAGCAAATTTCATCTTTGCATTAAAATATGCTCCTGCTTTTTCTAATACTGAACTACGCACCATAACTGAAGGCATTGATATGACATTCCAGTGATAATACAATATTTTAAAATAATCTATCCCCAAAAGTAGAGAATCTATGGAATGGATGTCTTTCCACTTGTCATAGTAAGAATGGCCCCAATGACCAGAAATTATAACATCTTCTTCATTAATAATATTTATATTCGAGTGAACTAACCCAACATTTATATATTTATCTAATATAGCAACTTTCTTTGAAATACTATTTTGACACATAGTATCATCATCACTAAAAATATGAATATATTCTCCTTTAATTAAGGAAAGAGCCCGGTTATGATTACCAATCATCCCGATATTTTCCTTATTCTTACAATAAATAATCTTATTAGAACCTATTTCTTTAATTATTTCTTCAGTGTTATCAGTTGATGCATTATCTACGATTATGATTTCATAATCATCAAAATTTTGAAATAAAATACTTTCAACAGCCTTCTTAAGGTATGAGGCTCTGTTATAAGTAGGAATTATTATAGATACTTTTGGCATATCACTTTATTACTACGATTTCTCTTTGATGTAAGTGCTAATTACTTGTACTATATAATCGTAATGCTGCTCTTCCAACCCGGGCCACACGCCCAGCCAGAACGAGCGGTTCATGATGGTGTCGGTATTGGTCAGGTCGCCTACCACGCGGTGCTCGATGCCCACGTAGGCGGGCTGGCGCAGCAGGTTGCCGGCAAACAGCAGGCGGGTGCCAATCTTGTGGTCTTCGAGATGCTGCACCAGCTCCGAGCGGTCGATGGGGCTGTTTTCGCGCAAGGTCAGCAGGAAGCCAAACCAACTTGGGTCGGAGTTGAGCGTAGGCTCAGGCAGAATGAAGTGGTCTTCGAACTGCTTCATTTTAGAGAGCAGCATAGCGTGGTTTTCGCGGCGGCGCTGCACAAAATGGTCGGCCTTGTTGAGCTGGCTCAGGCCAATAGCGGCCTGCATATCCGTCACCTTCAGGTTGAAGCCGATGTGCGAATACGTGTATTTATGGTCGTAGCCGTAGGGTAGCTCGCCCAACTGCCAGCAGAAGCGCTTGTTGCAGGTGTTGTCTTTGCCCGGCTCGCAGTAGCAGTCCCGGCCCCAGTCGCGGAAGCTCTCTGCAATCATCTTCAGCCGGATGTTGTTGATGAGCACCGCGCCGCCCTCACCCATAGTGATGTGGTGGGCCGGGTAGAACGACAAGGTAGCCAAGTCACCAAAGGTGCCGGTTTTCTTGCCATTGTAAGTAGCACCTAGCGAGTCACAATCATCCTCTATCACCCACAGGTTGTATTTCTTGGCTACGCGCATCACCTCATCTAGGTTGAAGGGGTTACCCAGCGTGTGGGCAATCATGATAGCCTTGGTTTTGGGCGATACGGCTTGCTCAATCAGTTCGGGCTTGATGTTGTAAGTCGGAATGTCGACATCCACAAACACAGGCACACATCCAAACTGAACCATGGGGTTGACAGTGGTAGGGAAGCCCGCCGCCACGGTAATTACTTCATCACCGGGTTTGATGGCTCGGTCACCGAGCTTGGGCGAGGTGAGCGTGTAGAACGCTACCAGATTAGCCGAAGAGCCCGAGTTAACCAAGATGGACGATTTGCAGCCGAACCACTTGGCCAGCTTTTGCTCGAACTTGGGTCCAAAGCGGCCGGTAGTTAGCCAGCCGTCGAGGGTAGCATCTACGCCGGCCAGCAGGTCGTCGGCATCCAGCACTTTGCCCGTTACGGGCAGGTAGTCCTGGCCGGGCACAAAGGTTTTGGTGGTATTGCTGGTAGCTATCTGCGTTAGGTTTTCTACTAAGGCAGGGTCGGAGAAATTTTTATACATTCTAAACTTACTTTAAGATGCTGCAATCTGTTTGCCAGCGATGAACTTTGTCACCCCTGACTGTATCACTGTAGCGGGTACCCAGCCAAAATGAGCTATCAATTTAGCAATCGGGGCTACCGAATACATGGTATCGCGCGGCCGATAAGGCAGGGCGCCCCAGTTTATGTTTTCCGGCAAGCCTAGCTGTGCTTGAAATAATTGCGCCAGCTGCCTTAGTGTATGCCCTTTTCCAGTACCCAGATGGTAGTCCTCCCAAGGATTGACGAGTGAGTCTATTTTGTCAATCAACAGCGCATAGAAAGCTACTACATCATCAATATGCACAAAATCCAGCGTTTGCTCGCCGCCCGACATATTGATAGCGTCTTTCTGTAAGAAGCTGTTGTATATTATATCCATAATCTTGGGCTGCGTATCGACCTGTCCGTACACAGTGTATGGAATTACGTTGATGACCTTAAAGCCTATTAATTGCTGGTAGTATCTAATCATGGCATGGAAAGCCGTTTTAGTCGCCGAGTACAGGTAGGAAGAGTTATACTGTCCATCGCCGTACAGGTATTCGGCGAAGGTTCCGGTGTTGATAAATACTTCGACAGGCGTCTGCCTCAAGGTTTGCAACAGCTGAGTTCCAAACAGGATATTGCTTTCTATCAGGCTCGGGATGATATCTAAATCATCTCTGCTGGTGAGCAACGCCGCCAAATGAATAACTGCTTGGGGGCAAAAGCAACAACTTTAGCTGGCCAGTCAGCTCCCTCAAGGTCGATGACGGTTACCATTCCATCACCGAATAGCTCGTTGGCTTTTGCAGAATTCCGGGCCACAATGGCCAACGTATGCCTCTTTGCGCCTAAGACGCCAGTAAGCACCTTGCCGATAGAGCCCGTAGCACCGGTGATGAGTATATTCATTGCTAAAATTCTGAATCGAAATCTTCCAAATTGACAAAACTATTGTCCCGGCCTGACACAATGGGTTCCGTCACTGGCCAGTCGAAGCCGATGGAATCCCACCGAATGCCGGCATCGGCGCTGGGCTCATACACGCTGGTTACGTTGTATACCACCGTAGCCGTGTCGCTGAGCGTGAGGAAGCCGTGCGCGCAACCACGCGGGATGTACACCGAGCTAATGTGCTCATTGAGCTGAATGGCGACGTGCTGTAGATAAGAAGGCGAATCCGGCCGCAAATCCACTATTACATCCAAGATGCTACCCTGCGTTACGTACACCAGCTTGTCGTGCTCGTGCGGCGGCCGCTGAAAGTGCATGCCCCGGATTACGTCTTTGTGCGACAC